>CAZKIO010000033.1:0-52604 GCA_964552795.1 uncultured Planctomycetaceae bacterium
GACTGGCGGCTCGGCCCTGGGCGTCCGTGCTCAGCGACTCCAGCCAGAGCTCACCGGTCCCGGCGTCGTAGAGGTCGACGGCCACTCCCTCCAGCGGCTGCGCTCCATCCCGCAAGACGAACGTGCCCTCGGCGCCCGGCTCGTACACGACCTCCGTGATGCCCGGCTTCAGTACGACGGCGCGCAGGACGCCGTGGTCCAGGCCCAGCCGGCTGATGCACATGTCTACGCGATCGTGACCGTCCAACTCGAACGGATACTCGCCACGCGTATCCGTGCTCCCCGTCAACAACCACTCCGCCGGCTCCCCGACGCCGATCGTGATGCCGGCGATGCCGATCGGGTCGCCGCGTGCGTCGATGACCCGCACCCTACGCTGAACGCCACCGACCGGAATGCGGATCAAAGGTACTGCCTGGTCCGCGTCGCTGACGATCAGGGATCCGATCAGTTTCGCCTCCGGGTCGAGGATCTGGATCCGCATCCGGCGCGCCGGCAGGTAGCCGATGTCCATCCGCGAGGATGAATCGATCGGCCAGTGCCACGCATACGCGTGCTGCTCGCCTTCCGCATCGTAGAGGATGCGTAGTGTGCAGCCGGTCGGCAGCGAGGCACCGAACTCGGGGATCACCTCCACCGCAAGGTCACGCACACGGCGCAGATCGAAGCGCACGCGCCGCGGACCTGCCGAGCGCAGTTGAACCGGTAGGCTGACCCACCAATCCAGCCCACGCGCGACCGTGACCTCGTAGACACCGCGGCTCAAGCCCGAGAACACAGCGCTGCCACTTGAGTCGAAGGAGCGGTTGGGGGCGTTGGCGGGGCCCGCGAGCGACGCCGTAAACGGCGCCGGGTCGATGCCCGGATCGATGACGAGGTACGCGGAGACCGACAGGGCGGGTGCCAGCGCGATCGTTCCCACGTCGGTAGCTCCCGCAGCGGCTCCGAGGTAGCGGTGGAGCGCCGGTGCCAGACCGTCGGCGGTGATCTCGATGAACCCGGACACCCCTGGCGCGGCGCCGGACACTTCGAAGGATCCATCGGTCGAAGTCCGGCTCAGCCAGCCCCACGATCTCAGGCGCGCGTTGTCGCCGGCGGCGTACAAGCGAATCGCAGCGTCCGAAATCGGATCACTGGTCTCGGCCGAGATGACACGGCCGCGAACCGGGCCCGACTCGGAGAGTTGGAAGTCTGCCGCCGCGGGGACGTCTGGCGCGATCCGCACAACGCGGGTCGGCGTGCGTGGATGGTCGAGCGAGTACACGAGGACGGCTTGGTCGCCCAGGGGCATGCCATCCACCTCGTACGACCCATCCTTTGCGTCGCGCACCTCGACCACGGTGTCCTGGTCGGACGAGCCGGCGGCGTGGTAAGCCAGCGCGAAGTCACGAACCGGCTCGCCGGCCGCGGTCACGCGCCCCCGCAGGACTCCACCCTGGTCGAGTTTGACTTCGTACGGCGGCGAGACATCGTTCCACAAACTCAGCAACTGTTTCGAGCGCACGAAGCCGGTCTTGGACAGCTGCAGCCAGATGTCTCCCGGCGGCGCTGCCGGCAACACGGCGACGCCCTCCGCGTCGCTGCCTACGAAGGTCCACTGCCAGTCAACACCGACGCTCCACGCCCAACCCACCTCCACGCCCGGAATCGGCCTTTCATCCCTGGCGATCACCCGCACCGGGAAGCGCACTCCCCTGCGAGCCGGTACGCGGACCTCAAGTACCGAACCGGCCGCGGGAATCGGGCGGCGAACCTCGTGCGGCACGACAGCGCCGGCCTGCAGATCAAAGCAGTACTCCTCGCCCTCCGCGATCGGAACACGTAAGGGACCGAAGGACCCCGATCGTTCGACTGGAGCACAACTCACGGCCCACTTGCGGCTGGCCCGGCGCACCCCGACATCGATGCGGGATCGGCTGAGATCGATCGTGGAATCCTCGGACTCGACCAACCCGATGAGCGTGAAGGTGGGCATCAGCCGAAGCGTGACGCGGTCAGGCGCCGTGCCAGTCCAGGGCGGAGTCGACAGTCCGCGCGCGCTGGCGTCGATCGTCTGGCGACCCGGCAGATCCGCCATCCGCGCCCGCCCACCCGAGCCGGTGAGCGCGGTCCTCCAGAGACACGCGAGCCGCGACAGGTCCTCGATGCTCGATCCGGGCCGATTCACGAAGCCCAGTTCGAGTCGCTGTCCGACCAGCGCACCCTCCACCGGTCGGCCCTCCTGGTCAAGGATCAGCACGTCGATCCCTGGCGCTGCTTGCAGGTCGATGTGCGCGGGCAGTAGGTCGACGCCTTCACCTGGGCTGAGCACCATGCACCAGCTCGCATGATCCGGATGCGTTACCCAGATCACGCTGGGTGCTCCCGCGGTGCCGGCAGGAGGATCGAGTTCAATCGCGCCGGACTCTCCCGTGACCGCCGAACGGGTCCTCGACTGGACCTGAAGGCCCTGATCCCATGTCCAGGCCGCTGCGGACTCGCGGTCGAACGGAACGATGAGCGTCCAGGACACCGCGGCGCCGCGGATCGGCTCCCGGTTGGCACCGCGCACGATCGGACCGATGGAGGCCGGTCGGCGTGCCGGCGCTTCACCCTGCGCAGCATCGATCCGGGACTCCGATGACCGTGGCGCGGGCGCCGCGACCAGACCTGAGTGGAGTTCTTGCGCCGGTTCAGGAGGCGGGGGTGCTGGAACCCCAGATCGTGTGAGGTTCCAGAAGTACCCGGCGAGGACCGCAGCCAGCAGAGCGAACGCCACGCCCAGCACCCGGTACCGAATCGAGTCGGACACGGCCCAGCCTCCATGCGGACGTGACTAGGGTTGCACAGGCCGCGGCCCTTGCGGAGACACGCCAACGGGTGCGATGGATGAGACCTTGGGCCGGGGGCCGACGCCGACTTGCCCGACTCCACCCTGTGCGTCCGCAGTGCCTACCCACCCCGTGTCGCCGGCGAGCATGAGCACAACCAGCAGCCATCTAGCCCAGCGCATCGAGGATCCTCCTGCAGGGTCCACTGCTTCGCTCCATGAGCGATCGGACGAGGTCGTGACGTTCGAACGCGGCCGACCGGTGGCCACCGTCGCGCAGGTACACGAGCCTTGAGACGGACTCGCTCAGCACATCAGCGTTCCCGGTCGCCAGCTCGTCGATACGACTCATTGCGTCCGTGGCCTCGCTCGGATCCATCGCCACCACCGCGGCGACCAAGCGGTTCACATGGTATGCCGCGGCACCAGGATGGTAGCGACAGGCCCGACGGAGCGCCTGGACGGTGCGCCTGGGTGCATCGAGCTGCTCCAGGCACCCCGCTGCGTTGTTCCATGCGGCCGCTGAGTCCTCGCCCCCCCAGTCCTGCGCCAGCATCGGCGCCAACGTGTCCAGCGCTGCCACCGGGCGGCCGCGCAGGACCAGCGCGCTCGCGGCAATGAGCCGGCCGCGGTCGGTCGGGACCAGTCGATGCGCTGCCGCACACAAGTCCTCGGAGCGAGCCCAGCGTGCAGGCGGGGCAGCGACGCAGCGTTCGAGCAGGTCCAGCTCTTGATCGTAGCCGCTGAGTTCCATGCGCGGGCGGAGCGCGATCGACGCGCTGCGTTGGACTTCGCCGGCCTCGGGAACTGCGGCGGAGTGCTCCGCGCTTCGTCGTCGAAGAATCAGCCGCCGCCCAAGCCCGCAGCCGGCGAGGCGGTGCCACGCTGCCTGACGCAGTGCGAAGGCCAACTCCTCGCGGTAGGCGGCGACCAAGTGCTGCTCCGCGGTCGCCAAGCCGGTGCTGTCGGGCCCGACCGTCGGCGATGTCTGCTCGAGTGTCGAATGGACCGCACGGCGCTCTACGCGCAGGAGAACCGAGTCACGATTCGCAGCGACCTCGCGCAGGACATCAAGTGCCTGCGGATGCAGGCGTACACCTTCAGAGCCCATCACCCACCTCCCCATCCCTGCCTTCGAACGGCGGCACATCGCGCACGCCGAGAGCCCAGAACGCTTGGCGCAGGTGATCGAGCGCACGCTCGACGCTGAATCCCTGGGACCGTGCCCAGGCTTCAGGACTCATGCCGTCCAGGAGCACCGCGAACAGCGCCGTGCGAGCCTCGAAGGGTGCCCGATTGAATCGCACGAACCCTCGTGCGAGCGCCTCCAACTCCAGGCCCAGTTCTGCCGCTACCTGCTGTAGGTCTGGATCCGACGGGGCCGCAGGCAGCGCAGCACCCCGTGCCGCTTCGGCATCCTCCGCCATCAACTCGTTCACCGCGCGGCGGACGATTCCCGCAAGCCACACCTCCAACTGTGGGGTGCCGAGGTACCGCGGGGCCTCGCGCGCGACGTGGGCGAGTGCCCTGAGGTGCAGGCGTTGTCCATCGAGCAGGATCGCCTGCGTTCGGATACGTCGTGCACAGCGGTCACGCAACTCGAGCGGGTCTCCCTCCAGGAGCCGCCTCAGAAGTTCGCGCGGTGACGCATCGGCGAACAGTTCCCTCCATCGCTCGCCCTGCGGCTGCGACGCCGGCCAAGACCCGGACTCGGGGGGGTCCATTGAGATCCTGGGCGCGGGATGCGCCCGCGGCGCAGGATAGGTCGCCGCTTCGAGAACGGTCAAGGTATCCGACCCGGACCAGGCGAACTTGGCCTTGGTTGGACCGACGGCATCCGGACATCGACCCGGACGAGGAAGTCAGGGCGGGAGATTGCAACCGCTCGCGTGCCTCGCGGAGCACGGCGCATCCCCTACGAGGGGAATCTCGCCGCGGATTCCACTCCACCATGACCTCGCCAGCCCCCGCCCGGGAGGCCAGGCCCCGGAGACGCCCCTGCGGTTGATCGAAGGGTACGTGCCGCATCGCGGCTGCGTGCGGGATCCTACGCCCCAGCGAAGGTGCGCATGCTGCGTTGACCTCTCGGTAGAACCCGGTTTGGGGGCGCTCAGCGCTCTTCCCCGCGCACGAGTTCGTCGAAGCTCGAGAACCCCATGCGGAACCGATGAAGCTCCAGCTTCGCCTTGAGGTCGTCGGCGTCCGCGATCGTGAGCACTCCCGCCCGTATGCAGTTCAGGAGGATTGCTGGAGTGGTGAGGAGGCGCTCCACGCCGAGGCTCTCGATGATCATGCGCCGGGTGCGTCGCCCTTCGTCCGTTGCGATGAACCACCCTCGGTGTTCTGCGACAGCGAATGCGGCAGACTCGCCCCGATCCATGTGCCTGCGCAACTCCACGCCCCTCCTGATCTCCGCCATGTCGGACGACACGACGAGTGCAAGGTCTCCGCTCACGATCGCCGCGTCGACGGCGGATCGTTGTTCAGGAACGGTCAGTTCGTCGAGCACCTGCTCGGGCACGACGAACGCGTAGCCAGGGTGTCTCGCGAGCAGATCGAGGCGCGAGATGCGTGCGAAGTTCACGAGGATGCATGTGTCGCACACGACTCGCACGCGCGGATCGGCGGACCGCTCCAACGCGAATCACTCCGTCAGCCGCGCCGGCACCGGTTCGTCGTCGAGGCCGGCATCGGCGAGGATCTCGTTGACCGTGGCTTCCGCGACCCCGGCTTCCTTGGCCAGCTCGACCAGCTTGCGGCGCGTGATGACCTCGCGCCGATAGGCCTCCAGACCCAGGGCGAGAACCTGCGAGGAGAGCTTCCAGTGGCCGTCCCTGCCCGGGACCTCGCCGCGGAGCGCACGCGCGAGCCGCCGCGCGGCCTCCTCCTGGACTTGCAACGCCTCGAACCGGTCGCGGGTCAGGACCTTCAAGTTCAGCAGGTGGAACAGCGCGGCCGAGTAGCTCACGCCGTAGACGTGTGCGATGTGCACGATGTCGTGGACCTGCACGGCCTGACTGGACGTCGGGAGCCGCTTGGAGGCAAACATCGCTTCGGCGCTGCCCGAGCTCGCGGGGTCAGGCACGACCTGGAGTTGTCGTCCAGTCTCGCCCTTCCCCAGCGTAGCCAGGAGCGCGAGCACCCCAGCCGCCGGCATCAGGAAGTGCGCGGCAAACGAGTTCGCCCGAACCTCCATCAGGTCTTCCCTGTCCGATCTGCGGCTCACGGTCGCGTTGCGGGCCCGGTCGAGAAGCGCATGCGCGTACTCGTGCGCGTACGAGAACAGCCGGCGCACGCGGTGATCGCTCTCGTTCACGAGGATCAGCGCACCCGGACCCTTCCCGTAGAGGAACGCGCCCGACAGGCCGTCGGGAAGCGCTTCCTCGGTCACGCGAATGCCTTGCGCCTGGAGGATCTCCGGCAACTCCCAGACTGGCGCGGTTCCCAGATCGAGTCGGCTGCGTTCGCCGGCGGCGACGTCCCGTCCCTGTCGGATCGCCTCCGCCCTCGTGTTCGGCGCAGCGATCGCGTAGGTGAACTGGGACGACGATCGCTGCGGCATGCCCAGACCGCGTTCGAGTTGATCGATCTCGCCGCAGAGCCGCCAGTAGCGGCGCAGCTTCGGCTCCAGCGCCGGGTCCGCTGCGATCTCCTGGGAGGAGCGCAACAGCGTCGTCACGGGATCGGCGGCCAGCGGGTCGGCCTCGAGAAGCTCTGACGCGGACCGCCCGTAGAGTCGGGACAGCCTGTCGAGCTCCAGCCCGGTGACATTCCGCCGGCCGGCCTCGAACTCCGCGACCGCCGAGCGCGGGATGCCCAGCTGCCCGGCGACGGCGGCCTGGGTGAGGCCCGCGACCTCGCGCGCTTTCTGGAGGCGGCGGCCGAAGTCTCGAGGCGTCAGGTTCATGGGCCAGTCATGGAGAGTGTGGTGTCAGAATATCCGACGTTGGAAGCATAACAGCTGTATGTAATGTCGGACACGGCGTGGCGGTTCCCTGACCATGCCGCCGGGGTTGCGAGGCGACGGTGTCCGTTCAGCGGCTGAGAAGCGGATCGCCCCAACGCCACCCCCAGGGCCTGGAACAGAAAGCAGGGCCGGCTGGAGTGGGACCGCCTCAAGCGCCCACCCCCCTCGCGGCCGAAAGATTCTGGAACGCCTTTCCGGGCCGCCCTCGACCCGCGGACGCGCGCGCACCCCCGCGCGCCGGCGCCACCACGATGTCCGTGCTCGACAGCCACGCCGCCGCGACCCCCAGCCCACCGCCGCGCGCGAACCCCGTCCAAGACGGGCAGCTCGGCCCGGTCTACCCCTTGGCCGGCCGCGACGTGAACCGGGCGCAGTCGTGGGTCCAGACCACCCTGTTCGCCGTTGTTTCGGCGCTCATCCTGTACTGCATGGCGTTGCCGATCCCGGGCCCGCGGCGGGACGCGGCGCAGGCGGAGCGGCGCCTGGTCGGCGTGCGCCTCGTCCTGGGCGAGCTGCGCGCTGTGCTCGCCGACTACCACGCCGACCACGGGCTCTGGCCCGGCCAGGGTCGGAGCGGAACGCCCGCCTTCGAGCAGTTCACGGCCCAGATCGGGCAGCCCACCGACGAGCACGGGGAGGTCGTCCCGCCCACCGAGGCCCCGGCGGCGGGTCCTCCGCGGCGGCCGTTCGGGCCCTATCTGCGCGGCGGCGTGCCCGCCAATCCCGCCAACGGCCTCGCCACCGTGCGTTTCCTGCACGCGGACGAGCCCTGGCCGGAGTTCGCGGACAGCCGCACGGGCTGGATCTACCGGCCTGCGACGGGCGAGATCCGGGCGAACGCGACCGGCCGCGCGTTCGACCGCGCGCCGCCCTACTACGACCTGTGAGGGGGGGCTTGCCGGAGGCATTCGAGTCCGGCCCGCGCGCAGGCCGAAGAGGGCGTCGCGTGGTTTCCTTCCGCGAGGGTGCGCGCGGCCGGGCCGGGTTCACGGTCTTCGAGCTGCTGATCGTCCTGGGCCTGGTGATGATCACCTCGTCGCTGGCGATCCACGCGTGGTTCTCGCGCAGCGAGGTCACGCTCGAGAACGCGGCGCGCCTCCTGGCCAGCGACCTCCACGCGGCGCAGGCGCGCGCGATCGTCCGCCACGAGCCGGTCGAGTTCGTGTTCCACTCCGACGGCGGCGGCTACCACGTCACGGACCTCGCGCCCGAGCAGGATCCGGCCGCGCGACGCCGCTATCCCGTCGACGCGGTGTTCGAGGACGTCCGCATCCGCGCCGTGCGGCTGCAGAACGGGCGCACGCTGGGCTTCGATCGCTCGGGCCGGCCCAGCAGCGGCGGCACGATCACGCTCGAGCAGAACGGCGTGACGCACACGCTCGTGATCGACGCGCTCGACGGCATGGTCTACGTCGAGGGCGAGCGCTGACCCTCCGTGAAATGAAAGGGAGTCGTCCCCTTGTGGGAGACGACTCCGCGCGGGTCGATACTGATTTGCATCAGCCGACGGCCAAGGAGGAGATGGCAGGTTCCCCCCCCTTGGCGGCTCGGAGGTCATGGCAGGGTCGACCTCCGAGCGCTGCGAAGGGGATCGCAGCACCGGGCGACCGAAATCGCCCGTACAGCGACCGGAATGGCAGGATTCCGATCGTTGCTCTTGGACTCTAACAGCGTGGTCAGGAAAGTGTCCACGGTGATTCTGAAGGCTTTTTCATGACCGCGTCCCCGCCCCCTCGGCCCAGGCCGCGAGGCCGCCGCGCAGCGACCGGACCGCGGTGAAACCGTGACCCAGGAAGTAGGCGGCCACGTCCAGGCTCCGTTCGCCGGTGGCGCAGAAGAACACGATCCGTGTCTCCTTCGGCAGGTTCATGTATTTCCCTGAGTCCTCGTAGTCGAGCAGCTCGGCCTCGGGAATGCCGTCACCCCCCCGCTCGTCGGGCGGCCGGACGTCGATCAGGCGCACCGGCTCCTTGCGGGCCAGCCAGCCGCGGACTTCGGACGGCGCGACCTGCATGGTCGCCTCCGTCTCGTGCGCGGCCTGGATCGTGCGGATCACGTCGTTGACGTCGAGGATGTTGTGGTCCTTGCACACGCGCGCGAGCGTGTCGCTGGGCTGGAACCCGCACGAGGAGCAGCCCCCCACGTGGTAGCGCTGGAAGAGCGCGCGGTGGGCCGACGGGGCGACCCGGAGGATCTCCTCCATGGTCATCTCGGGTCGGATGGAAAGCTCGGTCATCGTCATGGGCGGGGTTCCGGAACGTGGTCGGACCGGGCGCGCGCCGGATCCTGGGGGGGGGTCTGGACGAGTCTAGACTCGCGGCACCCCCGCCGGGAGACTTCAGGCTCATCGGAGCGCCCGGCGGGGGGCTGGAGGTCGGGCGCGGGCCCGGCGGCACGGCACAGGGCTGGCGCGAGCGCTCTTCCCATATTTGGGACTGTCGTGTCCGCGCCCGCGCCCCGAGGGTAGCCCCCACCGCTGCGGAGACCGCCCTGCGCGGCGCAGCGGGCCAGTATCGCGCGCCTGCCGCTGCGCCTACCCTGGCACGCCCATTCCCCCAACCGGAGCCCCATGGCCGAAGCACGCATCACCCCCCGTTCCAAGGACTATGCCCAGTGGTACCAGGACGTCGTCCGCGAGGGCGGCCTGGCCGAGCCCGCGGAGGTCGTGCGCGGCTGCATGGTCATCAAGCCGCACGGCTATGCCGTGTGGGAGAAGATGCAGGCGGACCTGGACCGGCGCTTCAAGGAGACGGGGCACCAGAACGCGTACTTCCCGCTCCTGATCCCGCTGTCGTTCCTCGCCAAGGAGGCCCAGCACGTCGAGGGCTTCGCGATGGAGTGCGCGGTCGTCACGCACGCGGGACTCAAGGCCGAGGGCGGCAAGCTCGGCCTCAAGAACGAGCTGGAGGAGCCCTACGTCGTGCGCCCGACGAGCGAGACGATCATCGGGCACTTCTTCGCCAAGTGGATCGACAGCTATCGCGATCTGCCGCTGCTCATCAACCAGTGGGCGAACGTGATGCGCTGGGAGCTGCGCACGCGCCTCTTCCTGCGCACCGGCGAGTTCCTGTGGCAGGAAGGTCACACTGCGCACGCCACGCACGCGGAGGCGCGCGAGGAGGTGCAGCGCATGCTCGACGTGTACCGCGACTTCGCGCAAGACGTCATGGCGATGCCGGTGATCCAGGGCGTCAAGACCGAGGGCGAGCGCTTCGCCGGGGCGGTCGAGACGCGCTGCATCGAGGCCATGATGCAGGACGGCAAGGCGCTGCAGGCCGGGACCAGCCACGACCTGGGCCAGAACTTCGGCCGCGCGTTCGACGTGACGTTCCAGAACGAGAAGGGCGAGCGCGAGCACGTCTGGCAGACGTCGTGGGGCGTGTCGACGCGCCTCGTGGGCGCGCTGGTGATGACGCACTCGGACGACGACGGCCTGGTGCTGCCGCCGCGCCTCGCGCCGGTCCACGTGGTGGTCGTGCCGATCTGGAAGACCGACGCCGAGAAGGCGCAGACCTGCGAGGCGGCGCAGCGCATCGCGGCGGAACTGCGCGACGACGGGCTCGCCGTCCGCGTCGACGACCGCGACAACGTGCGTCCGGGCGAGAAGTACTACGAGTGGGAGCGCAAGGGCGTCCCGCTGCGCCTGGAGCTCGGCCCGCGCGACATCGCGGCTGCGTGCGTGATGGCCAAGCGCCGGATCGCGCCCGTCGACGCCAACGGCAAGGCGGTGAAGGAGAAGCTGGCGCTGGTCGACCTGGGCGTGCAGGTCGGGAAGATCCTGGACGAGTTCCAGCGCTTCCTGTTCGAGCGCGCGCTGGCGCAGCGCGAAGCCAACACCGTGAGCATCGACACGTGGGCGGAATTCGAGGCGGCCTTCGCGGCCGAGTCGTCGAAGTTCGTCTGGGCGCACTGGGACGGCACGGCCGAGACGGAGAAGGCCATCAAGGACGCGACGAAGGCGACGGTGCGCTGCATCCCGCTCGACGGGCAGGGCCCGGCGCCGCAGGCCGGCAAGTGCGTGAAGACCGGCAAGCCGAGCGCGCGGCGCGTGCTGTTCGCGAAGAATTACTAGGGCACGCGCGCGAGCGCCCGCGCGCGAGCCCCTGCGAGCGCGCCACTGGTATCGCGCGAGCCCCTGCGAGCGCGCCACTGGTATCGCGCGAGCCCGCAACCCCCTTTGCTTTCCTAGCGCCCGGTTCGGTTCCGGGTTCGGTTCCGGTTTCCGGTTCTGGTTTCTGGCTCCGGTTCAACGCCCGCCGCGCCTACGTCCGCGCCCGCCAACAAGGCACCGGGCGCGCCGCTGACGCGGCACGCCCGGTGCACTCAGAAGATCCTGGTGGACCCGCACCGCAAGCGGTGCGGGTCGCGGGTCACATCCCGTTCACCGTGAACGGGAACGCGAAGCGCAGGTTGCCCGACGGATCCGTGAAGGTCGTCAGGCCGATGTTGATGCCGTTCAGCGTGCCGAACAGCTGACCCGAGACCATCTGACCCGGATCGATCGTCACGCGCATGCGCTGCGACCACTGGTCGGGGTTCGAGGGGAACACGACCGGGTTGCGCATCAGGATCTGGCCGGAGAAGTTCCACTGCGTGCCGACCGGCAGGTTCGGGACCGGGAACGACGGGTAGTCGTTCATCAGCACCACGAACGCCGAGCGCACCGAGGTCAACTGCGTGTTGAACACGGTGTTGCCGATCGTCCACGTCGAACCCGAGCCGCCGCGACCGACGACCAGGTAGCACTCGGCCTCGCACCACTCGACGGCAGCCGTGTTCGACGTCTGCGTCGCGCCGGTCGAGTCGACGTACTGGGCGATGATGTTGTCCACGCCGATCACCGCGCTCGTCCAGCAGAAGGTGGCCTGGCCGGCGCCGTTGGTCACGCCCATGCCGACCAGCGGTGCGCTGGGACCGGCCGTGATCGTGAACGTGACGGTCGTGCCGACGACCGGCGAGCCGTTCTCGGTGACCGTCGCCGTGACGCACATCATCGAGTTGATGGGCTTGCACAGCGTCAGCGCCGGGTCGAGCGTGATGTTGCTGTCCACCACCAGGCCCGCGCCGCGAGCCAGGATGTAGGGCGTGCCGACCGTGCCGTCGGGCGCGGTGTAGGAGGAGCCGATGTCCTGGGCGATCGCCAGCACCAGGAACGGGTTGATGCCGGCGGTCGGCCAGGTGTCGAACGCCTCGTGCACCGAGCACGACCAGTTCGACAGCGTCGCGTCGGTGACGCCCGTGGCCGTGAAGGCCGGGTGCGTGGCGACGATGTGCGCGTTGTTGTAGCAGCCCACGCCGCGGACGGTGAAGCCGCCGGGGATGTTGGGCAGGCCGCTGAGCAGCGGCACCGGTGTCAAGAGCGGCGTGTCGTGGTAGTAGCACGACAGCGAGCAGTAGAAGCCCGTCTTGGTGGCGTCCGCGAGCACGAACTTGATGCCGCCGTTCGTGAGCTGCTCACCGCCCTGGCCGTTGTGGAAGACCTCGTCTGTGCCGATGAGGATCGTGTTGCCGTCGCACTGCGGGCCCCACACGGCGTTGTTGGACGTGGCGGCCGTGATCGACGCGGAGACACCGGGCCCGAAGCAGGTCGGGTCGCCGATGACGAGGGCGCGGTAGGCCGCGAACTGGGCCGCCGTCTTGGCGGTCCACTGCGCGTCGGTGGCGACCTCGACCGCAACGCCTTCGGCGATGACGGCCTGGGCCTCCTGGCTGACGGCGCCGCCGGTCACCGATCCCCCGAGGAGGAGCGCGGTGCCGCCGCCGGCGAAAGCGGGCGTGGAAAGGCTGGCGAGCAGTGCCAGCGGGAGAAGCTGAGCAACCTTCAACATGTTGGGAAACCTCCGGACACGTCGCGAACGGTCGGACTTGGAGTGACTCAAGGAAGCCCCACGGCGCAGCAAAAGCGCTGCGTCGCAGTCCTGGGACAACGCGAGGCCGGACGAAGGTCGAGAAGGCCGGCGAACGGTACCGACGCTGCTCAGGGGGGCGAGACGTGCTGACCGTATGCGGGAGTCCCTGGGGCGTCAAGACGGCCGGCGGCCCGGTGCGCCCCTTGCGAGCGCGCAGGGCCTCTCTACCCTGAAAACCATGCACCGACCGCTCGCCGCTCTGCTCCTCGCCTCCTGCGGCCTCGCCGCCCACGCGACCGTCACGCCCGGGATCGCACAAGCCCCCCCCACACCGGCGCAAGCCCCGCCCGAAGGGCTGCGCCTGGGACGCGATCAGCAGAAGCTGCCGCTGGTGCGACCGATCCTGCAGAAGGGCCCCGACGAGGTGGTCCAGTGCATGGACTACTACGAGCAGCCGACGGTCCCCATGGAGCCGCTGCGCGGAGAGATCGCCGTCATCGCGCTGCATGGCGCCGACGCATCGCGCTTCGCGTACACGTCGATCGGCCCGCAGCTCCAGCGCCTGGGCGCGCACGTGTTCGCCATCGATCTGCGCTCCGGCGCGAGCCAGGGTTCGGCGGACAACCTGACCGCCTTCTACCACCACAAGGCCCGCGGGCGGGTCGCCGAGCGCCACGAGGACTACGCGGACATCACCTTCGCGATCCAGCGCGCACGCGAGATGTCGCCCAAGGCCAGGATCGTCCTGATGGGGACGGGCTACTCGGCCGCGCTGGCCCTGGCCTTCGCGGCGCTCGAGCGCGACGCGGGTCTCGCGGGCGTGCTGGCCTTCTCGCCGTCCGAGGGGGTCGAGGGCTGGGAGTGCGCCGAGATCGCCGGGTCGATCGCGGTCCCCGTCGCGCTGTTCCACGGCACCGCCGAGGCCGACGCCCGCGCCGTCGAGCCGTTCCGCGCCGCGATCGGGGCGAAGTGGCTGCGGCACTGGGGTCCGCTCCTCGAGGGGTCGTGCCCCGCCGGGCTGGAGGTGTTCGCGGGCGGCGACGAGGCCCAGATCGAGCGCCGCTGGAAACCCGTGACGAAGCTGTTGTCGCAGTGGCGCACGCCGCCCGAGGAGAAGGCGGAGAAGCCCGCGGAGACCACGCCGAGGGACACGGGGTCGGAGAAGCGCGCGGGCGACTGACGGGGCGACGGTCGCGCGCCGCGCGCGGTCCGTTCAGAGCCACGACCGGAGCTGGTACCAGCCCCAGTCGAGCCAGCGCTGCCACGCCGAAAGCCGCTGCAGTTCCTCGACCGTGACCTCGCGGCAGCGCGCCACGTCGCGCTCGAACGCCTCCTGCAGCGTCCCGGCCAGCGTCTCGTCGGCGCAGACGACGCCGATCTCGAGGTTGTGCATCAGGCTGCGGTGATCGAGGTTGTAGCTGCCGATCGTGGACCAGGCGCCGTCGATGATCCCGACCTTGGCGTGCATCATCGTCTCGGGCCACTCGAAGATGCGCACGCCGCTCTCGATCAGGCGCCGGTAGAGGTGACGGCTGGCGTGCCGGACGGCCGGGACGTCGGTCGTGGACGGAACGATCACGCGCAGCGACACGCCGCGCTGCACGGCCTTGGCGAACGCGCGGCGCAGGTTCAGCTCCGGCACGAAGTAGGCGTTCAGGATCGAGATCTCGCGCCGCGCCTGCCGGATCGCGTAGAGGTACGCGCGGTGCATGCGCCAGCGCGCGCGCACGCCCAGGTTGTCGACCACCTCGACGCCCGCGGCCGTGCGGCCCGAGGCCGCGCCGGGCCGCGCCGGTTCGGGGATCCAGCCGCCGCCCGCGCGCATCCACGTGTTGCGGAACGACCGCGCGAGGTCGTACACGGCGGTCCCCTCCACGCGCGCGTGCCAGTCGAGCCAGCCGCCGCCGCCGTGCTCGCGCGGCAGGTACTCGACGCCCAGGTTGAGACCGCCGGTGAACGCCACTTTGTCGTCGACCACCAGGATCTTCTTGTGGTTGCGCTTGTTCCAGCCCCAGCGCGCGCGCCACGGCGCGACCGGATGGAACTGGACGAGGTGCACGCCGGCGGCGCGCAGGGGCGCCAGGAACGCATCCGACAACGCGATCGAGCCGACCGCGTCGTACAGGACGCGCACGTCGATCCCCGCCGCGGCGCGCTCGCACAACGCGTCCTGGAACATGCGGCCGACGTCGTCGTTGCGCAGGATGTAGACCTCCAGGTGCACGAAGCGCCGCGCGAGCCGGATCGCGGCCAGCATCTCGGGGAAGGCCTGCTCGCCGCCCCGCAGCGGCTGGACTTCGGTGCCGGCCCGCGCCCGGGAGGGGCGGCGGACGTAGCGCAACGGCCCCTTCCCGGGTGCCTCGGGCCGGCGCAGCCGCGCGAGGAACTGCGGCAGCTCGGCAGCCATCAGGAGAGGCAGGCCGTCCCCGGCCGCTGCACGTGGATCGCCGCGCCCACGCGCAGGACTCCGGGCGTCACGATGCGCGCCAGGACGCCGCGCGTCCGCAGCCCGGTGCGATTGCCGCGCGCGACGCGCTTGGCCGCCAGCGCGCCGAAGCGCTCGTGGAAATGGCGGCAGGGCCGATGGGGCTCGGTGGACACTTCCAGCACGACCTCGCCGATGGTCAGCAACGTGCCGGGCGGAAGATTCCGCTCCGAGAGATCGAGATCGACGTGCAGGTTGTCGCCGGTGAGCGCGGCGCGGGCTTCGTCTCCCTCCGCGACCGCGCGCGCCACGTGCGCGTTGATCAGGCTGACCTGGTTCCCGGGGCGCCGTCGCGCGTCGGTCGACCAGCGGTCGCCCGCCAGCCCGCCGTCGGCGTCGGCGCGCACTTCGTCCGGCGACCCGCGCTCGCCGTGCGCGGGACGGATCACGATCCGCTGCAGCACGCCGATCTCGCGCGGCGAGACCGGGAGGCGCCGCAGCCACAGGTCGTGTCGGAACGAGAGGTCGATCGGCTGCTCCTTCGGTTCAGGATCCGCCGGGCGGGTCCGGCGTGGAAGCATCCCCCATCGCGGCCTCGCGCGCCACGCCGTCAGGCGATCGCGCGCAATTGCGCGAGCACCTCGCTGGCCGCCCCGCTGTCGAGCGACCGCGCGGCCTGGTCCACGCCCTCGGCGAGCGTGTAGGCGAAGCCGCCGGCCTTCAGGATGAGCGCCGCGCACAACAGCGTCGCGTTGCGCGCCGCGCCGGTCTGCCCGGCCAGGACCGCCAGCGTGGCGTCGCCGCTGAACTTGATCAGCTCGGGGTTGTCGCCGGTGCCCAGGCCCTCGGGCGGCGGCCCGAACATCGGGATCTCCGGTTCCGAGCGCAGCGCGAGGCCGAAGTCCTCGGGCTCGACGTTGAGCGGCACGAGGTGCTTGTCGGACAGCTCGATGCCGCGCGTGCGCCGCTTGAGGGACGGGACGACGCTGCCTTCGGGCCCCTGGACGGCGACGCCGCGCGCGTGGCCCAAGCCGCTGATGACCTCGACGGCCGTGCCCAGCACCGGGCCGTTCTGCGCGCCCAGCAGCACGGCACCGCTCTCGGGCGCGAGCAGCTTCTCGATCGTGGCGAGCGGCGTGCGGATCACGACGTCGTTGCGCAGCTTGCGCAGGCTCATCAGCGCGGGCAGCAGCCCCGCGACGGAGCACACGCCAAAGCGCGCCTTCTCCACCCAGGCCTGCGCCTCGCGCGGATCCCAGGTCATGCCCACGCCGAGCGCCTCCAGGACGCTGGCGCTCGTCAGGCCGCGGCGCGGCGGCACGCATCGGTCCGAGAGGATCAGGACGCGCGCGCCCGCACCGGCCGCGACGAGACCCGCGGCGACCTCCAGCGGCGGCGCGCGCTCCATTCCGTCGTGCGGCGGGCACACGGTCACGAGGCCGGTCAGGCCCTCGCAGGGGATCGTCGCGCGCGCGCGGGCGGCCCGCGCGAAGCCCATCAGTTCCTCGACCGTCAGGCCCTTCATCCGGATCAGCACCAGGAAGGTCGCGATCTGGATCTCGCTCTCGCTGCCCGACAGGATCTGGTCGAAGGCGCGGTAGGCTTCCTCCTGGGTGAGGTTGCGGCTGTCCTTGCGTCCGGGGCCCAGGGTCCGGATCAGGCTGCGCAGGCTCATGCGGGGCTCAGGGCGGCCGCGGAACGCCCCACGAGCGTGCCCTAAACCGCTGGAAGCGATGGGGTTAGCCTAGCGCGGCGCCGGGGGCGCCGCAACGGCGCGCGCGGGTGCGGCCGGGGAGCGGATGACGAACGCGAACAGCATGCGACCGCGCTGGAAACGGCGCCTTGGGGCGCTGGCCCTGGGCCTCGTCGTCGCTCCGCTGGCAGTCGAGTTCGGCTACCGCGCGCTGCGCACCAGCGGTCTCTCCCCGACCACCAATCCGGCCTACGTCGAGCACGATCCGCGCCTGGGTTGGCGCTACGCGCCCGGCCGCGTGGAGCGGCACCGGTCCGAGGAGTTCGACGTCGAGGTGCGCATCAACGCACAGGGGTTCCGCGGCGGCGACTGGCCCGGACCGCGCGACGACCGGCCGCGCGTGCTCGTGCTGGGCGACTCGTACGCGTTCGGCTGGGGCGTGGAGTTCGAGGCCTCGCTGGTGGCGCGGCTGCAGGAGGCGCGCCCCGACCTGGACGTGCTCGGCGCGGGCGTCTCGGGCTACGGCACGGACCAGCAGTGCCTGCTGCTCGAGGACCTCGTCCCTCGCTGGCGGCCGGACGTGGTCGTCGTCGTGTTCTGCGAGAACGACCTCTACGAGAACACGCTCGACACCGCGTACGGCAAGAGCAAGCCGCGCTTCGTGCGCACGCCCGCCGGGTTGAAGCTGACCGGCGTGCCGGTCGCGTATCCCAGGCTGGAACGCTGGAGCCACGCCTGGCGCGCGTGGCGGAAGGCGCGCTGGGAGCACGCGTTCGCGCGGTCGCCGCGCGATCCGAACCAGGAGTGGGCGCTGGCGTGCGACCTGTACCGCCGCATGCGGGAGATCGCCGGCGGTCGGCCGCTGGTGATCGCGTCGGACCGCGACGTGCCGGCGGCGCTGGCCGCCGAGACCGAGGGCATCGAGCACGTGGACTTGCGCGGCGCGCTCGCCGAGGGTCCGGTCGCGTACCCGGTCGACGGGCACTGGACCGCGCTCGGGCACGCCCGCGTCGCCGAGGTCCTGGCGCGGGCACTGCGCGGCCTGCTGCCCTGACCGCGCGCTACTTGGGCTCGTCCTCGCCGCCCTCGTCGGGCGGGGTCTCGTCCTTCTTCTCGGGGTCTTCCTTCTTCTCGGAGTCGTCCTGCTTCTCCGCGTCCGCCGGCTTCTCCGCGTCCTCGGGCTTGGGCGCCGTCTCGCCGGCGTCGATCTTGCGCGGCGCCTTCTCGGCTTCCGGCCGCGGCCGGATGTGCGCGAAGAAGAGCTCCTTCTCCTTGTCGTAGACGATCTTCCCGTCGACGATCGTCCACTGCACGAAGGTCTTGTAGTGCAGCACGTCGCCGTCGGTGACGATCACGTCGCAGTCCTTGCCGACCTCCAGCGAGCCGACGCGGTGGCCGATGCCGAGCATGCGCGCCGAGGCGATGGTGATCGAATCGAGCGCGGCCTTCTCGGGCAGGCCGCCGCGCACGGCGAAGCCCGGCTCGAGCGGCAGGTGCATGATGTCGCGGCCCACCAGCCCGCCGAGATCGACGCCTTCCGAGGCGGGGACGATCACGACCTGGACGCCCGCCTTGTGCAGGATCGCGGCGTTCTCGATGCTCGCGCCGCCGGACGCGGCCTGGCGCTCGTCCTTGGGACGACGGTCGCGGGGCGTGATGATCGCACGGACTCCGGCGCGGCCCAGCTCGTCGGCGACGGTCCAGCCCTCCTGGCAGCCCTCGATGACCGGCGAGAACGCGTACTGCTGCGCGAGCCGCGCGATGCCCAGGAGCTCGTCGCGGTCGTTGGAGACGAACTTCGCGGTCTGCTCGCCGCGCAAGACCGCCAGGACCGTGTTGTCGACGCCGCGCTTGCTGGGCTCGGGCAGGTCCTTCTGGTCCTTGACCTTCTTCTCCCAGTCGCGGTACTTGCGAATGTACTCCGACGCCGACTTGAACTTCGCGGCGAGGTCGGCCTTCTGCCGCGGGTTGCTGTTGCTCCACGAGAAGGTGGCGAAGATCTTCTCGGCCAGCACCGCGTCCTTGATCGAGAAGCGCTTGAGCTTCGCCGCGCTGGTGCCGATGCCGGTCGTGGTGATGCCGGTCGCCAGGCCGAGCGTCATCCGGAAGTTGAACGGATCGATCGTGTCGCCGATGTCGCTGGACGAGTTGCCCAGGAGGCCGTTGGACGAGATCGCGACCAGTCCCGGATAGACGCGGTAGCCCTTGACGTCCAGGACCTTGGCCTCCGGCGGCACGTACAGGTCGTAGCCGATCGCCCGGATCTTGCCGTTGCGCGCGAGCAGCGTCGCCCCGCGCAGCACCTCGCCGGTGCCGGTGTGGATGTCGCCGCCGGTGATCGCCAGCCAGCGGTCGTCGTTCTTCTCCTGCTCCACCTCGGCCGGGCCGCCTTCGCCCTCGCCGCCGCCGGCGGGCGCGTCGGAGCCCTGGCCGTCCTGCGCGCGCAGGGGCACGGCCAGCGCGGCGCAGGCGCAGAGCAGCGTGAGACGGCGTCGAAGTCCTTGCGTGATCATTGGTCCACCTCACCGAACACGAAGCGCCCGTCGAGCATGACGGCCTGGAGGCGCGTCGCAGGCTGGAACGGGTCGCCGTCGAAGAACGCGAAGTTGGCGTCCTTGCCCTTCTCGATGCTGCCCACGCGATCGGCGACCGCCAGCAGCTCCGCCGGCTCCAGCGTCAGCGCGCGCAGCGCCGCGTCGCGGTCCAGGCCGGCGCCGACCACGTCGCCGACGTGCGTCAGCCACGCCTTGTAGCCGTCCAGGTCGTCCTGGCGCGGCGTGAAGCACAGCTTGCCGCCGGCGCGGCTGATCTCGGCCGGCAGGTTGCGCAGGCGGCGCGTGTTCGGCGTGAAGGTCAGCACGGGCTCGACGATCGTGCGCGCCTTGTGGTCGCCGATGCCGTCCACGTCCAGCTCGTAGGTCTTCTTGTCGAGCACGTAGAAGAAGTCGCAGTCCTGGTTGAGCACCAGCCGCAGATCCCAGCCGATCTTCTCCTTGCCCAGCGCGTCGAGCCAGTGCAGGTACTCGGCCGCGCCGGAGATGGCGGCCACGGCGCGCAGCCGGCCCTCGCGCAGTCCGACGTAGGCCTTGACCTTCTCGTCGGGCTCGGGCGGCTGGAACACGTCCGACTTCGCGTCGGACTTCGCCTCGCTCTTCTGCTCCTCGCCTTCCTTCTTCTCTTCTTCCTTCTTGTCGTCCTTCTTGGCGGACTTCTTCTTCTCCTGCTCCTTGTCCCACTTCTCCTTGGCCTTCTTGACCTTCTCGGCGTGGTCGTCGGCCTTCTTGAAGCCGTCGCGCAGGCGCTTCTTGGAGCTGGAATCGGCGCGGATCACGATCTTGAGGTACGAGGACTCGCGCAGGACCAGTTCCTCGACCGTCTCGCCGCGCGGGCGGATCGCCACGGCCTGGCCGGGAATGCCGTTGCCGGCCGGGTAGATGCCCAGCGTGGTCACGCCGTAGTCGACCACCTTGCGCATGTCGCGCGACTGCGGCCACAGCTCGTCGCGCGCCTTGACCTCGGCGCTGGTGTCGTCGTCGCCCTGGCTGTCCTGGCCGATGCGCGTGTAGCAGCTCACCAGGCCGGGCGTGACGGTCCACTCGGGCCGGTCGAGGATCGGCACGCCGCGCTCGACCGGAAGGTCCTCGCCGACCGTGACGATCTTGCCGTCCTCGATCAGGATCACGGCGTTCTCGATCACGCCCTTCGCAACGGTCTCCGCGCGTCCGACGCGGATGGCCAGCAGTCCGCCGGCCGTGGCGTGCGGCGCGCACAGCGCGAGCGCGAACAGGAATTGGGGTTTCAGCATGAGATCACCTAGAACCACTGGCCATCGCGCCTCTTGTCGTACTCGACGCGCCCGTCGATGAACACGCACTCGACCGCCGAGCGCGGATCGAGCGGCTCGCCCACGCGCACGACGATGTCGGCGTCCTTGCCGACCTCGAGGCTGCCGACGCGGTGGTCGAGCCCGAACACGCGCGCCGGATGGATCGTGACCGCCTTGAGCATCTCGTAGGCGTCGGCGCCCAGGCGCGCGGACACGGCGCCCTGGAGGAACAGCTCCTCCTGCGGGAACACCGGGGAATCCGTGTTGAGCGAGAGATCCTTGGCGCCGGCCGCGAGATAGCGCTCCGCGGT
The DNA here is from genome assembly GCA_964552795.1 of uncultured Planctomycetaceae bacterium. Taxonomy (GTDB): domain Bacteria; phylum Planctomycetota; class UBA1135; order UBA1135; genus JAEUHZ01. The sequence continues at coordinate 20,881 of CAZKIO010000033.1, forward strand.
GCCCGTGATGGCACCGTCGCGCGTCGTGAAAAAGTCCATCGTGCGCGGCCCGGCGTTGATCGGCGCGCCCGCCGCCACGATGTAGGGCGCGGTCGCGTGGGCGTCGAAGCAGCCGTGGCTCAGCACGCAGCGCGTCCCGTACTTGACCTGCCACATGCGCGCCGCGGCCGGGAAGCCGTCCGATCCGGCGCAGTGGATCAGCACGGGCAGCTCGCGCGCGTGGATCTTCTGCAGGTTCTCCAGCTCCGGGCTGCTGCGTCCCGCGGCGTTGGCGGCGCGCGCGCGGTCGTTGACTTCCTCCAGGATCCACGAGAGCCCGGCGCGCGTCAGGCCCAGGTCGCCGGCTCGCCGCTCGGGGTTGTACGACTGCGCGATCTTCATCCCGCCCGGATCGCGCACCACGCACTCCTCGAAGGTGGCGTTGGTCTTCGACTTGTAGACGACGCCGAAGCCGCTCAGCGACGTGCCGCTCCCGGGGATGCCGTACAGCGTCGTCACGCCGCCGGCGCAGGCCAGGCGCACCGCCGCGTTCGACGGGCGCAGCGAGCTCGACGCGCGCAGCTCGGGGTTCGTCGGCAGGACCATGTCGTTGACGTCGCCGAAGCCGCCGCCGTGGATGTGCGAGTGCAGCTCGACCATGCCGGGCGTGGCCCAGCCGCCGGGGAACTCGTGCAGCGGGTAGCCGGCCGGGACGGCGCGGTCGGGCCCGACGTAGGCGAGGCGCCCCTCGCGCACCAGGATCAGCCCCGGGCTGAACGTGCGGTCCGAGCCGTCGACGGTCAGCACGCGCGCGCAACGGATCGCCGCACCCTCCTCTCCGGGCGCGAGCGGCGACAGATCCGGCGCCGCGCGCGTCGCACTGCACGCCGCCAGCACCGCGAGCGCGGCCGCCGCCACGATCCTGTCCGCCGCGCGCCTCATCAGAACCTGCGCTTCATGGTGGCCGTGTCGTACACGCGCTGGCCCTCGATCAGGACGATGTCGATCGCGGTGCGCGGGTCGACCGGATCGCCGGTGGTGATCAGGAGGTCGGCTTCCTTGCCCGGCTCCAGGCTGCCCACGCGGTCGGCGATGCCGGCCGTGATCGCGGGAACGATCGTCAGGCCGCGCAGCGTCTGCAACTGGTCGTCGACGAAGCCGTAGCGCGCGCCGGTCGAGGCCTGCAGGAACAGCTCCTCCTGCGGCACGACCGGCGAGTCGGTGTTGAATCCGATGCGCTCGAGGCCGCCGGCCTGGTACTCGGCGGCGATGCCGCGGATGGCCTCGGGGTTGCTGCCGGTCCAGTTGATGAACTGGCGCGTGGGCACCTCGATCACGCGCGGGCCCAGGATCGCGTTGACGCCCAGCTCCTGCGCCATGCCGGCCAGCTTGTAGCCGGCCATCTCGCCGTGGTCGATGTAGACGTCGATGCCCAGGTCGCGACGCACCATCGTCAGCGTCGAGAGCACGACCTGGAAGATCTGCGTGTGCGTCGAGATCTGCGTCTTCTTGTTCAGCAGCCAGCGGAAGATCTCGAGGTCGAAGTTGGTCTCCGGCTTGGGCCCCTCGCCGCGCTCGAAGCGCTCCCAGGCTTGCGCGTGCAGCAGGCCGCGCCGGAACATCCAGCGCGTGTTCCAGTTCATGAACGAGCGGCCGACGCCGACCGTCCAGCCCTCGGGGTTGCCGGCCTGCGCCAGCTTCATCGAGCCGGGATTGCGCACCAGAGCGTCCTCGAAGCGCTCCAGGCCGGTCTTGATCAGCACGCCCTGCCCGCCGACGTTGACGCCCGAGCCGGGGATGAACAGCACGGTCGTGACGCCGCCGGCGAGGCCCTTCTTCAGCGCATCGTTGGCCGGGATGACCGAGGACGCCACGCGCAATCCCGGGTTCACGAGATAGACCATCTCGTTGATGTCGAAGGTCCCGCCGACGTGCGCGTGCAGGTCGACGAAGCCCGGGCAGATCCAGCGGTCGCCGACGTCGAGCACCTCGTAGCCGGCCGGGATCGCGACGCTCCTGGCCGGGCCGACCGCCTCGATCAGGCCCTCGCGCACGAGGATCACCGCGTTGTCGACGAACTGCGGACCCGTGTCGGGCACCGTCAGCGCCTTGCGCGTCTTGAGCGCGAGACCGGGGCCGCCGACCTCGCCGGCGGCGGGCGCGCGGCCGGGCACGGCGGCGGGCGGGCCGCCGATCTGCGCCGCGGCGATCGGCGCGGCGAGCGCGGCGGCGGACAGCGCGACAGCGAACTTCCCGAATGCGCTCACCAGATCCTCCCGTCCGCTTCGGCGTCGTAGACGCGCCGTCCCTCGATCCAAACCTTCTCGACCGAGCAGCGCGGATCGATCGGATCGCCGGTGGTGACGACCAGGTCGGCGTCCTTGCCCGGCGCCAGGCTGCCGATCCGGTGCGCGACGCCCATCGTCGTCGCCGGCACGATGGTCAGGCCGCGCAGCGACTGCAGGCGCGCGTCCTCGAAACCGTAGCGCACGCCGACGGCGGCCTGCAGCGGCAGCTCCTCCTGCGGGATGACCGGCGAATCGGTGTTGAAGCCGACGCGCTCGTGGCCGTTCTGCTGGTAGCTGGCGGCGATGCCCAGGATCTTGCCGTCGGTGTCGAGCGCCTGGAACGTGTCGATCGAGCGCGGACCCAGGATCGCGTCCACGCCCAGGTCGTTGGCGTACTTGGCGAGCTTGCTGCCGTACCACTCGCCGTGGTCGATGAAGACGTCCAGGCCCAGCTCCTTGCGCACCATCGTCAGCGTCGCCAGCACCACCTGATAGCGCTGCGTGTGCGTCGAGATCTGCGCGCGCTTCGCGACCAGCTCGGGGAACACGTCCCACTGGATGTCGCGCTCGCGCTCCGCGCCGTCGGCGTCCGCGCCCGCCTCGCGCGCGCGGCCGTAGGTCGTGCCGCGCTGGAACGTGTCGCGCGTGTTCCAGTTCATGAACGAGCGTCCGACGCCGATGGCCCAGCGCTCGGGGTTGCCGGCCTGCGCCAGCTTCAGCGAGCCGGGGTCGCGAATCACCATCTGCTCGTAGGTGCTCGCCCCGGTCTTCAGCAGGATGCCCTGCCCGCCCATGTTGGTCGCCGAGCCGGGGATGTAGAGCACGCTCGTCACGCCCGCGGCCACCGCGCGCCGCAGCAGCGGATTGCCCGGCACGACCGTCGCCTTCGCCCGCAGCTCGGGGTTCGTCAGGTACACGCCGTCATTGATGTCGCCCAGGCCGCCCGGGCCGCCAGCGATGTGGCAGTGCAGGTCGATGAAGCCGGGACAGACCCACAGCGGACCCACGTCCACGACCGTGTAGCCGGCCGGGATGGCCGTGTCGCGCGCCGTGCCGACGGTCTCGATACGGCCGTCGCGCACGAGGATCACCGCGCGGTCGATCACGCGGTCGCCGGTGTCGCCCACGCCCAGCGCCTTCGCGGCGAGGACCGCGAACCCCGCCGGCTCGACCGCGTCGGCCGACGAGGCGGCGGCGAACGCGGTCGCGGCGGACGCGAGCAGGAAGCCGGCGGCGGTCATGGCTCTCAGCGGATCTCCTTGCCCGAGACCCACACGCGCAGGATGCTCGACGCGGGGTGGATCGGCGAGCCGTCGAGCAGCAGGACGTCGGCGTCCATGCCCGCGGCCAGGAACCCGACGCGGTCGTCGATGGCCAGCATGCGCGCCGCGTCGTAGGTCAGCGCGCGCACGGCGGCCTCGGCGCCCAGGCCCTGCGACACGGCGTACAGCGCCATCAGGCCCAGGTCCGCCGCGCCCTCCTCGGCCGCGCTGTGGAACGCGATCGGGATGCCCTGCGCGGCGAGCTCCTGGTGGCGGTTGCGCTTGCGCGCGCCCAGCTCCGGCTGCGTGAACACGATCTCGTGCGGCGGGATCACGCCCGCGATGCGATCGCGCACCTGATCGGCGACCTTCCAGATCTCGTCCGCGCCGTACAGCACGGGCCGGATGCCGACCGCCGCGCAGGCGTCGACGCAGGCGACGATCTCGTCCTCGCGGTTCACCTCGACGACGACCGCGGCCTCGCCCTGCATCGCGCGACGCAGGGGCTCCAGGTCGGGATCGATGCCCGGGGCCTTGGGCTCGCCCTTGATCTCCTTCTTCTTCTCGTCCTTGGGCTTGCGCATCTCGGAGCGGCGCGCGACCTCGTATTCGGTCGAAGTCTGCGCGAGCTCGACGTCGACGTTCGAGCCGGCGACGGACAGCTTGCCCTTGAACTTGCCTTCCTTGGCCTCGCCCGCGAGCTTCACGGTTCCGCGCGTGCCGACGCCGGCGAGATCGGCCTTGTGTCCGTCGCGCCGGCCCTCGACCTGGACCAGCTCGGACGAGACCGAAGCGCAGCGCAGGGAGCCCTTCACGACGCCGTCTTCTTCCAGGACGTACAGGCGGATGCGCGCGGCCGCGAGCGGCGGCAGCGTGACCTCGCCCTCCCACGCGCCCGTCATCGGCTTGGGCGGCTCCTCCTCGCCCTTCTTCTTCTTGCCCTTCTTCGCGTCGTCCTTCTTCTCGGCCTCGGCGTCCTTCTTCTCGGCGCCCTCGCCGCCCTCGGCGGCGTCGCCTTCCTTCTTCTCGCCGTCCTTCTCGGACTTCGTCTCGGCCTCCGCTCCGCTCTCCTTGGGCGGCGTCCAGGCGGCCAGCTTCTCCTCGTACTCGGCCCACTTCTTGGCGTAGTCGGCGGCCTTCTGCAGGCGTTCGGTCAGCGCGCGGCCCGACTCGCGGCGGTTGCGCTCGGTCCACGAGAAGCGCAGCGCGCAGGGGGCGTCGACGACCATGCGCTCGGGATCCTCGCCCGCCGGCTTGTAGGCCAGCATCGGCGCGCCGCTGCGACTCGTGCCGCGCGGCGACATCACCACGGTGGTCACGCCCGACTGCGCCACGCGCCGGTCGGTGCGGTCGCCCGGCTCGACGATGCGGGTCATGTCGAAGCGCGTCGCGGGCACGCGCTGCGAGCCTTCGAGGCCCAGATGGCCGAGCGCATCGATGAGGCCCGGCATCGCCGCCGCCCCGCGCACGACGCGCGCGCCGGCCGGCTGTCCCACGCTGCGCCCGACCGCACGGATCTTGCCGCCCGCGATCAGGACTTCGCCCGGGGTGAGCACGGTGCCGTCGCCCAGGTGCAGCTCGTCGACGCGGATCACCGTCGCGGCTTCGGGCTTGGGTCCCGCGGCGGCGGCGTCGTCGGCCGCGCCCGCGCGCTCGAGGTCGGCCACGTCGAACGCGATCTCGCCGTCGACCCATGTGGCGACCACGCTGCCGCCGTCGAGCGGGTGTCCGTAGAACACGGCGAGGTCGGCGTCCTTGCCCGGCTCGATGCTGCCGATGCGGTCGCCCACGCCGAGCAGTTGCGCGGGCGCGAGCGTGATCGCGCGCAGGGCCGCCTCGCGGTCCAGGCCGCCGCGCGACAGGAGTTGCGCGGCGAAACGCAGGTCGGAAGCCGAGCCGCCGATCGGAGGCGCGATCGCGAAGCGCACGCCCGCGGCCGCGAGGCCGGCCGGCGCGTCGAAGCGCGGCCAGCGCGCGTCGATCTCCTTGCCGCGATCGGTCCCGCCGCGGTTGGGGCGCACGGGCGCGTTGACGATCACGCCGAAACCGGCCTTGGCGATGCGCTCGGCGGCCTCGCCCGACTGGTTGGCGCCGTCGATCACGAGCGGCACGCCGTTCCTGGCGAACAGGTCGACCAGCGCGTCGATCTCCGGCAGCGTCTGCGCCGTCATGCGCCACGGCACGCGCCGGGACATCAGGGTGCGCAGCTCCTCGCCCACGCCCTCGCCGTACTCGTCGGCCGCGGGCGCGCCCTGCGAGCGCTGCGCCAGCGCGAACAGCTCGCGCAGGGCCACGATCGAGCCCATCAACGAGTGCGGCAGCTCCTGCTTCACCACGCCCATGCCGACGTCGGCCGTGGCCGGCACCGGCGGCTTCCAGTAGCCGGGCGTGCTGCGCGCGTCCTCGCCGATCGAACCCTGGATGACGGCCGGATCGCGCACGATGCGCCGGGCCGCGTCGGTGCCGCCGGCCAGCTTGGCGACGGTGCCCACGCCGGCGACCAACCGGTTGCGCGCGGGCGCGAGGTAGGCGCTGGTCACGCCCTCCTGCAGCGCGAACACGTACGACGAGTACGGATCGAAGTTGTCGGATGCGCGCAGGAACGGGTTCGCCGAGCGCTCGTCGGGGCGCGGGCCGCCGTAGCCGCTGTCGGCCGCCACGAGGCCGGGCACGACGACGGCGTCGGGGCCGTAGTCGACGACGCGCGCACCGGCGGGGATCGGAAGATCCTTGCCGACGGCCAGGATCTTGCCGTCGCGGACGAGGATCGTCCCGCCGTCGATGACGCGGTTGGCCTGGACGACGTGGACGGTGCCGGCGCGGATCGCGACCGTGCCCGGCGAGAGGCCCGTGATCAGGGCCAGAAGCAGCGTCGGACCCATGCTCAGTCCTTCTTGGGCTCGTCGGTCTTCGAATCCTTGTCGCCGCCCGTCTTCTTGCCCGAGTGCGGGTCGGTCTCCTCCTCGCCGGTCGCGGCGGGCGCCGCGTTGGGCTGCTCGACGCCCTCCAGCAACTGCTTGAAGCGCGTGTCCTGGCTGCGGTCGTAGACCAGGTTGCCGTCGAGGACGACGTACTGGACGGAGGTCGTGACCGCGAGCGGATCGCCGTCGAGCAGGAGCACGTTGCCGTCCATGCCCGGCGCCAGCTTCCCGAGCCGGTCGCCCAGGCGCAGGATCTCGGCCGGCGTCGTCGTGACCGCCGCCAGCGCCTCGGCGCGCGGCATGCCGTAGCCGACGCAGGTCGCGGCCTGGAACCACAGGGACTGCGACGCGGGGTTCAGGGACTGCAGCGCGAAGCGGATCTTCTTGGCGCGGAACACGCCCGGCACGAAGGTCTCGACTTCCTTGCCGCTGATCGGATCGCGTTCGACGTGCAGCAGGTTCGGTCCGAGCACGACGGACACGCCGGCCGCCGCGATCTTGTCGGCGGCCTTCCAGGCGTCGCCGTCGAGAACCAGCACGGTGTTGGCCAGGAAACCGTTGTCGCGCGCGACCTCCAGCGCGAGGTCGACCGAAATCGCGCTGTCGCAGGCCACGAAGGCCATCAGGTGGCCCTCGACCAGGCGCAGCAGCGGCGCCTGCTTCTCGTCGATCTCGCCGCGCGGGACGATCTCGAGGTTCTTCAGCTTCCAGGGCGCATTGCCCTCCATCGGGCGTCCCTTCTTGTTCTCGTCCTTCTCCAGGTCGCGGCCCTGGAACAGGGCTTCGCGGCGCGCCGTGTCCTTGCCGTCCTTCTTGTCCTGCACGACCTTCTCGAGGTAGCGGCGCAGGTCGCCGAACGCGCGGCGCAAGGACTGCGCCTGCAACGCGCGCGAGCGGCCCGGACGCGTCGCCGCGATCTTGAGGCCGCTCGAGGGACGGATCGTCATGTCCTCGACCGTCAGGCCGTACGGCTTCACCACGCGGCCCTGGCCGGCGATCGCGCACTGGCTGCCCTGCTGCACGTTGATCGCCAGCACGCCCTGGCGCAGGCAGTCCTCGAAGTAGAAGTTGATCGGATCGATCGAGTCGCGCACGTCGAGGAACGGCGCGACCTCGATGTTCTCGTTGGGGCGGTCCATGCCGCGGATCGAGTGCGCCTCGACGAAGCCCGGGAACGCGACCATGTCGGGCCGCTCGATGACCTCGGCGTCCCAGCGCCCGGCCTCGTCCTTGCCGACGCGCGTGATCCGTCCGTCCTCGATCACGATCGCGCCGTTCTCGATGTCCGGGCCGTTCATCGTGATGATGCGCCCGACCTTGAGGACGATGCGTCCGTTCCCGGGGGCCGCCTGGGCGGCGCCTGCGAGCAGACCTGCGGAGAGCGGCACCAGGAGCGCCGCGCGTGCCTTCGAAATGGACATCCGGGATCCTCGTTCCATGGTTCTCGTGCTCATTGCGCTTCGGCGCCCTGCACCGCCGTCCTTCCGTCGTACCGCACCACGCCGTCCACGATCGTGACCAGGACGCGCGACCCGGGCTGGAACGGCTCGCCGCTCCACAACACGAGGTCGGCGTCCTTGCCGACCTCCAGCGTTCCCACGCGCTCGGCGACGCCGAGCAGGCGCGCAGGCACCGAGGTGACCGCGGCCAGCGCGTCCTCGAAGCCCAGCCCGCCGGCCATGGCGTAGCCGGCCTGCACGGGCAGGCGCGCCTCGACGTCGGCCGAGCCGTGGCTCGACAGCGCGAACGGCACGCCGTTCTCCTTCAGCACCTTGGCCACGTTGGCGGCCATCAGCGCGTTCTCGAACGTGCGGCCCTGCGCCGGGAACGGCGGCAGGATCACCGGCGTCTTGCTGCGCACGAGGAGCTGCGGCTCCTTCCAGGCCTCGGCCGCGGCGTCGATCACGAAGCGCGGCGTGTTCATCTTCGCGGCGCCGAACTCCGGCCGCGACTCGATCTCCTCGCGCAGGAACACCGCGGTGCGGATGTCCTGCGTGGCCCAGGCCTGCACGAACACGGGCAGCTTGCCCTGCAGCGCGGCGACGAGCTCCGCGCGCCCGGGCGCGCCCTCGTTGTAGCCCAGCGCGGTGTCGAAGAAGGCCTTGCGCCACTCCCACTCGACGCCCATGCGCGTCGTCGGGCGCCGCGAGTAGAAGTCCGTCGGACGGCCGAACGCGGGGTGGTTGCCCTGGCTGGGCTGCGACCCCATCGAGCCGCGCAGCACCGCGTCGGCCTTGAGCGTGCGCGCCGCGACCGTCTCCACGCCCGCCGTCTTGAGCACGACGCCCAGGCCGCCGATCACGTTGCGGTCGAGCGGGTTGACGAGGACGGTCGTGACGCCGCTGCGCACCTGGCGGTCCCAGTTCAACGAGAACGGGTCGAGCGTGTCGGCCACGCGCAGGTGCGGCGTGACCTCGTTCGACTGTTCGACCGATTCGCGGCCCGTGCCGCGCACGCTGGCGTCGATCAGGCCGGTGGTGATCGCGTAGCAGCGCACCTGGTCGCGCGGGCGGTCGGCGTCGTCGCCCGCGCCCGGCGTCACCGCCGCGATCTTGCCGTTGCGCACCTGCACGACGCCCTGCGCGAGGTTGCGGCCCGTGCCGGTGTAGATCCGCTCGGCGTGGATCGTCCACGCCCCGCCCTCGGCCTCCTGCGCGCCCGCGATCGGGACCAGGGCCAGGACCAGCGCCAGGGAGCTCATCGGCGTGCCTCCAGGGTCGTGTCAGCGCGTGCGGTGTGCACCTCGCGGCCGCGGATGATCACCGCGGTCGGGCGGCTCGACAGGTCGAGCGGGTCGCCGCTCCACAGGACGAGATCCGCGTCGAGCCCGCGGTCGATGCGGCCGGTGGTGGCGTCGACGCCCGCGATGCGCGCGGCGGTCGCGGTCAAGGCGTCCCACGCCGTCTGCTTGTCGAGGCCCGCGCGCACGCACAGCGCCGCCGAGAAGCGCAGCGCCGCGGGGTGGCTCCAGGGCGCGTCGAGACCGTAGCCGAAGGGCACGCCGGCCTTCGCCAGCGCGACCACGCCGTCGAGCACGCGCTGCGGCGTGCCGACGGTCAGCGACGGCACGGCCACCATCAGCCCGGCGGACTGGATCGGCTCGGCCAGCTCGCCCGCGAGCCACGCGCCGTGCAGGAAGCCCTTCAGCTTCTTCTCGCGCGCGAAGGCGACGGCGCGCAGCACGTCGTCGCGTTCGCGCACCTCGAAGAGGCACGGGAGGCGCCCGCTGCGCGCGTCCTCCACCACGCCGCGCCCGTCCTTGAACAGGCGGTCGAGCAGCGCGCGCGCGCCCGAGTGGCTGGTCGGCTCGCGGTTGGACGCCAGGCCCTCGCCCGACATCACCAGCGACAGGTGCGCCGGATCACGCCGGACGATCCCGCCGGAGGTCGCGACCACGGCGGTCGTGCCGCCGCTGATGCCGGCCGGGTCGGGCGACACCACGACGGACGTGATCCCCGCCGCGCGCAGCGCCTCGAAGTCGGGGTGGCGGTGGTCGATGGCCAGACCCACCCGCGCCTCGGGCAGCGCCGGCCGCGTGCCGTCGCGCGTCTCGCCGACCGCGCCGCTCGCGCCGTGCAGCGCGATCATGCCGGCGGTCAGCACGCCGTCGTGCTCGATCACCTCGACGTCGCCGGGCACGTCGACCTTCGTGCCGACGGACTGGATGCGGCCGCCGACGACGAGGACCGTCGCGTTCTCCAGGACGCGGCCCTGGCCGGCCCACACGGTCCTGGCGCGGATCGCGAAGTTCGGGCCGTCGGCGGCGGCGAGCGGCGCCGCGGCGCACAGCGCCATCAGGATCGTCAGCATGCTCAGCCCTCCGGCGTCACGACGACGCGCCCGTCCGAGATGGTGTAGAGGACGCGCGAGGTCGTCTCGAGCGGCGGCCCGTTGAGCACGATGACCTCGGCATCCTTGCCGGGTTCCAGCGTCCCGATGCGATCGGACACGTCGAAGGCCTGCGCCGCGCGCACGGTCAGCGCGGCGAAGGCGTCGTCTCGCGCGAGGCCGTGCGCGATCGCCAGGCCCGCGAGCAGCGGCAGGTCGCGCGTCGCCGACGGGTCGCGTCCGCCCGAGCCCAGCAGCACGCGCACGCCGTCGCGCGCGAGGCGTCCGGCCAGCGACAGGTCGCTGTCGGCGAACTCGTCGGGCCGGTTGCGGCCCAAGGGCAGCGGCGCGACCAGCACACGCACCTGCCGCTCGGCCAGCTTCGCGGCGTGCCACGCGGACTCGCTGCCGCCCGCCAGGATCAGGCGCAGGCGTTCGTGCGGTTCGGTGCCCGCGAGGAGCGCGCGCACCTCGGCCTCGCGCTCGGCGTGCACGACGACGGGCATGCGGCCGTCGATCGCCTGCGCCAGGACCTCGTTGTCCTCGTCGTAGCGCGGCGGGGAGGGCTTCTTGTCCTCCTTGTACTTCTTCTCCTCGAACTTCTTGCCCTTCTCCTCGGCCTCCTTCTGGGCCTTCTCGCGGTCCTTCTTGGCCTTCTTGAAGTCCTTGTCGTACTCGGCTTCCTTCTCCGCGATCTTCTTCTCCCAGTCGGCGAGCTCGTGGCGATGCTCGTTGCTGGCGATCAGGTAGTTCTTGCCCGACTGCAGCGCGCTCACGATGCGGTCGACGGACTCCATGCGCTCGAAGGGGTCCTGCGCGCGCTCGCCGGTGACGAACTGGAAGCCGTCGGGCGTCTCGACGAGTTGCGGCTGGCCGCCCATGCTCAATCCGGCCGTCATCCACACGTTGCTGGCCGCCGACACGACCCGGCGCTCGGCCTCCAGGCCGGGCAGCACGCGGACGACGCCGCCCAGACCGCCCACGCGCGCGGCCGGCCCGGCCTGCACGCGCACCGCGGTGACGCCGGCGCGCAGCGCCTCGGCGCGCAGATGGTCCAGCGAGTACGGGTCGTATCCGTCGACGGCGCGCGTGGCGGCCGACGAGCTGAGCTCCGCCAGCGAGTCCGGCCCCATTCCAAGCGCCGACCACGCGTCGAGGTACGCGGCGCAGACCCAGCCGCCCTCGATCACGCGCGCGCCCGACGGCGCGTCGATGCCGGTACCGACGGCGACGATGCGCCCGTCGCGGATCAGCACGCTGGCGCCGTCCAGGACCTTGCCCGGCCGCACGACGACGTGCCCGGCCTGGATGAGAATGGTTTCACGCGCCGGGATCTCGCCGGCGCGCGCCATCCCGGCGCACGAGAGCAGCGCCAGACAGCCCACGTACCTGTGCATGCAGAGGCTCCTGGGGAGAGTGCCCACCCCGAGCGCCGGACGGGCGCGGAGGTGTCGAGGGCAGGAGAATTCGGAGGGGGGGCCGCCGCGCCTGGGCCGGCGGGCGGGGGCGGGATCCTACCCGAGCCCGGACCGGCCCGGAAAGGGCGGGAACGTCCGAGATGCGTACGGCGCTTGGGCTTACGACCCGTTTACGGCGTGTGAGGAGCGCCCGGGAGCGCTCCGGCGCCCCGCCACGCCGCTCCCCCTCGCGTCGCGCGGAAAGGACTTCCCATTTCCGGCGGAGTCTGCCTGACAGGCAATTGTGCGTTCGATCGGGGCCCGGAGTCGGCTGCTTGAAGCTGTGCCCGGCCACACCACACGCAAGCTCCACCCGCTGCTCTTCGAGCGCAACTACTGGAGCAACCGGTTGCGGGAGCTGCGGTTGACGCGGGTCTTCCTGGTGCTCATCCCGCGGCCGGAGCTGTCCACGCACGGGATCGAGGTGGACGAGTTCCGGGTGCGGGCGCACGACGGGGTGCGGTTGTGGGGCCTGCGGGCCCGCGGTCGTTTTGGGGGGACGCGCGCGCGGGTGCGCATCGTCGGCCCCTCCGACCTGCCGCGCATCGACCGGCGCGCGATCGACGACGGCGCCACCGAGTACGTGTTCCAGGAGCCGGCCGGACGCCGGCTGGAGGACCGGGTGCTGGACGTCCTGCGCGTCTGCCACGTCGCCGCGACGGCGGACGGCGAGGCCTGCCCGGTGGAGCTCGCCCCCGCGCCGGGCGCCGCGGCCCCCGACGAGTTCCTGATCGCATCGCAATTGCTGGCCGACGAGCCCGCGCCGGACGCACCGCTCGCCCGGCCCCTGGACGACGGCGACGGCTGGCCGGCGGGCGACTGAGCGGCGCCGATCGGCTTCGGGTTCCCTCGCGCTCCTTGGGCGCTGCTCCCCACGCTGAGTGTCGCGGCTTCGCACGCCCATTCCCCGCTCGCGGCACGGGCACCCAGTGTCGCGGCGTGGGGGCTCCACCATGCCTCCTCGATCGTCTTGCGCGCCAGAGTCAGAGGCCTCTTCACGCCCTCACAACACGCTCCGGCATGCGTGTCGAAGGCCAACGTCAGCGCGGCATGGAGAGCACGCGGTCTCGTAGCGCGATGACATGGCTCCACAGTTCCCTGCCTCGCGCCGGGATCGGGGAGTTCTCGCCGCGGGCCAACTGGGCCGCTACCTCGGATCGGATCCTTGGATCCTCCAAGGCCTCGCAGAGGACCGACAGAGCCGGTTCGCAATCACCGTCCGGCCAGGTGCCCGAACTCGCGAGCTGATGTGCGATCTGGCACCCGAGGAGTTCACCGCGAGCGAGATGCGACGACGCAAGCAAGCTCCTGACGTAGTTCAACCTTGCGACCGGGCTGCTCTCGATCGCCAGCGCGATCATCGCCGCGCGCAGAACCTGCGGGCCGCTCCCGCCAAGGTCGCCGCGCCCTCCGGCCTCGATCATGACACGGGTGCGCTCGTCACCCTTGCCCGCGATGAACTGCAGTGCTTGCACGGCACCCTCGCTCGTGGACGGGTCGAACACGACGGCGGCGGCGGTCACGCGCTTCACCGACTCGAACCACTCCGGATCCAAGGCCGACGACCAGGCCAGAGCATCCATGTGGATCGGAGTCTCTCGGTATCGATCACAATGCAACTGCACGTCGCCGACGAACCGGATTGCCTGACCTGGCGGGATCCGCAGTAGCGTTTCACCCAGCAAGCGAACGTACGCAGCATAGGCATCGGGTCCGTTGCAGATCGTGCGTCCCAGCTCGCGCGGCGAGGGGATTGAACGCCCCAGCATCGTGCGGATGCAGGTCAGGAACTCAGCTTCGTCTTCCAGGTAGGCAGTACACCCCGCGAGATCCTGCACCGAAGGCGGGCTCCTATCTGCGGCTCCTGGTACGGGCTGCCGCCCTCGAACGGTGGTCGACTCGCCCGCAACAAGGGGGCTGTCCTGCACGTTCGCTCTTGTGCTCGGAACGATGGGCTTGGCGTCGCCTTCGCGCGACCAGTTCCAGAGGATGGCGAGGATCAGGACGAGGGCGACCAGCCCGAAGACGCCCGAGAGAGCTGCCGCACCGCGTGCCACTTGGTTGCTCGCAGTGGATCTGCGGAGGTACTCGCTAGGTGCCGCGTCGATCGGCTTGGCCGTCACGGTGGAGTGGGGCATTCGAGAGTGCGGCAGTCACGCTCGAAGTGCGTGCAGGCGCTCCAACTGCCCGGTAGGCACTTGCCAGGATCCGCGCCGCAGCTTTCGGTGCGGGCCTGATACATGGCCTGAGTCGTCGTCCCTTTCAAGTCGACCCCGCCTGACCTGCATTGATGCCAAGTGATCGTGTCATGATAGTGGGCACAGCAGTACCAACCCGCACAATTTACGGTCGTGCTGTTCGTGAAACAGCCAGCGGGCGCCGTCTTTGGTTCCTCGTAGTACAAGCAAGTCGATGTGATCTGGGTTGTGACCGCGGGGGCGATCACGGCGCAGACAACGATCGAGAGCAGTAGGCGCTCAAGCGCGACCTTGGAGATGACATGTGTTCGCATTGCGAGACTCACTTTGCCTGAACGCCTGGGCAAGCTGTTTCGTCTAGTGTTGGCGGTACCACCACGAAGCCCTCCACCACGTCACCCCTGGTACGCACGCTGCGCGTGCGGCATCGCTGGGGTCGGTGGTCAACGGGAGGCATCCTTCCGCCCTCGACAGTCGACAGGACGGGGGTAGATTTCTCAGTCACGTTGGCAAGGAGAGGGACTGGCGTGGGCAGGGATGCGCCCGCTCGACAGTCATCCCGCTCACGAATGTAGGAAGTGAGCCTCCCGCGAGGCTGGCCGCTGGAAGAGAGAGTGGGAAGTAGCCTCAAATCCATGTTCAGATCCTCAGATGGTCCGTGTGACCGGATTGAGATCCCCCTCAGCCTCTGGACTTGGAACGGGACATTCCTCCACGCAGAGCATCCAAGGACAGAGACAGAGGGTGCCACCGGAGCGGACTCTGGTCAAGGCGTCAGGATCGAGTTCACTGCGACCTGCCGCGCATCGACCGGCGCGCGATCGACGACGGCGCCACCGAGTACGTCTTCCAGGAGCCGGCCGGGCGCTGGCTGGAGGACCGGGTGCTGGACGTCCAGCGCATCTGCCACGTCGCCGCCACGGCGGGCGGCGAGGCCTGCCCGGTGGAGTTCGTCCCCGCGCCGGGCGCCGCGGCCCCCGACGAGTTCCTGATCGCATCGCAATTGCTGGCCGACGAGCCCGCGCCGGACGCACCGCTCGCCCGGCCCCTGGACGACGGCGACGGCTGGCCGGCCGGGGCCTGAGCCCGGGCGCCGCGGGTCAGCGCGCGGCGATGTACGCCTGGACCTGTGCGCGCGCGGCCGCGATGGCGGCAACGATCTCGGCGTGCAGCCGATCGACCTCCTCGCTCTCGCCTGGATGCAGCGCGACGAACGCGGCCGAGCCGTCGGGCCGCGGAACCTCGCGCCAGAAGATCTCGTGCAGTGGGGGCCGGGCGGACTCGAAGTCTCCGGCGGCGATCTTGGCGCTCAGCAGCGCGTGAATCCGGTCGTCGCGCTCGAGCGCCTTCATGGCGATCGGGACGTTACGCGGTCGGATGAACTCAGCCAGGGCCTTCTTCTCCTCCAGCGAGAACTTGCGCCCGCCGGGGTTGAGCTCGCGGTCACCCAGCGCCTCGCCGTGGCTCGGGAGTCGGCTGGCGGACCAGTCGACCGCCTGAAGAATCGGCGGTGGACTAGGTGCTGCCGGTCCGGGCTCGTTCGGTGCTGACACTACCTCCCCAGGAGTCTCGTCCGATCGAATCCGCAATTGGCCCTCGGTCACGGAAGCTAGTGCAACCGGGGACTGTTCCGCCTGCTCCGGTACATCCACTCTCTCGCCCGCGACCCCAGCTACCTGCCCTCGGTCTTTCAGGATCAGGACGAGCAGCCCGAGTCCTGCCACTCCGAGAAAAATGATCAGGATCCGCGGAACAACTCTGCTCGAAGGCATCTCAACACCTCACGAACCCGCGGGACATTCCTGGCAGATGAACATCCTGCGCGCAACCTGGATGTCCCCCACAACGACGTCGTACTGAACGAAGTCCTGGCAGTCGACGTCCTTCGAGTCCTCGATCACCAGGGTAGCTCCTGGCGCGGGGAAGTTGCCGCGGCCTATCACAGTCGTGTCGCGCCAAACGTAGGCCACGCACGTGCTTGAACTTGCATTGGAGACCGACACCCGCACCTTGAATCCACAAGGCGACGGCTCCGCGCAGTTCGGCAACTCAAGGCACTGCCCGGAGGTGGGCTCTGCATCCGGTTCGATCTTGATGGTCGCGGTGCCGCAATTCGCCGGAAGTGGGTTCGGATACTCCGTACCCGTTCCGGGGTCAGGTACGCACTCACAGGCGGACTCGATTCGCGGGGCTGCTGCGCCGGGTTGCGGACCCAGCAGGATCGCACCGATCAGGAGCCAGGAGCCAGGAGCCAGGAGCCAGGAGCCAGGAGCCAGGGAAGCTTGGTGTGAACTCGCATCTTCGAGACCCTCGATAAGGAACCGGCGAACAATCGAACGCGCCGCCAGACGGTAGCCTGGCGCCCAGAGAACTGTCCAACATGACTAGGGCGGTTTCCCATCGGTGGGAGGGCGGAACCAGGGGTCAATAGCCGCCGGAACTCTGCCCGCCGGACACGATCGCCACCGAGGCGGATGCGCCGATCCGCGTGGCGCCGGCGGCCAGCATGGCTTTGGCCTCCTTGCTGTCGCGCACGCCACCCGACGCTTTGACCCCCATCGCCGGACCGACGACCGAGCGCATCAATGCAACGTCCTGCGCCGTCGCTCCGCCTTTCGAGAAGCCGGTCGACGTCTTCACGAAATCGGCGCCGGCCTGCTTCGCGGCCTCGCACGCTGCGATCTTCTCGGGGTCGCTCAACAAGCCGGTCTCCAGGATTACTTTGAGCTTCGCGCCCAATCGATGGCACGTCTCGGCGACGGCGGCGATGTCGCGCCGCACCGTCTCGCGGTCGCCCGATTTCAATGCGCCGAGGTTCATCACCATGTCGATCTCGCACGCGCCGTCCTCGATCGCGCGGCGCGCCTCGTAGGCCTTCACCTCGGTCGCCATCGCGCCCAGCGGGAAGCCCACGACGCAGCACACCGCGACGCCCGAGCCCGACAGGATCTCGGCGCAGCGCCGCACCCACGAGCCGTTGACGCACACGCTGGCGAAGCGGTGCCGCCGCGCCTCGTCGCACAGCTTGTCGACGTCCGCGGCCGTCGCCTCGGGCTTCAGCAGCGTGTGGTCGATCGTGCCGGCCAGCGAGCCGAGCTGCGCCGCGTCCGGCTGCCGCACGCCGACGCGGCAGGCGCCCGCCTGCACCACCTCCTGGACGTGGTCGGCGCACACGTCGACGCACACCGTCGAACAGCCCCAGCCCGCCACGCTCTCGGGGCCGTGCTCCAGGATCTGGCGCGCGATCTCCTCGAGGATGCGCTCGAGGGTCGCGGGGTCGATGGCGGTCGGTGCGGGGGCGCTCATGGGAGTCGTCGGGGTCTTCAGGTGGCGGGGCGGCGCCGTCAGCCGCGGGTCGCGCGGCGCTCGATCTCGGTGATCTTGGCCACGCGCCGGCCGTGGCGCTCCTCGCCTTCGGCCGTGGCGAGGAACGTCTTCAGGACCTTGCGCGCCGCCTCGGCGCCCAGGTGCTTCGACCCCAGCGTCAGGACGTTCGCGTAGTTGTGCTCGCGCGCGTTGCGCGCCGTGGCCTCGTCCCAGCAGTTGGCCGCGCGCGCGCCCGGCACCTTGTTGGCGGCCATCGCCGAACCGATGCCGGCGCCGTCGACGACCACGCCCAGGTGCGCGTCGCCGCGCGCGACGAGCTCGGCGACCGCGCGCGCGAAGTCTGGGTAGTCCACCGGGCTCTCGTCGCGCGTGCCGACGTCGATCACGTCGTGCCCCACGCCGCGCAGGGCGTCGATCAGCTCGCCCTTCAGCTTGAAGCCGCCGTGGTCGGCGCCGATCGCGATCTTCATGCGGCCGCGCTCGTTCGTGGCGCGCTCCTCGAAGCGGATCCGGCGGCGCCAGGCCTCCTCGCGCGCGAGGTCGGTCACGATCGCGCCGGAGGGGACGGCGAACACGGTTCCGTCGGCGACGGCCGCGAGGTCGCTGGCGGAGATCAGCACGCTGCCGCGCCGCGCGGGCGCGCTGGACTCGTCCTGCGCGGGACGGACCGCACCGCCTTCGCGCTCGATCGTGACGTGCACGCCGGCCGGCCGTGCGGTGCCGGGCGCGTGCACGGGCCGCTCGCGGCCGCGCTCGGCCATCACGCGGCCGACGACGCGCTTCACCAGCGACTTGAGGTCGGGAGGGGCGGACA
Source organism: uncultured Planctomycetaceae bacterium (assembly GCA_964552795.1). Classification (GTDB taxonomy): domain Bacteria; phylum Planctomycetota; class UBA1135; order UBA1135; genus JAEUHZ01. The sequence goes on from CAZKIO010000033.1 coordinate 38,955, forward strand.
TCGGGGCCGGGAGTATAGCCGCGCGCTCAGGACACGGGCGCCAGGAGGCCCGAGGCGTACAGGAGCGACAGCACGACGACGATCAGCGCCTCGCCGGCGATCAGGCCCGAGGCCAGCGGCAGGATCCAGGCGTCGGTGCCCTTGGGGTCCCGGCGGCGCGCGATCCAGTCGATGCAGGCGCCGACGAACATCGTCGCGACGGCCGTGGCGGGCACCAGCATCCCGATGCCGATGCCGGTCGGCGAGGGCACCCAGGTGCGGATGCGGCGGTTCTGCTCCAGCACGGTGAAGAGGATGCCGAGCACGACGGCGACGGCGAGCGCGACGAACGCGCTGGGGTGCAGCGCGTCGAGACCCTTCCCGAGCAGCAGCGCGAAGCCGACCCACTTCTGCGAGATCGGGCTGGTCAGCGCGTTCTCGCCCTCGAAACCGAAGTTGTCGCGCAAGAGCGGGTAGATCACCGCGACCGCCGCCGCGCCGATCGGCACGGCCATGAGCTGCATGTACGTCAGGTACTTGGGCGTCGAGCCGATCATGTCGCCCGTCTTGTAGCTCTGCACGAGGCCCTCGGAGTCGGCCACGACCGTGCCGGTCAGGCCGCTGGCGACCATGTTCGCCTGGATGTTGCCGGGCGCGATCGCGCCGAACACGCCCTGCATCAGGTTCGAGAGCGCGCTGATCGGACCCCAGTTGGTCTCGCCCAGGACGCGCAGGCCGACCAGCATCAGCGGCAGGGTCAGCGCGATCGCCAGCAGCGTCATCCAGACCGGGAGCCCGAGGCTGAAGTACTGCACGAGCACGATCGCGACGATCGAGGCCAGCGAACCGATCACGACCCAGCGCATGGGGAAGTCGGCCGAGTCGACGCGCGCTCCCGAGAGCTGGCGGAACGTGCGGGCCAGCACCTTCCAGTTCATGAACAGCGCGGTGAGTCCGCCCGCGACCATCATCCCCGTCGCCGGCCACATGACCCACAGCAAGAGGTCGCGCTTGGTGAACGTGTCCGGGAGGATGCCTGCGTCGACCAGCACGAGGGGCGCGATCACCCACGACAGGAGCAGGCCCGTGAACATGTTCAGGCAGATGCGCAGGCCGATGATCATCCCCGAGCCCAGGCTGAGCAGGCCGAACGAGACGCCGACGCCCGTGCGCGTGGCGTACTCGTGGACCGGGATCAGGATCACCTCGTGGAACCACGCGCGCATGTAGCCCCAGGCGACGAGCGCCGAGGCCAGCGTGCCGCCCAGCATCATCTGGATGGCGCGTTTGGCCTCCGCGCCGCGCGAATCCAGCACGATCAGCGTCTCGCCCGCGGCGAGGCCGTCGGGGAAGGGCAGTTTCTCGTCGACGATGAAGTGCTGGCGCATCGGCACGGCCAGCAGCACGCCCAGGGTGCCGGCCGACGTGAGCCACAGGAACGTCTGCATGCGCGTCAGGCTGAGGTCGACGCCCGACGTCGGATCCATCGTCAGCATGTCGAACGCCGCCATGACCGTGCACATGAACGCGGTCTGGCCGGCGATCGTGCCCGCGGCCTGCGCCAGGTTGCTCTCCCAGCGCAGCGCGACGTGGCGCGCGACGAGCGCCAGCGCGAGGTACCCGAAGAACGCCGACACGACCGCGATGTTCGGCCCGAAGCCCAGTTTGAGAACGACGTACGGGTACGACGCTCCGATCACGGCGGCGACGCCCATCGCCACGAGCACGCCGCGCAGCGTGAACTCGCGCGTCCCAGGGGGTCGCACCTTGGCCGCGGACAGGAGGTCGTCGGGGTGCGACGGCTGGGCTTGGCTCATGGGCCGCTACGGTAGCGACGGACCCGCCTGTGCACAGGCCCCCGCGACCCTCAAACGGCGCGGTCGAGCAGCGGCACGGCCGCCGCGAGCAGGTCGCAGAAGCGCTGCGCGGCCTGCTTGCCGACCGCGACCACCTCCTCGTGGTGCAGCGGCCCGGCGGCGAGGCCGGCGGCCGGGTTCGTGATGCACGAGATCGCCGCGACCCGCAGCCCCTCGGCGCGCGCGGCCTGCGCCTCGCACACCGTGCTCATCCCGACGGCGTCGGCGCCGAACTCCGCGAGCCAGCGGATCTCGGCCGGCGTCTCGTAGCTCGGGCCCAGCACGCCGGCGTACACGCCGCGCTCCAGCGGCACGCCGGCCGCGCGCGCGGCGGCGTCGAGCGCCGCGCCGAGCGCCGGGTCGTAGGGGTTCGCCACGCGCTCCTCGCCGGGCAAGAGCGGCGTGCGGCCCTGGAGGTTCACGTGGTCGGTGAGCCGCATCAAGGTCGGCGGGGTCCACTCGCGGCGCATGCCGCCGGCGGCGTTGGTCAGCACCAGCGCGCGCACGCCGATGCGCGCGAAGGCCCGCACGGCGCGGGTCGCCGCATGCGCGCTCCAGCCCTCGTAGAGGTGCACGCGCCCCTGCTGGACGACGACGCGCACGCCGCCGACCTCGCCGACGACGAGCTGTCCGGCGTGGCCGGGCACGGCGCTGCGCGGCATTCCCTCGATGTCCGCGTACGGGATCGCGCGCGCGCCCCCCACGCGCCCGACGAAGTCGCCCAGGCCGGAGCCGAGCACGAGCGCGACGCGCGCACGCTCGACGCCGTGCGCGCGCAGCGATCGCGCGAGCAGGTCGACCTCGGGCAGCAGCGCGGCGGCGGTCACAGGAAGATCCCCGCGATCGTGGCCGTCATCCAGCAGGCCATCGCGCCGCCCAGCATGGCGCGCAGCGCGAGCTTCGCCAGCTCGGCCTTGCGTTCGGGCACCAGCGCCGAGATGCCGCCGATCTGGATGCCGATCGAGGCGAAGTTCGCGAAGCCGCACAGGGCGTACGACGCCAGGCGCGCCGAGCGCGCGTTCTCGAACAGCGGCGCGCCGTCCTGGAGGGTGACGGAGCGGCTCAGCTCCTGGTAGGCGACGAACTCGTTGAGCGACACCTGCGTGCCGAGCAGCGATCCCACGATCTGGCAGTCGTGCCAGCCTTCGATCCCGATGGCCCAGGCCAGCGGCGCGAACAGCCAGCCGAAGATGCGCGGCAGCGAGAGGCCGCCCTCGACGCCGATCCATTCCCCCAGCGCGCCCAGCGGCCAGTTGACCAGCGCGACCAGCGACACGAACGCGATGAGCATCGCGATCACGTTGAGCCACAGGCGCAGGCCGTCCGTCGTGCCGTTGGTGGCGGCCTCGATCACGTTGCCCGCGCTGCGCTCGATGCGCAGCTCGACACGGCCGGAAGTGGCCGAGGACTCGCGCTCGGGGAGGACCGTCTTGGCGATCACGAACGCGGCCGGCGCGGACATGACCGACGCGGTCAACAGCCCCGGCGCGAGCTCGGGGCCGAGCAATCCCATGTAGACGACCATCACGGAACCCGCGATCGTGGCGAAGCCGCCCGTCATCAGCGCGTTCAACTCCGAACGCGTCATCGTCGCGAGGTAGGGCTTCACCACGAGCGGCGCCTCGGTCTGCCCCATGAAGATGTTCGCCGCGGCGGCCATCGACTCGCCGCCGGACAACCCCATCGTGAAGCTCATCACCTTGGCGAGGGCCCACACCAAGACCTGCATCACGCCGATGTGGTAGAGGATCGCCATCAGCGCCGAGACGAACACGATCACGGCGAGGCCCGTGCTCGCGAAGGCGAACACGAAACCGACCGGGCCGCCGGGGTCGGCCAGCTGGCCGAACACGAGGCCGGCGCCGGACTGCGTCATCGACACCAGCTTCGTCGCCGCGCCCGCCAGCATCTCGAAGAAGCCGCGGCCCGCCGACGTCTGCAGGATCACGGCCGCCAACCCGACCTGCAGCAGCACGCCGCCGATCACGACGCGCGGCTGGAACTTGCTGCGATCCCACGAGATCAGCCAGGCCAGGCCGACGAAGACCGCGACCCCGATGAGCGCCCGCAGGATCTCCATGTGTTGTTCCTATCCGCCCAGGTGCGCCAGGACCAGCGGGGGCAGGTCGACGGGCGCTCCGATCGCGGTCGCCGTCGCGAGGTGCTTGCGGCAGGCCTCGAGCCCGCGCCCGCCCTGATGGTGGATCTCGCACAGGACGTCGCCGCGTTCGACGCGGTCGCCGGCGCGGCGATGCCAGACGAGGCCCACGGCCGGATCGATGCGGTCGTCGATGCGCTCGCGCCCGCCGCCCAGCGCAGCCGCGGCCCAGCCGACGGCCCGGCAGTCGGCGAACGCGAGCGTCCCGCCCGTCTCCGCCTTCCAGGGCTCGACGTGGCTCGCGCGCGCGAGGCGCGCCGGCTCGGCGACGACGCGCGGATCGCCGCCCTGCTCCTTCACGACCAGCTCGAACACGCCGCGCGCGCGCCCCGAATCGAGCGCGTCGGCGATCTGGCGCCGTCCGTCCTCCAGCGCCGGCGCGCGGCCGGTGAGGCGCAGCATCTCGCCGCCCTGCAGGCACACGAGTTCGCGCAGATCCGCGGGGCCGCCGCCCTCCAGGCACTCCAGGCACTCCGCGATCTCCAGCGCGTGCCCGACGGCGCGGCCCAGCGGCCGGTCCATCGCGGTGTGGAACGCGCTGGTCCGGACGCCCATCTCCTCGCCCAGCGCGATCATCGTGCGCGCCAGCTCGGCGCCGCGCTCGCGCTCGGGCAGGAACGCGCCGCTGCCGAACTTGACGTCGAGCACCAGGGCGTCGAGGCCCTCGGCCAGCTTCTTGGAGAGGATCGAGCTGGCGATCAGCGGGATCGATTCGACGAGACCGGTCGCGTCGCGCAACTGGTAGAGCTTGCGGTCGGCCGGCACGATGCGGTCGGTCTGCGCGCCGAAGGCCACGCCCGTGCGGCCGATGACGCGGTGCATCTCGTCCTCGGACAGCTTCACGCGGAATCCCGGGATCGACTCGAGCTTGTCGAGCGTCCCGCCGGTGTGCCCCAGGCCGCGGCCCGAGATCATCGGCACCGCGACGCCGCAGGCCGCGACGGCCGGCGCCAGCGGGATCGAGACCTTGTCGCCCACCCCGCCGGTGGAGTGCTTGTCGGCCTTCTTCTGCGACAGCTCGTCGAACGACAGGCTCTGCCCGGATTCGAGCATCGCGCGCGTCCACAGGGCCAGCTCGCGCGGCCGCATGCCGCGCACGAAGATGCACGCGACCAGCGCGGCGGCGTGGTAGTCGAGCACGTCGCCGCGCACGTAGGCCTCGAGGAACCAGCGGATCTGGTCCTCCGCGAGCTCGCCGCCGTCGCGCTTCGTGCGCAGGACCGAGCGGAAATCCACGGCTCAGCCCGCGACGGCCTGGGACAGGAAGGAGCGCCCCGGCCCGCGCGGCGCGAGGCCCAGCGCCTCCTCCACCGTCGCGCCGATGTCGGCGAAGCTCTCGCGCGTGCCCAGGTCCGCGCCGGCGCGCACGCGCGGCCCCGTCGCCAGGATCGGGATGTACTCGCGCGTGTGGTCGGTCGTCTCGTGCTTGGTCGGATCGTTGCCGTGGTCGGCGGTCATCAGCACGAGGTCGCCGTCCGTGAGGTGCGTCTCCAGCTCGCGCAGGCCGACGTCGAACTCCTCCAGCGCGCGGCGGTAGCCCTGCGCGTCGCGCCGGTGGCCGTAGAGCATGTCGAAGTCGACCAGGTTCACGAACACGAGGCCGCGCTCGACCTTCGCGGCGAGTTCGATCGTGGCGCGCATGCCGTCCCGGTTGCCTTCGGTGTGGATCGACTCGGTGATGCCCTGCCCCGCGAAGATGTCCTCGATCTTGCCGACGCCGATCACCGGCGTGCCCGCGGCCTTCAGGCGGTCGAGCACGGTCGGTTGCGGCGGCGGCATCGAGAAATCGCGGCGGTTGTAGGTGCGCTGATAGGCGCCCGGCGCGCCCACGAAAGGCCGCGCGATCACGCGGCCGACGCCGTAGGGGTCGAGGATCTCGCGCGCGATGCGGCAGCACTCGTACAGCCGCTCGAGGCCGAAGTGCTCCTCGTGCGCAGCGACCTGGAACACCGAGTCGGCGCTGGTGTAGACGATCGGCTTGCCGGTCGCGACGTGCTCCGCGCCCAGGCGCTCGATCACTTCGGTGCCCGACGCCGGCGCGTTGCACAGGATCCCGGGCACCTTCGCGCGCCGCACGAACGGCTCGACGATCTCGGGCGGGAAGCCGTCGGGATAGGTGGGGAACGCACGTACGAGAGGGCAGCCCATCATCTCCCAATGCCCCGTCGACGTGTCCTTGCCGGGCGATGCCTCGCGCGCGCGGCCGAACGCGCCGGCGGGATTCCTGGGCGCGGGGACGCTGCGGACGCCCTCGATCGATCCCAGGCCGAGCTGCGCGAGACGCGGCGCGTCCAGCCCGCCCGCCGCCGCGACCAGGTGGTCGAGCGTGTGCGCGCCGTCGTCGCCGAACTTCGCGGCGTCCGGCAGCGCGCCGACCCCGAGCGAGTCCAGGACCAGGAGGAACACGCGCCGCACGTCACTTCCTCGCGGCCAGGGCCTTCTGGATCGTCGCGCGGACCTGGCCCTCCATGTCGTCGACCCACTCCGCGCCGAAGTCGCGCTCCAGGAGGTCGCGCTCGCTGAACTCGAAGCGCCCCGAACGCGGGTCGAAGTCGAACTGGTAGTCGTGCTCGCTGCCGTCGTCCTCGGTGACCATCACCAGGACGATGTGGTTGGGCGCGTCGAGCTCAATGCGGAAAGTCGCCATGCCAACATCCTACGGGACGGGGACGGAATCGCACGCTCCCGCCCGCGCCGCGACCGGCCGGGGTAGGATCGGTCCGCCCCCTCGCATGGCCTCCCCTCGCCCCATCGCGGACTCGGCGCTGTGCGACTTCCTGCTGCAGTTGGAGCGCGACTCGGCCACGGGCAGCATTCGCGCGCTGGCCGACTACCTGCCGCGCTTCCCGGGCCACGAGGAGGACGTCGCGCGCGAGTACCTCGCGTACCGCGAGGCCCGGCAGCCCGCGGCGGACGGGGCGACGGACGCGCCGCGGTTCGAGCCCGGGCCCGAGATCGGACGCGGCGGCATGGGCATCGTGCGCCGCGTGCGCGACACCGAATTGCGCCGCGATCTCGCGCTGAAGATCCTGCGGCGCGACGGCCCGCACGCGCGGCGCCGGTTCCTGGAGGAAGCGCGGATCACGGGGCGGCTGGACCACCCCGGCGTGGTGCCCGTGCACCGGATCGGCGCGGACAGCGCGGGACGGCCGTTCTTCACGATGCGCCTCGTCGAAGGCCTCGACTTCGAGGAGGTCATCCGCCGCGTCCACGCCGGCGACGGCGAGTGGACGATGACGCGCGCCCTGGACGCGCTGATCAAGCTGTGCGACACGATGGCGTTCGCGCATGCGCGCGGCATCGTGCACCGCGACCTGAAGCCCGCCAACGTGCGCGTCGGGCGCTTCGGCGAGGTCTACGTCATGGACTGGGGCCTCGCGCGCGACCTGTCGGCGCCGGACGCGCACGACCTGCGCCTCGCGCCCGGTCCGGCGTCGATCGAGCGTGACGCTGCGTCCGACGAGGACTTCGCCGTCGTCACCCTGCAAGGAGACGTCCTGGGCACCCCCGCCTACATGCCCCCCGAGCAGGCACGCGGCGACGTCCACGCGATCGACGCGCGCGCGGACGTGTACGCGGCCGGAGCGATGCTCTACCACCTCCTGACCGGCGCGCGGCCCTACGACGAGCGCCGGAACCGAGACGTTCTGGAACGCGTCAGGCACGACGCACCCGTGCCGGTGCTGGCGCGCCGGCCCCGCGCCTCCCGCGAGCTCGCGGCGATCGCGGAGAAGGCCATGGCCCGCGACCCCTCGGACCGCTACGCGGACATGGGCGGGATGGGCCGCGACCTGCGCGCGTTCCTGGAGCAGCGCGTCGTCGGCGCCTACCGCTCCGGGCCGTTCCCGCGCCTCTTGAAGTGGGTCGCGCGCAATCGCGTGCTGGCGGGCGTGCTCCTGCTCGCGCTGGCGGGCGGCGCCATCGCGGCGGCGGTGATCGCGCTGGCGCGTTCGGAGAATCGCGCCCGGATCATGCAGTTGTCGGGGCCGCGCCTGGGCGACTACTTCGCGGCGCTGTGGCCCCCGCACCCGGGCGGCGTCCCGGCGATCGAGCGCTGGATCGGCGACGCCCGGTCCTATCTGGCGACCCAGGCCGAGAACCAGCGCGAGCTCGAGCGGCTCCGCGCGCGTGCGCTGCCGCGCAACGCGGACCGTCCCGCAGAACGCCGCGACGCCGCGCACCGCGCGGACCTGCGGCGCCAGCGCGTGGGCCTCATCGCGCACTTCGAGCAGATGGCCGCGGACTATGAGCGCGGCGACAACCACATCCCCGAGGGCCGCAACATCGCCTGGGTCAGGGCGCAGGTCGTGAGCAACACGATGGCCCTCCACGCCGAGGACGAGCGGGAACCCCAGCACCTGACCTACGAGTTCGCCGACGCCGACGACCAGCGCCTGTTCGACGCCCTCAGCCGCATCGCCGCCGACCAGTCCGACCTGCAGGACGGACCGACGAAGGCCGGCCTGCTGACCCTGGCCGAGCGCGGGCTGGCGATCGCGCGCGGGATCGAGCGCGATTCGCTCCTGAACCACGCCGAGCGGTGGCGCCGCGCCATCGCATCCATCGCCGATCCGGTCCAGTGCCCTGACTATCGCGGTCTCGAGATGAAGCCGCAGCTCGGCCTCGTGCCGCTGGGCCGGGATCCTGACTCCGGCCTGTGGGAGTTCTGGCACGTCGCCACCGGAGCGGAGCCGCTCCGCGACGAGCGCGGCCGCGTGCTCGTCACCGAGGATGCCGGCGTGGTGCTGGTGCTGCTCCCCGGCGGCGGACTCGAGCGCGGTTCGCAAGCGCTCGATCCGCAGGAGCCCAACTACGACCCGTGGGCCGAGCCGAACGCCCCGGTCAGCGCTGCTTCCGATCTCGATCCCTTCTTCCTCGGCAAGTTCGAGCTGACGCAAGCTCAATGGCTGCGCATCGCGGGGCGGAACTGCAGCACCGCCGGCGGCCAGTACGCGCCATGGGTCCCGCTGGTGCATCCCGTGGAATCGATGGACCATCCCGAGGCCGTGCGCGCCCTCGCGGTGGTCGGCCTCGTGGTCCCCACCGAGGCGCAGTGGGAGTTCGCCGCGCGCGCCGGCACCCGCACGCCGTGGCACACCGGACACGATCCGTGCTCGCTGATCGGCCGCGCCAACTTCGCCGATCGCAGCCACGCGCTGGAGCCTGGCGCCAAGCAGCGCGACTACGCCGAAGGGCTCGAGTTCGACGACGGGGTCCCGTTCAGCGCGCCGGTGGGCTCCTTCGCGCCCAACAGGTTCGGCCTCCACGACACCGCCGGCAACGTGCGCGAGTGGTGCTCCGACCGCGGACCGTTCCCCTACAACGAGTCGATGACCCGCATGTTCACCAGCGAGCGCATCTACGTCGGCGACGGCACGCAGGCCGTGCGCGGGGGCAGCTACTCGACACCGCCCAGCCGCCTGCGCACGGCGGCGCGCGACCAGGTCGGGGCCGACCGCCGGGCGCCCGACATCGGGCTGCGTCCGGCCCGCAACATCGAGCGCTGAGCGGCGGTGCTAGGATGGACGTCTTGACCCGGCCCGACGATGACCCGGCCCCGACCGCCGACCTCGCGCGCGCCGCCCAGGCCGGGGACGCGCGCCAGTTCGAGCGGCTGTACGAGCGCGTCGCGCCGCAGTTGTGGGCCTGGGCCGCGTTGCGCGCGCCCGCGGACGTCGAGCCGGGCGACCTCTTGGGCGAGGTCTGGTTGCGCGCGGTGCAGAGCCTGCGGACGCACGACGCCGAGAGCCACGAGTTCCGAGCCTGGCTGTTCGGCATCGCCAAGCACGTCCTGCTGCAGGTCCTGCGCGAGCGTTCGCGTGCGCCTCGCGCGAACGCATCGGCGGGTTCGTCGACGCTGGCGGGTTCGCTGGACGCGTGCCCGCAGTCCGTGACGGCGGTCAGCACGCGGCTGGCACGCGACGAGGCGTTGGCCGCGTTCCTCGAACGCGTGCGCGCGCTGGATCCCACGGACCGCGACATCCTGGTGCATTGCGGCCTCGAGGGCTTCACGTGCGTCGAGACCGCGACGCGCCTGGGTCTCAGCGCAGAGGCGGCGACCAAGCGCTGGCAACGGCTGCGCGCCGAGCTGCGCGATGCGGCCTGGGTGCGCGAGCTCTTGCTCGAGTCCGCCTGAACCCGGTCAGGGCGCGCCCTCGACGACGAACGCGCCCCACTCGCCCGGCGCGCCGTCGCCGCTCGCGGCGCGATTCGCGCGCAGATGGCGCAATTGAGCCGCGCGCAGCGCCGCGCGCGCGCCGAGGCGCTCCGTCCACAGGCCCCGGTGGAACTCCAGCATCAGCCCGGCCGTGGGGTCGTCGGCCACCGGCCAACAGGCGCTCACCACGCGCCGCGCGCCGGCCTGGCGGAACGCGCGGCGCAGCCCGATCAACCCCTCGCCCGGCAGCGGCTCCCCCAATCCGGACGAGCAGGCGGACAGCACGACGAGCCCGACGTGAGAGAGATCCATCCATCCGATCTCCTCGGCCGTGAGCAGGCCGTCGTCGACGACGTCGCCGCCGTCCGCACGCGCGGGCGGCGCCGCGCAGACGATCCCCGCGCAGGCACCGGGCGCGATCTCGTCCCACGGCGCGTGCGCGCCGTCCCGCGCGTCCGCGCGCGGCGAGAAACCGTGCGTCGCGAGGTGCAAGGTCCCGTATCCGGCCAGCCGCTCGCGCAGCGCGGTCTCGGTGCCCGCCCCGCCCGTCAAGAGCGCCGGCGGCACGACGTCGAGCGCAGCCTCGCGGTGCAGCACGGCCAGCGCCTCGACCTCGCGTCGCGTGCCCGGCAGCGGCGTCCATGCGCGAGTACCACCGCGCGGCTCCCCGCCGTACTCGAGCCCGCCCAGGAGCAGCAACCCGCCTGCCGGCGCGCGCGATCCGGCCGGCTCCAGCAATGCCAGCGGATCCGCGAGGTACGTGAAGTCGTGCGCCTCGATCAGGAACCCGCCATCTCCTGTCGGGAGAACGCCGAGCGGCAGCGACGCCAGCGCGGTCTCCGGCGACACGACGACCGTGTCCACGCCGACGAGGTGCGCCGCGAGCGGATCCCAGATCCGTTCGCGGGCGCGCGCGCCGGCGGCGCGTCCGGCTTCCGCGCCCGCGGCGGCAGCGCCTGCGGCGAGCCCGCGCTCGGCGCGCGGCGAGATCGCGGCGAGCCACTCGCGGGCCGCGGCGGCGGCGGGCGCCAGCGGTCCCAGCGGCACGCGCAGCGGCGCGCCGCCGTCTGCGCGCAGCACCCACGCCGACAGCGCGGCACCCTTCGCGGGATCGCTGCCGTGCGCGAGGTACACGACCAGCGCTGACGCCGCCGGCAGCGTGCTGCGCAGCCGCGCCACCTCGTCCCCCGGCTGCGAGTCCGGCGCTTGCAGCCGCGCCGCGAGGCGGCGCTGCAGCACGTCGCGTTCAGCGGCCAGATCGCGCAACCGCCCGGCGCGCTCGCCGGCGTCCGAGAGCACGAGCGCGGCGATCTCGGCCTGCAGGCGCCCGATCGCGGCCGTCAAATCGTGCACGGCTCCGGGCTCCGTCTGCGCCGTGCGCGGACGGGTCAGGCTGCGCGAGACGCTGCCCTTCCAGCGCACGACGGCCTCGAACGTGGTCTCGGCGGCGGGCCGGGGCGCGCCCTCGTCGTCCAGTGCGAGCAGGAGATCGAGAGCCGAGCGGCGGTGCTGGAAGTAGAGCAGCCGCTCGCGCTCGGAGAGCGTGCGCAGCGCCGCACCGGCGCGCCGTTCCTCGGCCTGCATCTCCTCCAGCGCCAGGCTCCAGGCCTCGGGCCCGTCGCCGCGCGCGGTCAGCCAGCGCGTGGCGGCCTGCCGTGCGCTCGAGGTCGAATCGTGGTCGATCCCGTACCAGCGCCGGAACACGTCCAGCGCGGCGTTGGCGCCGTCGATCGCCGCGTCCAGGTTCCCGAGTCGCGCAGCCACCCAGGCCAACTGCAGCCGCGTGCGTGCGGTCCGCGGGTGGTCCTCTCCCAGTTGCGCGCGCTGGACGGCGAGCGCGCGCTCCAGGCAACCCTGCGCCTCATCGACACGGCCCAGGGACAGCAGCGCGACCGAGAGGTTCGTGCGTTCGATGGAGAGGCCCAGGTCGTCCTCGCCCGCTTCCTCCAGGAGGATCGCCACGGAGCGTTGCCACTCCGCGAGCGCCTCCTCGGTCCGGCCGAGCTGCACGAGCGCCGACGCCGTCAACCCGCGCAGTGCCGACTCGTCCCGCGCCTCCAGGCCCGCGCCCTCCTCGGCCAGCGCGAACGCCCGCTGTACGAGGTCCAGGGCGGCGCGCGGATCGCCCAGCTCGGCCAGCGCGGTCGAGGCCTCCTGGAGCGCGAGCAGGGCGGAATGCAGGGTCACGCTGGGATGCTCCAGCCGCGCCAGCATCTCGTCGATCACGGCGCGGACGCGTCCGACGTCCCCGCCGGACACGAGCAGCACGAGCTCGTCCCGCAGCAAGTCGAAACGGATCGGCATGCCGTCGTCCGGAGCCTCCGCCAGGCGCTTCCAGGCGGCGTCGAGCGAGTCGCGCGCGCCGCGAGCGTCGCCGTGGAAGTGGTAGCCCATCGCGATGTTGCCGAGCAGGTGGGCCGCGTCGAGCGCCGGGAACTCGTCCACGCGGAAGCTCTCGGCGAGGAACTCCATGTAATCGAGTGTTCGTCGCGTCTCCTCGGGGTCCCGCAGGAAGAGGTCCTCGGGCGTGAAGCGGATGCCCGCATGCCGGGCCAACGCCGCCGCGCCCGCCACGCGGTCGCGCTCGTCGACGGTCGTCTCTCCCACGGCGCGTTCCAGCGAGACAACGTAGGGCCCCCGCCCGCCTTCGGCCGCGGCCACGCGCACCGCGAGTGCGCACGGCGGCAGCCGGCAGTCCACTTCCACCTTCGCGTGGCCGCGCGCGTCGGTGCGAGCGCGGCGCGAGGACTCGTCGCCGCACCGCACGTCGAGCACGGCATCGAGCCCGGGCGCGCGCAGAGTCAGGTGGTAGGCGCCCGGCTCGGTGACGGAGCCGCGCAGGTGGTCGCAGCGCGCCTCGAGCGCGAGGCCCGGATCCGCCGGATCGGGGACGCGCTCCGGCGGCTCGTCTCCGCGCAGCACTCCGCGCGCACTGCGGTGCAACGCGAAGACGCCCTCGTCCTCGCCAGGATCCCCGTCGAGTGGCGGCAGCGCGCCGCGCTCCGCCGGTTCGGGCGCGGCGCCCTGGCGCGTGAACTCGATGCGCGTGCGCACCAGCGTGTCGACGCGTTCCTTCTGCAGCGCGCCGGGCAGCGCCACGACGTACTCCGCGTCGAGGACCTGCGACAAGAGGAGGCCGTCGGCGCATGCCACCGAGACGCTGCCGGTCACCGCGGCGTCGAGGACGCCCATCGGCCCGTCCAGCCAGTCCGCGGGCCGTTCCGCACCGTCGCCGGAGCCGGCGCGGGTGGCGAAGGTCCACTGCGCACGGTGCGCGTCGATCCGGCGCGCGCAGCAGACGGCCTCGAGCGTCAGCTCGCGGTCGAGCGGAACGACCGGATGAGCGTGGTGCCAGACCGATCCCGGCGCGATCGCGCCCGGCGGCAGGATCGGGAAGTACACCTGCACGTCGCCGCGACGCGAGGCGTCGTCGAGCCGCGAGCCCGCCTGGCCGGCGTAGCGTTCGGCCACGCTGCCCGCGAAGATCTCGCGAAAGCCGC
>CAZKIO010000034.1:0-52348 GCA_964552795.1 uncultured Planctomycetaceae bacterium
GCCGCGGGCAGCCTGAGGTTGCCGTGGAGCGCGAGAGACCCGCTGCGCCGCCGGAAAGAGTGCAGCGGATTGGGACAGTACTCCCGAGGGGGCGGTGCGAGCCCCGGGGAGCGCGCGGCTTGGATGTCGCTTCCGACTCGGCGATACTCCCCGCGGCTCGCGTCCTGGCGCGGCCCCGCGGAGACGGAACGATGATTCCCTTGCGATTCCTCTTGGCCCCCGCGTTGGCCGTCGCGGTCAGCGCGTGCAGCGCGTCCGTGGCGAGTTCCACGCTGGAGCTGCACGCGGGCGGCATGACCTGCTCGAACTGCGAGCGGGCATTGACGGACGCGGTGCTGACCGTGCCGGGCGTGGAGGCCTGCACGGCGGAGCACGCGAGCGGACGGGTGGTCGTCACCTTCGACCCCTCGCGCACGAACGCCGCGCGGATCGCGGACGCGATCCGCCGGATCGGCTACGATGTGCCCTGAGCCATGCCGATCACCAACAAGAAGCCGAACGACTGTCCGCCGCTGCTCGCCGAAGGCTGGGTGTACCTCGATGTGCGCACGCCGGAGGAGTTCGAGTCGGGGCACCCCGCCGGCGCGTTCAACGTGCCGCTCTTCCTGCGCAACGCCTCGGGCATGCAGCCCAACCTCGAGTTCTCCGAGGTCGTGAAGCGCCGCTTCCCGCTCGCGACGCGCCTGATCGTCGGTTGCGCCAGCGGCCCGCGCGCCGACCACGCCTGCCGGGAACTGGCTGCCGCGGGCTTCACCGAGATCGTCAACATGGAGTGCGGCTTCCAGGGCGCGCGCGACCCGTTCGGCGCCCAGATCGCGCCGGGTTGGCTGGCCTGCGGTCTCCCCAGCGAGAAGGGCCGGCCCGCGGGCCGCACCTACGCAGATCTGCGCACGGCCCGCCGGGGCGCCTGAATGCCGGCGCGGCGCAGCCGCCCGCCGGCCATACTGAGGGGCCCGTGAGCACGCGCGACACACTCGGCCGACCGCTCGGCAACCTGCGGCTCTCCGTCACCGACCGCTGCAACCTGCGCTGCTCCTATTGCATGCCGGAGGAGGAGTACCGCTGGCTGCCGCGCGCCGACATCCTGGACTTCGAGGAGATCGCGCGGCTCGTCGACGCCTTCACGGACGCCGGCGTCGAACGCGTGCGGATCACGGGCGGCGAGCCCCTGCTGCGCCGCGGCCTCGACCAGCTCGTGCGCATGCTGGCGGCGAAGCCGGCGCTGCGCGACCTGGCGCTCACGACCAACGGGATCCTGCTGGCCGAGCAGGCCGCGGCGCTGCGCGCGGCGGGACTCCACCGCGTGACCGTCAGCCTCGACACGCTGCGGCCGGAGACCTTCCGCCGGCTCGCGCGGCGCGACGGGCTCGACGCCGTGATCGCCGGACTGCGCGCGGCGCGCGCCGCGGGTTTCCCGCCGCCCAAGATCGACACGGTCCTGATCCGGGGCACGAACGACGACGAGATCGTGCCGCTCCTGGAGTTCGCGCGCTCGATCGACAGCGAGCTGCGCTTCATCGAGTACATGGACGTCGGCGGCGCGACGCGCTGGTCGATGCGCGAGGTCGTGACGCGCGAACAGATCCTCGCCGCGGTGTCCGGGGCCTACGGACATCCCACGCCGATCCAGGACGACGGCACGGCGCCCGCGGACCGCTTCCTGCTGCCCGATGGGACGGTGTTCGGGATCATCTCCTCCACGACGGCCCCCTTCTGCGGGACCTGCGACCGCAGCCGGCTCACCGCCGACGGCCGCTGGCTCACGTGCCTGTACGCGACCGACGGCTTCGACCTGCGCAGCCTGCTGCGCTCGGGCGCGCCGCGCGCCGACATCGCGGCCCTGATCGCGTCGCGCTGGGGCCGCCGCACCGACCGCGGCGCCCAGGAGCGCCTCGCGGAGCACGAGCGCGGCGCCTCCGTGCCGCGCGAGGTCTTGCAGGCCAACCCGCACCTCGAGATGCACACGCGCGGCGGATGAGCCCGGCCTTCGACGTCGCCGTGGTCGGCGCGGGACCCGCAGGAGCGTGCGCCGCCCTGCACCTCGCGCGCGCCGGGGTGCGCGTGGCGCTGCTGGAGAAGTCCGCGCTGCCGCGCCCGAAGGTCTGCGGCGGCGGCCTCGTCTCGCGCGCGCGGCGGTTCTTGCCGGAGGGGATCGAGCTGCCGATCGAGAGCGCCTGCCGTGCGATCGAGCTGCGCTTCGCCGCAGCCGGGGCGCCGCACGTCGTCGAGCGCGACGCGCCGCTGGTCGAGATGGCGATGCGCGCCGACCTCGACCGCGCTCTGGCCGACGCGGCGGTGCGCGCGGGAGCGGTCCTCCACGAGCGCTGCGAGGTCGCCGGGCTCGCGCGCGAGACCGGCGGCGTCACGCTCGCGACCGGAGCGGGCGACGTGCGCGCGCGGGCCGTCATCGCCGCCGACGGCGTGCACAGCCGCGTGGCGCGCGCCGCGGGCTGGGCCGACGCGCTGGCCGCCATTCCGGCGATCGAAGCCGAGGTCGCGGCCGACCCCGGACCGCTCGCCGGCCGCGCCGTGTTCGACGTGGGCGCGGTGCCGAACGGCTACGCGTGGACCTTCCCCAAGCGCGCGCACCTCTCCATGGGCGTCCTGTGCGTGGAGCGCGGACGACCGGGATTGCGCGACGAGCTCGCGCGCTGGCTGGCGGCCGAGGGCGTGGCGCACGCGCCGTTCGAGGCGCGCGGCTGGCTGATCCCGACACGGCCGCGGCGCGGCGGCTTCGCGCGCGGCGGGGTGCTGCTCGCGGGCGACGCCGCGGGCCTCGCGGACCCCGTGACCGGCGAAGGCATCTCGCTCGCGCTGCACAGCGGACAGCTCGCGGCGCGCGCGCTGATCGCCGCGCAAGGCGACCCCGAACGCGGCGGACGCGCGTACGAGCGCGCGCTGGCGCGCGAGATCCTGGCCGACCTGCGCATCGCGCGCGGCCTCGCGCGCGTCCTGTACGGTCACCCGGGCATCGCGCGCGCCGTGTTCCGCCGCGCGGGCGGGGGGCTGGCGGAGGCGATGTCCGCGATCGTCGCCGGGCGGACGACCTACCGGGCGCAGATCGCGCGGCCCGGCAACTGGCTGCGCCTCGCGCTGGCCAGCGCGCCGCCCGCCCTCTCGCGCGGGAGGGCGCAGGGAGCCGGCGCGCGGTAGTCTTGGTGCGGAACGTCCGGCGACGGCTCTCCAGGAGTGGTCACGTGCGAGGAGTCCATCCGATGCGCTATCTGCGATCCGCTGCCGCCTTCCTCCTGCTGGCCGCCCCGGCCTGGTCGACGACGTGGATCGTCGACGACGACGGCGGCGCCGGCGTCCACTTCACGTCGATCGCCGCCGCGCTCGCGGCCGCGGCACCCGGCGACGTCCTCCTCGTCCATCCCGGCACGTACGGCGGCTTCACCGTCAGCGCGAACGTGGTGATCGTCGGCGTCACGGGCGGCGTGAACGTCACGGGCCACGTGGTCGTGCAGGCGATCCCGTCCGGCACGCGCGCGGCGCTCGCCGGGCTCGACCTCGCTCCGTTCCGCGACCTCACGATCAGCGGATCGCCCGGCGCCGTGCTGGTCGACGCGTGCACGGTGCCTGGCGGCAGCGTGCGCGTGATCGGCTGCGCGGACGTGCGACTGCGCGGCGTCACGGTGGCCGGACGCGCGGGCTTCCCGGGCACGACGCTGGGAGGCGGTGACGGCTTCGACGCCCTGTTCGTCGAGGCTTCGCGCGTGGAGGTCGTCGAGAGCGATCTGCGCGGTGGCCGCGGCGGCGACTGCCTGTTCTGCCAGACCGACAGCGGCTACGGCGGCTACGGCGGCCACGGCATCCGCGTCGAGGACGCGTCGAGCGTGCACGCAGCGCGCACGTACGCGCGCGGCGGCGACGGCGGCAACGCGTCGACCGGGTTCCTGTTCGTCGGCGCCTACGGCGGCGACGGCGGCGACGGTGTCTTCGTTGGCGGCGGATCCGTGCTGCTCGTCAGCGGCCTCCCGACGCACACGATCCAGCACGGCGCCGCAGGCACGGCCAGCGGGCTGGGCGCGGTGAACGGCAGCGCCGGCCGCGGCGTGCAGGGCACGTCGGGCACCACGGCGCGGATCTCGGGTGCATCGGTCTCGAGCATCGCCGACCTCGTGCCCGAGTTCCCCTCGCCCGCGGACCCGGCGATGAACCTGATCGACGTGCCGGTGCCCGGCGGACCGGCGACCTTCCGCATCACGGGTCCGCCCGGATCGACGGTGCAGATCGTGCTCGGGCGCCGGCCGGAGATCGTGCCGACGCCGGGGTTGCAGGAGGACGTGCTCGTGCTGCCGGGGCGCACGTTCAACCTGGGCACGATCGACGGGACCGGGGTGAAGAGCGTGCTGTTCCACCTGCCGGCGACGCTGCCGGAGGGCTACACGCTCGTGGCGCAGTCGGTGCTGACGTTCCCCGACGCGAGCTTGCGCCGCACGCACTCGATTCCGCTGATCGTGCGCTGAGCGGGAATGCGACGGGCCCGCGGCCCTCGAGGGGAACCGCGGGCCCGCCCCATTCCGGTGCCGCCGCGCAGCGGGGCGCGGCGGAGAATCAGCCGCCGAACTCCTTGAGCCGGCTGGTGTAGTCCCCGTTCTTGGGGTCGAGCTCGATGCACTTGCGCACGAGCGCCAGCGCCTCGTCCTTCTTGCCGTTCATGAAGTAGACGCAGGCCACGGTGTCGAGCGCGCCGTGGTTGCCGGCGGCCTCGGCCAAGGGCTGCATCTTCCTCGCGACCTCGAGCGCGAAGGCCTTGTCCTCGGCGCTGATCCCGGCGCGCTGTTCCCACAGCGTCCAGGCCAGCTCGTTGCCGAACGGCAGCACGATCTTCTCCGGCACCGTGGCCCAGGCCTTCTTCTTGGCCTGGAACGCCGCCTTGGCGTGCGTCTCGGCCGTGTCGTCGTCGTCCTCCTTGGACGCCGAACGCCCCAGTTCCTCGTGGATGCTGGCGAGCGTGGCCCACCCGCGGAACAGGATCTCGGGGTCCTTCTCCTTCTCCAGCGCGGCGCTCATCAGCGCCGGGATCTCGGAGGTCTTGCCGTCGCCCCACAGGGCCTCGACCTGCGCCATCAGCGCGTCGAAGGCCAGCTCGCTGGTCCCCTCCGCCTTGCGCTCGGGGTCGAGCTTCAGCACCTCGGCCACCTGGGCCTCGAAGCCCTTGGTGTCGCCGACGTCCTTCAGCTTGCGCGCGTAGGCGATGCGTTTCGCGACGTTCTTGGGCTCGGCGTCGGCCTGACGCTTCATGTCGCCGATCGTGCCCTTGTCCTCGCGGATGCGCTGGACTTCCTTCTTGAAGTCGGCGGGCTTCCTGTAGCCCAGGATCGCGTCGCGGACGCTGCCGTCAGGGTTGAGGAACAGCAGGGTCGGCAGCGGGCCGACGCTGAAGCGCTTCGCGACGGGCTGGCCGGCCTCGGACTCGACGTCGATGTGCACGACGAGGAAGTCCTTCATCTCGGTGACCACCGAGTCGTCGGTGAAGGTGTCCTTCACCAGACGCTTGCACCAGCCTCACCACTCGGCCCAGAAGTCGATGAAGACCGGCTTGTTGTCTTTCTTGGCGGCGGCCAGCAGCTCTTCGAAGGTGCCCTTGAACCAGGGCAGCTTGCCGTGGTCGCCTTCGACGGCGGCGACCTGTGCGGGAGCGTCGAGCGTGGCCGCGGGCGCTGCGGGCGCCGAGAGCGCCAGGAGTGCCGCGGAGAGGATCAGCATGGTTGGGTTCCTTCGGGTTGGGCCCGCCGGCGCGGTGCGCGGGGGCGTGGGGCGAGACTCTAGCCGCCCTGTACGCAGGATCCCATCCAGCGGGAGGGCCGGGGCCGGGTCTGCACGATTCTTACCCCGCGGGGCGCGTCAACGCGGGATCGGCCCGATCGCGACGACCCCGCAGTCGGCGTACTGGCCGCCCCTGGTCTGGCGGACGCGCATCGCCAACACGTGCCGGCCGGGCGTCAGGACGGCTGCTGCGGCGGCGGTCGGGCGCACGAGCGCGTAGTCCGTCGTGTACCCCGCGAGGCGCGCGGCGAGCACGCCGTCGACCCAGATCTCGGCGTCCTCGTCGTGGTGCACGACGAGGCGCGGCGCGGAGCCGTCCGGGATCGCCGGCACGTCGATCACGCGCCGCAGCCAGATCTCCGCGCCGTCCCACACCGTGCGCACTTCGGCGCCCGGCGTGCCGCGCGTGCCGAAGCCGCCCGGCCCGCGCTGCCACGCGGAATCGTCGTAGTCCGGTTCGATCCAGAGCGGATCGCGCGGATCGTCGAAGCGGTAGCTCCATCCGGCCGCGGCGTCGCGAGCGGTCGGCACGAGGACATCGACGCGCGGGAAGCGGCCGTGGTGCGCGTCGCGAACCGCGCGCTCGTCGACCTTCAGCACCGCGCGGTCGTACGTGACGAGGCCGTTGCACTCGGTCTCGACGTCGGTGAGCTGCGTGTAGACCGCGAGCTTGAGGCCCGCGTCCCTGCCGAGCGCGTGCACGCCGCGCCACAGCTCGACGTAGCGCTCGGTCAGCTCCGCGGAATCGGCGACGCCCTGGTAGCCCCAGGTCTGGGCGACCCACGTGTGGTCGGGCACGGCGAGTCCCAGGCCGCCGAACTCGCCCAGCACGGAAACGCGCCGTTCCTCGCGCGGCGGCGCGCCGGGCCCGGGATACACGTGGACGTCGATCACGTCGCCCGAGCCGTCGTCGGTCCAGCCGCTCGCGTTCGTGATCGGCCGTGTCGGGTCGATGGAGCGCACCAGCTCGACGAGGCGCGCGGTGTCGTACTGCCCCCAGCCCTCGTTGAACACGACCCAGCCGGCGATGCACGGGTGGTTCTTGAGCTGGCGCACGATGCGCGCGGTCTCCAGCTCGAACTGCGCCTGTTCCTCGGGCGTCTTGGCCTCGCCGGACGAAGGCAGGTCCTGCCAGACCAGCAGACCCGCATCGTCGCAGTGCGCGTACCAGCGCTCGGGCTCCACCTTGACGTGCTTGCGGATGACGTCGAAACCGAGGCGCTTCGCCAGATCGATGTCGGAGCGCAGCGCGGCATCGCTGGGGGCGGTGTACAGCCCGTCGGGCCAGAAGCCCTGGTCGAGGACGCCGGCCAGCGGGCGCTGAGCCCGCCGCCATCGGGCAGCCTGATCCTCCTCGGGAACGTACGTCCAGCGCACGACCCGGTCGAGCGTCGCACCAAGGCGCGATCTCAATTCGATGTCGAGTCGGTACCAGAACGGGTCGTCGGGCTTCCAGCGCCGCCAGAACTCAGGATCGATCTCGATCGTCTCGCCGGGCGCGCAGGCCGCGTGTGCGTGGTCCGACGCTTCGAACGAGTGGACGCGCACGTCGACGAGGAGGCCTTCACCGTCGCCCGTGACGTGCGGGCGGAACAGGATCGTGCCCCGCTGCGCATCCGGTGTGACGTCCACGGACTCGATGCGCGTGCCGGGCACGGGCTCGAGCCAAACCGTCTGCCAGATCCCGGTCGTCGGCGTGTACCAGATGCCTTCCGGATTGCGCACCTGCTTGCCGCGCATCTGCTTGCCGCCGTCGGTCGGATCGAAGATGCCGACGACGACTTCGTGCGTGCGCGACCAGCCGCGCCTCCGCACGGCATCGGTGACGTCGAAATGGAACGCGTCGTAGCCGCCGCGGTGGTCCCCCACGAACCGCCCGTCGACCCACACGCGCGCCTCCCAGTCGACCGCGCCGAAGTGCAGCAGGATCCGGCTCCCGTCCCAGCGCTCGGGAATCTCGAACGTGCGTCGGTACCAGGCGCGCTCCATGGGGCGGCCGACCCCGGAGAGCGAGGACTCCAGCGGGAACGGCACGAGCACGCGCTCGGCCAGCTCGACTCCGATCGGCGGCGCCTCGCCTTCCCGCGCCTGTGCGAGTTGCCACAGTCCGTTGAGCGACTGCCAGCGCTCGCGCACCAGCGACGGCCGCGGGTACTCGGGCAGCACGTTCCCCGGGTCGACCTCGTGCCCCCAGCGCGTCATGAGCCGCGGTTCGGCCGGCGCCCAGCGCGGCAGCTCTGCGTACGGCGCGGCGCAGGCCGCGCAGACGAGGGCGATCGCGATCGAGGTGCGCATGCAGGACGACTACCACGCTGTCCGCTTCGGCGGCAACTGTGCCGGCCGGCCGCACGCTGGCGGGGCACCGGCACAGTCGGCACCATCTCGCCTCATGTCCGCCATCGAGCGCTGGCGCGAGGAGACGCAGGCCGCGTGGGTCTACCGCCGGATCGCCGCGCGGGATCGCGACCCGCGCCGGGCGCAGCTCTTCGAGAACCTGGCGCGCATGGCCGACGAGCAGGCCGCGATCCTGCTGGGCGACGTCATGCGCGCGCAGCGCGAGGCGCCCGTGTTCACGCCCTCGATGCGGGCGCGCGTCGCCGTGCTCCTGACGCACCGCCTGGGCGTCGAGCGCATGCGACCCGTGCTGTCCGCGCTCAAGGTGCGCGGGCTGTCGGCGGTCGGCCCCCTGCGCTCGGCGCCGGGCCATCCCATGCCGACGTCCGTCGACGACATCGGGACGCGCCACCGCGGCACGGGATCCGGCGGCTCGCTGCGCGCCGCGGTGTTCGGCGTGAACGACGGCCTCGTCTCGAACGCCAGCCTCATCCTGGGCGTCGCCGGCGCGGGCGTCGAGCCGCGCACGGTGCTCCTGACCGGCATCGCGGGCCTGCTCGCGGGCGCGTTCAGCATGGCAGCCGGCGAGTGGGTCTCCGTGCGCTCGCAGCGCGAGATGTTCGAGCACCAGATCGGCGAGGAGCGCGAGGAGCTCGAACGCTACCCCGACGAGGAGGCCGAGGAGCTGGCGCTGATCTACGAGGCGCGCGGCGTGCCGCTCGATCAGGCGCGCGAGCTGACGCGCAAGCTGGTGCTCGACCCCGAGCGCGCGCTCGACACGCTGGCGCGCGAGGAGCTGGGCCTCAACCCCGACGACCTGGGCTCGCCCTCCGGCGCGGCGATCTCGTCGTTCCTGGCCTTCGCGCTTGGTGCGCTCCTGCCGCTGCTCCCTTTCCTGCTGCCCGAGCTGTCCGACCGCGTGACCTGGTCGTGCGGCATCGCCGCGGCGGCCCTGTTCGGCGTCGGCGCCGCCACGAGCCTCTTCTCGGGCCGCAGCGCGCTCTTGGGCGGCGCGCGCATGCTGGCCATCGGCGCGGCGGCCGGCGCCGCGACCTTCGCCATCGGCCGCCTCGTGGGCGTCTCGATCGCCTGAGCAACCGCGCCGGGCCGCGCCGCTAGCATGGGCGTCGTGAAGCGCGCGCTGCCTGTCCTGGTCCTGCTCGTGCTCGCCGCGCTGATCGGACTGTGGTGGCTGCGCCGTGAGGTCGCCGCCCTGCCCGGCGCGAAGCCGGCGCGCGCGCAGCCGGCGGCCCAAGCACAGGCCGCGGAGCTCGTCGCCGCGCGCGATCGTCCCGGACAGCGCACCCTCGCCCAGGACCCGGCGATCCGGCACGAGGCCGCCGGGGCCGAGGGCCGCTCGCGGCCGGCGGTGCTGCACGTGAGCGTGCGCTCCGCGGACACGGGCGAACCCGTCGAGCGCGTGTACGTCAGCGCCTGGGACGCCGAAGGCCGCCGGATGCTCTCCGGGCAGGCCGTCGAGACCGACGAGGAGGGCACAGCGGAACTGGAGGTTCCGCCGCACATCGAGATGATCGTCAGCGCTCAGGGACTGAGTGCCGCTGGCGACGCGCGCGCCGTCGTCGCCCCGCTGTCCGAGGGCGAGACGCGCGCGCTGGCGCTGGAGGTCTCCACCGAGATCACCGGCCGCTTCCGCGTGCGCGTGCTCGACGGCGAGACCCGCGCGCCGATCGGCGGCGCGCTCGTCGGCCTGGCGGAGTCGTGGGACGGTCTGGACGAGGGCCTCGCCGCGCGCACCGACGGCGCGGGGCTCGCGACGGTGACCTTCCACGCGTGGCGCGGGCTGCCGGTGCTCGTGCAGGCGGCTGGCTACGGCCCGGCCGGACTCGAGGCTGCGTCGACGGTCGACGGGCTGGAATCCGAACGCGAGGTTCTGCTGTGGAGGAACGCGGCGCTGCGCGTGCGCCTCCTCGGCGCCGGCAGCGCGCCGCTTGCCGACGCGCGCGTGTCCGCCGGCACCGAGTCGCACCGCTTCGCGCGGCCGGAGGGAAGCTACCTGTCCCTGGGGCAGGACCCGGTCTGGAATGCGCGCACGGGCACGGACGGCGTCGCGGTGCTGGACGCGCTGCCGGCGCGGATCCCCTTGCGTGTCGAGGCCCGCGCGCACGACGATCCGGCGTGGAGCCCGCGCGACGCGCTGGTGCTGGGTCCAAGCGAGACGCGCGAGGTCACGTGGCGCATCGGTGCCGGCGCCACGCTGCGCGTCCTGGTGCTCGAAACGGACGGACGACCGGCGCGCGACGTCGAGGTCTGGATGCAGCCGGCGGACCGCGCGGGACCGGCGTACCTCGGGCCGCACGAGGACCCGCGGCGGCGCGCGCAAGCGAGCGACGCGCACGGGCGGCTGGAGTTCGATCGCGTCGACGCCGGATCGTGGTGGGTCGGGCCGGCAGCGCCGGACTCTGCGCGCTTGTCGGAACGCAGCGTGGGCGCCGACGCCATCGCGCCCTTCGCGCAGCTCGTCGAGATCGCGGCCGACGTGCCGCCGCCCGAGGTCGAGGTCCGCCTGGAGCGCGGGCTAGCGACCACCGGCCGGGTCGTCGATGCCCAGGGCCGTCCGGCACCCGACTGCTACCTGCTCGCGCACCACGTCGAGGCCGCGAGCGCGGTCACGAGCGCCACGTCCGGATCCGGAGGCGCGTTCGAGCTCGGACCGCTGGCCCGCGGAACCCTGGAGATCGTCGCCCTGGGCCAGGGCACGTTCGCGACGTCCACTCCGGTGCGCGCCTTCGCCGGCGAACGCGACGTGGTCGTGCGGCTCCAGGCCGGAGCGACCGTGCGCGGAGCGGTCGTCGACGCCGAGACGCGCGCGCCGGTGCCGGCCTCGATCGTGGTGTTGTGCGCCGACGGCTGGACGCGCATGGCGTGGGCGACGGGACCGAAGGCGGTGTTCGATCTCGGAGGGCTGCCCGCGGGCCTGCACGCACTGGGAGCGCGCACGGAAGATGGCCGGGCCGGCACGCTCACCGGCGTCGACCTCGGCGCGGGCGACGTGCGCGAGGTCGTTCTCGAGGTGCGCGCCGGCGCACGGGTGCGGATCGCGTGTCGTGGTCCGCGCCCGGTGGAGTCCATCTCGGCGCATTCGCAAGGGGCCGTGGTGTGGACCGACGGCATCGAGAAGGGGCTGGAGCGCGAGATCGTCGTTCCCGCCGGCGACGTGATCCTGCGCTGCACGCGCTATCCCGAGCGCGTGGAGTTGGACCTGCCGCTCAAGCTCGCCGCGGGCGAGACGCGCACGGTCGTGTTCGACGACGGCTGGCGCTGACCCGCGCGGGACAAGAAAAAGGACCCCGCCCAGGATTGGCCAGGGCGGGGTCCAGGGGACTACGAACCGTTGCGGCTGTGCGCTCCGCGCGGCCCTTCGCCCCTTCCAGCCCCCGAGGTAGAGGTGCCGGCGCGCCAGTGCCGCGCGACGGCGACCGCGGGGACGGTCGCAAACCCGAACGAGAGTCACGGCAGCCACGCGATCGGGCCGGGGCCGGCACCAGGAATTCCGGACGCGGGCGGCTCAGCGCGCGGCCGCGGACGCTCGGAGGCGGGACTGGGCCCGCCCGAGCAGCGTCGATGCCCATTCCACGTGGGGATGGTCCTCTCCCAGCACGTTCGCCAGGCCCGGCCGCGCGTCCTCGAGCACGTCCACGGCGGCCTGGACGCGGCCCAGGGCCAGCAGGGCCTCCGCGTGGTCCAGGGACGGGATCCAGGCCTGCCAGCTGCCGTCGCCGTGCCCCGCGCGCGCCAGGGCGGAGATCGCGCACAACCCCTCCTCGGCAGCGGCGACCTCGCCGCGATCCAGGCGCAGCTTCGCGAGCAGCGTCGCGGCGCGCAGCGTGTCGGTGTGCCCCGGGCCCAGGTGCAGGCGCGCGCGCTCGACGACGTCCTCCAGGAGCGCGATCGCCTCGGCCGGACGTCCCAGTTCGGCGCGCAGCGCGGCGACGTTCGTGCGCGTGATCAGCGTCTGGCGGTGGTCCTCGCCAGCGGTGCGCTCCTGCCCCAGCGCCACGCGCTCGAGGATCACCAGCGCTTCGCCGAGCCTGCCCTGGTAGGCCAGCAGCGTGCCCAGCCCCATCTCCGCCGCCTGCGTCCGCGGGTGCTCCGGTCCCAGCGCGAAGGCGAGTTGCTCGTGTCCGTTCCTCAACAGGGGCTCGGCTTCCTCCAGGCGCCCCAGCTCGACCAGCACGCCGCCCACCGCGAGTTCCGCGTGGACGACGGGCAGGCTGCCGGGTTCGAGGAGGGCACGGCGGATCTCGATCCCCTGGTGGTAGAGCTCCAGGCTCTCGCCGGACCGGCCGCTCTGCGCGCACAGGTCGGCCAGCCCGATCAGCGTCTCCGCGACGCTGAGCTGGCCCAGCTCGGGCAGGCCGCGCTTGATCTCCAGCAGCTCGCGCAGCTCGCTCTCGGCCTGCGCGTACAGGCCGCGGTCGATCTTCAGGTACGCGAGGTCCGTGCGCAGCCGGATCGTCAGGCGGTGCCGATCGCCCAGGTGCTCGCGCCTGAGCGCCAGCGCAGTTTCGACCAGCGCCTGCGAGTCGTCCAGCCGTCCGAGCCCGCGGTAGGCGTCGGCGAACACGTGCATCAGCCGCGCCTGCAGCAGGGGGCTGTCGGCGAAACGCTGCGGCAACTCGGGCGCGAACCGGTCGAGCGACTCGATCAGCGTGATCTCCTTGCGCCCGTGCTCCGGGCTCGTCGAGGAAAGGACGTCGCTCAGGAAGTCGACCGCCGTCTCGGCGTCGTCGCGCGCGGCGCGCGCCTCGTCGCGTTCCGCCCAGGCCCGCACGAGGCCGAACGACAGGCCGCTGAACAGCGCCAGCACGCCGCCGGCCACGCCCAGCACGGCGACGCGGTGGCGGCGCGCGAACTTCGAGAGCACGTACAGCGTGCTGGGCGGACGCGCCTCGATCGGCACGTTCTCCAGGTGGCGCCGCACGTCCGCCGCGAGATCCGCCGCGCTCGCGTAGCGGCGTGCGCTGTCCTTCTCCAGCGCTCGGCTCGCGATCGTCGAGAGGTCCCCGCGCAGCGCGGGGTCGATGCCGCCCAGGGTCTCGGGCTCCTGGTGCTCGATGCGCTGCGCCGCGGCGGAGATCGGCAGCCCCTCGATCTCGATCGGCCGGCGGCCCGCCAGCAGCTCGTACAGGATGACGCCCAGCGAGTAGACGTCGGAGCGCACACCGACGGCATGCGCGTCGCCGCGGGCCTGCTCGGGGCTCATGTAGGCCAGCGTCCCGACCAGCTCGCCGGTCGCGGTCGCCAGGGTCAGGCGCTCGTCCGTCCCAAGGAGCCGCGCCACGCCGAAGTCGAGCACCTTGGGCGAGAGCGCGGAGACCGCGTCCGTCCCGGGTCGGTGGCTGGTCGACGGCGCCTCGCACAGGAGGATGTTGCTCGGCTTGAGGTCGCGGTGGACCACGCCCTGCTCGTGGGCCGCGTGGACCGCGTCGCACACGCGCGCGAACACCTCCAGACGGACCGCGACCGTGGTCCCCGGACGGCCCAGGGCCTGCGTGAGCGGCGCTCCGCGCACGTACTCCATCGCCAGGAACGGGACGCGTGCCACGACCTTGCCGCCGACCTCGACGTCGCCGGTGCCGGCCTCGTGCACCTGCGCGATGCCGGGGTGCTGCAGCCGCCCGAGCACCTCGGCCTCGCGTTCGAAGCGCTTGAGCGTGCCGCCCCACGCGCTGTGCAGCACCTTGAGCGCGACGACGCGCCGCGGGCTCTCCTGCTCCGCCTCGTAGACGACCCCCATGCCGCCCACGCCGATGCGCCGCACGACGCGGTAGCGGCCGACGCGGTCGGGCAGATCGTCCGGCCCGACGCCCGGGATCCCGAACGCGGACAGGGCGGCGTCGTCCAGGGCGTGCGGCGCGGCGTCCGCTTCGAGCAGGCCCTCGACGAGCGCTCGCAGGCCCGCGTCACCGGCGCAGCGCTCGTCGAGGAACCGCTCGCGGGCGGCGTGATCCAGGCCGCGCGCGGCGTGGAACAGCGCCTCGGCCGGCGCGAGGCCCGGCCTGTTCACCGCCGGTCCCCGTCGCGCAGCTCGTGCGCCAGCCAGGCCCGTGCGAAACGCCACTCGCGGTCGACGGTGCTGGGCGAGGAGTCCAGCACCGTGGCCACCTCGTCGCCCGTCAGGCCCGCGAAGAAGCGCAACTCGACGATGCGCGCCTTGAACGCGTCGGTCGCGTGCAGGCGCTCGAGCGCCTCGTCCAGCGCCAGGAGGTCGATCGCGTCCGGCCCCTGCGTGGCGAGCGGAGCAGCCAGCGTGATCCGCTCCCAACCCGCGCCGCGCTTCTCGGCCTGGCGCCCGCGCGCGTGATCGACCAGCACCTGCCGCATGACGCGCGCGGCCAGGGCCATGAAGTGCTCGCGGTCCAGAGGCCGGTCGTCCGCGCCGCGCGACAGGCGCAACCAGACCTCGTGCACGAGCGCCGTCGGCTGCAGCGAATGCTGGAGCTCGCGGTCGGAGAACATCGACGCCGCCAGCGCGCGCAGCTCCGAGTACAGGAGCGGGAAGAGGCGCTCCCGCGCGGCGCTCTCGCCGCGCCGGATGCGCTCCAGCAACTCCTGGAGGTCGCCGGGCAGGACCGCCGTCATCCGCCCCTCAGCGTGCCGAGCCAGGCCAAGAGATCGGCGAACTCCCCCGGCGCGAGCGTGCGCGCGAGGCCGGACGGCATCAGCGAGGCGTCGCTGGCGCGGCGCGCGGCGACCTCCGCCGGGTCGATGGTGCGCAGCCGTCCGTCGGCGTCCCACAGCTCGATGCCCGCCGGCCCCTCCGAGCGCACGCGTCCGGCGACCAGCGTGCCGTCGCGCAACTCGAACAGCGTCGCGCGCCAGGCCGGATCGATCTCGGCGGAGGGCGCGAGCACCTGCTCCACGATCTGCGCGGGCGTGAGGCGCAGCGCGAGGTCCGACAGATCGGGGCCGATCTGGGGGCCCTCGCCGTGCACGGGGTGGCAGCGCGCGCACATCGGGCCGCTGTCGCGGCGGAACACGGCCCAGCCGCGCGCGGGGTCGCCGGGATTCTCGCGCGCGAACGCGGCCAGCGCGGCGTCCTCCGGCGCGAACTCGACCGGCGGCGGCTCGTCGCGCAGCGCCCAGCGCACGCCGCCCGCGAGGTGGCGGCGAAAGCGCGCGTCGGCCCACACCTCCGGGCGGTGCCCCAGCGCGGTGTAGAACACGCGACCGTCCCCGAAATCGTGCGTCCAGGCCAGCGCGAAGTCGCCGTCGGTGCGGTTCACGCCGGGCCGCCGCGCATCGACCGAGGCGACGTCGAGCGAGAGCAGCACGCGCAGCTTCCTGCGATCGTAGGGCGACCGGAACTGGTAGATCTCGTCGGTGATCCCGAACGAAGCGCCCAGGTGGCGCGTCGCGAGGTGGTCGCGGTCCTCGACGCGGACGCGCACGGCCTCGTGCCACGGGTGGCCGTCGAAGTAGCCGCCGACCAGCCTGCCGTACTCGGGAACGGAGTAGAACGTGTCGGTGGCGCTGTGCGCACCCACGAAGCCCTTGCCCCGGCGCACGAACTCGAACAGCGCCGCGCGACGGGCCTCGGAGAGCGGCAGGTCGCCGGTCGTGTAGAAGAAGACGGCGCCGTAGCCGGCGAGGCGCTCGGGATCGAACTGCGCGGCGTCGCGCGTGGGGACCGCCTCGAACCGGCCGCTCTCGCGCCCGATCTCGACCAGCGCGCGCTCGACGAGCGAGAGCTGATCCGGCGCGGGGCGGCGCACGACGTCGTGCTCGAACCCCGCCGAGACGGTGTAGACCAGGACGCGCGGGAGCGGCGCGGGCACGACCTCACCCGGGCCGTGCGCGGCCTGGGCGAACGCGCCAGCGAACACGAACGCGGCCGGGGCCGGGCCTGCCCACCGGGGTGACATCCCGATCAGGCTACCGCGGCGCTCAGAGTTCGTCTTCCTCGGCAACCTCCACGGCGTCCTGGGCGCGCAGGACCGCAGCCAGCGCGAGGAGCGCATCGGTCGTCGTGAACAGCCCGCGCAACTCCGTTCCGTGGACGACGACGGCCGACCCGATCCGGCGCTCGGCCATCCTGGCCGCCACGACCGCCACGTCGTCCTCGGGATCGGCGGTGAACGGGTCCTTGGCCATGACCCGGCCCACCGGCACGTCCGTGGGATCGACGTCGCGCATGACCTCGACGATCTCGAGGTCGCGCAGCGACACGATCCCCGCCACCCGCCTGCCGTCGAGGATCGGCATGTGGCGCACCGAGTGGCGCCGCATGCGCGTCTCGACGTCCGCGAGGGAGTCCGTGGTGTGCGCCACGTGCAGGACCGTCGACATGTAGTGCTCGATCGTGCGGGGTGCCTTGGGCATCGTGTTGCCTCCCGGTTCGGGCCTTGGAACGGATCGAGGATAACGCGGGTCGCGGTTCCGGCGCTCGCCCGCTCCTACTGCTGGATCAGGCCTTCCTGCACGGCGAGCAGCGCCAGCTCCGCCGCCGAGTGGC
Organism: uncultured Planctomycetaceae bacterium; assembly: GCA_964552795.1. Classification (GTDB taxonomy): domain Bacteria; phylum Planctomycetota; class UBA1135; order UBA1135; genus JAEUHZ01. The sequence goes on from CAZKIO010000034.1 coordinate 16,583, forward strand.
AGTCCAGCTTGCGCTGCAGGTTCTCGCGGTGCTTCTTGGCGGTCCCCACGGTCATGCCCAGCTCGCGCGCGACCTCCTTGTTGCTGCGGCCCAGCGCCAGCAACTGGAACACTTCGCGTTCGCGCGGCGTCAGGCTCTCCAGGCGGCTGGTGAAGCCCTTGCCCGGATCGGCGCCGCTGCGGCGCAAGACGCCGCCGGCGACCTTGGGCGAGAGGAACGGGTTGCCGCGGTGCACGGCCTCGATCGCCATCGCCAGCTCGGCCGGATCGGAGTCCTTGGAGAGGTAGCCGTCGGCGCCGGCCTTCAGCGCCTGGTCCACGAAGCTCTCGCCCTCGTGGTGCGTCAGCATCACGATGCGGCAGCGCGGATGCACGGCGCGGATCTGCGGGATCGCATCGATTCCGGAGAGGCCCGGCATCGAGATGTCGAGCAGCACCACGTCGGGGCGCTGCTCCTGGATCGGATCGATCGCCGCGCGCGGGTCGCCGCTGTCGCCGACGACCGTGAAGCGGCCGTCGCGGCTGAGCAGGCTCTTCAACCCGGCGCGGATCATCATCTGGTCGTCGACCAGGTAGATGCGGATGGTCCTCTTCTCCTCCATGAGGCTCCTCGTGCTCATCGGACGCGCGACCTTGGAAGGTGGATGGTGAACCGCGCGCCGCCCAGCACGCTGCGGGCGACGTCGATCGTGCCGTCGTGCTCCTCGACGATGCGCCGGCAGATCGCCAGGCCCAGGCCCGTGCCGCTCTTCTTCGTGGTGACGAAGGGGCTGAAGATCGAGGCGCGCGCGCTCTCGGGCACGCCGGGCCCGTCGTCGTCCACGGCGAGCACGACGCCGCCGTTCTCGACCGGCGCGGCGGACAGCACGATGCGGACGTCGGGCTTGGCCTCGATCGCGTTGGCGATCAGGTTGGTCAGGACCTCGTCGAGGAGCTGGATGTCGGCCGAGAAGCGCAGCGGCCCGTCGACCTGGACCGACGCGTCGGCGCCGGACTTGACGATCAGGAGCCGCATGTGAGCGACGGCGCCCTTCAGGAAGGCGTCGGCGTCGATCGGCTGCCGGCGCGCCGTCAGCGGCCGCGCGAAGGAGAGCGTGCCGCGCAGCAACTGCTCCAGGCGCTGCATCCGCAACACGAGGTCCTCGAGCACCTGCTCCTGGTCCTCGCCCAGGCGGTCGGCCACGGCGCGCAGGGCGACGTTCACGGCGGTGATCGGGTTCTTGATCTCATGCGCCAGCACCGCCGCCGACTCGCCGACCGCGGCCAGCGCGCGCAGGAGCGACGTCTCCGCGCGCTGTGCGCGCTTGAACTCGGTGATGTTGCGCCCCTCGGGAATCAAGAGGACCACGCGGCCCTCGTCGTCCAGGACCGGCTTCAGCGAGAAGTCGAGGTCCTGCAGCTCGTCGTCCTTGCCCCGCACCTGGACCTCCAGGCGCACGAACTCGCCCTGCGCGGCGCGCTCGACCGCCTCGCGGATCCGGTCCAGCGTCGCAGTCGAGCCCGAGAACCAGTGCGTGTCCCAGAAGGGCCGGCCGACGACGTCCTCGCGCACGGTCCCGCCGGCCTCCAGCACGGTGCGGTTGGCCTCCAGGACGGTGCCGTCGGGCGTGAGCAGGCCCAGGTACTGGTAGGCCTGGTCGAAAATCGCGTGGAAGCGGCGCTCGCTGTCGCGCAGCCGCTCCTCGGCCCGGCGCCGCTCGGTCACGTCGCGGAAGCTCCCGGTGAAGAGCGCGGTGCCGTCGGACAACTCGGCCATCGAGACCGACAGGTCGCACAGGAGGCGCGTACCGTCCTTGCGCACGACCTCGAACTCGCGCGTGCGCCCCAGGATGTTCGTGCGGCCCGTGCGCCGGAAGTTGTCCAGGTACCCGTCGTGCTGCGAACGGTGCGGCTCGGGCATCAGCACGCTGATGTTGCGTCCCACCAGCTCCGCGGGCTTCCAGCCGAAATCGCGCTCGACCGAGTCGCTGGCGAAGCGCACGACGCCGCGGTCGTCGATGGTCACGAAGGGGTCGAGGCTGGAGGCCAGGACGCCGCGGACCGCGGCCAGTTCGGCCTCCAGGCGCGCGATCCGCGCGCGGTCCCCTTCGGACCCGGGACGGTCCGTGCGCGCGACCGGCTCCAATCTGCGATCCGTGGACACGCAGTGCAGTGTAGTCCTGCGCCCGCTCCGGCGGCCTCCGCCGATGTGCGCAGGCGGCGTAGAGCGCCCCGAACGGCCCCGATCAGCTCGTCAGGAAGCGCCGTTCGGGATGGCGGATGCCCAGGACCGGCCGACGCGCCTCGCGCAGCACCGAGTACGCGACGCTGCCCAGCAGGAACGCCGAGAGACCCGTGCGACCGTGCGTGCCCAGGACGATCAGGTCGGCGTCGCCCTGGCGCGCCAGGATCTCCTGCACCGGGTCCCCCTCGACGAGCTTCACCTCGCGCTTGGTGTCGCGCCAGTCGAAGTTCGCGAGCGCGCGGTCGAGGTCCTCGCGCGCCGACTTGCGCAGCGCCTCGACGTCCCACAGGGGCGGCAGCGCGGCCTCGTCGACCGCCATCAGCGACAGGTCGGGTCGCTGGAACACGTGGATGACCTCCAGCTTCGCGCCGTGCGCCAGCGCGAGGTCGCGCGCCGCGGCGAGCGCGCGCAGGCTCTGCTCCGACAGGTCCGTGGGCGCCAGGATGACGCGGATCGGCCGCGGCTCCTCGATCTGCAGCCAGACCGCCGTCGGAGCGCGGGCCAGCACGGCGCGCGCGGTGTTGCCGAAATCGATCACGCCGCGGCGGCGGTGCGGGCCCAGGCAGATCAGGCCGGCGTCCAGCGCGCGCGCCTCCTCGAGCAGCACGTGCGCGGCGTGCCCCAGCACGACCTTCAGGTCGAAGGCGACGCCCTTGCCCGACAGCGCGATCCGGTCCTCGATGCGCGCGGCGACGCGCGACTTCACCGTGGCGAGCACCTCGGGGCCGATGGCGGGCGCGACCGGCAGCGGGTCGGCGCCGGCCCACAGGATCGGAGCGAGCTGCAGGGCGTGCACGGCATGAACGGGCGCGTCGAACCGGCGGCCCATCTCCAGTGCTGCCGAGAGCGCGGGGTCGGAGCGGCCGTCGTGGTCGAGGCCGACGAGGATCGGGCGGGCGAGAGAAGTCATCGTGCAGAGCTTACGATCTGCCCCCCGGGTCGATCGAACCGATCCGCCGGAACACGCCCGAGGCCCCGCCCGACCTGCATCCCTGATGGACTTGAACCTGGATTTCCTGGCCGGACACGAGCTGGCCGTCTACTCGTCGCGCACGTGCCCCGACTGCACGCGCCTGGACCGCTGGATGCAGGCCCGCGCGGTGCCGCATTCGAAGGTCTACATCGACGACGATCCCGCCGCGGCGGAGCGCCTGGAGGCCGAGACCGGCAAGCAGGCGGTGCCGTTCATCCTGGTGGACGGGCGCGCGTGGGTCCGCGGCTACCACCGCGAGGCCAGCGGCCGTTTCGACGCCGGCACGCTGGTCAGCGAGCTGAAGGCGGCGCTGTGAGGCGCCGCCCGCGGCAGCCCTCTCAGCGCCGGCGCGCATCGACGTAGGCGCGCACGCGCTGCTCGTAGGCCGGCAGCTTCAGCCCGACGAGCTTGGCTTCGTCGAGCGCCGTCTCCCACGGCAGGCCGGCGTCGAGCACGCGGTGCGCGAGCCAGACCGCGCCGACGCGGTTGCCCGAGCTGCAGTGCAGGAAGATCGGACGGCGCGCGCGGTCGCGCAGCAGGCCGCGCGCCTCGTCGAGCAGTCCGTCGGTCAAGGAGTCGGGTGCCTGGTAGCCCAGGTTGACGTAGGCGAGGCCGATCTCGGCGGCCTTCGCGGGTTCGTCGAAGCCGCGGTCCTCCTCGGGCCGGCGCAGGTCGACCAGCGTCGTGATGCCGCCCGCCTTGGCCTGCTCGAGGTCGGCGGCGGAGGGCTGGCTGCCCAGGAACACGCCGTCGAGCGTGTGCAGGCGCTGCACCGCGCCGCAGGTGTACGGCTCGAGCTTCTCGGTCCGCGGCGGCGGCGCGTGCGGCTCATGGTCGGCGCTCTGTTCGGTGGGAGTGTTCGCGCAGGCGGAGAGCAGGACGAGCAGCGCGGAAACAACGACGGTTCGCATGGGGGCAGCCTCCTCGTGGCTGCCCCGATCCTGGGCCGGTGCCGCGCGTCCTGCGCTACGGCCACGTGCGCAGCACCGTGCGCCATGGTGCGCAGCCGCGCCGCTGCCCGGGCGTCAGAGCGTCGTCCAGATCGGCAGCTGGTGCTCGTGCGCCAGGTGATCGAGCCACAGCCCAGCCAGCTTCTCCTGGCAGGAGTTGGCGCGCAGGCGCTGCTGCAGGTTCTCGAAGTCGACGGCGTCCAGCGGCTGGTCCTGGTTGAAGCACGAGAACACCGGCGCGGCCTCCTCGCCGGTCTCGGGGTCCACGTGCCGGCACAGGCACTGCGCGCAGATCTCCTTCATCATGCACTGCATCGGCGAGTTGATCGATCCGATCGCGACGTGCCCGGGCTTGAGGAAGGGCTTCAGCAAGGTGCGGCGCGCCTCGCGCACGGCGTTCATCATGCGGTCGGAGCCGATGCACAGGAGGCGCTCGCAGTCGACCAGCTCGATGAGCTGCTCGTCGAAGTCGCCGCGCGCGTAGGCCTGCATCGCCTGCACCACGTTGCCGCGGAAGTGGCGGTCCCAGGGCCGCGCGCGCGAGGGCTCGATCTCCTGCCCGGCGTCGGTGGACCACACGACGACGTCGGCGGCCGACTCGATCTCCTCGCGCTTGAACAGGTCCTCGCCGCGCCGGAACGCCGCGAAGTACACCACCTGGTTGCCGCGCTGGCGCAGCGCCTTGCCGATCGAGAACAGGACGGCGTTGCCCAGGCCGCCGCCGGCCAGGATGACCTTCTCGCCTTCCGGGATCTCGGTCGGCGCGCCCGTCGGCCCCATCACGACCACGCGCTGGCCGGGCTTCAGCAGCGCGCACAGGCGCGAGCTGGCGCCCATCTCCAGCACGATCGTCGAGAGCAGCCCGCGCGCGGGGTCGGTCCACGCGCCGGTCAACGCCAGGCCCTCCAGCGCCAGGCGCGTGCCGTCGAGGTCCGGCGAGTCGACCTCGAAGTTCTGCAGCCGGTAGAACTGACCGGGCTGGAACTTGCGCGCCGCGGCCGGCGCGTGCACCACGATCTCGGTGATCGTGGGCGTGAGGCGCTTGACCTCGTGCACGACGGCCTCGAGCTCGAAGTCGAGCTTCTGGACCAGCTTCCTCCAGGCGGCGCGGCGCTCGGCGGCGGCCTCGGGCGTGTGGCGCAGCGCGTCGATCCGCTCGCGGAAGCCGGCGACGACCGTCGCGTAGCCGTCGCGCGCCGACGCCATCGCCTTGACCACGTTGCCGGCGTACGCGGGGTGGTTGTCGCCGTAGACCGACACGGTGCGGCCGCCGTCCACGTGCGAGGTCAAGAAGGCGCTGCCCGCGGAGTCCGCGCCGCGCGCGACCGGGGCGAACGCGCCGCCCTCGACGCGGCCCACCTGGAAGAACGCGTCGCGGCCGTCGAGCTGGAACGTCCCGGGCCGCTCGCGTTCGTAGGTCACGTTGGGGCTGGTCCCCGCGGCCACGAGCACGGTGCCGGCGGGCATCTCGACCGTCTCGCCGGTGGCGCTCCAGCGCCCGTCCGCGCCCTTGCGCTGGCGCTCGAACACGACGCCGCTGGCCGCGCCGAAGCGGTCGAGCACGACCTCGGTCGGCGACATGCACTCGACGAAGGTGATGCCCTCCTCGAAGGCCTTCTGGACTTCCTCGTGGTTCAGGCGGTAGGCCGGCGAATCCTCCAGGTTCTTGCGGTACACGAGGCGCACGCCGCCCCAGCCGCGCACCAGCGCGGCGAGATCGGGCGCCCCGCCCGCGGCCGCGGCGCGCTGGCGCTCGGCGGCGACCGCGCGCCCGTGCGCGACGAACTCGTCGAGGTGGCCGCGCTCCTCCTCGTTGAAGAAGCGGCGCACCACCTCCTCGCCGAAGCGCTCGCACAGGGCGTCGTAGCGCCCGGTGAGCTTCTCCACCTGCACGGGGTAGTACGCCAGCGCCTCGGTCGCCGTGTCGATGCCGGTCAGGCCGCCGCCGATCACGACGACCGGCAGGCGCAGTTGCAGGCAGGCCAGCGAGTCGCGCTTGAAGGCGCCGGTGAGCTGCAGCGCCATCAGGAAGTCCGAGGCCTTGCGCACGCCGCGCGCCAGGTTGTTGCGCATGTCGATGATCGTCGGCTTGCCCGCGCCGGTGGCGATCGCGACGTGGTCGAAGCCCAGCTTCCAGGCGTCGTCCAGGTCGAGCGTGCCGCCGAAGCGCACGCCGCCGTGCAGCTCGAAGTTCTCGCGGCGCAGCAGCGACAGGTAGGGCAGCGTGAGGAAGTTCTTGTCCCAGCGCACGGTGATGCCGTACTCGGACACGCCGCCGAAGCCCAGCAGCACGCGCTCGTCGAGCTCGCGCCGCACGGTGCTCCAGCCCTCCAGCGCCACCGGCGCGGGCTCGGAGCCGCGCACGCGCCCGGTCCAGGCCGTGGGCAGCGGCTCGACCTTGAGGCCGTCGATGCCGACCACGCCGAAGCCCTCCTGGCACAGGTAGTGCGCCAGCGTGTACCCCGCAGGCCCCAGGCCCACGACGAGCACGTTGATGCCGTTGTACGGCAGCGCGTGCGGGCGCTCGCGCCGCAACGGATTCCAGCGCGTCAGCAGCATCCAGACCTCGGGACCCCACGGCAGCGCGAGGGCATCCGACAGCACGCGCGTCTCGATCTGCGGGATATTGACCGGCTCCTGCTTCTGGTAGATGCAGGCCTTCATGCAGTCGTTGCAGATCCGGTGGCCCGTCCCGGGGCACATCGGGTTGTTGACCATCACCAGGGCCAGCGCGCCCAGCGGATCGCCCTCGGCGTAGAGCGCGTGCATCTCGCTGATGTGCTCGTCGAGCGGGCAGCCGGAGAGCTCGATGCCCAGCGGATTGCGCGCCAGCTTCCCGGTCTTCTTGTCGAAGAGCCCCTTCGAGCACGAGTCCTTCTCGCGCTCGTGGCACAAGACGCAGTGGTCGACCTCGGTCAGCGCCTCTGCCTCGCTGGCGCGCGCGTCGGTCAGGCGGAATCCGTCGCGCCGGCGGAATTCCTCGGCGCGCCCCTCGATCGCCTCGGGCAGGTCGGCGAGCGGCCGCGTGCGCCGCACGAGGCCGTTCTCCCAGTCCAGGTCGTGCGCCTTGTGCAGCATGCGCCAGCCGGCGAGCGCCGGATCGCCCGCGTCGTGCCGCAGCTTGAGGTGCAGCGCGAGCAGATCGAGCGCCTGCGCCACGCTCTCGGGGCGGCCGGCGACGGCGCGCTCCTCCGCCGCGCGTTCGAGCAGGTTCCACACGCGCGTCGCGAAGCGTTCCTCCGCGTCGATCTCGCGGCCCGGCCGCCCGGGCAGGGCCGCCAGCAGTTCCGACGCGCGCGCGTGCACCGCTTCCGCGGCCTGTCCCGCTTCCAGCGTCACGCGCCGGACGTGCTTCTTCACGAAGCGGTCGCGCACGCGGTAGACGACCTGGCGGTCCTGGATCGAGCGGCGCCGCGCCGCGGCGGCCTCGTGCAGGCCGAACAACTGCGAGACGAAGCGCGAGACGTGTCGCGCGACGTCGATCAGGAGCGCCGACTGGGCCGGCGGGCCGAGCGTCTCGCCGCGCGACGTCCAGCGCGCGTGCAGCTCCGCGTCCTGGACGCGCAAATCCTCGAGGAACGCGCGGTGGAGGTCCGCCAGGCGCTCGGGCCGGTGCAGGTCGCGGAACGTGAAGCCCGGGAGGTGGAGGCGGATTTGCGGGGCGCCGGCGGTGGCGGTCGGGGACGGCATCGGGGGAGGGGTGGTCACGGTCGCGGTGCGCCCCCATCCGCCGTTCCTGGGCGGGCCGGGCAGCAGCTAGAACCCGACAGTCTAGCAGCCCGTGCCGGCGCGCGGCGGCCGCGCCGCAGCGCCGCGTTCGTTCCTGGGCGGCGCGGCCCTGGTGCAGCGCTACACTCAGGGCCCTCGCCGCGCGATCCGCGCCCACCGCACCGTCTCCCCTCCGAGGAGCCATCCGATGAACCTCCGCGCCACCACCCTCCGCCTGGCCCCGGCCCTGGCCCTGACGCTGGTCTCCGGGAGCGCCGCCCGTGCGCAGGACGCCGCGCCCAAGAAGCTCGCCATCGGGGACGCCGCGCCCGCGCTGGCGGTCGAGACCTGGGTCAAGGGCGAGCCCGTCGCGGGCTTCGAGGCCGGCAAGACGTACCTGATCCAGTTCTGGGCGCCGTGGAGCAAGGCCAGCGCCGACCAGATGCCCGTCTTGAGTGCGCTGCAGAAGGCGCACGCCGACAAGGGGCTCGTCGTGCTATCCATGTGCTCCGCCGACCTCTCGGGCACGACGGTCGAGAAGGTCGACGCCAAGGTGAAGGAGCTGGGCGACGCGGTCGGCGTCCCCGTCGCGTGGGACAAGGGCTCGACGACCAAGGACGCGTTCCTCAAGGCCGCGGGACGCACGGCGCTGCCCTGCGCCGTCGTCGTGGACCGCGAGGGCCGCGTGGCCTTCCTGGAATCGGCGCCGCGCGTCGAGTCGCTGCTGCCCGGCATCCTCGACGGCACGCAGACGATCGAGGCGCTGACCGCGTGGCACGCGAAGGCCGCTCGCGCCCCGGCCACCAAGCGCAACCTCGACGCGGCCGCGGCCGCGCGCAAGTGGGCCGAGGTCGTCCCGCTCGCCGAGGAACTGCTCGAGGTCGATCCGATCGAGTTCGGCGGCCAGGCGCAGATCCGGTTCCTGGCGCAGGCCCAGGGCCTGGGCGCCGTCGACAAGGCCTACGAGTGGGCGCGCGCGTTCGTCGACGGCCGCGGCTGGCTGGGCGTGGAGGCGATGAACGCCGTCGCCTGGGCGATCGTCGACCCGGAGAACCCGATGGAGAAGAAGGATCTCGACCTGGCGCTCAAGGCCGCCGAGCGGTCGGCCGAGCTCTCCAAGCACGACGACGGCGCGGTGCTCGACACGCTGGCCCGCGTGTATTTCCTGCGCGGCGACCTGCAGAAGGCCCTCGACGCGCAGAAGCTGGCCGTCGTGAAGCTGAAGCCGAACATGATGCAGTTCATGGACCAGCTCAAGGCGCGCCTGGCGGAGTACGAGGCGGCCGTCGCCGCGCAGAAGTGAGCGGCGCTACCTGGCGAACAGGTGGTCGCTCTCCTGCGACCACGCGGTGTAGCGGTAGAGCGGCACGAGCCGCAGCAGCTCCTCGACGATCGATCCGGGCACCTGGGGCGCGAACAGCGCCTCGCGCGCGCCCCGGGGAGCCGGCCAGCGACGTTCGACCACGAGCTGGTGCTCGGCCGGCTTGTAGTACTTCAGGAACTCCTCGAGCTGCTCGCGGATCAGCTTCCCGCACGGCCACTCGCCCTTCCAGTCGTGGAGGCGCAACCGGAAACCCTCCAGCTCGTTCAACCGCGCCTTCCAGCCGTCGAGCCCTTCCTTCTTCACGCGCTGCACGAGGTTCTGGCCGTCGAACCAGGCATCGGCGTGGATGCGCAGCGACACTTCGACCGCGTCGTGCTCGACCGCCGCGCACAGGTACGCGTTGCGGTAGGACGCGTCGAGATCCTTGGCGAGATCGGCGCCGAGCACGCCCTTCAGCCGGCGCTTCTCGGCCTTGCCGCGCGCCGCGTAGCACCACAGCCGGCGCACGCGCATCTGGTTGAACGACGACGGCGCGTGGAGGCTGGTCCGCACGTCGAGCTCCAGGCCCAGCGGCTTGGCGCGGGCCGCGAACACCTTGGCCAGCGAGAGCAGCTTGCGCCGCAGGACCAGGCGCCGGTCGTTGAACTGCGGGTCGCGCTCGACGGACGGCGCGAGGCACAGGAAATCGCCCTCCTCGAAGGGCACGAGTTCGGCCTTGGCCGCCGGGTCGCGATCGGTCTGCGTCATGCGGGCATCGTGCCATGCGCGCCGCGGGGATTCCGCGCACGGGGCCGGCGGGACCCCCTCCCGAGGCGCGGAACGCGGCCTCGGCGCGCCGGACCCCGGCATGGATTGGGCAACCGCGAGCCCGTCGTCCGATAGGATGGTCGCGCACGGTGCGGGGCACCGTGTCCCCAGCATGGAGATCGCGCACTTCAAGTTCGACCCCGAGCGGGACAAGCTCGGGGAGGGACCTCTGTCGGAGGTCTACAAGGCCGTGGACTCGAACCTCGGCCGGACGGTGGCGCTCAAGATCCTGCGGCCGCACGTGGAGATCGACCCGGACGCCGACGCGCGCTTCCACCAGGAGGCCAAGAAGACCAGCGTCCTGGCGCACGAGAACATCGCCACGATCTTCGAGTACGGCCGCGACCATGTCCGGAACACGTCGTACATCGCGCTGGAGTTCCTGCAGGGCCGGCCGCTGGACAAGATCCTGAAGGAGCAGACCCTCGGCTACGAGGAGTGCCTGCGGATCATGCTGCAGGTCACCAGCGCCCTGACGCTGGTGCACAGCCAGGGGATCATCCACCGCGACCTGAAGCCGGCCAACATCATGGTGCAGGACGACGGCACCGTGAAGCTCCTGGACTTCGGCATCGCGCGCGCGCGCGACGAGAAGAGCATCACGCAGCCCGGCATGCTGGTCGGCACCGTCCTGTACATGTCGCCCGAGCAGGTGCGCGGCGACGAGCTCGACGCGCGCTCGGACGTGTTCGCGCTGGGCGCCGTCTTCTATCACGCGATGACCGGCGCCCTGCCGTTCCCCGGCAAGAGCTTCCCCGAGGTCTGCATGGCGATCCTGGACTGCAAGCCGCGCCGTCCCTCCGAGGTGCGGCTGGGCTTCCCGCAGCGCATCGAGGACCTGCTGCTGAAGTGCCTCGATCCCGATCCCGCGCAGCGCTTCCCCAACGCGGGCGCGGTTCACGGCGCGCTCCAGGCGATCGGCGAGGGCTCGGGCTCGGTCAACGGCGCGCCCAGCGCGGCGATCTCGGGCCGCATCCTGCTGCCGCCGGTGGCCTGCGGCGGCGCCAATCCGGCCGCTTGCGCGCTGATCGCGGGCTCGATGCGCAAGGGCCTCTCGAGCGAGCTGTCGCGCATCAAGGGACTCGACGTGGTGCTGATCGAGACGCACGCGCCCCCGTCCGACGAGGCCTGCGACTACGTCCTGCGCCTGGAGCTGGAGACGGCCAGCCACCGCGGCGTCCTGGGCCTGTTCATCGAGCAGTTCGGCCGACCCAAGGATCCGCGTGCGCGCCGCGTCGTCGACACCTGGAAGGAGACGGTCGAGTACGAGGGCACGGACGACTTCGATCTCGAGGCCGGGCTGGTGCGCGGCGCCGTGCGCGTGGTGCGCAAGCGCCTGGCCGAGAGCGCCCTGCGTCCCGCCGAACCCACGCGCCGCGACACCGAGCAGAGCCGCCAGCACGCGCGGCACGCGCACGAGACGCTGCACAAGGGCACGACCAAGCACCTCCTGGCGGCGGTCAGCTCCTTCCGGCGCGCCATCGACGCCGATTCGCACTGCGCGATCGCCTACGCGGGCCTGGCCGAGGCGCTGGCGCGCAAGTACCTGTACTGGGACGGCGACGTGGCCTTCCTGGAGGAGGCACGCGAGAACGCCGCGCGCGCGCTGGCCCTCGACCCCGACTGCGCCGAGGCGCACACGGCGCTGGGCTTCGCCTGGCAGGTCTCGGGCCAGTTGACCGACGCGCAGCGCGAGTACCGCCTGGCGATCCAGCTCGACAACGACGAGTGGCTGGCCCACCGCCTGCTGGGCGCGCAGCTCGCGCGCGCGGGGAACTTCAAGCACGCCTCGCCGCTGCTGCAGCGCGCGATCGCCCTGCACCCGATCCAGATCGGCTCCTACGACCACCTCTACGGCGTGCTGCAGCGCCTGAACCGCTACGAGGAGGCGATCGAGATCGCCGACCAGGGCATCGGCACCGCCAAGGCGCACCTCGCGAAGGCCCCCGACAACCAGGAGGCGCGCCTGCACATGGCGATGCTGCAGGCGCGCATGGGCCTCTCCGACGACGCCCGCGCCCAGGTGGTCAAGGCGCGCGACTTCGCCCCCAAGGACGGCTACACGTCGTTCCACGCGGCCTGCGTGTGCGCGATCGTCGGCGACCTGCCGCAGGCGATGGAGTACCTGGCGAAGGCGCAGGAGCGCGGGTACTTCATCCAGAGCGAGTTGGGGCGCAACACCGACCTGGACATCCTGCGCGGGATGCAGGAGTTCCAGAAGCTGGTCGGTTGACCGCGGCGCCCGGGCACGCTGGCGCGCGGACCGGTTCGCGGATATCTTGCTCGCCCCTCGAATCCGGCCAGACCCCTGGCGGCAGAGCGGCGCCACCCCATGTCGACCAGCAAGAAGCAGATCCGCAACATCGCCATCGTCGCCCACGTCGACCATGGCAAGACCACGCTCGTCGACTCGATGTTCCAGTTCGCCGGGACCTTCCGGAAGAACCAGGTGGTGCAGGAGCGCGCGATGGACAGCGACGCGCAGGAGCGCGAGCGCGGCATCACGATCCTGGCCAAGAACACGGCCATCGACTACCACGGCTACCGCATCAACATCGTCGACACGCCGGGCCACGCCGACTTCGGCGGCCAGGTCGAGCGCACGCTGCGCATGGCCGACGCGGTGCTGCTCCTGGTCGACGCGGCCGAGGGGCCGATGCCGCAGACGCGCTTCGTGCTGCGCAAGGCCTTCGAGAACGGCCTGCGCGCGCTGGTGCTGATCAACAAGATCGACCGGCCGGACGCGCGCGTGAACGCCGTGCTGGACGAGGTGTTCGAGCTGTTCCTGGAGCTGGGCGCGCACGACGAGCAGCTCGACTTCCCGGTCGTCTACGGCTCGGGGCGCGGCGGCTACGCGATGAAGGACGCGGCCGGCGAGCGCAAGGACCTGAAGCCCTTGTTCGACATGATCCTGGAGCACTGCCCGGCGCCGCCGCAGGACGACGCGGCCCCGCTGCAGTTCCAGGCGGCGACGCTCGACCACGACGACTTCCTGGGCCGCATCGCCGTCGGGCGCGTGCGCCGCGGCACGATCAAGAACGGCGCGCGCGTCGCGGTGTGCCACCCCGACCGCAGCAAGGCCTCGATCCTGCCGATCAAGGGCCTGTTCCGCTACGAGGGCCTGAACCGCGTGGCGGCGGAGGAGGTGCGCGCGGGCGACATCGCGGTCGTGGCCGGCATCGACGACCTGAAGATCGGGGACACCCTGTGCCCGCCGGAGCAGCAGGATCCGCTGCCGGCGATCCTGATGGACGAGCCCACGATCTCGATGGAGTTCTACGTGTCGAACTCGCCCTTCGCCGGCAAGGAGGGCCAGTACGTCACCAGCCGCCAGATCCTGGCGCGCCTGCAGCGCGCGGCGCTGCGCGACGTCGCGCTGCAGCTCAACGAGGACACGGTGGACGACGGCTACGAGCTCAAGGGCCGCGGCGTCATGCACCTGGGCGTCCTGATCGAGAACATGCGGCGCGAGGGCTTCGAGTTCTCGGTCGGCAAGCCGCGCGTGATCCTGAAGATGGTCGACGGCAAGCGCTGCGAGCCGTACGAGCGCACGGTCGTCGAGGTGCCCAGCGAGCACGCCGGCCGGATCATCGAGTACTTCGGCCGCCGCCGCGGCGAGATGACGCACATGGAGCCGATGGGCGCGGGCACGCGCCTGCAGTTCCTGGTGCCCTCGCGCGGGCTGATCGGAGCGCGCACGGCGCTGATGACGCTCAGCCAGGGCATGGCCATCCTGAGCCACGTCTTCGAGTGCTGGCGCCCCGACGGGGGGCCGCTGCCCACGCGCACCAACGGCGTGCTGATCTCCGACCGCGCCGGCGACGCCATCCCCTATGCGCTGTTCGGCCTGCTCGACCGCGGGACGTTCTTCGTCGCGCCCGGCACGCCCGTCTACGAGGGCATGATCGTCGGCGAGAACAACAAGGACAACGACCTGGGCGTCAACGTCTGCCGCGAGAAGAAGCTGACCAACATCCGCTCGGCGGGCCGCGACGAGAACGTCAAGTTGCCCCCGCCGCACGTGATGTCGCTGGAGGAGTCGCTGGAGTACCTGGAGGACGACGAGCTCCTCGAGGTCACGCCCAAGAACCTGCGGCTGCGCAAGCGCGCGCTCTCCGAGATCGAGCGCAAGAAGCAGGACCGCCGCGACGCGAAGGCCGCGCGCACGAGCTGAGCGCGCTCAGCGCGCTCGAACGGCGCTCCAGGTTCAATCGACGTACGCGCGGCGCCGATTTCGCCGCTCGTCTTGTACGGTCGGGTTCTCTGTGGCCCCGGCGGCGGTTTCCTCGATCGTGCCGGGATTCTTTGAACCCCCGATTCGACCTCGAGATGAACCCGAAACTCGTCACGCGCTGCGCCGGTGCCGCGGCGCTCCTGGCCCTGCCTTCCCTGGCCCCCGCGCAGGTCTCCCGCGCCCTGATCCGCGAGGGCGACGCGCTCTCCGGCGCTCCCGGTCACACCGTCACGACGATCAACGAGACGGCTGTGAACACCGGCGGCGGCTACGCCGCGACGATCAACTCCAGCGACGGCGTCACGACGCTCTCGCACACCTGGGGCAGCGCGACCGACACGCCGAGCGGTGCGCTGCTCTTCAGCGAACAGACCGGCATCGCCGGCTACGACCAGACGTCGTTCGAGTCGTTCTTCGGCATCGACAACGCCGGCCGCTCCGGCTACAGCCCCTCGTGCAACGAGACGGGCGGCGGCGCGACGGGCCTGGACTGCGCCTGGATCGACGGCACGCCCATCGCCGTCGAGGACCAGCCGATCCTGACGCTGCCCGGCAAGAAGTTCCGCTTCAACAGCCGCGTCGGCATGACCGGCAACGGCACCATCTACTGGATCGGCGGAATCAACGACATCGCCACCAACGCCGTCGAGGGCGAGGGCCTGTTCGTCGGCGCGGGCCAGACCTGCATCATCAAGACCGGCGATCCCTCGCCCGCCCCGCTGAGCTCGACGATCAGCTCGGGCGATTTCGACGTGCGCTACTCGGGCCTGGGCACGCACTGGATCATGAACGTCGACACGACCGAGCCGACGACGGCCGACGAGTGGCTCCTGATCGACGGCGCGATTGCCATGTGCGCCGGCGGCGGCATGGTCGGCGAAGGCCAGGTGATCCCCGTCGCCGCGGGCGGCAACGGCACCGAGGCCTGGACGGCGACTTTCGGGTCGCTGGGCATCAACGAGGCCGGCGACCACTGCTACGAGGCCGACACGAACGGCGCGACGACCAGCGACGGCGTGATCGTCTACAACGGCGTCATCCGCTGGCGCGAGGGCTCGGTCCTCGACGGCCTGACGCTGCTGGGCGCGCCGCTCGGGCTCTCCTTGAACGAGGACGGCGACGTGGCCCACACGTGGAACACGACCGGCAACGTCGAGGCGATCTTCCTCAACGACACGCTCGTGGTGAAGGAGGGCGACACGGTCGACTGGACCGGGGACGGCGTGGCCGACGCGGGCTTCGTCATCACCGACATCACCGGCACGACCGTGCTGACCCTGGGTTCGCAGACGCCGGGCGGCGCGCTGAAGGTGTACTTCACGGCCGACGTCGACACGAACGGCGGCGGCGTGCTCGAGGCGCTGTTCTGCCTGAGCACCGCGCCTCCGGGCCTGCCTTACTGCTTCGGCGACGGCACGGGCACGGCCTGCCCCTGCGGCAACGAGAGCCCCGCGGGCAACAACGAGGGCTGCCTGAACTCGCTCGGCACGGGCGGCAAGCTGGTCGTCGGCGGCACCGCGAGCCTCGGAGCGGACACGGTGGTGCTGAGCGGTTCGGGGATGCCCAACAGCTCGGCGCTGTACTTCCAGGGCACGAACCAGCAGGCGGCCGGCGCCGGCGTGCAGTTCGGCGACGGCCTGCGCTGCGCGGGCGGAACCGTCGTGCGCCTGAAGACGGTGCTCAACGTGGCCGGCGCGTCGCAGTACCCCGAGGCCGGCGACCCGTCGGTCTCGGTCCGCGGGATGATCGGCGCGCCCGGCATCCGCACGTACCAGATCTGGTACCGCAACGCGGCCGACTTCTGCACGCCGTCGACGTTCAACCTGTCGAACGGCTTCGAGCTCACCTGGACGCTCTAGAGCTCTGGTGATTCGTCAGCGCGGGGCCGGAGGATCGCCTCCGGCCCCGTGCGTTTGCAGGCGGACGAGCGTGCAGCAGGGGAAGCGCGCGACAATGCCTCGGCCGCGTTCGCGACCCCGGCAAGGGCACGGCCCTCGCCTACAGACGTGCGGACTGAGCCGAACGCCGAAGCCAGCGGCAGAGCGGTCAGGGGCAGTTGCAGGCGAGGTGCCGGGTTCCTGAGAACCACGGGTTGCCGCCGCCCGAGCAACTGACGATCTCGAGTTGCAAGCTCTCGTTGTCATCGCACGGAGCTGCGATGTAGCCGCCCCGGTAGTACTCGGTCAGAGGGTTGCTCGACCCGAGTGGGCCGTAGGTGTAGCGGAGGCACCATCCCGTACCGTTCCCATTGAAGGTGATCTGGACGCCCTCTTTGCAAGGCTTCCCGGGGCAGGCTGCGCAGGGGTCATCCATGCCGTTGCCGTCAACCTTCGGACCGAAGCTCACGCTGAAGCTCGTCCCGGGCGGCCCAATGTTGATTCCACCTGCCATGCCGGTCGGCACTGCCGCGCACACGAGCGGGCACGCTTCCTCGTCTATCGGGCCGAAACCGCCACAAAGGGCCAGAACGACGGGCGCGCTGACAATTGCAAGCATCTTCACGTTCCTACTCATGGGTCATCCTCAGTGGGAGGTCAGTGGAAGCCGTAACGAGACTCGAGCGCGTGAATGGCCTCAACGGCGCGAAGTTCGATCAATTCAAAATAGCTCTGATCGAAATGCGGGAGTTGTGGTTCTAGTCCCGGGTTCTTCAGCTTCGCCGCGCTGTACCGCTCCATGTCGAACATCGTGAACCTGCGCCAGGCGTCGTACTCCGGGAACTCACCCACGGACCAAGAGTATCCGCGACCGTTGTTGATCATGTAGTACTGGCCCTCGGGAGCAGACGCTGACCAATCGGGGTCTTGGTCCCTCCCGCTGAGCTGCAACAGCGTGGCGACGGAATCGCAGACCAGCCCAGCCTCTCGGGGACCGCGTGCATCCTTGTGCGTCAGCTTCCGGTACTCCTGCAGAGAGTAGCGCAGCACTCTCCACTTGACGCGGTTGGGATCCGTCTCTTTCTCGATGTCCTTGAGGTCCAGTTCGCCGGCAGTAGGGACTGCATCCGAATCGGGCTCCGGGGTTGCGACCGACACGTCCGCAGCCGCGAGTCGAGCGGAGGATCCGCCCGTCGCACTCTCGCGTCGCTCATCCGTGCTCGAGTCCCCGGATGTGGCGGTGTCTGGACCGGCCGAGGCCGCATCCGTGCCAGAGCCACGGTCCCCCTGGACCGCCAGCAGCGCAACGACCAGCGCCGCAACTGCGGCCAGTCCTCCGACCCCTGCGAGCAGAGTCGAACTCCTCATGGAGGGCAAAGTACTGCCCCCCCCCCCGAGGCGTCCAAGCGATTCTGGCTCCGGCTACTGACCCGGCGGCCTCGGGTCGGCCCGCGGTCCTGCAATCAGACCAGGCACGGATCGGGAACACGCCTCGCGGATCGACGACGGTTCCGTCCCGGCCATCCGCACGATCGCAGACCTCGGAAAGAGTGCCACGAGCGCAAGGCCGCGCTTCTGCCCGAGGATCGACACGGCAGTCGCGAGTGCATCGGCCGTGGCACCGTCGGGCGCGACGACCGTCGCCTGCACGCGGCTCGTGAGGCCCAGCCCCGTGCGCTGGTCGACGACGTGCGAGTAGCGCGTGCCCGCGATCTCGACGAACTGCTCGCGGTCGCCAGAGGACGCGATGGCTGCATCGCGCAGCATGAGCCTCTGCTGGTCGTCGACGACGATCGCCCACCCGGACCTGCTCGGCGGCGGCGCGGACACGGCAATGTCGCCGCCGATCTCGACCAGTGCGCGCTCGATCCCGTTGGCGCGGAGCACGTCGATCACGCGGTCGCACGTGAACCCCTTGCCGATCGCACCGAGGTCGAGGTCCATGCCGGCACGGTCGAGATCCACGGTTCCCCGAACGGAGTCGAGGCGCACGCGGCGCCATCCGGTGAGCGCGCGCGCCGCCTCGAGTTCCTCGGGGCGCGGCAGCTCGCGCGAGGTGCGTGCGCGGCGCCACAGGCGCACGAGCGGTCCGATGGTGACGTCGAAGGCCCCGTCACTGGCCTCCGCGATCTCCTGAGCCCGCGCGAGCACCGCGAAGAGGTCGGTTGAGACCACCACCGGCCCCGCTCCGGCACGCGCGCACAACCCGGCGAGTTCGCTGTCCGTCCGCCAGTCCGACAGCGCCGCGTCGAGCGCTTCGATGCGCGCGAACGCCGCCTCGGCCGCGTCCACCGCGCGTGCCTCCGACGCCGCGAACAGTACGATGCGCGCCTCGACGCCCATCGCCGGGCGCGAGAACTCGAAGCGCTGCTCCGCGGCGCTCGGCGCGACGCACGCGCAGCCCAACCATCCGATGAAGCCGATCCACACGCTCGCCCCGACGCTCCTCTTCCTCGCCGCCTGCGCTGCTCCGGCGCGTGAGACGCCGCGCGCGGCGCCCGAACCGGTCGCGGGTCCGGGCGCGGAGTTCGCGCTGCTCGTCCCCGGCTGTACCGCGGAACTCGCGATGCAGCCGATCCCGGCCGGCGGCGGCGTCGGCGCCTTCTGGATGTCGAGCACGGAGATCACCTGGGACATGTACGACGCGTTCGTCTTCGCGATGGAGCGTCCGGAGAACGAGCCCGATCCGCCGGACGCGTTCAGCCGGCCGAGCAAGCCCTACATCCTGATGGACCGCGGTTTCGGGCACCGAGGGTACCCCGTGATCTCGGTGTCGTTCCGCGGCGCGAACGAGTTCTGCCGCTGGCTCTCGGCGCGCACGGGCCGGCCGTTCCGCCTGCCGACGGGCGCGGAGTGGGAGCACGCGGCGCGCGCGGGCGCGGCGGGCGACGCTCCGGCGAACCTCGAGGAGGTCGCGTGGTTCCGCGCGAACTCGACGGCGCAGAACCGTCCCAGCACGCACCCGGTCGGCACGAAGGCGCCCAACGCCTGGGGCCTCCACGACGTGCATGGCAACGCCGCCGAGTGGACGGTCGGCGCGGACGGCACGGGCGTGCTGCGCGGCGGCTCGTTCCGCGACCGCGCGGCGGACCTCGCGTTCACCGCGCAGGTTCCCGACCGCCCCGAGTTCAACGCGACGGACCCGCAGATCCCGAGGAGCGTGTGGTGGCTCGCCGACGGCCCCTTCGCGGGCTTCCGCGTCGTGTGCGATCCGGCGCCGCCGGCGCGGAGCCGCTAGAATCGCGCGCCCCCCCCGGCCCCAGCCCCCCCACACGCATCCCATGTCGACCCCCATGGACCGCCGTTCGTTCGTCGTCGGCACCGCCGCGACCGCCGCCTCCGCCGTCATCGCCTCGTGCGCCGGACCGCAGGCGGCCTCCGTCACGGCGCTGGCGCAGGAGAAATCGCCGTCGAAGCTGCGTGTGGGCCTCCTGGGTTGCGGCGGGCGCGGCACGGGCGCCGCGGCGGACGCGATGCGCGCCGACGCCGGCGCCGAGATCGTCGCGGTGGGCGACGTGCTCGAGCGCCGCGTGACGTCGAGCTGCGAGAACCTCGCGAAGGAGTTCCCCGGCCGCTTCGACGTGCCCGCCAACCGCCGCTTCGTCGGCTTCGACGCGCTGGAGAAGATCCTGGCGAGCGGCGTCGACGTGATGCTGCTGGCGACGCCGCCGGTGTTCCGCCCGGCGCAAATCGAGGCCTGCGTCGCGGCCGGCAAGCACATCTTCGCCGAGAAGCCGATGGCGGTCGACGCGCCCGGCGTGCGCTCGGTGATCGCGTCCGCGAAGCTGGCGCGCGAGAAGAAGCTGTCGCTGGTCTCGGGCTTCTGCTGGCGCTCCAGCCTGCCCGAGCGCGCGATCTACCAGCGCATCCACGCCGGCCACATCGGCGCGATCCGCACGGTGTACGCCACGTACAACGCCGGCCCGAACGGCTTCGTGAAGCGCACGCCGGCGATGAGCGACATGGAGTGGCAGATCCTCAACTGGTACCACTACCTGTGGCTGGGCGGCGACCACATCGTCGAGCAGGCCTGCCACTCGGTCGACAAGCTCAACTGGGCGATGAACAACGAGCCGCCCGCGCGCTGCTGGGCCGTCGGCGGCCGCGCGCAGCGCTCCAGCGAGCACCCGGGCAACATCTTCGACCACTTCAGCGTCACGTACGAATGGGACGACGGCCGCCGCGCGTTCCTGCTCACGCGCCAGTGGGAGAACTGCCCGACGGACAACACCGACTACGTCTACGGCGAGAAGGGCGTGGCCTACATCAACGGCTGGGGCCCGCACCACGAGATCAAGGGCGAGAAGCCCTGGATCTACGACGGGCCGACGAGCGGCATGTACGTCGAGGAGCACAAGGACCTGTTCGCCGGCATCCGCTCGGGCAAGCCGCGCGACGACGGCGACTGGATGACGACCAGCACGCTGATGGCGATCATGGGCCGCATGGCGGCGTACACGGGCCAGGTCGTGACGTGGGAACAGGCCATGGGATCGCAGGAACGCCTGGGGCCCACGACGTTCGCGCTCGGCCCGTACGTCGCCTCCGACGTGCCGCGCCCGGGCTACACGCCCTTCGTCTGAGCGGCTTCGAGCGCGGCGCGTTCGCGCAGCAGCGTGCGCGTGACCGCCGCGGCCTCGGCCAGCGTCGGCAGGTCCGCCGCGTCGCCCGAGCGCACCGCCGCCAGCGCCGCGCGCACCTCGCCGTCGTAGCCGGTGCCCTCGGCCAGCGCCGGCGCCAGGGTCACGCCGTCGACGGTGAGCTCCAGCACGGGCGTCCGCAACAGGTCGAACTCCGCCGTCGCGCGCTCGAATTCCACGACGAAGCGCATGCGGAACGGGTCGCCCCGGGCCGGGTCCCAACCGCCCTCCGCGCCGACGTGCGCGGGCCCGTCCGCGAACCGGTAGATCGTGCTGACGTGGTCGATCGTGCCCGTGCTCTCCACCGAGTCGGGGACGCCGAACAGCCAGTGCACGAGGTCCGCGTCGTGCACGTGCAGGTCGAACAGCGCGCCGCCCGTGGCCGCCGGATCGCCGTAGAACGCGCGGTTCCAGGCCGGCCGCGTGCCCAGGCGCAGGAACCGTGCGCTGCGCACCGCGCCGTGGCGCCCGTCGCGCACCGCGTCGCGCAGCCACGACCAGCCGGGCCAGTAGCGCATGCACATCGCCGGCATGCAGATCCGGCCGCTCGCTTCCGCGGCCGCCGCGAGCCGCTCGATCGCGGTGGGGTCGAGCGCCACCGGCTTCTCCACGAGGACGTGCTTGCCCGCGGCCAGCGCGCGCGTCGCGAGGTCGACGTGCGTGGGCGTCGGCGTGCAGATCGAAACGAGCTCGACCTCGGGGTGCTCGAGCACCGCCGCGGGATCCGTGCCGGTCGCGACCTCGTCGGGATCGAACAGCCGCTCGTCCGCGCCGGCGCCGGTGTCGATGTTGCCCGCCGGTGCCTCGGGCGGCGCGCCCGTGAGCCGCTCCGCGCTCGGATCCGCGACCGCCACGAGTCGACAGGCGCTGCCCGCGCCGGCCGCCGCGCGATACGCGCCGATGTGCGTGCGCCCCATGAACCCCAGGCCGATCACGCCCACGCCGACGGTGCGCGGCGGCACGTTCGCGCCGCGCGCGCTCATGCCTCGATCGCCCCGATGGACGCGAGGTGCTCGCGCGCGCGCCGCACGTCGCGCGCACGGTCGTCGCCGGCCTCGCGCTCGATGAGGAGGTCCACGCCCGGCGCGTGGCGGTCGAGGACCTCGAAGAACGCGATCCAGTCCACCTGCCCCGTGCCGACCGGGACTTCCTCGCCCCACTCGCCCGGAGCGCGCGCGGCGACCGCGTCCTTGACGTGCACCTGCACGACGTGGCGCGCGAGGCGGCGCAGCGCGGCGACCGGATCGCCCATGCCGTACAGGATCATGTTCGCGGGATCGAAGTTGACGCCCACCGACGGCCGCTCGAGGTCGCGCAGCACCGCGAGCAGCGTCTCGGCGGTCTCCTGCCCGGTCTCCAGGCCCAGCCGCACGCCATCGCGCGCGAACACGTCGGCGACCGTGCGCAGGCGGTCGAGCAGGCGCTCGCGCTCGGGGTCGTCGGCGCCGTGCGGCAGGAATCCCGCGTGGAAGGTGACGAGGTCGATGCCGGCCGCCCGCGCGAGGTCGGCGTCGCGGCGCGCGATCTCCAGGTTGCGCGCCCAGTGCGCGTCCGGCCGCAACCCGCCCGTGCGTCGGATCGTCTCCAGGCTGGTGTAGTCCTCGCCGTGCGTGGACATCATGCCCGACAGGACCTTCACGCCGGCCTCGGCCAGCACGCTGCGCACCTCGGCGTAGGGCATCGCCCCTGAGCGGACGGGCCCCAGGGCGAGCTGCACCCGCGAGAGGCCACAGGCGCGCACCCGCTCGGCCAGGTCGGCAACCGTCCGCGGCTGCAGGGACCACGAACAGACGCCGATCCGGCGTGCTTTTCTGGGAGCTTGCGTCACCACGGCACCGCGCTGGGTTGGTATAGCAGGATTCATGCTCGCAGCGCGACGTCCACCTCCCCCCCTGCATGAACCACCTGCGATTCCTGGTCGTCCTCGCGGCGAGCTTGACGGCCGGCTCCTGTGCCCGACCACCGGTCCACGCGGCCGCTGCGGACTCGGTCTCCTTGTTCGACGGCCGCACGCTGAACGGCTGGGTGACCAGCGGCGGGCGCTACGACGGTGACGCCGCCTGGAGCGTCGAGGGCGGCGCGATCGTCGGCCGCACCAACGCGGGCAAGGGCGGGCTGATCTACACCGACCGGCCGTACTCCGAGTTCGTGCTGACGCTGGAGGCGCGCACCGACTGGCCCTTCGACTCGGGGATCTTCCTGCGCATGGCGCCGCGCGGCAAGGGCGCGCAGGTGACGCTCGACACGCGCGAGGGCGGCGAGGTCGGCGCGATCTACTCCGACGGCTTCCTGATGCACAACCCCGAGGGGATGAAGCTGTGGAAGCGCGACGGCTGGAACCAGCTCGAGGTGCGCTGCACCGGCGACAACATGCGCATCGCGGTGCAGCTCAACGGCGCGCCGCTCGTCGACTACGAGGTCCCCCAGGACGCCGAGGGGTTCGCGCCGACGGGCCTGATCGGCCTGCAGGTTCACGGCGACGCCAACGATCCGGGGCGCAACGCCTGCCGCTTCCGCAACATCCGGATCCGCGAGATCTCGCGCACGCCGAGCGAGATGTTCGTGGCCGACGCTCGCGGCGCGCAGCGCATCACCGCCTGGGGCGCGGCGAACGGGTGGAAGAGCCTGTTCGACGGGCGCAGCCTCGCGGGCTGGGAGCCGGCCGGCGGCGAGGGCGGCTGGGCGGCGCGGGACGGCGTGCTGGCGGCGCTCGTGCAGGGCGCGAGCAGCGAGCTGCGCACCACGCGCGACTTCAAGGACTTCGAGCTGCGGCTGGACTTCAAGATCGCCGAGATGGCGAACTCGGGCGTGTTCCTGCGCGGCGACCGCGGCGCGGGCGACCCGGCCTGGTCGGCGATGGAGGTGCAGATCCTCGACGACCACCTGTGGGAGGAGCGCACGAAGAGCAAGCTGCAGCCGTGGCAGTTCACGGGCTCGCTGTACGGATCGGTCGCGCCCGCGGCCCGCGTGCTGAAGCCGCACGGCGAGTGGAACACGCTCGAGATCCGCGCGCAGGGCACGCGCGTCGCCACGCGCCTCAACGGCACGCTCCTGTACGACGTCGACGGCCGCGAGGTGCCGGTCCCGGCGGGGAAGCTCCCGCTGCACGAGCGCTCGCCGCAGGGCTTCATCGGCCTGCAGCGCCACGCGCCAGACGGCGTCGCGGGCGAGGCCTACGCCTGGTTCCGCAACGTCTTCGTGCGGGAACTGTAGACGGACCTGCCGCACGGGGCGGCTCGCGCGATCCTCTCGGGATCCGCGTCGCGGACCCAGGGATCCCGCCGTGGCGCTAGACTGCGGAAGTCGACCTCCACCGATCGCCGCTGCCCACGACCCGGATCCCCCACCATGCGCATCGAACTCACGTTGGCCTACGTCGCACTCCTGTCCGGAACCGCGGCCGCGCAGCTCCCGACGACCTTCGTCACCGACGCGACGAACGACGCGGTGTACCGCTGCTCGGACCTCAACGGCGACGGCGACTACAACGACGCGAACGAGGTCGTCCCCGTCTACCGCGACACGGTCGGATCGATCGTGCTGGGCAACAACATCGGCCTCGCGCGCGGCGTCGACGGCACCATCGCAGTCTCGGACACGAGCGAGGACAGCGTCATCCTGTTCCGCGACTTCAACGGTGACGGCGACTTCGAGGACGACGGCGAGTACTGGCGCTTCTTCGACGGCCGCCCCGGCGGCAACGCGTCCGGCCTCCTGATGATCGCGGCCAACGGGATCGTGTACCAACCCTCGACCGGAGCCTGGTGGGTCGCCAGCGCGAACACGGCCGTGGGCAGTGACCACATCCTGCGGCTCGTCGACCTCAACGGCGACGGCGACGCCAACGACGCGGGCGAGGCGCTCGAGTACTGGATCGCACCGGGCGGCGTGACCGGCGACTACATCCCGCAGGCCGTGGCAGTGGCGCCGGGCGGCGCGGTCTACTACCTCGACGTCGGCAGCACCGGCGCGATCCAGAAGGGCGTCTACCGCATCATCGACGCCAACAACGACGGCGATGCGCTCGATCCCGGCGACGGCCCCGTGCCGTTCTTCCTCCCGCCGACCGGCGCGGCGACCAGCTTCTTCTGGTGCCTCGAACTGGCCGCGGACGGCTGGTTCTACACGGCGGACACGGGCAACGAGATCGTGTGGCGCTTCAAGGACCTCAACGGCGACGGCGACGCGCACGACGCGGGCGAGTTCTCGGCGTGGTGGACCGTGGGCGCGCCCAGCAACATCTGGGACGTGTGGGCGGCGGACGACGGCTCGCTGTACCTGAGCGATTCGCAGACCAACCACCGGCTGACGCGCCTGTTCGACACGAACGCCAACGGGGTGATCAATCCGGGCGAGTCGGTCGAGGTCTACGACGAGCTGATCAGCCCCGTCGCGATCGGCAACGGTCGCGGCATCGACCGCGCTCCAACGCCGGCCGCGGGCACCGGGATCTGCTTCGGCGACGGCACCGCCGCGGCGTGCCCGTGCGGCAACTTCGGAACGGCCGGCAAGGGCTGCGCGAACTCGATCTTCGCCAGCGGCGCGCGCCTCGAGACGCAGGGCGCCGCCAGCGTGGCGGGCGACACCCTCGCGCTCGTCGGCACGCGCATGCCGAACAGCTCCGCGCTGTACTTCCAGGGAACTCTGGCCATGGGCGGCGGCTCGGGCGTCGCGTTCGGCGACGGCCTGCGCTGCGCGGGCGGCAGCGTCATCCGCCTGGGCACGAAGGCCAACGCGAACGGCAGCTCGCGCTACCCCGTCGCGGGCGACCTCTCCGTGTCCGTGCGCGGCGCGGTGAATGCCGGCGACGTGCGCGTCTACCAGATCTGGTACCGCAACGCGGATCCGGTGTTCTGCAACCCCGAGACCTTCAACCTCAGCAACGGCGTCCAGGTGAACTGGACGCCTTGAACCCCGACACATGAGCAGGCGCACGGCGATCGCATCGGTTCTCACGATCGCGGCGCTCGCCGCCGCGGCTCCGGCGCAGCAGTTCCAGCGCGACACGACGCAGGTGCCCGCGCAGAACACCGGCTGGACCGAGCAGGTCGACTTCGCCGACGTCGACGGCGACGGCGACTGGGACGCGGCCTTCGCCGACGGCGGCGACCTCGGCAACCAGCAGAACCGCCTGTGGATCAACCAGGGCGGCGCGCAGGCCGGCGTGCTGGGCGCGTTCCTCGACGCCACGGCGTCGCGATTCCCGGTCGTCTCCGATTCCAGCCGCGACGTCGAGTTCGCCGACTGGGACGCCGACGGCGACGTCGACCTGTTCGTGTCGAACCACTGCTCGATCGCGAACCAGCCCAGCCGCTTCTGGGTCAACCAGGGCGGAGTCCAGGCCGGCGCGCAGGGCTTCTACGTGGACGAGACCTCCCTGCGCTGGATCGGCCTGGGAGGCGCCGGATCCTCGATGCCTCCGGGCTTCGTGCTGGCCGGCGGCGGGTACGTCGACTGGTGCTGGGACTCGGACTTCGCGGACTTCGACAACGACGGCGACCTCGACCTGGTCCACAGCTCGGCCGGCGGCGTGCAGAGCGGCAACGTGCCGACGCGGATCTTCCTCAATGACGGCTCGGGGTTCTTCCGCGAGTTCAATCCTTCCGGCTTCCAACTGCCCGGCGGGAACATCGCCAACGGCAACCCGGGGCTGTGGTGCGAGGGCCTGCAGCAGCACGGCACGCTCGACCCATCGGGGACCTTCTGCGACGTCGCCGATTCCGCGATCAGCATCGATCCGGGCGACATCGACGGCGACTTCGACCTCGACCTGGTGCGCACGGCCGTGAGCCAGGTCCCGCGCATGTTCCAGAACCGCCTGGCCGAGAACGGCGGGACGCTGGGCTTCCGCGACGTGACGGGCGCGGCGTTCCCGCCGGGCTACTCCACGGGGGTCGGCGCCTACGAGGAACTCTTCGCGGACTTCGACGCCGACGGCGATCTCGACATCTACGGCCTGAACTGGCTGACGGTGTCCTTCCAGTACAACGACGCCGTGCTCGCCGGCAACGGCAACGGGACGTTCGCGGCTCCGGTCGCCGTCCCGAACTCCACTCCCGACGACGAAGACGTGGACGGCATCGACTACGATCTCGACGGCGACGTCGACGTGTTCATCGCGAACTTCTCCGGCCAGGAGCGGATGTACGCCAACGCCGGCGGAGCATTCACGCTGGCCGCCGGGGTGCTGCCCACGGACGCAACGCGGACCAAGGACTCCGACGCGGCCGACCTGGACGGCGACGGGGATCCGGACATCATCACCGCCAACGATTCGGGGCAGCCCGAGTGGCTGCTGATCAACACGACCGATGCGAACGACGTGACCCCGCCGCGCATCGCGCGGGTCGAGCAGGCGCCCGATCGCGCGACCGGAGCGAGCCCGTCGGTGGTCCGCGCGCACGTGTACGACAACTCGTCCTACCAGGAGACTTGGTACGACCACGTGCGCGTCGAACACCGGCGCAACGCCGGCGCCGCGCAGACTGCGGACATGCGCTCCTCGATGGGCCAGGTGTTCCGCGGCGAGATCGGCGCCGCGCAGCCGGGCCTGATCAGCTACCGCGTCCTGGCCGCGGATGCCTACGGCAACTCCAGCGCATCCGAGGTGCGTGTGTTCGCCGTGGGCGCCACGGGCGCGGGCTACTGCTTCGGCGACGGGACCGCGACCGCGTGTCCGTGCGGCAATGCCTCCCCCGTGGGCGCGCAGGCCGGCTGCACCAATTCGTTCGGCGTCGGCGCGCGCCTCGTCGCCAGCGGCACGGCCAGCGTCGCCGCGGATTCGATCACGCTCGCGGCCGGGCCGCTGCCCGACAGCCCGTGCCTGTTCTTCCAGGGCAGCGCGCTGGTCAACTTCGGCGCGGGGACCGTGTTCGGCGACGGACTGCGTTGCGCGGGCGGAACCGTGATCCGCCTGGGTGTCACGCTCACGAGCGGCGGCGTCGCCGCCTACCCGGGGCCCGGCGATGTGCCGGTCGCGCAGCGCGGCCTCGTCCCCGCCGGAGGCGGCGTGCGCTACTACCAGGTCTGGTATCGCAACGCGGCCGGGTTCTGCACGGCTGCCCCGTTCAACCTGACGAACGGCTGGGCCATCGACTGGCAGCCGTGAGGCTCCCCCCCCCGGGGGGGCTGGACCGTGGATCGGCCGGCGCACCTGCCCGGGGCGCGAAACCCGGGGTAGGCTTCACGCTGGAGGGGTGAGGGCTCGCGCTCCGCCTCCGGTTCTCTCTCCGACTCCCCAGCCCCCCCACGAGCGTGATGGCCCCCTCCCTTCACGGCGCGCTGCTCGGCGCGCTCGCCCTGCTGTTGTCGTCGACGCCCGTCCGCGCCCAGGGTTCGGACTCGTGCGCGAGCCCGACCGCAATCTCCGGGCCCGGCCCGTTCGCGTTCAACAACTCCTCGGCGACGAACAGCCCCGAGGGCCAGCCGCCCTGCGGCGGCACCGCCAACAACCGCGACGTGTGGTTCGCGTGGACCGCGGCCGCGAGCGGCAACACGCAGGTCTCGACCTGCGGCGGCGCGTCGATCGATTCGGTCCTGGCCGTGTACGCCGGCAGCGGGTGCCCCTCCGCCGCGGCCCTCGCGTGCAACGACGACGCGTGCGGCCTGCAGAGCACGGTGAACTTCACGGCCACGGCCGGGCAGACCTACACGATCCGCCTGGGCTCGTTCGGCTCGACCGCCGGCGGATCGGGAACCTTCACCGTTTCCGCCGTCACGGGTTGCGCGTTCCGCCCCGGGCCCGACGTGATCGTCGGAGACCTGACCGGACCGTCGAACTACACGCCCGCCGGCGGCATCGACGCGATCGCGCTGGGCACGACGTCCTGCAACCTGGGCGACACGTGGCTCAACTGGATCTCCAGCACGAACCAGCACCCGGTGATCGGCGGGAACCTCTACAAGTTCAAGGTGGTCAACGGCGCGGGCCGCTTCGAGCAGATCGGCCAGAGCTGGCTGAAGCACGGCTTCTACGCGCTGAGCCAGAACCTGTGCTGCCCCAACTGCTCGTCGACCGACGGCACGCACCTGGGCGTGGGCTGCTCGGACCCGTACACGAGCGCGCGCAACGGCACGCAGTCGGGCCTGGGCCCGCGCTGGCAGGTGAACGCCAACACGGGCGCGTTCACCTACCCGCCCGCGAACCCGAGCTGGTCGGGCAGCGTCGCGCGGCGGCTGGAGTTCCTGCTCGCGGATGTCGAGAGCACGGCGGGCGTGCGCTACTTCGGCGAGTCGCAGTACGTTACGCCCGACGACGCGGCGGCGGGCAACCAGAACAACAACGCGAGCTGGCGCGAGATGACCGTGTCGGGCTCGAGCTCCAACTGGGCCTTCGCGTTCACCGGCACGACGCAGCGCGAGCAGTCCGCGATCCGCGCCTGGCCGCTCGCGGAGAGCGGCGTGACGCTGACCGACGTGCAACTCGCCGGCGAGGGCCTGCTCGTGCTGGGCCACAAGGTGACCGCGCTGGGCGGCGGGCAATGGCACTACGAGTACGCCCTCTACAACATGAACTCGGACGACGGCGTGCGCTCCTTCGCGCTGCCGGCGCCGGCCGGCGTCACGATCACGAACATCGGGTTCCACGACGTCGCGTACCGCAACGGTGACGGGCCGGGGAACGTCAACTTCGACGGCACGGACTGGCCGGCGACGCAGTCGGGCGGCGTCCTGACGTGGGCCACGCAGACCTTCGCCCAGAACCAGAGCGCCAACGCGCTGCGCTGGGGAACGACGTACAACTTCCGCTTCGACGCCAACGCGGCGCCGACGTCGGGGACGATCACGCTGGGCCGCTACAAGAGCGGTGGCACGCGCACCGTGACGGCCAGCGTGCCGGGCGCCGGCGCGCCCGATGCAGACGGCGACGGCATCCCGGACGCGAGCGACAACTGCCCGACGGTGCCCAACCCGAGCCAGGCGGACGCGGACTCGGACGGGATCGGCGACGCGTGCGACACGTGCACCGACACGGACGGCGACGGGTTCGGGAACCCGGGCTTCCCGGCGAACACGTGCCCGACCGACGGCTGCCCCAACGATCCGCTGAAGAGCGCGCCGGGCGCGTGCGGCTGCGGCGTTCCGGACACGGACTCCGACGGCGACGGCACGCCGAACTGCATCGACGGCTGCCCGAACGATCCGCTCAAGATCGCTCCCGGCGTGTGCGGGTGCGGCGTGCCCGACACCGACACCGACGGCGACGGCACGCCGGACTGCAACGACGGCTGTCCGAACGATCCGCTCAAGACCGCCGCAGGTGCATGCGGCTGCGGCGTGCCCGACACGGACAGCGACGGCGACGGAACGCCCAACTGCATCGACGGGTGCCCGAACGACCCGCTGAAGATCGCGCCCGGCGCGTGCGGGTGCGGCACGCCGGACACGGACTCCGACGGCGACGGCACGCCGAACTGCCTCGACGGCTGCCCCAACGACCCGCTGAAGATCGCGCCGGGAGTGTGCGGCTGCGGAACGCCCGACACCGACTCCGACGGCGACGGCACGCCGAACTGCAACGACGGATGCCCGAACGATCCGCTGAAGATCGCGCCGGGCATCTGCGGGTGCGGCACGCCCGACACCGACACGGACGGCGACGGCACTCCGGACTGCAACGACGGCTGTCCGAACGATCCGCTCAAGACGGCGCCGGGCATCTGCGGCTGCGGGGTCGCGGACAACGACACGGACGGGGACGGCACGCCGGACTGCAACGACGGCTGCCCCAACGATCCGCTGAAGATCGCGCCGGGCATCTGCGGCTGCGGCGCGAGCGACACCGACACCAACGGCAACGGTCTGGCGGACTGCCTGGACTTCACGCTGAGCGAGTTGCTCTTCAACCCGCCCGGCACGGACCAGGGCCAGGAGTCCATCGAGATCCGCGGCGTCCCGGGCACGCTGCTGGCCAACATGTTCCTGCTCGTGATCGAGGGCGACGCGGCCGGCGCGGGCGTCATCGACCAGCGCATCGACCTGAGCGCGTACGCGACGGGATCCAACGGCCTGCTCCTGATCCGCGATTCGGCGGTCGTGCTCTCGCCGCCGCCGAGCCCTGGTACTTCGGTGGTGGTCATGGACTTCACGCCCGACATCGAGAACGGGACGAACACGTACGTGCTGGGGATCGGCGCCCCGCCTGCAGTGGGCACGGACCTGGACACGAACAACGACGGCGTCCTCGACGTGTCGCTGGGCGCGTTCTCGCCGCTCGACGCCGTGGGCATGATCGAGAACGACGCCGGCGGCAACATCGGATACGGGACGCAGTTCGGCGGCGTCAACGTGGGCCCGTTCGCCGCGTTCACGCCGGACGGCCTGATGCGCACGTACAGCGCGAACGGCGCGCCCTGCATCTGGACGGGCGGCGACGTCCTCGGGACCAGCCCGGGCCCCTACACGTTCGACTTCGCCCTCGGACGTACCTTCGGGTTCGACCAGCACGGCGTGACGAGCGGCGTGACGCTCTCGCTCGGCGTGCTGAACGCGGTGTTCGACGCCGACGGCGACGGCCTCGCGAACGCGTGCGACGCGTGCACGGACACGGACGGCGACGGGTTCGGCGATCCGGGCTTCCCGGCGAACACGTGCGGGCTGGACGGCTGCCCGACGGATCCGCTGAAGAGCGCGCCGGGCGCGTGCGGTTGCGGCCTGCCCGAGACGGACACCGACGGCGACGGCACGCCCGACTGCGTCGACGGCTGCCCGGCCGATCCGCTGAAGACCGCCGCGGGAGCGTGCGGCTGCGGCGTGCCGGACACGGACACCGACGGGGACGGAACCGCCGACTGCAACGACGGCTGTCCCAGCGATCCGCTCAAGATCGCTCCGGGCATCTGCGGGTGCGGCGTGTCCGACGCGGACACGGACGGCGACGGGACGCCGGATTGCAACGACGGCTGCCCGAACGATCCGCTGAAGATCGCCGCCGGCATCTGCGGTTGCGGCACCCCCGACACGGACACCGACGGCGACGGCACGGCCGATTGCAACGACGGCTGCCCGAACGACCCGCTCAAGACCGCGCCGGGACTGTGCGGCTGCGGGGTCGCCGACACCGACACGGACGGCGACGGCACGCCGGACTGCACGGACGGCTGCCCGAACGATCCGTTGAAGACCGCCGCCGGCATGTGCGGCTGCGGGACGCCCGACACGGACACCGACGGAGACGGCACCGCGGATTGCAACGACGGTTGCCCGAACGATCCGCTCAAGACGGCTCCCGGTGTGTGCGGCTGCGGGGTCGCGGACACCGACACGGATGGCGACGGCACCGCGGATTGCAGCGACGGCTGCCCGAACGACCCGCTCAAGGTCGCTCCGGGAATCTGCGGCTGCGGAGTCGCCGACACGGACTCCGACGGCGACGGCACGCCCGACTGCAACGACGGCTGCCCCGCCGACCCGCTGAAGACCGCTCCCGGCCAGTGCG
This sequence comes from uncultured Planctomycetaceae bacterium, assembly GCA_964552795.1. Classification (GTDB taxonomy): domain Bacteria; phylum Planctomycetota; class UBA1135; order UBA1135; genus JAEUHZ01. The sequence continues at coordinate 48,756 of CAZKIO010000034.1, forward strand.
GCTGCGGCGTGGCCGACGCGGACGGAGACGGCGACGGCGTGGCGGATTGCGTCGACAACTGCGCGAGCACGCCGAACGCGGGCCAGGCCGATGCCGACAACGACGGCGTGGGCGACGCCTGCGACAACTGCGTGGCGATCGCGAACCCGTCGCAGGCCGACTGCGACAACGACCAGATCGGCGACGCGTGCGCGATCGCAGCCGGCGCTCCGGACTGCAACGCGAACGGCATCCCGGATGCGTGCGACCTCGCGTCCGGCACGAGCCTGGACCTCAACCTCTCGGGCGTGCCCGACGAGTGCGAGGCCCCGGCGCTCGACTTCTGCCCCGGCGACGGTTCGGGCACGGCCTGCCCGTGCGGGAACTCGAGCCCGCTCGGCGCGGCCGAGGGCTGCCTGCACTCGCTGGGCACGGGCGGCAAGGTGCGCGGCACGGGATTGCCGAGCCTCGCCGCGGATTCGCTCGTCCTCACCGGAACGCAGATGCCGAACAGCTCGGCGCTGTACTTCCAGGGGACGACGCAACAGAACGCCGGGCTGGGAGCCGCGTTCGGCGACGGCCTCCGCTGCGCGGGCGGATCGGTGATCCGCCTGGGCACGAAGATCAACGCCGCGGGCGCGTCGCAGTACCCGGCAGCCGGCGACCCGTCGGTGTCGGTGCGTGGCCAGGTGGTCGCGCCGGGGACCAGGACCTACCAGGTCTGGTACCGGAACGCGGGCGCATTCTGCACGCCGAGCACCTTCAACCTTTCGAACGGCGTCGTCGTGATCTGGGGCGCGTAAGCGCCGAGGATCGGGAGCGAGCAGGGCAGTCCGCGCAGTGGCGGGCTGCCTTGCCGTGCTGGCGGGCGCGGTGCGAGGATGGCCGCGCCATGACCACCACACGAGCGAGCGAGCGGATGTCGCAGATCCAGAGATACGCGAACGGCCCGAGGCTCTTGCGCGAGGCGCTGGAAAAGGTGCCGAAGGAAGCGCTGCAATGGCGCCCGGGTCCGGGGAAGTGGTCGGCGCACGAGGTCGTGGGCCACTGCGCCGACAGCGAGACGGTGTCGTCGACGCGGATCCGGTTCCTGATCGGCGAGGAGCGCGCGACGCTCCAGGGCTACGACCAGGACCGCTGGGCAGAGCGGATGGACTACCACGCCATGCCGCTGGAGTTGGCGCTGCGGCAGGTCGAGCAGGTGCGCGCGTGGACGAGCGAGCTGGTGCGGCGGCTGCCGGAGGATGCGTGGTCGCGCGAGGGCACGCACACGGAGTCGGGGAGGTACACGGCCGCGGACTGGTTGCGGATCTACGCCGAGCACCTGGAGGTGCACGCGCGGCAGATCGACCGGATCGTGGCGGCGTGGAACGCGCGGGGCAGGTGAAGCCCGGGGCCGGCCGCGCGGCCTGAGGGGGGCCGGAGCTGGCCGTGGAGCGCGCTCCGGGCGTGCCGGGCTGCTTGCCCAGGTCCGCGACGCCGGAGCGTCGGGCGGAATGCGGTACGGTGTGCGCCCCGGCGCCCCCGCGCGCAGTTCCGTTGGCAAAGTGAATCGGGTGAGTGCGTTTCGCGGCGACGCGACTCTCGCACTCCCTGGCCAGACCCTGGGAGGGACCGCTCATGAATCGACAGCTCGCACTGTGGACTCTCGCGTTCGCCTGCATTCCCGCCGCGCCCGCCGCCGCGCAGGGTGGGAGCGCAGGCCCACCCGGAGACTGCGACGGCGACGGCATCCCCGACAGCGCCGAGCTGCCGCCGGTCGCGATCGACCACACGGTCGCGGTCTCGATCAGCACCACCGTCCAGGTCAACGTCGCGGTCGGCGCGACGTCGACGAACGGCCCGATCGACGCCGACTCCGTGCAGATCACGTCCAACCCCATCCAGGGATCGATCCCGCCTCCGTCGGGCGGCGTCTTCCTGAACGGGGTGGTCACGTTCCAGCACAGCGGGTTCATCCCGCCGACCGGCTGCGGTCCTTCGATCGACCAGTTCAGCTACACGATCCGCGACGCCTGCGGCGGAGTCTCGGCGCCTGCGACCGTGTACCTGCAAGTGCAGCACCCGAACCCCGACTGCAACTGCAACTTCATCCCAGACGCAAGCGACCTCCTGAGCGGCGAGTGGGTGGACAACGACGGCAATGGAGTTCCGGACGCCTGCCAGACGCCGCCCGGACCCTGTCGCACGTCGCTCGTCGATTTCGGTTCGCCGTGGTTCGGCAACCAGCACGCCTATCCCGACATCACCCCCGACGGACGTTTCGTGGCGTTTCAGTCGCGCTCGGGGTTCACGTCGAACATCAACGTCCACGACCGACTCATGGGAACCACCGAGCTGGCCAGCGTTCGGACCAATGGGTCGCCGTCCGGGAATGCGCGCGACCCGCGCATCTCGGACGACGGGCGTTTCGTCGTGTTCTCCAGCACGGACACCAGCCTCGTGACGGGCGACACGAACGGGTTCGAGGACGTGTTCGTGCGTGACCTCTTGCTGGACACGACACGCCGGATCAGCGTGACGGCCACCTACGGACAGTCGAACGGCCACAGCTACGCGCCCGCGATCTCGGGCGACGGTCGCTGGGTCGCGTTCGAGACCCGGGCGCAGAACATTCACCAGACCGCGGTCACCGGCCGGATCGAGGTGTGCCTGTTCGACCTGGCCGCGGTTCCTCCCGCCGTGCCCGTCCTCAAGGTCTCCCGGCACGCCACCGGCAACGGCAACGGCGACAGCCACGCGCCGTCGATTTCGCAGGACGGTCGCTACGTCGCGTTCGAGACGTATGCCACGAACCTCGTCGCCGGGGAATCCGACACGAACAACAACTCCGACATCCTGCGCTTCGATCGACTGGCGCCGCCTCCCGGGTTCCACATCCGCATCAGCCGATCGTTTAGCGGAGGGCAATCGAACAGCTGGTCGTACCAAAGCGCGATCTCGGCGGACGGCGGCGTCGTCGCGTTCCTGAGCGATGCAACGAACCTCGCCGTGGGGGCGGACAACAACGGCACGACCGATGCGTTCGCGCACGACGTACTGACGCAGGTGACCGTTCGGGCCAGCAAGGGTCCGTTCGGCGAAGCCAACAACTTCTCCAGCCTCGTCCGCCTGGACCCCGAGGGGCGCCGTGTCCTGTTCGTGACCGCTGCGGACAACCTGACGGCGCCCGGCGTAGACAACAACTTCTACACGGACGTGTTTGTCCACGACCTGACCAATGGCGAGACGACGCTGTGGAGCGTCGGCGGCCTCGGGTTCGTCGGGGCGAGCGGCTCCGGCGATCTGGGAGCGGACTTGTCCGCCGGCGGGGCGCACGTCTGCTTTCAGAGCGACTCCCCGAACCTGGCCGCGTCGACGTCGCCCAACGATTCGCACGTGTACCTGCGCACGTGCAGCGCGACCAGCTATCCGTCGGTGTGCGCCGGCGACGGCAGCGGCACGCCGTGTCCGTGCGGCAACAACGGTGCGCCGGGACAAGGCTGCGGCAGCTCCGTGAACCCGTCGGGGGCACGCCTCGCGACGACCGGGACGGCCAGCCTGACCTGGGACGACCTCGCGCTCGACGCCACGGGCCTCACGCCCGCGTTCCACTGCATGTTCCTGCAGGGCAC
>CAZKIO010000035.1:0-51718 GCA_964552795.1 uncultured Planctomycetaceae bacterium
CCGCCGCGCGGTCCGCCACCGCCCGCGCCGCCCACGGCCGTGCCCGCGGCGCCGCCCGCGCCGGCCGCAGCGCCCGGCTGCCCCGGGGCGGGGATCGTCGGCACCATCGGGACGGGCAGGTCCTCCTCCGGCACGCGCAAGAGCTCGGGCAGGCGCACGATGCGGCGGTACGTCAGCGTGCGCCGGTCGGTCGGCAGGAACGAGACCTGCTCGTTGACGAGGCGCGGCGCGAGTTCGAGCGTCAAGGTGATCTCGATGCGGGCCGGCAGGCCGATGTTCTCCTCGGCGCGGTCGCTGCCCCATTCCTCGATCGGCTCGGCGTCGGGTCCGTCCTCGTCGAAGCACTGGATGTCGAACGACTTCACGCGATCGTGGAGGAACTGGAACTCGCCGCCCTCGTAGGGGTCCTCGTCCACGCCGAACTGCTCGCGGCGCCAGATCTCGACGAACTGGTCGTCGTTCGGGTTGAGGCGCAGGCGGTAGCCCACCTCGCACAGCGGGCTGCGCGTGAAGCGGTCGTTGAGCGCGTACAGCACGCGGCTCTTCGTGCTGGCGATGAAGTCGATGCTGTCGCCGTCCTGCCCGGCCATGACGCGGTTCTTGATGCGCAGGTGCGCGTTGCGCGTGCGGCCGTAGACGCACAAGGCGCGCAGGTCGCGCTCGATCATGTCGAGGATCGCGGGCCCGGCGAGCTGGGTCTCCTGGATGTTGTGGATCGTGTCCCGCGACGTGCGCGCGGCGGTCAGGATCTGCGTGATCGAGACCATGATGCCGCCCATCACGAGCAGGGCCAGCAGCACCTCGACCAGCGTGAAGCCGCCGCGGCGTCGATCGAGACGCGTCTTCACGGCTTGGACCCCGCCGGGGCCGGGCCCTCGGCCGCGGCCTTGGACGCCTTGGTGTTCTTGGAGGAATCCCCGCTGGCGGCTTCGGCCTCGCCGTAGACCTGCTTCCACGGGATCCAGCGCTCGAGGATCACCTCGTTCTGGAACTCGCGGATCTTGGGGAAGGTGATGCGCAGCTTGAGCTTCTCGAAGGGCTCCTCGGCGTCCTCGTCCTCTTCCTCCTCGGCGGCCTTCTCGGCGTCGGTGTTGGCGGCCCAGGAGTCGAACGCGCCGTCGGCGGGGCGGTCGTGGAACGCGTCGGCGCCCACGGCGACCTCCCAGGTGAACTCGGGGTAGCCCTCCTCCGCGTACGAGCCCTGCATCCCGGTGTCGATGTCGTCGCGCATGAGACCCGACTCGATCTGCCCCAGCGTCAGGAGTCCGAGCTCGCGCGCCAGCTTCTGGTTGCGCGTCTGCGCCGCGGTGACCTTGGCCACGTTCAGCCCCTGCAGGACGAGCACCAGTCCGATCCCGACGATCACGATCGTGACCGCCACCTCGACCAGGGTGAAGCCGGCGCGCCGGCGCTGGGAGGCGCGTCTCACTTGAAGTCGTCCTCGACCGGCACCGGCCGTTCGAACAGGCCTTCGTGGTAGGTGATCAGGCCCAGCAGCGCCTGCACCTCGACGGTGTACACGTTGCCCTGCAGCGGCTGTTCGAGCACGATCGTGTGGCCCGAAGCGCTGCCCAAGGGGTCGAAGCGCGCCAGCACGAGGCCCTTCAGGTAGGGCGTGCCGCCGATCGTGATGGTCTGGAAGCGCACGCTTTCCGGCAGGGCATGCCAGGCCAGGGCCTGGCGGTCCTCGGCGCGGGGCGCGAGTCCGCCGTCGGCGCGGAACGGCGTCACCACACGGTAGCGGTGCGCGTCGAGGTCGTAGTGCACCTCGAAGACCGCGTTGCGGGCGATCGCGTCCGAGCGCGTGCCCTGCAGGACGCCGGCCAGTTCGCGCACGGCCGAGTGCAACTCGGTGCGCGGCAGGATCGCGCGCCAATTGATCGAGACGATGGTCGCGACCAGGCCCAGCACCACGATCACCCCCAGGAGCTCGATCAGGCTGAACCCCGCGTTCGAGCGCGGCCCTCGAGCGCCGCCGCGCGCGCGCCGGGTCCAGCCGGCGCCGCGGACGCTCTGGATCGGAGTGGCGCTGCGCACGGCGAGGCTCCCGCCTACTTGTCCAGTTCCCCGTTGCGGATCATCAGGTTGTCGATGTCGCGGTCCTCGCCCTCGCCGCCGGGCTGCATGTCCTTGCCCAGGGTCGCGATGCGCGCGTAGGGCTGGCCCGGGCCCGGCCGCTCGTACACGTACTCGTTCTTCCAGGGGTCCTTGGGCAGCGAGGTCTGCTTGAGATAGGTGTGCCCGTTGACGTCCGGCGTGACGAGCGCCTCGAGGCTCTCGGGATAGCGGCCGGAGTTGTTGATGGCGTACTCCTCGAGCGCGCTCTCGATGGCGACGATGTCCGCCTTCACCTTGCCGGTGAAGGCTGTCGCCAGGCGCTGCAGGACGTTGGGCACGACGAGCGTGGCCAGGAGGCCCAGGATGACGATGACGACCATCATCTCGGCCAGGGTGAAGCCGGCGCGCGCGGCGCCGCGGGTTCGAAGGGTCTTCATGGGGTTGTGTGCAGGTTGGGGGCTGGCGGGCTTGGACGCGGACCGGGGCCGCGTCTTCCCGGGGGCCGCCCGCCCGGGGCCCCGGCCAATGTATCGCGGACGGGCGCGGGTCACCCGAACTGGCCGATCTGGAGGATCGGGAGCACGATCGAGATCACGATGTAGCCCACCACGACGGCGAGGACGATGATCATGATCGGCTCGATGACCGAGGTCATGCGCTCGGTCGCGATATCGATCTCCTCGTCGTAGGCGATGGCCACGCGGTCGAGCATCTGCTCGAGCTCGCCCGACTGCTCGCCGATCGAGACCATGTAGGTGACCACCGCCGGGAAGGCGTTCGAGGCCTTGAGGGGCGTGGCGATGTCGGTGCCCTCCAGGATCTTGGCGCGGATGTCGTCGGTGGCGTCGGCCAGCACGCGGTTGCCGACGACCTTGCGCGTGATCTCCAGGCTCTGGACCGCCGGCACGCCGCTCTGCAGCAGCGTCGAGAGCGTGCGCGTGAAGCGCGACACGGCCTGCTTGCGCAGGAGGTCGCCCAGGACCGGGATGCGCAGCAGCATGCGGTCGATGTACAGCTCGCCGCGGTCCGAGCGGTAGATGCGCTCGATCACGAACGAGACGGCGGCGATCACCAGGCACCCGGCCCACCACCAGTCCTTGAACAGGTCGCTGATGAAGATCAGCACCTGCGTCGGGCCGGGGAGCGTCTGGCCCTGGTCGGCCAGCATGCCGGTGATCTTGGGCACGACCACCGTCATCAGGATGCTGACCACGATCATGCCGATCGCGATCATCATCGCCGGATAGGTCAGGGCGGAGACGATCTTGCGCCGCAGCGCGCGCTGGGCCTGGAGGTAGTCGGCGAGGCGCCGCAGCACGACGTCGACGTTGCCCGTGGCCTCGCCCGCGCGGACCATGTTCACGTACAGGTCGCCGAAGAGGCGCGGGTGCTCCGAGAGGGCGTCGGCCAGCGACGCGCCCGAGTTGATGCGCTCGCGGATCTCGCGGAACATCGTCTCGACGTCGCGGCGCTCGGCCTGCTCGATCATCGCGCGCAGCGTCTCGGCCAGCGGGATGCCCGAGGAGAGCAGCGTGCCCATCTGCCGCGTGACGCCGGTGAGCACCTCCAGGTCGCGCATGCTGGGGCGCGCGGAGGCCTGGCGCTGGCGGCGCAGCCGTTCCAGGAACGAGAGCTTCTTGTCCTTCGAGGAGGGCCGCGTGCGGCGGCCGCTGCGCAGTTCGTGGATCTCGGAGACGAGCAGCTGCTCGCGGCGCAGGCGCTGGCGCGCCTCGCGCGTCGTGTCCGCGTCGATGACGCCGGTCTGGACCGCGCCGCCCGCTGCGTAGGCCTTGTACTCGAAGATCGGCATGGACGGCGGGGCGGGCCTGGGTCAGTTGATGTCGAGCTGCGTGACGCGCAGGACCTCGTCCGCCGTCGTCATGCCGGCCAGCACCTTCTGCCGGCCGTCCTCGCGCAGCGAGATCATGCCGCGGTCGCCGGCCGTCTTCTTCATCTGCGTGGCCGTGGCGCCCTCCATGATCTGCGTGCGCAGCACCTCGTCCACGGGCAGGAACTCGTAGATCGCTGTGCGGCCCATGTAACCCGACTGGAAGCACTCGTCGCAGCCGCGCCCGATCGCGATGCGGTTGCCCATCTGCTCGGGATCCAGGCCGATCTTCTTCAGCTTGGCGGCCCACTCCGCCGTGGGCGGCATGTAGGTGTGGCAGTGCTTGCAGATCGTGCGCACCAGGCGCTGGGCGATGACCAGCACGATCGAACTGGCGACGAGGTACGGCTCGACGCCCTGGTCGACCATGCGCGTGACGGTCGAGGCCGCGTCGTTGGTGTGCACGGTCGAGAACACGAGGTGTCCGGTGAGCGCGGCGCGGATGGCAACCTCGGCCGTCTCCAGGTCGCGGATCTCGCCGACCATCATGACGTCGGGGTCCTGGCGCAGGAACGAGCGCAGGCCGGTGGCGAAGGTCAGGCCCTTCTTGACGTTGACCTGCACCTGGCTGACGCCCGGCAGCGAGTACTCGACCGGGTCCTCGATGGTCAGCACGTTCTTCTGCGTGGTGTCCACCTCGGCCATCGCCGCGTACAGCGTGGTGGTCTTGCCCGATCCCGTCGGTCCGGTGACCAGGATGATCCCGTGCGAGTACTGCAGGTACTCGTTCATGATGGCCATGTTGGCCGGCGACAGGCCGATCTCGCCCAGGCGGAACACCTTGGACGACTTGTCGAGGAGGCGCATGACGATGCGCTCGCCCCAGGTGGTGGGCACCGAGCTGATGCGCACGTCGACCTCGCCGTCGCCGATGCGGATCGTGGCGCGGCCGTCCTGCGGCAGGCGGCGCTCGGCGATGTCCATCTTGCCCATCACCTTGATGCGGCTGATGATCGCGTCCTGCGCCTTGCGCGGGATCGGATCCATGTCGTAGAGGATCCCGTCGATGCGGAAGCGCACTTGCATCCGGTCCCCGTAGGGATGGAAGTGCACGTCCGAGGCGCGCAGCTTGAGCGCCTGGAACAGGATCGTGTTGACCAGCTTGATGATCGGCGCCTTGTTGGCGACGTCGAGGACGTCCTCGCCCTCGTCGATCTGGTCGGCCAGGCCGGCGATGTTCCCGTCCTCCTGGACGTCTGCCAGCGCCTCGTCCACGCCGTCGGCCTTGTGGCGGTAGGCGCGGCCCAGGAGCGTCGTGATCTCGATGCGCGGCGCGAGCACCGGGTCGATCTCGGCGCCCAGCATCGAGGCCAGGTCGTCCATCGGGTGCGGCTGCAGCGGAGTGCAGGTCGCGACCTTGTAGACGCCGTCGGGCGCGGCCTCGAGCGCGACGAGGTTGTAGCTGCGCGCGAAGTGCACCGGCACGCGGGCCACGAAGTCGCCGGGCACCAGCGTGCCGTCGAGCGACTTGCGGAACTCGTAGCCCAGGTGCTTGGCGTAGATCTGCAGCAGCGTCACCTCGTCCAGGTAGTCCTTGGTGAGGATCACCCGGTCGAGTGATTCGCCCGTCGTGCCGGCGAGGCGCCGGCACTCCTCCAGCCGCTCGCGGCTGAGGCCCGCGTCGACCAGCATGTCGCCCAGGCTGTCGGCGCGCGCGCCTTCGCGTGCCTGGATCATTGCGGCTCTTCCGGCGAGGCCTGCGGGGCGCCGTCGCCCTGCTTCAGCATCTCGTTCACGCGTGCCGCGTCCAGGCCCACGGCGTCGTCGCGCACCTCGCCGCGCTGCGGCCCGCGGTACAGCGGCACCTCGAAACCGCGCATGTCCACGCCGCCCTTCTCGCGGCCGAACGTGGGGTCGATCACGCGGATCCGGTCGGCGCCGATGGTGTCCGCCGCGCTGAGCTTGCGCTTGAACGAGTACTCGGCGAGATCGGCGAAATCGCGGTCGCGCATGATGTGCGGGGTCACGAAGAAGTACAGCGTGGTCTTGCTCTGCGACTCCTCGGAACTGCTGAACAGGTACCCCAGGATCGGGATGTCGCCCAGCCAGGGCACCGAGCTCTTCGTGGTTCCGCGGTTGTCGGTGATGATGCCGCCCACGACCATCGTGTCGCCGTCGGGCACGTTGACCTGCGTGTTGATCGTGCGCGTCACCTTGGGCGGCGGGATCGAGGCGTTGATCACCGATCCGATGAAGGTCGAGACCTCCAGGCTGACGTTCAGCCGCAGGTAGCGCGAGGCGCTGATCGTGGGCGAGATCTCCATGGTGATCCCGGCCTCGACGTACTCGCGGAAGTTCTCCTGCGTCTGGCCGCCGACGCCGCCGGTCGCGGTGATCGTGGTGGTCGGCTGCTCGTCCTTGGACGTCACGCGCGCGCTCTTGTTGTTGTTGACGAGCACCGACGGGACGTTGAGCACGTTCGTGTCCCGGCGCGACTGCAGGGCGCGCAGCAGCACGGGCAGCGAGAAGTCCGAGCCGCGGATGATGCCGGCGTTGATGCCCGACGCCGGGGTGCCGTTGAACAGGTTCGGCATGCGCACGTCCGGCACGCCGTCGCCGTTGGTGTCCTCGAAGGTCGAGAGGCCGAAGGACGACACGCCGAAGCCGCCGTTGCCGGATCCGCCGATCTCGGCCAGGCCCAGCTCGACCGCCAGGTTCAGCGAGTCCTGGCCCGACAACTCGACCAGCGCGGTCTCGATCAGCACCTGGTCCTGGCGCTGGTCCAGGCGCCGGATCAGGTCCAGGATCTCGTCGTAGCGCGTGCGGTTGGCCGCGATCAGCAGCGAGTTCGTGGCCGGGTCGGGCACGACGACCACGTCGTTGCGCGCGGTGGAACTCGTGGGCTGCGCCTGCGCCTGGCCCTGCGCGCGCGCCGGGCCGCCGGGGGTGACGCGCGAGGCGTCGCGGATGAAGTCGTCGAGCGTCTTGGAGAGCTCCTCGGAGTCGACGTTCTCCAGGTTGTAGATGTGGTAGGTGCGCTCGCCCTGCACGATGTCCACGTCCAGGCGCGCGACGAGCTCCTTGATGCGCGGCATGTCGGAGGGCATCGCCATGACGAGCAGCGAGTTGGTGCGCGCGTCGACCATGATCTTCGACTCGGTCTGCCCGGCCTGCAGCGCGCCCGTGGCGCCCTGCTGCTGCGCGACCTGCGCTCCGCGTGCTTGCGTCGCGCGGCGGCTCGCGTCGAGCAGGTCGGTCAGCGTGTTGGCGACCTCCTCGGCCGAGGCGAACTCGAGAGGCACGACCTCGAACTCGGGCAGGACCAGCGTCTGGTCGGCGGCGGCCTTGTCGACGAAGCGCAGCATGCGGACCATGGCCGCGACGTCGCTGCCGAAACCGGTCAGGATCAGGCTGCTGCCGCTGACGGGCAGGATCGACTGCGTCTGCTGGTCGGGGAACATCTGGCGCAGCGAGGTCGAGAGCTGGCGCGCGTCGACGTTCGGCAGGTCGACCACCGTGTGGATCAGAACGGCGGGCTGGTCGGCGTAGCGATCGAGCTGGTCGGGCGCGACGTACACCGCGTCCTTCTTGAGCGTCTGTCCCTGGCGGTTGCCCGACAGGCTCTGGATCAGCCACACGGAGAGGTGATCAGGCCCGATCTTCGTGCACACGAAGTCGTTGATGATCATCATGATCTGGAAGAACGAGAAGAAATCGCCCTTGGGGATGCGCTTGCGCCCGAACATCTGCAGCTTGGCGTTGCGCAGGAGCCCGCGGGTCGTGTCGTTGTAGGTGAAGTTGATGCCGGTCGCTTCCTGGCACAGCTTCACGAACGCCTCGAGCTTGAGGCCCTCGTCGTTCTCGGTCCCCTCCTCGAAGTACAACTCGTAGAAGTCGCCGATGTCCTGGATCGGCGGGATGCGCTGACCCTGGGTCGCGCCGGGCTTGGGCGTGGGCGCCTGCGGCGCGGTGGGGGCCAGCAGGGGGAGCGCGAGGAGGAGGGAGATCATGGGCGGTGGGGTGCGTCGGGTGTCCTATCCCGTTGGAAGATCCAGATTTAGACTCTGCATCCGCGGGTCGGCGGCAGGACTCTAGCAACGCCCGAGGGCGCATCCAAGGGCGTCCGGCGACGGTCGGAGTGCTTCCACGGACCGCACGGACGCCCTTGGACGGGCCTTCTTCCCGGCGCGCCGCCGCCGGTCCCGCGTTTCCCCGTGCCCGCGGGCCTCGCTATCCTGCGCCGCCCATGCGGCTGACCGAACTGTTCACCGCCGACGACGTCCTCGTCGGCTTCGCTCCCGTCGACAAGTGGGAGGCGGTCCGGGCCCTCGTCGCCCACCTGGGACAGCGCGGGCGGCTGCCCGCGACGCTGCTCGCCCCGGTGACCGAGGCGGTCCTGGCGCGCGAGCGTTCGATGTCGACCGGAATGGAGCACGGCATCGCGATCCCGCACGCCGCGGTCGAGGGCGTGGACGGCGTGCGCGCGGCGATGGGGATCGTGTCCGGCGAGGGCGGCCTCGCCTTCGACAGCATCGACGGCCGGCCGGCGCGCGTCGTGGTGCTGCTCGTGATCCCGCGGGCGCAGAAGCTGCTGCACATCCGCACGCTGGCCGACATCGCCCGGGTGCTGGGCCGCGACAGCGTGCGCGAGCAGCTCCTCGCGGCACGCACCGGCGAGGAAGCCTGGGCCGCGCTGGCCGAGGGCGACGCGGCCCGCCGCTGACCGGCGCGAGGTGTCGTCCGTGTTTCGGTTGCGTTCCCGGGCAGCCCCCGTGCTTCCCAGGTCCGCGCGCGTGGGGCACCATCCCTCCTGCTCGCCGCTGCGGATCCTCCCCACCCGGATCCGCGGGGCCTCGGAACATCCGTCTGCGAGGAGCCATGAAGACCCTGTGCACCGTCGTCCTCTCCCTGTGCGTCGCCGCGACCGCAGCGGCCCAGTCCAACGGGAGCGTCCTGGACCACGAGAAGATCGGCAAGGACTACGCCACGCGCCTGGGCCTGGATCCCGCCGCCGCCGCGGGCCAGACGCTCGACGCGATCTACGCCGGGCACTTCGTGCACGCCGAGCTGGGCGCGTTCCGCATCGAGTGGCCGGCGCACGCGCTGCCCGGACGCTCCGGCGAACTGAAGGACTGCGCCGAGGCGCTGATCAAGGGCCAGGAGGAGTGGCTGGACTGGATCCAGCTCAAGGCGTCCGAGCAGAAGGCCGTGCGCTCCGACCTGGCGCTGGTGGCGAAGTGGGTGCACGGCTGGAACACGAACGTCCTGGCGCGCGGGAAGCCCGGACAGAACCTCGTCGACATCGTCAGCCCCTCGTCCGCGCAGGGCGAGGCGCTCAAGCGCTTCAACGACGCCATGCAGCGCCTGTCGCCGGTGGGCACGCCGCGCGAGCAGCCGCGGACCGTCAAGCTGGTCTTCCAGCCCACGCGGCAGGACTTCGCCGAGTTCGTGTACTTCGCGGGCTGGCTGCACTCCGACCTGCGGCCGGGACTGTGGCTCGACAGCGTGCCCGACTGGACGCAGTGCTTCGTCCTCGACGCGCAGGTGATCGGCCTGCAGTACGCGGCGACCGGCCGCCAGCCGAGCGACTACACGCTCGGGACATGGATGAACGAGCGCGACCCCGACGTGATGCAGCAACAGGTCGTGCAGCTGGGCATGAACGCCTGGTTCCTCGACCAGTACGAGGACCGCGTGCCGGGAGCCTTCGTCGGCGGCCTGAGCATGAACCTGGTCGTCGACGTGTACGGAGTGGTCAACACGCGCGTCGACGGGGACACGCGCTCCAAGCAGACGCAGAAGCGCGAGGTGTTCATCCCCGGCGGCGCCTCCGAGGGCGGCCAGCTCGCCAAGAACTCGGCCGAGACGCGCTTTCGCGAGAACCAGGGCAAGGACCACTTCCTGCCGACGCTGCGCCAGGCGCAGCGCGAGGGCGACGACGTCGCCAAGAACGACCGCAACAAGGTGGCCTGCTTCGCCGTGCGCAACGACGCAGGCGGCGGGAAGCACCTGGTGAAGGCGCCGTTCCTGGGCTCGGCCGCGGCGGCCACCCAGGCGCCGCCGGCCGAGTTCCTGGGCGACTGGGCCGAGCTCCTGCGCTCGTACAAGAGCGCGTTCATCTACTGGCTGCAGACGGCCGCGGTGGGGAACGAGAAGGTGTCGCGCGAGCGCTTCGCCGTCCTGCTGCGCAAGCTGGCCGACCCGAACCTGGCGACGGACTTCGAGGCCGTCTTCCAGGAGGTCTACGACGGCGCGCCGCTGTCGAACGCGGAGGTCGACAAGACCTGTCTGGAGGGACAGTTCTTGCGGTGGTTGCAGAAGCTGCGCTAGACGCCGAGCGTCAGCGAAGCGCAGCGGGATGGAATCGCTACCGTCGGCGGCCCGCGGGCTGCCACCCGCGCGCTCGCCTGCCACGCCCGCAGGCACGGATCGCGCGCCAGGGTCGATCGATCACGCCCACTCCGCGCTGCGCGCCAGCACCCCCGCGCGGATGCTCGCCGCCGCCTCCTCGTACATCGTGCGGTTCCCGCCGTACGGATCCGGGATGTCCTCGCCGCGCGGGTCGAGCAGTTCCACGTGCCCCGCCTTGCCCGGCGGCAGCATTCCCAACACCGCGTCGCGATGCGCGCGCGTCATGCAGTACACGCGGTCGCAACGCGCGAGTTCCGCGTCCACCGCCGGCCGCGAAGCGTGCGCCGACAGGTCCAGGCCCGCTTCCTTCATCACGGCCAGCGCCAGGCGCGAGGCCGGCATGCCGCTGCCGGCCGTGACCCCCATCGAGAGCACCTCGAACCCCATCGACGCGAGGCGCTGCGGTGCGACCTCGAGGCGCTCGGCCAGCAGCGCGCGCGCCAGCGCCTCGGCCATCGGACTGCGGCACGTGTTCCCCGTGCATACGAACGCGATGCGCAGCCCCGCGGCGGCCCGCAACTGCTCGAGCGTGAACAATCCCGGCCGCAGGAGTTCGAAGTGTCCGGGGCCCAGGCGCACGACGGAGGACGCTTCGGCCAGGCGCGCGGGGCCGGCGTCGACGAGCAGCTCGACGTCGGCGGCGAACCCGCTCGCGATCGGATCGGCGCTGGTGGCCGGCGGTTCGCCGTGCCGGTTCGCGCTGGTCAGCACGACCGGGAACGGCAACCGCTCGAGCAGCGCGGCGGTGAAGGGCTGGGCCGGCAGGCGCACCCCGGTCCAGCCGTCGCGCGCGACGAGCTCCAGGCCCGCGGGGACTCCGGGCAGGACCATGGAGAGGGGGCCCGGCCAGTAGCGGCGCGCCAGGCGCAGCGCCATGGGGGAGACGCGCGGGAAGCGCTCCAGCGCGGCGGCCGAGCCGACGTGCCACGTGAGCGCGATCTCCGCGGGGCGGCCCTTGGCCGCGCGCAACGCGTCGAGCGCCGTGCGAGCGTCGGCGCGGGCGCCGATGCCGTAGACCGTCTCCGTGGGCAGCGCCACGAGGCCCCCGCGCGCGAGGATCGCGCCGGCGCGCTCCAGGAGCGCGGGGACCACCTGGGAGTCGCCGATCGTTTCGCGCTCCATCGTGCGTGTGCTCATCGCGTCCGTGGCCCCTCGCGGATCGCGGCGCTAGCCTATCGGCCCCGCGCAGCGCGGGGAAGCACCTGCCGCGATCGATGGAACCGAGCCGCCCGCACCGCGAGACCGCGCACGCAGAGGGCCCCGCCGAGGCCGCGCCGGCCGCGGGGCCGGACGACGGCCACGCGCGCGAGCGCGACCTGGCGCGCCTCGCGGCGGGCCTGGCGCACGAGATCAAGAACCCGCTGTCGACGATGGCGATCAACCTGGCGCTCCTCGAGGAGGAGTGGGGGCGCACGCGGGAGGGCGGCGAGCCTACGGCGCGCGAGAAGCGCTGCCTCAAGCGCGTGCAGACGCTGCAGCGCGAGGTGCGGCGCCTGGAGACGATCGTCGAGGACTTCCTGCGCTACGCGCGCGGCGGGGAGATCAACCGCGTGCCGCACGATCTCGTGGCGCTCGTGCGCGAGGTGCTGGAGTTCGTCGAGCCCGAGGACATGCAGCAGGGCGTCCGGCACCACGTGGACCTGCCGCTGGGCCTGCCGCTCGTGCGCCTCGATCCGGGCGCGTTCAAGCAGGCACTGCTCAACCTGCTCGTGAACGCGCGGCAGGCGATGCCTGCGGGCGGCGAGCTGATCGTGCGCGGGCGGCGCGACGGGAACTGGGTCGAAATCTCGGTGACCGACACCGGCACGGGGATGAGCGCCGAGGCCCTGGAGCACTGCTTCGACGTCTACTGGTCGAACAAGAAGGGCGGCACGGGCCTGGGCCTGCCGACGACCAAGCGCATCGTGGAGGAGCACGACGGCCGCATCACGATCGTCAGCGAGCCCAGCCGCGGCACCAGCGTGTCGATCGTGCTGCCGCTCCTGGTCGAGATCCACGCGCGCTCGAAGGAGGGCGCGTCGACATGAGCGCCGACCGGCCGGTGCGCGTCCTGATCGTGGACGACGACGAGGGCCACGCCGAGGCGCTGGCCGACGCGCTGGAGATCGACGGCTGCCGCTGCTCCCTGGCGCACTCGGGCGAGGACGCGATCCGCCTCTTGTCCGAACAGACCTTCGACGCGTGCCTGACCGATCTCGTGATGCCCGACCGCTCGGGCATGGACGTCCTGCGCGAGGCCTCGCGCCTGCAGCCCGAGTGCGCGGTGCTGCTGGTGACCGGCCACGAGTCGGTGCGCACGGCGGTCGAGGCCATGCGCGAGGGCGCCGCCGACTACCTCGCCAAGCCGGTCGACCTGGCGGAACTGCGGACGCGCCTCTCGCGCGCGGTCGAGTCGGTGCGGCTCAAGCGCACCAACACCGAGCTGCAGCGGCAGATCGACAAGCGCTTCGGCTTCGAGGGCATCATCGGGCAGTCGCCGGCGATGCAGCGCGTGTTCGACGTTCTCGGCCAGGTCAGCGGCACGACCGCCACCGTGCTTCTCCTGGGCGAGAGCGGCACGGGCAAGGAGCTCGCGGCGCGCGCGATCCACACCAACAGCCCGCGCGCGAAGCGCCACTTCGTCGCGGTCAACTGCGCGGCGCTCTCCGAGGGCCTGATCGAGTCCGAGCTGTTCGGCCACGTCAAGGGCGCGTTCACGGGCGCGCATGCGGCCAAGGAAGGCCGCTTCGTCTACGCCGACGGCGGCACTCTGTTCCTGGACGAGGTCGGCGACATGCCGCTCGCGACGCAAGCCAAGCTGCTGCGCGCGCTCGAGACGCGCGAGGTCGTGCCCGTCGGCGGCAATGCGCCGCAGAAGGTCGACGTGCGCCTCGTCTCGGCCACGAACCGCGACCTGGAGGCGATGGTCCGCGAGGGGACCTTCCGCGAGGACCTGCTCTACCGGCTGCGCGTTGTCACGCTGCGCATGCCCGCGCTGCGCGAGCGGCGCGGAGACCTGCCGCTCCTGATCGACCACTTCGTGCACGAGTTCGCGCGCACGCACGCCCGCACGATCCGCGGGCTGAGCCCGGAGGCGCGCACGCTGCTCGTGCGCTACGACTGGCCGGGCAACGTGCGCGAGCTGCGCAACGTGCTCGAGAACATGGTGCTGCTGGCGCGCGGCGACGTGCTGTCCGCCGAGGACGTGCCCGAGCCCGTGCAGAGCGGGACCGCCGCCGGGGCGCGGGCGGGGGGCGGGTTCGAACTGGCCGGACGCTCGCTGTCCGAGGTCGAGCGCGCGCTCATCGAGGCCAACCTGGAACTGTGCGAGGGCAACCGCGAGAAGACCGCCAAGCTGCTGGGCATCGGGGAGCGGACGCTCTACCGCAAGCTGAAGGAATACGGGCTCTCCTAGAGTGCCAGCCTGGCAGGTGCCGGGCCGTCGTCCTGAGGTGACTGCCAGAACGGCGGTCCGTCGCTCCTGTGCGCGTGACGTAAACAGCTATCAATAAATGGCTTAGGTGCGTCCTCCCGGGCGGCACGGAAGTTGGTTTGCCCCCGGCCTGGACCACGAGACGGCCGCCGGCGATCGCGCCGCGGCCGGGGAGAAACGAGCACGGACATGGCACAGCAGAGCAAGATCATCGGCATCGACCTTGGGACCACGAACTCCGTCGTCTGCGTGATGGAGGGCGGCGCGCCCGTCGTCATCCCGAACGCCGAGGGCGGCCGCACCACGCCGTCGGTCGTCGCGTTCCAGGCCGATGGATCCACGCTGGTCGGCGCGCCGGCCAAGCGCCAGGCGGTCACCAACCCCACGCGCACGGTCGCGTCGATCAAGCGCTTCATGGGCCGGCGGCACCACGAGGTCGCGTCCGAGGAGAAGCTGGTCGCGTACAAGCTGACCGGCGGCGCCGACGAGCTGGTGAAGGTCGAGATCGGCACGAAGCGCCTGACGCCGCCGGAGATCAGCGCCAAGGTGCTCGCCTACCTGAAGGAGGCCGCCGAGGCCTACCTGGGCGAGAAGGTCTCGCGCGCGGTCATCACCGTCCCGGCCTACTTCAACGACGCGCAGCGCCAGGCCACCAAGGACGCCGGCACGATCGCCGGCCTCACGGTCGAGCGGATCATCAACGAGCCGACCGCGTCGGCGCTGGCCTTCGGCCTGGACAAGAAGAAGTCCGGCAAGATCGCCGTGTTCGACTTCGGGGGCGGGACCTTCGACATCTCGATCCTGGAGATCGGTGACGGCGTGTTCGAGGTGCTGGCGACGAACGGCGACACGCACCTGGGCGGCGACGACTTCGACCAGGCGCTGATCGATTTCGTGGCGGCGGAGTTCAAGAAGACCTCGGGCATCGACGTGCGCAAGGACCCGATGGCCATGCAGCGCCTCAAGGAGGCCTGCGAGAAGGCCAAGATCGACCTGTCGAGCGTGATGCAGACCGACGTCAACCTGCCGTTCATCACGGCCGACGCGTCCGGTCCCAAGCACCTGCAGATCACCGTGACCCGCGCCAAGTTCGAGAGCCTGATCGAGTCGCTCGTCGACCGCGCCAAGGGCCCCTGCCTGCAGGCGCTGAAGGACGCGGGCCTCGACGCATCGAAGATCGACGACGTCATCCTGGTCGGCGGCTCGACGCGCGTGCCGGCGGTGCAGTCGCTGGCCAAGAAGGTCTTCGGCCGCGAGCCGAACAAGAGCGTCAACCCCGACGAGGTCGTGGCCCTGGGCGCGGCGATCCAGGGCGCGGTGCTGGCCGGCGAGGTGCGCGACGTCGTCCTGCTCGACGTGACGCCGCTGTCCTTCGGCATCGAGACCCTGGGCGGCGTGTGCACGCGGCTCATCGACCGCAACACGACCATCCCGACCAGCAAGAGCCAGATCTTCTCGACCGCGGCCGACAACCAGCCGGCCGTCACCGTGCGGGTCTTCCAGGGCGAGCGCGAGTTCGCGCGCGACAACCGGTTGCTGGGCGAGTTCAACCTGGAGGGCATCGCGCCGGCGCGGCGCGGCATGCCGCAGATCGAGGTCACCTTCGACATCGACGCGAACGGCATCCTCAACGTCAGTGCCGTCGACAAGGGCACGGGCAAGAAGCAGGCGATCCGCATCGAGGCCTCCTCGGGCCTCTCGAAGGACGAGATCGAGCGCATGCGCCGCGACGCCGAGGCGCACGCCTCCGAGGACAAGAAGCGCCGCGAGCTGGTCGACCAGAAGAACCAGGCGGACCACGCCGTGTACGAGGTCGAGAAGCAGCTCGAGGAGCAGCGCTCCAAGCTCTCCGAGGCGGACGTCAAGGCCATCGAGTCGGCGCGCGACGGCGTCAAGGCCGCGCTGGCGGGCGACGACGTCGAGGTGCTGAAGCGCGCGCTGTCGGACCTGCAGACGCAGGCCGCCAAGCTGACGCAGGCCTCCGCCCAGGAGCCGGGCGGGCCCGCCGGGCCGGGCGCGGCTGCGGGCGCGAAGCCGGGCAAGGCCGGCGCCGAGGGCGCCAGCGACGAGCCGGTCGACGCCGACTTCGAAGTGAAGGCCTGATCGCCTGCCGCGCGCGGGACGCCGGGCGCCGCAGCGTGCGGCGCCCGGTGCGTCTTGCGGGCGTCCGCGCGCGACGCCGCTGCGCGCGCCGTGCGCCCCTGATCGGAGCGCGAGCGGGAGCGCACGCCGGCGCGTCGCGCGGAGAGCGACATGTGCCTCCGGCACGACTCCGCGCGCGGGCCGGGGCCCCGCGCGGTCTGGTACGGGGCTTGCCAACACAACGCGGGAAACCCCTGGGACGCCGGAGAGCCTTATGTCTGCCAGGTCCAGCTCTCCGGCGTCCTCATTCCACCGTCCGCGGTTGATGCCGCGCGCGCAGGACGGATACTTTCCGCCCCCGTGATCACGGTCTCCCACCTCACGCGTCGCTTCGGCCAGCACACGGCCCTGGACGACGTGTCGTTCGAAGTCGGCCGCGGCGAGGTCGTCGGCCTGCTCGGACCCAACGGCGCGGGCAAGACGACCGCGATGCGGATCCTGACGGGCTATCTGCCCGCGACCTCCGGTTCCGCCAGCGTCGACGGCTTCGACACGATCCGCCAGTCGCTCGAGGTGCGCCGCCGCATCGGCTACCTGCCCGAGGCCGTGCCGCTGTACCGCGAACACCGCGTCGTCGAGATGCTGGAATTCCAGGCGCGCCTGCACTGCGTGCCGCGCCGCGACGTTCCGCGCCGCATCGACGCCGTGCTCGCGCAGGTCGGTCTGAGCGAGCGCAAGCGCGACCTGATCGGCAACCTCTCGCGCGGCCTGCGCCAGCGCGCGGGCCTGGCGGTGGCGCTGCTGCCCGAGCCCGAGGTGCTGGTGCTCGACGAGCCGACGAGCGGCCTCGATCCGATCCAGCGCCTGGAGGTGCGCGGCCTGATCCGCGAGCTGGGCCGGCGCCACACGGTGCTGATCTCGTCGCACATCCTGCCCGAGATCGAGGCCGTCTGCCCGCGCGTGATCATCCTGCACAAGGGCCGCATCGCCGCCGACGGCACGCCCGACGCGCTCGTGACGCGCCTCGCCGGCGCCAGCCACGTGCGCCTCGAGGCCGTCGTGGGTCCCGACCTCGCCGCGGCCGTGCGTCTGCTCGGAGGCGTGCGCGGCGTCACCCAGGTGCTCGACCGCGGGCGCGCCGGCGTGCACCACCAGTTCGACCTCGTGTGCTCCGAGGACCTGCGCGAGGACGTGGGCGCGCTGGCGGCCGCGCGCGGCTGGGCGTTGCGCGAGCTGTCGTGGCGCAGGCCCGCGCTCGAGCAGATCTTCGCGCGCATCGCGCTCGGGCATGCGGACGAGATCGCGCCGGCCCCCGGCGCGGCGGTCGCGCAGGCACCGGCGGCGGTCGCCGCGCCTGCGCCGTCGAAGCCGTCCGTGGCCGAAGTCCCGGCCGCGGCCGCGCCGCGCGTCGTCTACAACCTGAACCCGTTCGACCGCGGCGCGACGCGCGACCTGTCGCGGCCCAAGCCCGTCGATCCTCCCAGCGGACCGCGCGGCGAGCCGGGCGCATGAAGGGTCTGGGCGCGATCTACCGGCGCGAACTCGCGGGCCTGTTCGTCGGCCCGCTGGCCTGGGTGCTGCTCTTCATCGCGACCCTGCTGCAGGGCTGGCTGTTCGTCCTGTACCTGCGCAGTTCGGGCGGCGACGTCGACATCGCGCTGAACTGGACGCTGGGCGAATCGTGGGTCTTCTGGGCGCTCGTCATCCTCGCGCCGCCGCTGCTCACGATGCGCATGATCAGCGAGGAGTCGCGCACCGGCATCCTGGAGTTCCTGCTCACCGCGCCCGTGACGGACGCGGCCGTCGTGGCCGGGAAGTTCCTGGCGGCGGCCAGCTTCATGGCGCTCCTGTGGGCGACCGTGTTCGTCTACGCGGGCGTCCTGGGAAGCCTGGGCATGCCGCCGGACTGGGGTCTGCTCGCGGGTGCCTGGCTGGGCGCGTGCCTGGCCTCGGCACTTTCTTGCGCGGTCGGCCTCCTGGCGAGCAGCCTCACCTCGACGCCGATCGTCGCGGCCTTCGGCGCGATCGTGGCCAACCTCGTGCTGATCCTGGCGCCGCTCCTCTCGGGGCTCTCGGACCAGCCCTGGGTCCGCCGCGCGATCGCGCGCGTCGACGTGATCGATCACCACAAGAACGCCTTCCTCGCCGGCGTGATCGACAGCGCGTACCTCGCGTTCTTCCTGGCCTGGACGGCGCTCTTCCTGTTCCTCGCGGTGCGCGTCGTGGAGGCGCGTCGATGGCGTTGAACCCCGAGCGCGGCGGCATGGGCTGGCGGCAGCGCGCGTCGATCGGGACGCAGGTCGCGCTGGCCGGCGTGCTGGCCCTCGCCGCGACGATCCTCGTCACCTGGCTGGCCGAACGCGGGCCGCTGCGCTGGCGCGCGGACCTCACGGCGTCGAACCAGAACACGCTCGACGCGCAGACCGCGCGCATCCTGGGCGAACTGCCGGTCGAGGTGCGGGCGGACGTCTTCTTCAGCGCGCCCGAGGGCCCGACCTACGGCGTCGCGCTCGAAGCACAGTCGCGGATGCTGCGTCTCTTGCGCCTGTGCGCGGACCAGTCGGGCGCGAACTTCCGCCTCGACGTGCACGACCTGTCCGACCGCACGCGGCTCGCGCCGGCGACGCAGACGCGCCGGCACGAGCTGGGCCTCCTGGCGATCGAACCCGGCGGCCTCGTCGCGATCTCCGCGGGGGGCCGGCGCCAGATCCTGCGTCTCGCCGGCGAGATCGCCGAGCTCGATCCGGGCAACGCCGATCCGCGCCAGGGTCCGCTCCTGCCCGCGCGCCTCGTGCGCTTCCGCGGCGAGGAGGCGCTGCTCTCCGCCGTGCTGCGCGTGTGCGAGGACCGCACGCCCGTGGCCGTGTTCACGCGCGGCCACGGCGAGACCGACCTCGAGTCGCCGGCCGAGAGCGGCGCGGCGCTGCTCAAGAAGGAACTGGAGTCGCAGGGCTTCCGCGTGACCACCTGGGACGGTTCGCGCGGCGCGAGCCTGCCCGAGGATTGCGACGTGCTCGTGGCGGCGGGGCCGGCGCAGCGCTTCACCGACGGCGAGTTCGCCGAGATCGCGCGCTACGTGGAGGGCGGCGGGCGGCTGCTCGCCGCCCTGGTCGCGAAGAACGTTGGGGAACACGGTCTCGAGGGGCTGCTGGCGCGCTTCGGCATCCGCGTCCGCGGGCGCGGCATCGTGTGCGCCCCGGTACCGGCGGTCACGGGCGGCATGCAGACCGGCATCGCCGAGTGCGCGTTCCTGACGGTCGGCTTCGACGGCATGCCGGCGCAGAACACGATCACCGATCCGCTGCGCGTCGCGGGGCGGCGCGTGTACCTGTTCGCGGCTCGCGCGCTGGAGCGCGGCGAACCGCCGCCGCGCGGGAGGGTCGTGGACATCCTGCGCGCGCCGCCCGAGGCGTGGCTCGAGCAGCCGGCCTCGCCCGCCGAGGAGCGCTACGATTTCCAACCGGGCGAGGGCGCCGAGTACGGCCGTCATTCCGTGGCGATGCAGGCCGCGTTCCCGCCGCTCGCCGGCGCGGCCGCGCCGCGCCAGGGCGCGCCGTCGGAGAGTCGCGAGGCGCGCGTGGTCGCGCTGGGCTCGTCCGATGCGCTCGCCAATCACCTGCTGCCGAGCAACCGGGACTTCCTGGTGAACGCCTTCGACTGGCTGGTGTCGCGCGAGTACCGCGTGCGCGTCGAGACCGCCAGCGCCGAGGCGCGACGGCTCGATCTCTCGACCAGCGCGCCGATCGAGCGCGTCTGGCTGTGGACCGTCCTGCTCCTGCCCGGCGCGTGCCTGGGCCTGGGCCTCCTGACCGCCTGGAGGCGGCGCCGCACGTGAACCGCTTCACGCTGGCCGTGCTGGCGCTGCTCGTGGCGGGGCTCGCCTGGCTGGCCTGGAACCAGGCCCGGCGCGAGGATCGCGAGCGCGCCGCGCAGGACGTCGCCTTGTTCGAGGGCGTCGACGAGAACTTCATCGTCGGCGTGCGCGTCGAGAACCTGGGTCGCGACCTCCACACGGCCTTCGTGCGCGACCCCGCCGTCGGCTGGCGCATCACCGATCCGGTCAGCGGCCGCGCCGACCGCGCGGTCCTCGACCTGATCGTGCAGGCCGCGGCCCACCGGCGCGGCACGCCGCTCTCCGGCGACGCGCCGGATCTCGCCAAGCTGGGCCTCGATCCCCCGCGCTTCGTGCTCGAGATCGAGACCGAGGTGGACGGCGCGCGCGCGCGCCAGCGCGCGGAGTTCGGCGCGGCGGACCTCGACGGCAGGCACATGTACGTGCGCGCCCGCGGCCGCACGCTGCGCGCCCTGCGCGACCTCGAGCCGCTGCTCGACCTGCAGTTGCACGAGTTCCGCGCCAACGCCGTCACGACCCTCGACGCGCGCGACGTGATCGAGTTCGAGCGCAGCGGCGCGGTTCCGGCGGAGGGCAGCGGGCCGCCGCGCGACGCGGCGTTCGCGGCCCTGGCGGAGCAGGGCGTGTGGCGCGCGACCGCACCGGTGACCGGAGCCCTCGATCCGGGCGCGATGGCGCTCCTGGTGCAGTTCGCGACGGGCATGCGGATCGAGCGGCGGATCGACGAGGGCGGGCGCACGCCGGCCGCGCTCGGGCTCGACCCCGCGGAACTCACCGTGACGCTCACCACGCTCCGCGACGAGAAGGCGATCTTGGTGTTCGGCCGCCAGGGATCCGCGCGGCAGGGCGAATGGGCCGGGGCACTCCGGGGCGAACCGCTGGCCTGGTCGATGGAGGAGATCGACGTGCGCTTCCTGGCCACGCCGGTCGAGGACCTGCTCGATCACAAGCTGCACCGGCTGCCGCGCGAGCGGATCGAACGGCTCCACTTCTCCGCGCCGCGCGGCGAGCTGCGCCTCGAACGCGGCGCGCGCGGCTGGACGGTCCGGAGCGCGCGGCCCGGTTCGTCCGTGTTCGGCCCCGAGTCGCCAGCCGAGCCCGCCGCGGTCGAGGACCTGCTGGGCGAACTGGGGCGCTACGAACTCGCGGGGTTCCGCCGCGGCGTCGCGTGGGATGCGGGGCCGACGCCGCACCGGTTCTCGATCGGGACGGCTGAGGAGGAGATGGACGCGACCCTGGGCGCTGCGTACCAGGGAGCAGCCGGCGAGGAGGCGAGGCTCTTTCAGCGCGGCGGCGAGACGGCGGTCGGCCTCGCCCCGGTTTCCTTGCTCGGGCTCCTGTCCACCCCCCCCGAGGCGCTGTGGCGGCTCCTCCTGCGGGACACGCTCGAGGCGAACCTCGTGGCCCTCGCCCTCGAGGGGGGGGAGAAGCAAGTCCGCTTCGTACGCAACGCCAAGGGTTTGTGGATTCGCGATGGCGGCGAGCTCGAGGCGCGCGAGTTGCGTCCGCTGCTGGACCAGTTGGTGTTCCTGAAGGCTTCCAGGCACCTGGGGGAGGAGGGCCAGCCGCCGCTCGCAGACGTCGTGGTCGTGACTTTCACCGAAGCCACCGGCGTGCGCGCCGAGTTTCGCATCGGCACCGCGCAGCGCGACGGCGCGGCGGGCGTGGAAGTGGAGTACGAAGGGCGCCGATCGCTGCTCGCGAGCCCTGGCATCCACGCGGCGTTGCTGGCTATGCTCTGAGGCACAGCGAGGCAATCCCGCCCGCAGATTCGACCCATTCCCGGGGACGGATGGCACACCAAGCTTCACGATCGCTCGCCGGCAGCACGCGGATTCCACCGTCCGCAACCGTTCAGGAGATCAGGGAACGGGAACGCAAGGGCCTGCCGATGCAACGCGCCGCCGTGCGCAACCTGGCGCTGTTCGAACGTGCGCGGCGCGACTTCGGCGGCTGGGCACAGGCGCTGCGCGCCGCGGGGATCGCGACGCCGGCGCGGCGCGGCCGCACGGCGCGGGGCGCCAAGCCCGTGCGCCACGAGCACCTCTCCGAGCGCCTGCTGCGCAGCGACTGCTCCAACCAGGAGCTCTCGCGCCGCACCGGCGTCGATCGCAAGACCATCCGCGAGATGCGCCGGCGCCGCGGCATCTCGCGCGCCCCGGGGACCGGCCTTGTGGATCCGTTCCCGAGCGAAGCTGCGCTCGCCGGGCAGCGGCGCGCCTGGAAGGCGCCCAGCCGCATGATGCTGCTGCGCGAGAAGGCGCTGGCGCTCCCCGCGAAGCGGCGCCAGGAAATGCTGGCCGGCATGGACGCGCGCTCGGCCGCGATCCTCACGCGCCGCTGCCTGTCGAAGACACCGCTCACGCTGGCCGACCTGGCCGTCGAGTACGGCGTCTCGCGCGAGCGCATCCGCCAGATCGAGGACCGCGCGGCGCGCGCGGCCCTGGCGCGGCTGTCGCGGTACTGAGCCAGTGCAGTCCGGCGCCGTGCGCGCCGGACCTCAGAGCGCCGGGCGCGCGGCGACGTACTTCTCGAGCGTGCGACGGTCGGATTCCGCCATCTCGTGCAGGAACACGGCGACCTCCCAGTGCTCGACGCCCTTGGCGATGCGTTCGCAGCGCACGACCGCGCCGTGACCGCGCACCACCCTGGCGCCGTTCGCGCCGCCCAGGTCCAGCGTCACGTCGAGGACCGACATCAGCGGGATCGGGCGGTCGAGGAAGAAGCACACCCCCGCGCGCGACAGGTCGCGCGCGCGAGCCTGCGCCACCCCGCTGGCGCCCACGATCGTGATCGAGAGATCGCTGGCCGCGCGCGCCCAGCGCCGTCGTTCACGGCCGGAATCGCGCGGCGTCGGCGGTTGATGCGGCATGGGACGACCGGGAGTGGCGGGGCTGGGGGGCATGAGCGGGTCTCGGCCCGCCATCGTACCGGCCGGCGCGCCGCGTAGCAGCACCTGTGCGCCGTTCCATGTCGCCCGCACACGGGCTAGACTGCGCGCTCTCGGGCGCCGCGCGCGTCCGGCGATTCGCCGCGGCGCGGATCGGACCCCGCGGCGCGTCGGCGCGACCGCAGCGCCTCCACCCTGCAGCGGCCGCCGGCCGCAGACGAAGACCATGGCGAGCTACAACAAGGTCATCCTGATGGGGAACCTGACCCGGGACCCCGAACTGCGCTTCACCGCGGGCAACATGCCGATCTGCAAGTTCGGCCTGGCGGTGAACCGGCGCTTCAAGGACTCGCAGAGCGGGGAGTGGAAGGAGGAGCCGACCTTCGTGGACGTCACGATCTTCGGCGCGCGCGGCGAGGCCTTTTCGCGCTACCACCAGAAGGGCAAGCCCGCGTTCATCGAGGGCACGCTGCGCCTGGACACGTGGGAGGACAAGAACGGCGGCGGCAAGCGCAGCAAGCTGTACGTCGTCGCCGACACCTGGGAGTTCGTCGGCGGCGGCCGCGGCGAGGGGTCGCAGGACCGCGGCGGCTACTCCGAGCGCGGCGGTTCCTCGGGCGGCGACGGCGGCGACGACGGCGGATTCAGCGACCGCTCGGCCGAGTACCAGGCGGCGGACGACACGCCGTTCTGAGCGCGTCCGCGGGGCCCGCATCCACGTGAAGCTCTCGGTGCGCCTGTTCGCCGCGCTGCGCGAGCGCGCGGGCGTCGAGGCGCTCGTGCTGGAGGGCCTCCCCGTGGGCGCGACCGTGGGCGACTTGAAGCGCGAGATCGAACGGCGTCGGCCCGACCTGGGCAGCCTGGCGCACGTGGCCGGCGTCGTCGGCACGACCTACGCGCCGGACGCGCAGGTGCTGCGCGAGGGGGACGACGTCAGCCTGCTGCCGCCGGTGTCCGGCGGCGCGCCCGGCGAGGACGAGCGCCTGGAGGCGGGCGTGTTCGAGTTGCGCGACGCGGCGCTCGACCCCGCGGCCGCGCAGGCGCGCGTCGCCAGCCCCGCCGCCGGCGCGATCGTCCTGTTCACCGGCACGACGCGCGCCGAGAACCGCGGACAGCGCGTCACGCGCCTGGAGTACGAGGCCTTCGAGGCGATGACCGGGCCCGAGATGGAGCGGATCTTCGAACGCTGCCGCCGCGAGGCCGTGCCCGACGCGCTCGTGCGCATGCTGGTCCAGCACCGCGTCGGCACGGTGCTGGTCGGCGAGCCCTCGGTGGTGGTCGCGGCCGCCAGCGCGCACCGCGACGCCGCCTTCCGCGCCGCGCGCTTCCTGATCGACGAATTGAAGCGCACGCTGCCCATCTGGAAGAAAGAGGTCTACTCCGACGGGCACCACTGGATCGGAGAGCGCTCGTGAGTCCGGCCCGGGCGCCCGCCGCACGCGACGGGCGCCGGCCCGCGCGGCCCGGCCCGCCGCACGCGCAGGCGGCCGCGCGCGCGGGCCGCCCCGTGAAGACGCGGCTCCCGGCCGCTATCCTGCTCTGCCCCCGTGGGTCCCGGAGGGACCTCGCATGAGCGAACTGCGCCAGTACTCCCTGAACCTGCCGGACGTCGAGCGCGAGGAACTGCCGGTCGACGTGCTGCTGGTCGGCGCGGGCGCCGCGAACCTCGCCTGCGCGATCCACCTGCAGAGGCTGCTCGCCGCGAAGGGCATCACCGACAAGACGGTGCTCGTCCTGGAGAAGGCCGAGGACGTCGGCGAGCACTCGCTGTCGGGCGCGGTCATGAACCCGCGCGGGATGGCCGAGCTGTTCCCCGACTGGCGCGAGCGCGGCTGCCCGGTGGAGGCCGACGTGGGGCCGGACGCCATGTGGTGGCTGACGGAGCGCAAGGCGCTGCGCTTCGAGGGGCTCCTGTGTCCGCCTCAACTGCGCAATCACGGCAACGTGATCGTGTCGGGCAACGCGCTGGTGCGCTGGCTGAAGGAACAGGCCGAGGGCCTGGGCGTGCAGGTCTACCCGGGCTTCGCCGCGGCCGAGATCCTGTTCGAGGAGAGCGGCGCGGGCGAGCGCGTCGCCGGCGTGCAGACGCGCGACAGCGGCATCGACAAGCACGGCGCGAAGAAGGGCAGCTACCAGCCCGGCATGAACGTGCGCGCCGCCGTGACCGTGTTCGGCGAGGGCGCGCGCGGGCACCTGACCAAGCACCTCGTCCGCCGCCTGCGCCTCGACGAGGGCCGGAACCCGCAGGCCTACGGCACCGGCATCAAGGAGCTGTGGGAGATCCCCGCGGAGCGCGGCGCGCAGTGGCTGGGGCGCGTCGTGCACACCGGCGGCTTCCCGCTGGGGTTCGACGGCTACGGCGGGAGCTGGATCTACGGCCTGCCCGGGAACCGCCTGTCGCTGGGCTACGTGGTCGGCCTCGACCACCACGACGCGCGCCTCGATCCGCACGCCCTGTTCGTGCGCTGGAAGCAGCACCCCGAGATCGCCAGGCTCCTGGAGGGCGGCAAGGTCCTGCGCTACGGCGCCAAGACGGTGCCCGAGGGCGGCTACTTCGCGATGCCGCGCCTGTGGGGCGACGGCTTCGTGCTGGTCGGCGACGCGGCCGGGTTCCTCAACGCCAGCACGCTGAAGGGCCTGCACCTCGCGATCAAGTCGGGCATGCTGGCGGCCGAGGCGATCGCCGAGGCGATCGCCGCCGGCGACACGTCGGGCACGCTCCTCGCGCGCTACGAGGCGCTGTTCGAGGCGTCGTGGGCGCGCGACGAGCTGTGGCGCGTGCGCAACTGGCGCCAGGCCTTCGACCAGGGCTTCCTGAAGGGCATGTTCGACGCCGGCGTTCAGATGCTGACCGGCGGCCGCGGCCTCGTGAAGCGCCGGCGCGGTCACGCGGACCACGCCACCATGCGGCCCGCGGCGCAGTCGAAGTTCGAGAAGCCCGCGTTCGACGACACGCGCAGCATGGACAAGCTGACGGACGTGTACCACTCGGGCACGGTGCACGAGGAGGACCAGCCCGCGCACCTGCTCGTCCCCGACACGTCGATCTGCGTCGACCGCTGCACGCAGGAGTACGGCAATCCCTGCCAGCACTTCTGTCCCGCGGCGGTGTACGAGTGGCCGGAGGAGGGTCAGCCCAAGGGGCCGATCATCAACTTCAGCAACTGCGTGCACTGCAAGACCTGCGACATCGCCGATCCCTACCAGAACATCGAGTGGGTCGTGCCCGAGGGCGGCGGCGGGCCCAAGTACCACGGGATGTGAGCGCGGCGGCACGGCCGCGCGCACGACCGACCTCTCCGACCAACCCAGACCGGACCTCGCATGAAACTCGTCCACCAGGACCCCACCGCACGCGGCGCCGCGCACGACCTGTGCGTCGTCTTCTTCTTCGAAGGCCAGAAGCCCGAGCTGCCCAAGGGCGTGAAGCTGGGCGAGCACGCGCTGAAGGACCTGAAGGGGGAGTTCCGCGAGGCGCGCCTCTCGGACGCCCAGTCCGGGCCGTTCGAGCGCGTGTTGATGGTGGGCCTGGGCAAGGAGGCGCTGCTCGACTCCGAGCGCTTGCGCCGCGTGGCGGCGCTCGCCGTGCAGCGCGCCGAGAGCGCCGGCGTCGCGAGCTGCGCGCTGCTCGTGTCGCGCGCGCTGCTCGATCGCGCCGGGGCCGAGCGTCTGGGGACCGCGCTGGCCGAGGGCGCGCTGCTGGGCGCGTACCGGTTCGACAACGGCAAGAGCAAGCCCAAGCCCTCGAAGCTGAAGGACGTCGCGATCCTGGGGCCGAAGACGCTCGCCGGCGGCATCGCGCGCGGGCGGACGCTGGCCGAGGCCTGCGCGTTCGTGCGCGACCTGCAGAACGAGCCCGCCAACCGGCTCACGCCGCGCGACCTGGCCGACGCGGCGCGCAAGCTCGCGCGCGGACAGCGCGTGCGCTGCACCGTGCTCGACGAGAAGGCGCTGAAGCGCCTCAAGATGGAACTCCTCCTGGGCGTCGCCGCCGGCTCGGCGCAGCCCCCGCGCCTGATCCACCTCGTGTACAAGCCCAAGGGCCGTTCGCGCGGCCGCGTGGCGCTGGTCGGCAAGGGCCTGACCTTCGACTCGGGCGGCATCTCCATCAAGCCCTCGGCCAAGATGGACGAGATGCGCTTCGACATGACCGGCGGCGCGGCCGTGCTGGGCGTCTTCCACGCGCTGCGCACGCTCGACGTGCCCTGGGAGGTCCACGGCGTCGTCGCCGCGACCGAGAACATGCCGGGCGGCAACGCGACCAAGCCCGGCGACATCCACGTCGCCATGAACGGCACGACGGTCGAGGTGCTCAACACCGACGCCGAGGGCCGGCTCGTGCTGGCGGACGCCCTGTGCTACGTCGGCAAGAAGGTGAAGCCGTCGGTGGTCGTGGACCTCGCCACGCTGACCGGCGCGGTCGTCACCGCGCTGGGCCACGAGCTGGCCGGCATGTTCGCGTCGACCGAGGCGCTGGAGAAGGAGCTGCGCGCCGCGGGCGAGGAGACGGGCGAGCGACTGTGGCCGCTGCCGCTGCTCGACGTGCACAAGGACGCGATGAAGGGCACCTTCGCCGACCTGAAGAACATCTCCGGCGGCGACCTGGGCGCGGGCTCGAGCGCGGGCGCCGCGTTCCTCGCGCCGTTCGTGCCCGAGGGGGCGGCGTGGGCGCACCTGGACATCGCCGGCGTGGCCTGGGGCGGCAGCAACCGCGACTGGGTGGGCGGCTCGATGGGCTCGGGCTACGGCGCGCGCATGCTGCTGCGCTGGCTCGAGACGCGCACCTGATCGGCGCGCGTCGGGACGCGTGGTGGGGGAAGGGGGACTCGAACCCCCACGCCCTTGCGGGCTTCGGATTTTAAGTCCGATGCGTCTGCCGGTTCCGCCATTCCCCCGCGCGGCCCGGCAGTGTAGCGGCGCCGCGCCTTGACCTCCGGGGGCCCTCCGCTACCCTGGCACCCCGTTTCCGCGGCGGCATAGCCAAGTGGTAAGGCGACGGATTGCAAATCCGTTATTCCCCGGTTCGATCCCGGGTGCCGCCTCCAAGTCCCCGCGCCGGCACAAGCAGACGCGGAGCCCCTCCGGGTCCATCGACCCGAAGAGGCCCGCTCGAAGGGCCACCGCGCCGAGCGGATCGCGCCCCGCGCGGTCAGGCGCCGGTCACGCCGACTTCACGGCGATCCGCTTGGGACGCACGGCCTCGGCCTTCTGCAGCGTGATCGTCACCACGCCGTTCTTGTGCTCGGCGCGGACGCGATCGGGGTCCACCGGGCAGGGGAGCCGCACGCTGCGCTGGAACGCGCCGAAGCTGCGCTCGGACCAGGAGCGGGACTCGTCCCTGGACTCCTGCTCGTCGCTCTTCTCGCCCGAGATCGTGAGGATCTCGCCGGCCAGGCTGATGGCCAGCTCCTTGGGCTCGATGCCCGGGACCTCGGCCCGCACGCGGATCTCGTCGTCGGTCTCGGCGAGGTCCAGGGGCATGCCGATCGAGGTTCCGGCCCAGGGCGACCAGGCGTCGTCCAGCACGCGGTCGAAGAGGCGGTCCCAGTCCAGCCTCATCTGGCTGAAGGGCGCCATGTTCGCGGCGCTGGCGTTGCGTTGCTTCTGGTTGCGTGTCCACGGAATCAGATTGCTCATCATGGTTTCCTCCTTTGGTGCGTTTCGACACCGGTTGCGGGGGCGCACCGTGCGCCCCCCGTGCTCAACTTCCATCCGACGGGCGCCCGCCGAAGACGCGCAGCGCCTCGCGGATCTTGTCGAAGAAGCCGCTGCCGGACTTGCCCGATCTGGTCTTCGAGGCGATCTCGTCGAGCTGCGTGTAGAACTCCTGGAAGTCGGTCGGCTGGCCGTACCCGAGCACCTGTGCGAACTCGAGTTGCTTGCGCGTGCCGTCCAGGAGGCCGGTCAACTCCTCGTTCTGCTCGCCGGTACGGTCCGCGGTCGTGGCCAGTTCCTCGGCGCGCGTGAGCATGTGCCGGGCGCGCAGGATCGGCAGTGGGTGCACCTGCTGCAGCACCACGAGGGTGTTGAGCGCGCGCAGCAGGCCCCTCTTGGCCTCCTCGATCCGGCCGTCGTCGATCAGCGGCGTGATCGCCTTGATCGCGGCCGGGTACGTCCCGAGCGGCACGTTCACCTCCTCCACGACGATGTCGCTGCGCAGGCCCTCGACCAGGGCGCGCGCGTCCTGGAGGCGGCCGGCCTTCATGTGTTCCAGGGCCTGTTCCCTCACGCGCCGGATGTCCTCGACGGTCGCGTAGAGATCGTGCGTGACGAGGCGCACGTCGACCGGCGCCAGCGCGAGCCGCGGGTTGCGTGCGACCACGAGGTCGAGCTTGCCCGTGGCGATCGCCAGCGCATCCAGGGCGGCCGCGGTCTCGCCGTCCTCGAGCGCCTTCAGCGCCTTGTGGGTCTCGTCGAGCGCCGCCACGGCCTCCTGGATCAGCTCCTTGCGGCGTTGGGCGGCCGTGTCGGCCGCGCTGCCCTGCACCGCGTCCTCGACGGCCTCGCGCGCCTGGTCGGCGGGGGCCGCAGCGGCCTGCATCGCAGGCGCGGGGGTGTCGGCGGTCGTGGCGCGCGCGGCCTCCTCTCCGGCGGGCGTCCCCATGCTGCACAAGCCTGCCACGAGAGACGTGGCGAGCAGCGCGGCGAGCGTGGTGCTCCAGGCGTTCATGGCGTTACTCCTCAGGTCTTTGGCGTCAGGCTGCGTTTCGTCCGAGCTCCCGGCCCGGGGCGCAGCGGTCCCCCGAGGGCGGCCGGAGCGTTTCCGTCGTCGAGCACAGCTACGAACGAGTCCACGCGGGTGTTGGAAGGCCCGCGTGCGGCCCCAGGCCCCGCTCGACGGGGGCGATCAGTCCCGCAGGCGCTGCGCGAGCGCGATCAGGGCGGTCTTGTTCTCCACGGCCCACAGGCCCTGGGCCTGCAGCGCCTGGAGCAGGTCGCCGCCGCCCACCATCTCCGCGGCGCGCTGCAGGAACAGCGGATCGCCCGTCTGCTCGTAGCCGTAGGCCAGCGAGCTCCAGCACTGCCACGTGTCGCCGCCGTCCGCCGTGCCGTCGGGCGGCGGGGGACCGCAGAACGGCGCGTGATCGAACGACGGGTCGCCCACCGCGAGCTTGTTCCAGGGCGCGTGGTGCTGCGTGCTCCACCCCGGTTCCGTCACCATCGACCGCAGCGACGCCCCGAGGATGCGGTCGAGGCTGGCGACGCGGGCGGGGTCGACGCCGCGCATCACCGTCTCGCGCAAGCCGACCAGCGCGTGCTCGGTGATCGCCTGCTCGATCGACTGGCGCGCGCGGTACTGCCCGTCGAAGAGCTGCTCGTAGATCATCGCCTCGATGAACCCGCTGCACGAGGACTGCCCGCGCTCCACCACGTCGGCGATGCGCTCGAACCAGGGCCGCGCGCGGCCGCGCCACTGCGGATCGGCAAGCGCGTACCATGCCGTCGCCGCGTCCAGGCCCCAGGCCTCCATGCGCCCGAACGTGAAGCCCAGGCCCGGGTGCGCCGCGACGTAGTTCTGGTCCGCGCCCAGGCCCGTGGAGATGTAATGGCCGTAGTCGCTCCCGGGCAGCTCGTTGTACGACATCCGGAACAGCGCGGCGTGCAGGTGGAGCGCCTCCTTGGCCAGCGTGTCGTTGCCCAGCCACGCCAGCGCCTTGGCCGGCGCCGTGTAGCGCACGAGGTGCTCCAGGTCGATCGGCTGGAACGCCAGCAGCGCGGCCTCGTACGGCGGCCGGCGATCCTGCGCCGCGACCGCCGCGACCTGAAACGTCGGCGCCGTCGTGAACCCGAACGGATCGCCGGCCCACAGGATCGGCGTCAGGAAGCACCAGATCGGCAGCCAGGTGCCGCTGGTTCCGACGACGGTCCAACTCGTGTAGTCGGTCGGCCGGCCGTCGCGGTCGAACAGCGACACGCGCTGGCGGTCGGTCAGCATGCGGTGGCGCATCGCGAGCACGCGCCAGCCCGCGTTGGACGCGACCTCCAGCGTGCGCAGGCCGTCGTACAGCACGATCTCGTCACCGCCGGCCATGCCGCCGTCGTCGATGCCCCAGGGATGGGCCCAGCCCATGGCCGGAGCGTAGATCGGGTAGCCCGCGGCCGTGCCGTTGCGCAGGGCGTTCGACACCCACGCCGCGCCGTCCTCGAGCTGCGCGCGCAGAGCCGCCGGGCCGACGAAGTCCAGGCGGGGCAGCACCTGCCGTTGCGGGAAGTAGCGCGCGGTCGCGGGCGTCCACCAGGAGTGGAGCTCGGGCCCGTTGGGCGTGCTGCCGCGGCGCGCGAAGCCCAGGTTCGCGTCGCGCGCGTAGTCCAGCGCGCGCTCCTCGTCCTCGTCGCGGCCCAGCACCAGGCGGCGGACCGTCTGCGCCTGGACCGGCATGACGTGCAGCTTGCCGCCGTCCAGCGCGCGCACGAGCGGCACGCGCACCGCTCCGCCCTCCGCCGCGGCGTCGCCGGTGAAGAGGTCAGGATCCGCCTGCCAGGCGTTCCAGCCGGACGGCAGCCACAAGTCGATCGATTCGAAATACAGCTTGCCCATCGGGTCGTCGAGCGGATCCGCGGTGTCGTGGCCGCTCGGCCCGTTGTGGATGCGCAGATCGAGCGAGATCACCGGCTCGCCGGCCCACACCCGGAAGAACGCGTGCACGCCCATCAGGTGCGGGAGCGTGCCCGTCGGGCCGGACACCGGCGCGACGGGCACGAAGTTCGTGACCGTCCTCCACTCGCGGCACGCGCGACCGTCGCGCAGGGGGCGGTCGGGAACGTCGCCGTGGAGCAGGTCGGCGACGTACTCGTGTCCGAACACGTCGCGCGCCGTGAGCCGGAGCCGGTTCTCGGGATCGAGCAGCGCTGCCGCTGCCGCGTGGACCTGGAACTCCCCGGGCGCGTGCGGCGCGGCGACGATCTCGTAGCGGATGCGCTCGCCCGGCGCGGCCTGCGGCGGGCGCTGCACGCGCGCGAGGATCTCGACGACGTCGGCACCCAGCGCCTCGTCCGGCCAGCGCGAGACGATCTCGACCTGCGCGGGACGCAACTCGCCGTTCGCGTCGCGGATCGCGAACGGCACCAGTCCGTCGTGGCGCGGATAGGTCGAACGCGGAACGGGCAGCGTGCCGCGCAGCACGAAGTCCCGCGAGGACGGCGCCTCGAGTTCGAAGCGACCCACGGTCGCGCTGGGCAGGAACGTCACGCCCTGCCCGCTCGTGCCGGACCCGCCGCAACCGTGCAAGAGCAGCCCGAGCAGACTTGCCAGCGTGGTCAGCGCGCGCGCCGTCCTTCCTTGATTCCGCAATGCGACGCACCGGCGCAACACGTCGGTCGTCCCCCCTTCGAGCACGGCGCGCCCGCGGCGCGACCTCGGCCACCCCCACGGATCTGCCCGTGGCGACTGGCCACGCCGGGGGGACACCCGGTTCTAACCGTGCCCCGCGAATGCCGCAACCCGCGGCGTCCCGGCTCCGCGCCCGGTCTCAGGGACTCGTCGGCAGCGTCTGTGCGACTTGTGTCAAGGCGGCCTTGTTCTGCCAGTTGTCGAGCGGGTTGCCGGTCAGGGTCGCGACGAGATCGAGGCCGCCCAGCATCTCCGAGCCCTTCTGCAGGAACAGCGGATCGCGCGTCAATTCCCAGGCGTAGGCCAGGCTCGACCAGGGCTGGTAGTGGTCCGCGAACCCGTAGTTGCCGTCCGACGGAATGTGGTTGCAGAACAGCGGCGTCGTCATGTCGAACGGTCCGACCGCCATCATCGCCCACGGCCCGCGGTGCACGGAGCTCCACACGTACGGCGACACCATCGCGTAGAACGCGCGACGCAGCACCTCGTTCAACTTGCCCTTGCTGACCGTGTCGACGCCGTCGAGCACCGTCTCGCGCAAGCCCACCAGCGCGTTCTCCATGATCGCGGCCTCGATCGACTGGCGGCAGCGGTACTGGCTGTCGAAGACGTTGTACTGCGGCGAGGCCTGGATGACGCCGCTGCACGAGGCCTGGCCTCGCTCCAGCATCAGCACCAGGTTCTGGCACCACGGCAGCAGCGACGCACGCCACGCATCCGATTCGATCGAGTACGCGCACATCACGGCGTCGAGGCCCCACGACTCGCCGCGGCCGTAGGCCACGCCCTTCCCGGGATGGTTCTCTACGAAGTTGCGCATGGCCAGCATCCCGGTGGGGATGATGTTGCCGTAGAGGTCCTGCGGCAGGTTCGAGTAGCCGAACAGGAAGCCCTCGGCCTGCGCGCGCAGGTCCTCCTTGGCCAGCGTGTCGTTGTCCAGCCACACCAGCGTCTTGGCGCTGCGCGTGTAGCGCACGAGGTGCTGCCAGTCGATCGGCTCGTAGCCGGCGAGCTCGTCCTCGTACCAGGGCCGCCGGCCGGCGGCCGCGACGGCGTCGACCTGGTGCGAGGAGGCGGAGTTGAACCCGAACGGATCCGACGCCCACAGCATCGGCGCGTTGTACCACCACACCGGCAGGTACGAGCCGCCGGGCGCGTTGACGACCCACTCGCTCCAGCGCGCGTGGCGACCGTCGTGATTGAACATCACGTTCGGCTGCC
Organism: uncultured Planctomycetaceae bacterium; assembly: GCA_964552795.1. GTDB lineage: Bacteria > Planctomycetota > UBA1135 > UBA1135 > JAEUHZ01. The sequence continues at coordinate 33,087 of CAZKIO010000035.1, forward strand.
GGTCGGTGTACATGCGCAGACGCAACTGGTTCAGGCGCACGCCGTCGACGGACGCGGCCTGCGCCACGTCGAGACCGTCGTACAGGAAGATCTCCGAGCCGCTGACCATCCCGCCGGGCTGGATGCCCCAGGGATGCGCCCAGCCCAGGTTGACCGATTCCACCGGGTGCAGCCCGGTCGATCCCGTGCGGACCTGCGCGTCGTACTGCGCCCACTGGCCGCTGAGCGTCGCGCGCAGCGAGGCTTCGTTGTGCGCGCCCAGGTCGGGCAGCGCGTGCCGCTGCGCGAACCAGCGTCCGGTCAGCGGGTTCCACCACGAGAACAGCTCCATCCCGCCCGCGTTGGTGCCGCGGCGGCAGAAGCCCAGGCCCTCCTCGCGCAGGAAGGCCAGCGCGCGCGCCTCGTACCCCGCGCGCGCGACGACGAGCCGGCGCTCGAGCTGCGCCATCGGCTGCAGGACGTGCAGCGCGCCGCCGTCGATCGCCTTGACCAGCGCCTTGACGTTGCGGCCGCCCTCGATCGTGTTGGGACCGCTGTACGGGTTCTCCGTGGCCTCGATCACGGTCCAGCCCGCGGGCACCGACAGCTCGAGCGCGTCGAAGTAGACCTTCCTGAGCGGGTTGTCGTCGGTCGTGGTCGCGCTGCGCCCGCTGAAGCCGTTGTGCACGCGCAGATCGACGGAGATGAAGTCCTCGCCCGTCCAACGCGTGACGTAGGCGTGGATGCCCATCAGGTGGGGGAGCGTCGCGGTCGGTCCGCTCGCCGGCGCGACCGGCAGCAGGACCTCGTGCGTGGCGACCTCGGCCGCGGCGCGGCCGCGCTTCAGCGCGCGCGCCGAGCCGACCAGGCTGCCGCCGCGCGCATCGGCGTACAGATCCGCGCGATACTCGTTGCCGAACACGTCGCGCGTGCGCATCAGGAGAGCCTCGGGCGTGGCCAGCAGCTCGTCCACCTGCAGCGAGGGGTGGCACACGCCGGGCCCGTGCGGATCGTAGACCACGTCGTAGCGCACGCGCGCGCCGGGCGCGACGCCGGCGGGCCGCTCGACCTGAGCCAGGATCTCGACCACGTCCGCGCCGTCGCCGGCGCGCGGCCAGCGCGTCACGGTCGCGACCTGCGCGGCGATCAGCGTCCCGTCGGGTTGGCGGACCTTGAACGGCACCGAGGAGGAAGGCTCGACGTACGAGGCCGCCGGCACGGGCAGCGTGCCGCGCAGCGTGAAGGGCGTGATGCTCGGCGCCGCGACCTCCAGCGTGCCGACGACGTCGCCGATCGAAGCCAGTTCGCCCAGCGTCGCCGGCGGACCGTCGTCGACGACGCCGTTGCCGCCGCCTGGCCCGTTGCCCGGCGACCCGCCGGTCAGGCTCTCGTTCTGCGTGCAGCCTCCCAGCGCCAGCGCCGTCAGGAGCGCGATCGTCGTCCAGCTCCGCGCGGAGCCTTCCAGGACGGAACACCGTCCGGCCGCCGCCCTGCCCAGGCGGAGCCCTGCTCGAACGTTCATCTTCCCTCTTCCGCGGCGGCGCCTGCCGAGCACCGCTCACTGGCCGGGCTCTTCGGACGGCGTTCTCGCGCAACTGAAGGCGGATGGGCCTTGCCTGGGGCCACCGCGCCCCGGTACCAGTCCTGCGTGGCGACCGCCCCCCGAACGACCCCGTCCCGCGTGCGCCGCCGCCTCTTGCTCGCACTGGCCGTCCTGGTCGCGGGGCTGCTCCTCTTGGAGGCCGCGGTGCGCGTGCGCCTGTACCTGCGCACGGGCTCGTTCGTGCTCGTCCACTCCCAGGAGATCGATCCGGCGACGGGGCTGCGCATCCCCGAGCGCGGGCGCAGCACGGCGACGCTGCACATCGATTCGCGCGGCTTCCGCAACCCCGAGCTCGACGTGCCCAAGCCCGCGGGCCGCGTGCGCATCGCGTTCCTGGGCGCTTCGACCACGTTCTGCGGCGAGGCCTCCAGCGACGCGGCCACCTGGCCCAGCCTGGTGTGCGCGGCCCTGCGCGCCGCGCACCCGCGCGCCGAGATCGACTACGTCAACGCGGGCGTCGCGGGCTACGTGCTCGACGACATCCTGGCCACCCTGGAACAGCGCGTGCGGCCGCTGGAGCCCGACGTGATCGTCCTCTACGAGGCCACCAACGACCTCACGAAGTGGACGCGCGAGATGGCGCGCGCGCAGGGCGTGTACACCGAGCACGCGGACCGCGAGGACTGGCTCTCGGGCGTCTCGATGGCCTGGTACCTGGTGCAGAAGAACCTGCTCGTGCGCCAGCGCCAGAGTGCCGCCGAGGCCGGCGCCGGACGCGCGAAATGGGACTCCGCGCTGGCCGTGCCGCCGTTCCGCGAGCGCTTCGCGCGGCTGGTGCAGCGCGCCGGGGAGATCGCGCCCGTGGTCGCCGTGGCCACCTTCGCGCAGCGTTCACGTCCGGGGCAGACGCCCGACGAGCAGCGCGCGGCGGGCATCACGCACTTCTACTACATGCCCTACATGACGCACGCCGCGATCCTGCAGGGGTTCGCCGCCTACAACGACGTCATCCGCGCGATCGCGCGCGAGGCCGGCGTGATCCTGATCGAGGGCGAGGACACGATCCCGGCCGACGCCGAGCACTTCACCGACTCGGTGCACTTCACCGACGCCGGCTGCCGCTGGCAGGCCGGGCGCATCGTCGCGGGGCTGGAAGGCGCCGCGGCGTTCCGCGCGCTCGTGCCCTAGCGGGCGCCGGCGGGCCGGACGGAGCGCGCGCGTCAGGCGCCCGCGCCGGCCGCTCCGCGCGACGCCAGTTCGCGTTCGGCCAGCTCGACGTCGTGCGCGACCATCCGGGCCACGATCTCGGGGAACGACGCGGTGGGCATCCAGCCCAGTTCGGCGCGCGCGCGCGACGCGTCGCCGCGCAGGTTCTCGACGTCCAGCGGGCGCACGTGGCGCGCGTCGACGTCCACGAACCGGCGCCAGTCCAGCTCGACGCACGCGAAGGCCGCGTCGAGCAGATCGCGCAGCGAGTGCGCCTCGCCCGTCGCCACCACCCAGTCCCCGGGCGCGTCGGCCTGCAGCATGCGCCACATCGCCGCGACGTAGTCGGGCGCCCAGCCCCAGTCGCGGCGCGTGTCGAGGTTGCCCAGCGCCAGGCGCTCCTGCAGGCCGGCGCGGATGCGCGCCGCCGCGCGCGTCACCTTGCGCGTGACGAACTCCTCGCCGCGCCGCGGGCTCTCGTGGTTGAACAGGATGCCGTTGCAGGCGAACAGCCCGTAGGCCTCGCGGTGCAGCACCGTCGCCTGGTGCGCCAGCACCTTGGCGCAGCCGTAGGGCGAGCGCGGCGCGAAGCGCGTCGTCTCCGACTGCGGCGCCGGCGCGGCGCCGAACATCTCGCTCGATCCGGCCTGGTAGTAGCGCACGTCGCGGCGCTCGCGCGCGCGCCACGCGCGAACCGCTTCCAGCATGCGCACCGCGCCCAGTCCCGTCACCTGCAGCGTCAGGTCGGCCTGCGCGAAGCTCGCGCCGACGTGGCTCTGCGCGGCGAGGTGGTAGATCTCGTCGGGCTGCGCGAGTTCGAGTGTCGCCTGCAGCGCCAGGGGGTCGAGCACGTCGCCCTCGTGGAGGACGAGGTTCGGATCGGACTCGACCAGGTGCTCGATGCGCGCCAGCGCGCCGGACGAGCGGCGCCGCACGAGTCCGTGCACGCGGTAGCCCATCGCGAGCAGCAGCTCCGCGAGGTAGCTGCCGTCCTGGCCGGTGATGCCCGTGATCAGCGCGTTCTTGGGCATGGGGCCGTCCCGACGTCCGGGGCGCGGGATTCTTGCGGGTTCAGGCGCCTTTTTCCAACTCCGGGTCGGCCGCGACCGCGCGCGGCGCCGCACCGGCGGTCCAGCGCAGGGTCTCGTCGAGCGTCCGCGTCGGCCGCCAGCCGCTCTTCCGCTCCAGCGCGGTCGGGTCCGCGATCCACGCCGGCCCCTCGCCGGGCGCGAACTCGATGCGGCCCGCGAATCCCAGTTCGGACGCGAGGCCCGCGGCGATCCGCGAGAGCCGCTGTCCGCGTCCCGTTCCGACGTGGAACACCCGCCCGCGCGCGTCGTCGAGCCGCAGCACGTCCCCGAGCGCGCGTGCGACGTCGCGGCCGTCGGTCAGGTCGCGCAGCGCGTCCGGTCCCGCGAGCCGCACGACGGCGCGGCGCGCGCGCACCCCGTCCGCGAGCCGCGCGAGGAGATCGGGCAGGAACAAACCCGCGGGCAAGCCCGGACCCAGGCTGCCGAAGACGCGCGCGATGCGCACGTCCAGGTCGCCCGCGCGCGCCAGCGCGAGGCGTTCGACCTCCAGCTTGGCCTCGCCGTACGCGCCCTGCGGCGCGGGCCGCGCGCGTTCGTCGATCGGCGCGGCCGACGGCGCCAGCACGTGCGCGCTCGACACGACGAGCACGCGTGCGCCCGCACTGCGCCGCGCGAGCAGGGACAGCGCGTTGGCGGCGATGCGCACCGTCGTGTGGCCCTCCGCCGGATCCCAGAACCGCGCCGGCACGCTGGGCGCCGCGAGCAGCACCGCCGCGTCCCACGGTCCCGCGCGGCGCGGCAGGCTCGCGGGATCGGCGAGGTCGACGCGCCGGTGGCGCCACGGCGGATCCGCGCGCGGGCGCCGGCGGCTCCAACCCTCGAGTTCGTCGCCGCGCGCCGCGCAGTCGTCGACCAGCAGCCGGCCGAGGAACCCCGTCGCGCCCATCACCAGCACGCGCATGGGGCGCGATCGTGGCGTGCGGCGCGCCCGGACGCCAGCCGCGCGGCGCGAGCCCGCTCAGGGGCGCCCGGCGGGCGCGAGCGGCAGGTCGAGCTTCCAGAGCAGGCGGCCGGGACCCGCCGGGATCAGCTCGAGCGCTCCGCCCTGGCCGCGGACGATCCCGGCCGCCGCGGCCAGCGCGTTGGGACCCAGGTCCGGAAACAGGTCGGTCAACCCGTAGGGCGCGCGGATCTCCTCCGCGGGCAGGCCCTCGAGCGGTCCGCTCTGGAACTCGATCGTGAGCTCCGCGCGCCGGCCGTCCGCCGCGCGCCGCGTACGCGCGCGCACCAGGTCGCCCTTGCGCGACGTGCAGCGCGCCAGGAAGAAGAGCGCATCGAGCGCCTGTCCCAAGAGTTGCCGGTCGGAGCGCACCAGCACCTTCTCGTCGGCCTTGAACTGGCAGCGCGGCGCTTCCGCGCCGCTGCCCGCCAGGCCCGCGACGAAGAGGTGCACGATCTCGCCCAGGTCGAACACCTGCGCGCCGGCCGGCGGCGGCGCGACGATGTAGCCCAGCGTGCGCGCGAACTGCACGAGGTGCGCGATCTCGCCCTCCAGCGCGCGCAGCCGGTCGCGCGCCTCCTCCAGGTCGCCCTCGCTGATCTCGGGCGCCGCGTCCGCCAGCGCGCGCACGGAGAGGTCCAGCCGCTGCGCGACGTCGGCGAGGTCCGCGACCTGCGCTCGCAGCCAGTCCGGAGCGCCGAGTCCGTCCTGCGGCCGCGGTTGCGGCGGCGTCGGGGGCTCGCTCTCGTCCTCGAGGGCGGCGTCGGCGGCGGAGGCTTCGGGTGCGTCCGGTGCGTCCGGCGCGGCGGCCACGTCCTCGGCGAACGGTGCGTCGGAGACCGCGTCCGCCACGGTGCCGCCCTCCAGGATGGCGCGCATGGCCTCCAGTTCGTCGCCCTCTCCGAACGCGGGGAGCGGTCCGTCGCCGCGGCGCCCGCGGGGAACGGCGCGCGCGCCGTCCTCGTCCGCGGTCGCCGCGACGGCGAGCGCCCAGGCCGCGAGCTGCTCGACGTCGGGCGGCCATTCGGTCCACGGCGCGCCGTTCGTGCGCGCGAGGCCGCGCGCCGCGCGCGTGCCCGGCTCGGTGCCGACGAGCGCGAGCACGAAGCCCGGCCGGCGCGCGAGGAAACGGCGGACGCAACCCAGGTCGGCCGGATCCAGCGCGTCGGCATCGCAGACGAAGAGGCCCGCGAGTTCCGCCACGTCGTTCAGCGCGCCCACGTCGTCGATCGCGCGCACGGCGGCTTCCCCGCCGGGGAGCAGGGCGCGCAGGAGCCCCGCGAGCCGCTGGGCCCGCGGGCCGGGGCCGACGAGCAGCGTCCGCGGGCGAGGGAGCGGTTCCGGCGGCGCGGGAGGGCTCATGACCTGCGATCCTATCCGTCGGGAAGGCCCGGACAAGGCGGGAGCCTTCAGGAATCCGCATTCTGGCGCCGACGCCCGGGCCGGAAAGGGCTGGAGTCGCGCGGGCGTTCCTCCCGACCCTGTATCCTCGCCGCGTCCGCCGATGCAGTCCCCCGTATCGATCTCGGTCGTCGTCCCGGTCCACGACGAGGAGCAGAACCTGCGCCCGCTCCACGCGGAGATCGCGCGTTCCCTGGATGCGCTGGGCGAGCCCTACGAGGTGATCTACGTCGACGACGGCTCGCGCGACCAGAGCCGCCGCGTGCTCCTCGAACTGCGCGCCGAGCACCCCGGCGTGCGCGTCGTGGCGCTGGCGCGCAACTGCGGCCAGACTCCCGCGATGTGCGCGGGCTTCGACCTCGCGCGCGGCGACGTCGTCGTGACGCTCGACGCGGACCTGCAGAACGATCCGGCCGACATCCCCGCGCTGGTCGCCGAGCTGCGCCGCGGGTTCGACGTCGTGGCCGGCTGGCGGCGCGAGCGTCACGACGGCTTCGTGCTGCGCCGCCTGCCGTCGCTCGTGGCCAACCGCCTGATCGCGCTGGTCACCGGCGTGCGCATCCACGACACGGGCTGCACGCTGAAGGCGTTCCGCCGCGAGGTGATCGCCAACCTGCCGATCTACGCCGAGCAGCACCGCTTCCTGCCCGCGATGTCCGCCGGCAGCGGCGCGCGCGTCAGCGAGATCGTCGTGAACCACAGGCCGCGCCGCTTCGGACGCAGCAAGTACGGCATCGGGCGCGCCGTGCGCGTGCTGCTCGACCTGCTCTCGATCCAGATGCTGTCGTCGTTCTCGCACCGGCCGCTGCAGTACTTCGCCCTCCTGGCGCTGCCTTTCGCGCTGGGCATGACGCTGTTCCTGGGCGCCTGCCTGTTCCACGCCGAGGCGATCCGCTTCGACAACAACTGGGGGCGCGTGGCGCTGATCACGTTCATGCTGTCGTTCATGGTCTGCGTCTACTTCGTGCTCCTGGGGTTCCTCGCGGAGCTGGCGATCAAGGCCAGCGGCATGCACGCGCCGCGCAGCCGGCGCGTCCTTTCCTCGGGGCCCGCGCGATGAGCGTCGCGCCCGAGCGTGCCGCGGCCGGCGAGGCCGCCCCGGCGGCGACCGACGCCGGCGCCGTCGCCAAGGGACCCAAGCGCCGCGCGCCGAAGGTGCCCGAGGTCGCGGCGGCGCCCGCGCCGGTCCGCGCCGCGGCGTCCGCGGGCGGCGTGCCCGAGATCAGCGTCATCGTGCCGGTCACGACGCCCGCCGCGCGCGTGCGCGAGGTCGTCGAGGCGATCTCGGCCGAGCTCCTGCGGCTGGGCCGCAGCCACGAGTTCATCCTGGTCTTCGACGGCGTGCGCGGCGCGGCGTGGCAGGAGGCCGAGGCCCTGCTGGCCGAACGCGCCGGCTCGGTCGTGCCGATCGCGCTCCAGCAGGCCTTCGGCGAGTCCACCTGCCTGTCCGCCGGGCTCGAGCGCGCGCGCGGACGCATCCTGGTGACGTCGCCGCAGTACGTGCAGGTCGATCCGTTCGAGCTCGGGCCGATGCTCGCGGCGCTCGACGACGGCGCGGACTTCGTCGCGCCCTGGCGGCATCCGCGCATCGATCCCTACCTGAACCGCGTGCAGTCGGCGCTCTTCAACTGGGTGATGCGCCGGATCCTGCACGCGCAGTTCCACGACCTGAACTGCTGGTTCCGCGTTTTCCGCCGCGCGGTCCTGGACGACGTCGCCATCTACGGGGACATGTACCGCTTCCTCCCGGCCATGGCCGCGCGGCAGGGGTTCAAGGTGGTCGAGGTCAAGGTCCGACACCTCAAGGAATGGGGCGGCAAGGGCTTCTTCGGGATCGGGGTCTACGTCCGGCGCGCGCTGGACATCGTGGGCGTCGTGTTCCTGTCGAAGTTCACGCTCAAGCCGCTGCGCTTCTTCGGCGCGGTGGGCGGGCTGTTCCTGCTCTTCGGCGCGCTCTTGTGCACGGTGATCGCAGTGCAGGGCTTCTGGTTCGGCGCGGGACCGGTCGTCTCGCGGCCGCTGTTCCTGTTCGGCGTGCTGATGGCCGTGCTGGGCGTGCAGGTGATCGGCTTCGGCCTGGTCGGCGAGATCATCATCTTCACGCAGGCGCGCAACCTGCGCGAGTACCGCATCGAGCGCGTGTGGGAGTCGGGCGATGAGCGCGACCGCGACCAGGACGGCGCCGCTCCGGGCGGCTGAGCCCGTGGCCGAGGTCGACCCGCCGATCGAGGTGCGCCGGATCGGGCGCGAGCACGACCTCGCGCGCGACGCTCTCGTGGCCGGCGTCCCCGCCGGCACCTGCTTCCACCTCGCCGGCTGGGAGCGCGCGGTGCAGCGCGTCTTCCACCACGAGCCGCGCACGCTGGGCGCGTTCCAGGGCGGCGAGCTGGTCGGCGTGCTGCCGCTGATGCTGTGCCGCGGTCCGCTGCTCTCCCGCGACCTCGTCTCGATGCCCTACGGCGTGTACGGCGGTCCGGCCGCGCGCACGCCGGCCGCCGCGCGCGCGCTGGTCGAGAGCGCCTGTCGCGCCGCCCAGGACGAGCGCGTGGGGCGCCTGGAGCTGCGCTGCGTCGAGGATCCGGGCGTTCCGGGCCTCGCCTCGTCGGATCTGTACGCGGCGTTCGTCCAGGACCTGCCCGGCGATCCTGCCGAGGTGTGGACGCGCATGCCCAAGCGCGCGCGCGCCGAGGTGCGCAAGACGATCGAACGCCACGGCCTCGTGGTCTCGCAGGGCGCGTGGTACGTCGACGACCTGTACGAGCTGTTCCACTCCAGCAAGAAGCAGCTCGGTTCGCCGGCCCTGCCGCGCGCGTGGTACCCGACGCTGCTGGAGGAGCTGGCGCCGCACGTGGTCGTGCACGTCGCGCGCGCGTCCTCGCAGCCGATCGCGGCGGCGATGTCGTTCGTGTTCAACCGCGAGTTGAACTTCTACTACATCGGCGTGACCGCCGACGGCAACCGCACCTACAACGTCACGAACTTCCTGGTGACGCGCCTGCAGGAGTGGGGGATCGAGCAGGGCTGCGTGCGCTTCGACCTGGGCCGCAGCCGCGTGGGCTCGGGGCCCTACCAGTTCAAGAAGAACCAGGGGTTCGAACCGCGCACCCTGGCCTACCGCTACAAGCTCGTGCGCAAGCGCGAACTGCCCAGCTTCAACCCGAGCAACCCGCGCACCCAGAAGCTGCGCGAGACCTGGGCGAAGCTGCCGGACTGGGTGACGCGCCGGCTCTCCGACCGGCTGATGCGCTACCTGCCCTGAGAGCCTGTGAAGGAATGGGGGACGCCCGTCGTGCTCACCCAGAGAAGCCCCGGCTGCGTTGCGACTCCTCCGAGGATTGCAGGCGAATCCGCGTCGTGGTCGCGCCTCGCCGGGACGTCTGTGGGCGACCCTGCCAGGCATCCCCGATTCCTTCACAGGCTCTGAGGCGCGGCGGCGCCGGCCAGGATCGCGTCGACCGCGGCCGCGGCATCGGCCGCGACCAGGTCGGGACGGCGCACGGCGCGCTCGACCTCGCCCGCGCCCTTGCCCGTGAGCACCAGGGCGGCGCGCGCGCCCGCCGTCCACGCGGCTTCGAGGTCGCGCAGCGCGTCGCCGATCATCCAGCTGCGCGCGAGGTCGAGGCCGTGCTCGCGCGCGGCGCGCAGCAGCATCCCGGGTGCGGGCTTGCGGCAGGCGCACGCGGTGCGGAGCGCGCCCTCTCCCTCGCTGGGATGGTGCGGGCAGTGGTAGATCGCGTCGAGGCGCGCCCCCTCGGCCGCCAGCAACTCGCCGAGGCGCGCGTGGATCGCGCGCAGCCCGCGTTCGTCGAGCCAGCCGCGCGCCAACGCGCTCTGGTTGGTGACGACGATCACCGGCAGACCGGCCGCGTTGAGGCGCGCGACCGCGCGCGCCGCGCCGGGCAGCAGCTCGACCTGGGCGGCCGCGAGGACCCACTCGTCCTCGCGGGTCAGCACGCCGTCGCGGTCGAGGAACACCGCCGGCCGCGGGGCCCGCGCGTTCAACGTCCGGATCCGGTGCGCAGCCGGGTCGCGGGGCCCGGGCTGGGCTCGTCCGACAGGCGGTCGAGCACGACGTGCACGCGGCCGGGCGAGTGCGTGTTGGTCCACTTCACGGGCACGAGGAAATCCCCGAAGTTCAGGAACAGCGGAAAGCGCCAGGCGCGCTCGTGGACGTTCATCTCGTGCCACAGGAGCGCGTACACCTCGTGGTCGGCCGTGAGCAGGCGCGTCTCGGTGCGGAACCCCGGCAGCTCGAAGTCGATGCGCCGGTCCTCGCCGGTGTCCAGGTCGAGCTTGCAGGGCGTGGAGAAGCCGCTGTCGCGCCCGTCGACGATCACGTACGCGCCGGGCGGATCGCTGGAGAGCACGACCGCGCGGTCGGGCGCCAGCGTCGAGCATCCCGCGGCGCCGACGGCGCCCAGGACCAGCCCGGGGAGGGAACGGAAGCGTCGCACGCGCGGATCGTGGCTCCGAAAGGTCGACATGGCAAGCGCAGCGCTCTTGCCTTGGTCGGACGGCTCTGGAACCTTGCTGAAGTGCAGCACCCGCCCGCGACCGGGGAAGACCGCCACGCCCGCGTCCTCTTGGCCCTGGGACTCGTCCTGGGGCTCCTGCGTTTCGTGCGCCTGGGCGAGTGGAGCCTGTGGATCGACGAGGCGCTGACCTGGGCCGACGTCCACCACGGCATCGAGGGCGGGCAGATCCGCAACCCCGCGGGGTACTGGTGGATCGCCTGGACCGTCGAACGCCTGGGCGGGGTGCCCGACGAGTTCTCGCTGCGTCTGCTGCCCGCGATCGCCGGCTGGCTGTGCATCCCCGCGGCGTTCCTGGCGTTCCGCGGCACGTTCGGCGAACGGCGGGCGGCGCTGGTCAGCCTGCTCGTCGCCGTCAGCTCGTGGCACGTGTACTGGTCGCAGAACGCGCGCTTCTACACGTTCGCTCAGCTCGTGGCGCTCGCCGGCGTGGGCCTCGCGCTCGCCGGGCTGCGCCGCGGCACCGTCGTCGTCGCGATCGCGGGGTTCGCGGTCACGGCGTCGGCGGCGCTGCTGCACGCCTCGGCGGCGCTGCTGCTGCCGGCGCTCGTGCTCGCGCCGTGGGTGCTGCAGCGCCTGCGCCAGCCGATCGGCCCGTCGTCGTCGCGGCCGGCCGCCGCGCTGGCGCTGGTCGGCGTCGCGGGCGGTCTCTCCGCCCTGGGGTGGGCGCACGGCATCTGGGACACCTATGCGTACCAGAAGGGGCAGGGCGGAACGCTGGGCGCGGCGCTGGCCTCGATGGCGCACTTCGTGAAGACCGCCGGCTTCTACGTGACGCCGCTGCTCTTCACGGCCGTCGCGTGCGGCGCCTGGGTCGCGCTGCGCGGGCGGCGGGGACCCGAACGGCTCGCGCTGGCGACGGTGGTGAGCGCGCTCGCGCTGGCGCTCGTCGCCTCGGCGTTCGTGCGCGTCAGCGCGCAGTACGTGTTCGTGCTGTTCCCGTGGATCGCGCTCCTCGCGAGCCTGCCGCTGGGCCCCGCGGCGTCCGCGCCCGGGCCGCTGGGACGACGCGGCGAAGCGGTCTACGCCGCCTTGCTGGTGCTGCCGGCGCTGGTGACGACCGGCCTGTACCTGACCGTGCGCCACGGCGAACGCCCGCAGTGGCGCGCCGCGTTCCAGCACGTGGCGAACGAGCGCCAGCCGGGCGAGCCGGTGTTCGGCATGGAGGCCAGCGTCGGCGAGTTCTACCTGGCGCGCTGGAACACCGACCTGCGGCGTCCGACCGCGCTCTCGTGGCTCGACTATTTCCATCCGCGCGGGCCCGAGCGCGCGTCGCGCCTGGGCGAGCGCGGCTGGTACGTGATCAACCCCGAGCAATTCCTGGGCTGGGACCCGCACGACGCGGCCGAATTCCAGCGCTTCCTGCGCGAGGAGTGCCGGCTGGTGCGCGCCTGGCCGCTGTACGTGGAGAGCCGCGACCTGTCGGTGTGGGTGTACCGCCGCGACTGACGGCAGCCGGCGCGGTCCGTCCTAGTTGGCGCGGCCCTGGAATTCGCCGTCGGCCGTGCTGACCTTGACCAGTTCCCCGACGCCGATGTGCAACGGGACCTTGATCTTGAGGCCCGTCTCCAGCACGGCCTCCTTCTTGACGTTGGTGGCCGTGTTGCCCTTGACGGCGGCCTCGGACTCGGTCACGAGCAGCGTCACGCTGACGGGCAACTCGACGCCGATGGGCGTCGTCTCGTGGAAGGTCACGTCGACCACCGTGTTCTCCTTGACGAACGGCATCTTGTCGCCGACCAGGTCCTCGCTCAGCGGGATCTGCTCGAAGGACACCTGGTCCATGAAGATGTAGTTGCCGCTGGTGTCCTTGTAGAGGTACTCGGCCTTCTTCTTGTCCAGGTACGCGATCTCGAACGAGTCGCTCGACGACAGGCGCATGGGGGTCACGACGCCGGTGCGCAGGTCCTTGACCTTGAGGTGGATCACCGCGCGCAGATTGCCCGGCGTGTGGTGGTGGTACTCGGTGATCACGAGCAACTTGTCCTTGTCGACGATGACGTTGCCCTTGCGCAGATCGGTTGCCTTGACGGCCATGATGTGTCCTTCGTTCCGGATTCGGGGGCGACATCCTACGGCCGTCCGCGCGATCGCGCCACGCGCCGGCTCGACCGGATCCGCGCCGGAGGGCCGCCCGGCCCTCAGAACTTCTTGCGCTGGCTGGAAGGCGGGATCGCGAGCGCCTTGCGGTACTTCGTCACCGTGCGGCGCGCGATCCGGATCTGCTCGCGCTCCTCGAGGCGCTGCGCCAGCTCCTCGTCGGACAGCGGGTGCTCGGCGTCCTCGGCGGCGACCAGCTCGGCGATCTTCTGCTTGATGCTGGCCTGGCTGGCGACCTCGCCGCTCTCCATCGTCGTGCCGCCCGTGAAGAAGTACTTCAGCGGGAAGATGCCGCGCGGCGTCTGCGCGTACTTGCCGGCCACCGCGCGCGACACCGTCGAGATGTGCACGCCGACCTCGTCGGCCACCTCCTGCATGCGCAGCGGCCGCAGGCCCTCCACGCCGCGCTCCAGGAAGCCGCGTTGGTGGCGGAACACCGCGTGCGCGATCAGGTCCAGCGTCGAGCGGCGCTGCTGCAGCGCGTCCAGGAACCAGCGCGCCGACTCGATGCGCTTCTTGACCCACTCGCGCACGCCGTCGCCCTTCTGGGCGGCCTTCAGGATCTCCCGGTACGCCGGCGACAGCCGCAGGTCGGTCGTCCGTCCGCGCGTGAGGCGCACCTCGTAGTCGCCGTCGACGTCCTCCACGGTCACGTCGGGGTGGATCGCGTCGGCCTGCGCGCCACCGAAACCCGCGCCGGGGTTCGGATCCAGGCGCCGCAGCATCTCGATCGCGTCCTTGACCTCCTCGATCGAGCGGCCGGTCTCCTTGGCGATGCGCGGCAGCTTGTTCTGTTCGACGTCCGAGAGGTGCGTCTCGACGATCGCGCGCAGGAGCGGGTCCTCGGCCATCCCCATCGCCGCGATCTGCAGGGCGAGGCATTCCTTCAGGTCGTGCGCGCCCAGCGCCGGGTGCGAGATCGAGCGGATCTCGTTCAGGATGCCGCGCAGCTCCTCCTCGGTCACCGGCGGCTCGCCGGGGCCGATCAGCGGCTCCTCGCCCTCGTCCTCCGGGCGCATGCACGCCGCGGCGATGTCGGCCAGCGACTCGGTCAGGTAGCCGCGGTCGTCGAGCGACCACAAGAGGTACTCGGCCAGGTGGCGCCGGCGGTCGTCGAGCTCGAGGAACGCCAGCTCGTCCATCAGCACCTCGGCCAGCGTCTTCTCGACGTCGGGCGTGTTGGCCATGGCCTCGAGCTTGCGATCGCCGTCCTCGCCGCTCGTGCGCTGGCGCGGCGGTCCGTCGCCGAAGTCGCGCTCGTAGCGTTCGAGCTCGTCGAGCATGCTCGACACCCCGCGCTCCTCGGCGCCCTCGGGCGGCGCTTCCGGCGGCCCGCCGGCGTCGTCGTCGTCGCCGCGCTCGGCGCCGCCCGGCTCCTCCACCTCGAGGAACGGGTTCTCCAGGATCTCCTGCTGGATCCGCTCCTCCAGGTCGAGCGCGGAGAGCTGCAGGATCTGCATCGCCTGGATCATCTGGGGCGATTGCAGGAGCCGCTGCTCCATGCGTCCGGTCTGGCTGAGTCCGAGCTTCACGTCGTGGGTGTCTCCTGGCGTCCGGCGGAGCTCCGCGGCGCGCCGCGTTGCCCCCGATCGATGCTATCCCATCGGCGGCGGGGGTTGTTCATGGCGCCCGGATCGCGACGCTGACGGGCTCGGGACCCTCGAGCAGGACGGCCGGCTCGGCGCCCGGACGCACGCCGCCGGCGCCGGTGCGCTGCGCGCGCTCGAGGAGCTGGAGGCGCCCCATCTGCGCCGCGTCGAGCTCGGCCGTCGCGACCGCCGCCGTGGTCGAGCGCCACACGGCGCACGCGGCCTCGCCGGAGCCGGGCCGCAGCTCGACCGACAGGCCGTCGAACGCGCGCTCGACGATCGGATACGGCATCCAGATCTGCGGCGCGACCTCGAGCGCGTAGTCCACCACGTACGGCCGTTCGGTGCCGGCGAGCAGCCGCGCCGGCCGGCCAGGGCTGATCGGGAAGCGCGCGCGCAAGGCGCCCGACTCGACCGTGGCGAACGCCGTCGCGCCGCGCGCGTCCTCGACGGCGCGCAGGAGCGACCGCGCGTTCTGCACGCGCGCCGTGTCGGCGCGCGGCAGCACCAGCAGCGTGTCGGTCCAGTACATCACGGTGCGTCCGCCGCGCGTGTCCGACGGCGAGCGATCCGCGTCCAGGAGCGCCGCCGCGGCGGCCGGCGCGAGCATCGGGGCGGCCGGTTCCTCCGCCGCGGCGGGGCCCTCCAGCCGGGTGCCGGGATCCAGCGGCAGCAGCGCGCGCGGGCGCGCGCCCAGGAACGCGAGGTCCAGCACGGTCCAGGTCGAGTCCGGGCCCGCGGCGTCGGGGTTCGTCGCGGCGCGGATCGAGACCAGCGTGGCGCCGTCGCCGGGGCCGGCGCCTTGCAGCGCGATCTCGAGGGCCTGGCCGCTCTCCACGCTGCCGGCGCACGCGATCTGCGCCGAGCGCACCTCGGGCTGGTCGATCGTCCCCAGGTCGGGCGTCCCCGGGTCGAAGCGTTCGACGCGCGCCACCGCCGCCGCATCGAACAGGACGTCCAGGTGCACGCGCGCACCGCCGCCCAGTCGCGTGGGGCGCACGTGCAGCGAGAGGCCCGACAGCGCGCTGCCGACGCGCGGCTCGGCCTGGCCGGCGTCCTGTGCGACCTGGACGTCGAAGCCGGCGACGAACGAGCGCACTTCGCGCGCGCCGAAGAAGACCTCCTCGCCGCTGCGCGCGCGCCGGCGGAACACGGCGTCGGGCCGGCCCGCGGTCTTGACCGTGACCTCGAGCGCGACGTCGAGCGCGGCCGCGGACTGGTCGAGCTCGCGCACCAGCGCGCGCGCCGCGTCGAGCGCGGCCGCGTCGCCGCGCGCCAGCGCCGACCCGGACTGCGCGCGCAGGTCGAGGCGCAGCCCGCGCGCGCGCAGGTGCTCCTCCAGGATCTGCAGGAACACCGCCGGCGGCAGCGCGGCCGTGCGCGGCTCGGCGGAACGCGGCCGGAACGCGCCCTCCAGCTCCAGGTGCGCGCCGCCGTGCAGCGGCGCCGGATCGCGGGACGGCGGCGGCAGCTCGCACAACCGCGGGGTCGGGAGGAGGGACCAGTCCGACGGTGCCTGGAGCAGCGTCGCCGCGGCGATGAGGATGTGCAGCATGTGCGAGCGTCGATCCGCCCGGCCCAGGATAGTGCCGCCGGGACGCGCCGGCTACGCGGCTAGTGACCCGCGCTCGCTCATCCGCTACAACCCCATGCCTTCCGCCCCCGCGGACCGCCGCATGAGCGCCGATCGATCGCGTCCCGACGAGGGCCAGAGCCCCGCCACGAGCCTGTTCTCCGTCTCGCAGATGCAGCACGTGCTGCGCGTGGAGTTCGGGCGCGCGCTGCGCTACCGCTACCCGCTGACCGTGCTCGTCCTGTCGATCGACCCGCTCGAGCCGCTGCGCGATCGGTTGGGTTTCGACGCGAAGGAGGCGGTGGTCGCCGCGGTCGCGCGGCTCCTGGGGGAGGCCACGCGCTCGGCCGATTTCCTGGGGCGGACGCCCGACGACCGCCTGATGGCGGTCGTTCCGCACACCGGCGGGGACGGCGCGCGGCAACTCGCCGAGCGGCTGCTGATCTCCGTGCGCGAGCTGAAGGTGGCCGAGGCGCCCGGCGAGCGCCTCACCATCACCATCGGCGGCGCGGTGGCCGACGACGGGCTGCCGCTGTACCACGACGCCCTGCTCTCGGCGGCGGAAGACGCGCTGGCCGAGGCCAGCGCGCAAGGCGGCAATCGCAGCACGATCCGCGCGCGCCCGGAGCCCGCGGCCTGATCCGAGCCATGCGCATCCTGCTGGCCGAGGACGAGGTCACGATCGCGGTCACGCTGCAGGACGCCCTCGAGGCCGCGGGCCACGAGGTGCTGCACGCGCCGGACACCGCCCGCGCGCTCGCGGCCCTGGAAGCCGGCGGGATCGACTGCGTGATCACCGACATCCGCATGCCCGGCAAGGGCGGCATGGAGGTGCTGCGGCGCGCGGTCGAACTCGACGCCGGACGTCCGGTGGTGGTGACGACCGGCTTCGCCACCGTGGATCAGGCGGTCGAGGCGATGCGCCTGGGCGCCGCCAACTACGTGCAGAAGCCGTTCCGCAACGAGGCGCTGGTCTCGATGATCGAGACCTTCGCCAAGGTGCGCGCGCTGGAGGCCGAGAACGCGACCCTGCGCCGCGAACTGCGCGCCTCGCACGGCATCGAGGGCGTCGTGGGCGCGTCGCCGGCGATGCAGGCCGTGTTCCAGCGCCTGCGCACGGTCGCGCCGACCGACGCGACCGTGCTGGTGCAGGGCGAGAGCGGCACGGGCAAGGAGCGCATCGCGCGCGCGATCCACCAGCTCTCGCCGCGCGCTTCGGGGCCGTTCGTGGCGCTGTCGTGCTCGGCGCTGCCCGAGACGCTGCTGGAGAGCGAGCTGTTCGGGCACGAGAAGGGCGCGTTCACGGACGCGCGCAAGGAACGGCGCGGGCGCTTCGAGCTGGCGAACGGCGGCACGTTCTTCCTCGACGACATCGACGACATGCCCATCGCGCTGCAGGTGAAGCTCTTGCGCGTGCTGCAGGAGCGCACCGTCGACCGCCTGGGGTCGGAGACGCCGCTCGACGTCGACATCCGCGTGGTCGCGGCGACCAAGGTGCCGCTGCGCCAGCGCGTGCAGGAGCAGAAGTTCCGCGAGGACCTGTACTACCGCCTGGACGTCGTGCGCCTCGTGCTGCCGCCGCTGCGCGAACGCGGCGGCGACGTGCCGCTGCTGGCGCAGCACTTCCTGGAGCGCCACGGCGGCGGCCGCGCGTTGACCATCCCGCGCCCGGCGATGGCCGCGCTCGAGCGCTACCCCTGGCCGGGCAACGTGCGGGAGCTGGAGAACGCGATCCTGCGCGGCGTGTCGCTGGCGGGCGAGCGCGCCGCACTGGCGCTGGAGGACCTCTTGCCCGACGACCCGCGCTGGAAGAGCCTGGCGGAAGACGCCGCGCGCGAGGCCGAGGTCGGCGTGCGCCCGCTGCGCGAGGTGCTGCACGAACGCGAGAAGGAGCAGATCCGCCGCGCGCTCGAGGCCACCGGCGGCGCGCGCATGAAGTCGGCCGAGCTGCTCGGGATCTCGCGCAAGGTGCTGTGGGAGAAGATCAAGGAGCACGGCCTGGGCGACAGCGACGAGGCGACGGGCGCGGGCGGGGACGACAAGGACGGTTGAACCGCGCCGTCCCGCCGCGGACGGCACGCGGCTGGGGCGCGGGCCGGGCGCGTGGCACACTGGGCGCGTGGACGCCGCGCGCGAACTCCCGCAAATCGAGCTCCCCGCGGGGACGCTCGTGATCGCCGACCTGCACCTGGACCTCGGGGATCCGGCGGGCGGCGCCGAGTTCGTCCGGTGGCTGTCGCGTGCGGGTCCGATCCCGGCGCTGGTCGTGCTCGGCGACCTGTTCGATGCGTGGGTCGGGCCGGCGCAGATGCGCATGCCGGGAGCGGCGCTCGTGCTCGACGCGCTGCGCGACTTCACGCGCCACGGTGCCGAGCTCTTCGTGGTGCACGGCAACCGCGACTTCCTGCTCGAGCGCCGTTTCGAGGAGCGCACCGGCGCGCGCGTGCTCCCCGAGGGGTTCGTGGCTCTCGTGCCCGACGGCGCGGGCGCCACGCAGCGCGTGCTGTTCGTGCACGGCGACACCTTGTGCACGCTCGACGTTGCCTACCAGCGGCTGCGGCGTGTCGTGCGCTCGCGCACCGTGCGCTGGCTGGCGCCGCGCGTGCCGCTCCCGATCGGCACGGCGATCGCGCGCCGGTTGCGGCGGGCCTCGGTGCGCGCCGTGGCGGCCAAGCCCG
>CAZKIO010000036.1:0-51691 GCA_964552795.1 uncultured Planctomycetaceae bacterium
CGGCTGTACACCAAGGCCGCGTCGGCGGGCCAGATCATCGCCCCGCAACCCAACGATCCTTCCGTCCGCGCGCGCGCGAACGCGCTGGGCGACCCGCTGCCACAGGGCTCGCAGCGCTTCTACCAGACCTGGTACCGCGACTCGGCGCCGGGGTTCTGCAACCCGGCAGCCGACTTCAACACCACCAACGGCGTCCGCGTCGTCTGGTAGACCGGTTCGTCATCCGCCCGGCGACGGCTTTGGCTGGATCACCGGCGCCGGGGAGATGTCATCGGCATCGACCGTGAGGCGCGCGCCCTCGTCGGTGACCAGCGTCACGCGCGCGCCCTGGCGCTCGACGACGCGGCCGAAGAACACGCCGCCGGCCGTGCGCACGCGCACGCGGTCGGATCCCCCGTCGCGCGCCACGCGGCCGGCCGCGGCCGGCGTCTCGGCGACCTGCTCCAGCGCCGTGATGCGCGCGCTGTCCAGCACGACGCGGCCCGTCGGCGTCTCGATCCACAGGCGCGATCCGCCGATCGCGACGAGGCGCCCCTCGATCGCGTCGGCGCGGCCCACGCGCGCGCGCACGCGACCGACGGCGGGCGTCGACAGGATCAGCTTGCCGTCCAGCGTCTCGATCGGGATCGTCGCGCCTTCCCACACGCCGGCGATCGCGGGCTCCCCGGCGCTCGCGCCGCGCGCGATCCCCGACGCGGCCGGCGCGGCCACGATCGTGCCCAGGTCGGCCAGCGGCGCGGACGCGGTGCTGTGCTGCAGGAGCCAGCGCTCGAGGCGCTCGCGCGCGGCGGCGGACAGCGCCGGCGGCGGGGCACCGTCCTCCACGGCGGCGGGGACGGGATCGGCCTCGGCCATCTCGCGCGCGGTCGCGACCGCGGGTTCGCCCAGGCGCGGCAGCGGCACGGCGGTGCTCACGGTGTCCGCGCGAGCGGCCGGCGCGGGGCGGACCGCGGGCGCGGGGCGCGCGGCGTTTTCGAGCCGCTGCAGCGCTTCGGCCTCCTCGGGCGTCAGGAGATCGAGCGCGGGCGCGCTCTCGGCGGGTCGTGCGGGCCGCACGGTCGGCTCGAACTGCGGCGGCGCGACGGCGGCGGGAGCGCGGAAGGCCTGGAGGATCGCGCCGCACAGGCAGAGCGCGGCGACTGCGACCAGGCCGCGCAGGATCCAGGGAGAAGCGCCGGCGAGGGGCGCGCCGTCCTCCTGGAACGAGGTCGCCGCGGGCCGTGCGAGGCGCAGGTGCGCGGGCACGGCGGGCAACGGCAGGTGCGCGTCGTCGAGTTGCAAGAGCCAGCTCGGCGTGCCGGCTTCGGGGCGCGCCTCGGGCGGCGCGATGCGCCACGCGTTCGGCCGCACCTCGGGCCAGTGCGCCGTCAGCGCCTCGTCCGCGCGCAGCGTCTCCTGGATGGGGAACGGCGCGGGCGGCGCCTCGGGGGCCGCGAACTCCGGCGGGACCTCGGGCGGCGCGACGACGTGGGACGCGCGCGCCTGCAGTTCCGTGTCCAGGCCCAGGAAGTCGTAGGCCGCGCCCGGGCCGATGGCGACGAACGAACGCGCCTTCGCGGCGCTGGTCTGGGGGCTGGAGTCCATCCGGTGCCCGCTCATCGAGCGGCCGTCGACGCTATCGGCAGTCGGCGCCCGGGGCGTGAGGCGCGGCCTGCGGGAAACGCTTTCCTTTCCCGCCCGGGCCGGCGCGCGGCGCTCAGCGGCGCTTCAGCACGCGGTTCGCGCCCTGGCGGATGGTCAGGCCGGCCGTGTCGAAGTGCTCGAGCAGCGGGATCAGGAACTTGCGCGTCGTCGCGAGCTCGTCGCGCAGGGACGGGATGTCGAGCGAGCGGTTCTTCTCGCAGTTGGCCACGACCGCCGCGCGCGCGGCCTCGTACGCGCCGTGGCCGAAGTAGATCTCGCCCGGCGCGATCGGGTGCGCCTCGCCGCGGTCGACGAGCAGCTCGAGCGCGCGCTTCAGCGACTTCTCGGGCACGGCGAGACGGCTCGCCAGCTCGGCCGGCGGCGGCGGCTGGAAGCGCGCCGTCTCCAGCGCCTCGCGCGTGCGCGCGAGCAGCGACTCCAGCGCCGGATCGAGCGCCGGCCGCGACGACGTGCGGCGCACGAGGCCGCCCGGCTCGGGCTTCACCTTGCCCGCCGCCTCGAGCTCGGCCAAGAGGACCTGCAGGAAGTCGGGCGCGAAGCCCGACAGGCGGCGCAACTCGCGCACGTCGACGACCTCGCGGTGCTCGTTCTGCGCGAACCACGTCGCGAGCGCCTGCTCCACGCGGGCGATCGAGGCCGCGAGCACGTCGGCGTGGATCCAGCGCGGCGGCGCGCCCAGCTTGCGCACCTTCTTCTGCGAGACGAGGTCGGAGAGCAGCCGCTCGGTCTCCTCGCGCGCGTGCTTGATCTCGATGGAGAGCTCGGCCGACGCGTGCAGGCCCGGACGCGCGCGCGACAGCACGACCTCCAGGAGGTCGCGCGGCGAGGAGAGGCTGGCGGAGGCGCGCGTCAGCTCTTCCAGCACGAACTTCTTGAAGCGCTTGAGGCGGTGCTTGCTCTCCTCCAGCACGACGCCGCCGCCCAGCACGTAGGCGGGCGACGCGAGGCGCAGCACGAAGCGGTCGCCGGGCGCGACGACGACGGCTTCGGTGAGCCGTACCTGCGCCAGCGCCTCGGCGCCGGGCGCGAGCGACTCGCAGTCGAGCAGCACGAGCTCGCCCAGGACCTCGGCGGTGCCGGCGTGGAAGCGCACCTCGGTGCGGTCGGCGACGGGCCGGTCGAGGTCCGCCAGCGCGCGCACGCGAGCGCCCAGCATCGTCGCCCCACGGAAGAAGCCCGGAGTCGCCGCGACCATGCCGCGCGCCACCTGGTCGTGCGCCACGTCCGAGAGGTTCATCGCGCTGGAATGGCCGGCGCGGATCGTGTCGACCGTCTCCTGGTAGGCCTGCAGGCCGCGCACCTTGCTGGTCAGCGCGGCGGGCAGGATCTCGATCTGGTCGCCGACGCGCACGCTGCCCGAGACCGGGATGCCGGTCACGACCGTGCCGTGGCCGCGCGCGCTGAACACGCGCTGGATCGGCATGCGGAAGACGCCCTCGGCGCTGCGCGGCCGCGCCTTGGAGGCCAACTGGAACAGCGCCTGCTGGAACTCGTCGAGGCCGCGCCCGGTCAGCGCGCTGACCGGCAGCACGGGCGCGCCCTCCAGGAACGTGCCCTGCACCGCAAGGCGCACGTCCTCGGCCGCGAGTTCGACCAGGCCCGCTTCGACGGCGTCGATCTTGGTCAGCGCCACGAGGCCGCGCTCCAGGCCGAGCAGCGTCATGATCGCGAGGTGCTCGCGCGTCTGCGGCATCACGCCGTCGTCGGCGGCGACGACCAGGATCACGACGTCGATGCCGCTGGCGCCCGCCACCATGTTCTTCACGAAGCGCTCGTGCCCGGGCACGTCGACGATGCCGACCGTGCGACCGTCGGGGAGGCGGAAGCGGGCGAAGCCCAGGTCGATCGTCATCCCCCGCTCCTGCTCCTCCTTCAGGCGGTCGGGGTCGATGCCCGTCAGCGCCTTCACCAGCGTCGACTTGCCGTGGTCGATGTGGCCGGCGGTGCCGACGACGATGGGCTGGATCTCCATGGGCGCGCCGGATTCTAGGCTCTGCGCGCCGGTTAGACTCGCGCGGACATGGAACGGCCGGCCGATCTCCCCTACCGCGCGCTGGCGCCCTGGCTGCTCGCGCGGTACGGCCGGCCGGTGCACCGCGTGGCGCTCGACGCGGGCTCGACCTGCCCGAACCGGGACGGCACGAAGGGCTTCGGCGGCTGCACCTACTGCGACGTCGAAGGCTCGGGGACCGGCGCGCTGAAGAGCGGACGCGACCTCGCGCGCCAGCTCGAGGAAGGCCTCGCGCGCGTCGCGCGCCGCGGCGCGGGCGTCGGCGCGATCGCGTACTTCCAGTCGTACTCGAACACCTACGTCGAGATCGCGCGGCTGCGCGAAGTGCTGGCCGTGGTCGAGCCGCACGTCGGCCGGCCCGACGCGCCGGTCGTGGCGGTCAGCATCGCCACGCGGCCCGACACGCTGCCCGACGATGCGCTCGACGTCCTGGCGGACCTGGCGCGGCGCACGGACGTGTGGGTCGAGCTGGGTCTGGAGACCGCCAGCGACGAGGTGCAGCGGCGGATCCGCCGCTTCCACACGCTGGCCGACTTCCACGACGCCGCGGCGCGCGTGCGCGCGCGCGGCCTCGTGTGCGTGGGCCACGCCATCCTGGGCCTGCCCGGCGACGGCCGCGAGGGAGCGCGGCGCACGGCCGAGGCGCTGGCCGCGAGCGGCGTCGCGGGCGTCAAGGCGCACCATCTGATGGTGCTGCGCCGCACGCAGATGGAGAAGGAGTGGCGGCGCGGCGCGCTCCCCACGCTCGAGCCCGGCGAGTACGTGAGCTGGCTGGCCGACTTCGTCGAGCGCCTCGCGCCCGATCAGATCCTGCACCGCATCACGGCGGACGCGACCGACGCGGACCTCTTGGCGCCGCGCTGGGACGTGCACAAGAACGCGGTGCGCGAGATGCTGGCCGCGGAGCTCGCGCGGCGCGGCACGCGCCAGGGCTCGCTGGCCGCGGCGGCGCGCTGACGCCGCGCGTTCAGTCGGCCAGGTAGAAGATGCGGTCGCAGCTCGGGCAGCGCACGAGCTCCGTGCCGCGCGACACGCGCAGCGCGAGGTTGGTCGGCACTTCCATGTAGCACGCCTGGCACTGGCGTCCGTCGAGCTGCGCCAGCGCCTGGCCGCCGCGCGCCTGCAGCAGGCGGTCGTAGTCCGACAAGGCCTCGGGCGGCACCGAGCTGGAGACGCGCTTCTGGCGCTCGGCCGCGAGGCGCGCGCGCGTGGCCTCGGCCGCCGCGATCTCGCGCTGGATCCCGGCCGACAGCTCGGCGAACAGCTTCTCCTCGGCGTCGACCCGGGCCTGCAGCTCGGCGGCCTGCGCCTCGTGCCGTTCGACCTCCTCCAGGAGGCGCAGCGCCTCGTCCTCCGCGGCGCCGACCTCCTTCTTGAGGGTCTTGATCTGGTGGTCGTAGAACGCGAGCAGTTGCACGTCGGCGCGCGACTGCGACAGCTCGTTCTCGGTCTTGCGCTGGCGCTGGCGGGCCATCGTGGCCTGGTCCTCCAGCTCCTTGACCCGCACGCGGACCGTCTTGGCCTGCTGGCGCTTCTCGGCCACCTGTGCGGCGAGACGGTCGAGTTCGGTCCGCCGGCGCGCGAGCTCGGCCGGGAGCCGCTTGAGCTCCGCCTGGACCCGGTGGAGGTCCTGGTCGACCTCCTGCAGATCGAGAAGCGCCCTCAGGACCTGCTGCATGGGGCGAGGAGTCTAGCGTCGGGGGACCTCATGCGCTACGCGTCGAACGACTCCAGCATCTCGTCGGCTTCGTCCGGGACCGAGACGCCGTCCAGGAAGCTCGCCAGCTGGCGCGCGCGGACCGGGTGGCGCAGCTTGCGCACGGCCTTGGCCTCGATCTGACGCACGCGCTCGCGGGTCACGCGGAAGATCCGGCCGACCTCCTCCAGGGTGTAGGTGTAGCCGTCCCCGATGCCGTAGCGCAGCTTGATGATCTCCCGCTCGCGGAAGGTCAGGGTGCACAGCACCTCCTCGAGGCGCTCCTTGAGCATCTCGTGCCCGGCCGCCTGCAGCGGGCTCTCGGCCGACTCGTCCTCGATGAAGTCGCCGAAGTAGCTGTCGTCCGACTCGCCGATCGGCCGGTCGAGGCTGATCGGGTGCTTGCTGATCTTCATCACGCGCTTGGCCTCGTCGACCGAGATGCCGGTGGCCTCGGCCACCTCCTCCACGGAGGGCTCGCGGCCCTTCTGCTGGACGAGCTTCTTGGTGACGTTGCGCAGCTTGCTCATCGTCTCGATCATGTGGACCGGGATGCGGATCGTCCGCGCCTGGTCGGCGATCGAGCGCGTGATGGCCTGGCGGATCCACCACGTGGCGTAGGTCGAGAACTTGTAGCCGCGGCGGTACTCGTACTTCTCGACGGCCTTCATCAGGCCGGTGTTGCCCTCCTGGATCAGGTCCAGGAACGAGAGGCCGCGGTTGCGGTACTTCTTGGCGATCGAGACCACCAGGCGCAGGTTGCCCGAGCTGAGCTTGCGCTTGGCCTCCTCGTACTCGGCGTAGTGCAGCCGCACCTGGTCCAGGCGCCGCTTGAGGCGCGGCGTGGGCTCCAGGCACTCGAACTCCAGCTCGCGCAGCTGGTCCTGCATCTCGCGCACCTGCGCGCCGGCCTTCTTGTTGCCGCGCAGGCCGGCCAGCTTGCGCTCGAGGGAGCGCATCTCGCGGAAGCGGTCCTCCATCTTGTCGATGCAGGGCCGCACCTTCTTGACCTGCAGGTGGCACTCCTCGATCAGGATCACCAGCTTGCGGCGCAGCGCCTGCACCTGCTCGAGCTGATCGGAGCGCTTCTTCTTGGTCAGGTTGGCGTCGAGCAGCGGCCGGTACTCCTCGCGGATGCGCTCGTAGAGCCGCTTGATCGTGACCAGGTTGACCGGCAGTCGCTTCTGCAGGAAGTTCTTGCCCAGCGTCTCGACGATCTTGGGATCGTCGTCGGGCTTGGGGTTGGGGTTGACCTTCAGCGTGCGGTCGAAGGCCAGCTCGCCGCGCTCGACCGACTCCAGCACCTTGATGGCCTCGCGCATGCTGATGCCCGAGGCGATGGTCTTCTTGCGGAAGCGCTTGCGCGTGATCTCGATGGTCTTGGCCAGGAAGATCTCCTGCTCGCGCGTCAGGAGCGGGATCTCACCCATCTGGGTGAGGTACATGCGCACCGGATCGTCGATCTTCTCGGGCACCGCGCTCTTGGGGAACAGCGCCTCGGGCGGATCGTCGTCCTGGCTCTCGGCGTCCTCGTCGATCGCGACCTCGCTCTCGGCGTCGTCGCCGGCCGCGTCCAGGCGGCCGCCGGTGGAGTCGGCCTCGTCCTGCACGTCGATGCCGGCGTCCTCCAGCGCCACGAAGATGGCGTCCATCTTGTCCGGGGGGACGAACTGGTCCTCCATCAGACGGTTCATGTCGGCGTAGGTCAGGAAGCCCCGCTTGCGGCCTTCCTCGACCAGGTGCTTGACGATGTCCTCGATCTTCTCAGCCATTGTGCTCGCTCGATGCGCCGATGCGCTGGGTGTCTGGGTTCCGTTGCGCGAGGGACGGCGGCGCCGACAGGCGGCGCGCCAGCTCCAGCGCGTGTGGGTCGTGGGCCGCGGCGGCGGGGTCGGCGGCGGCGTGGCGCGCCTCGCAGGCCGCCAGCGCGTCGCGCGCGGCGCGGCGCCGCGCGAGCTCGTCGCGCAGGCGCAGCCGCGCGATCTGCTCCTCGAGGATGCGGTGCGGCGGCCACTCCTCGTCGGCGCAGCGTGCGAGGTCGGAGAGCGGCACGACGCGCGCGCGCGCGGGGTCGTCCCCCAGGCGCGTCAGCACGCCGTTCTCGTCGATCTGGGCCTGGTCCTCCTCGCGCAGGTCGATCAGCGCCTCGACGATCCGCGTCAGCTCCTCGTCGGGGCAGCGGTCGAGCCACGGCCGCGCCACCGGGACCAGCGCCGGATCGACGAGCAGCGCGCCGACGATCGACTCGAAGGTCAGTTGGAGATCGCGCGCCTCGCGCTGCTCCTGCGCGGTGGACGGCGCGTTGGCCGGCGCGGGCGCGGGCTGGGCGGAACGCGGAGCCTCGCGCCGCGCCGCGCGCACGGCCGGCAGCGCCAGGTACTGCTCGCGCAGGCTCTCGACCGGCATGCGGGTGCGCTCCGCCAGCTCGAGCATGCGCGCCTCGCGGTGCACGGGCTTGCCGATCCGCGACAGGAGCTCGAGCACGCGCTCGATCTCGCGCGCGAGGTCCGCCCCGCGCAGCTCCGCCAGCCCGTCGCACACCGAATCGAACCAGGGCCGCGCCAGCTCCAGCTCGGCCAGGAACGCGCGCGCGCCGTCGCGCACCAGGAGGTCGCAGGGATCGATGCCTCCGCGCAGCGCGGCCACGTCCAGCTCCACGTCGAGTTGCAGCAGGCCCGCGAGGCCCTTCCAGGCCGCCTTGCGTCCGGCCTCGTCGCCGTCGAACAGCAGCGTGACGCGGCGCGCGCCCGTGCGCCGGATCAGCGCGGCGTGGTCCTCGGTCGTGGCGGTGCCCAGCACGGCCACCACGTTGCCGATGCCGCACTGGTGCGCGGCCATCACGTCGGTGTAGCCCTCGACGAGCACCAGGTGGCCGCTCTTGCGCACGTGCTCCAGCGCGCGGTCCAGCGCGTAGATCAGCCGGCCCTTGTGGAACAGCTCGGTCTCGGCCGTGTTGACGTACTTGGGCCCGGACTCGTCGCGGTCGTCCAGGCGCCGCGCGCCGAACCCGACGACGTCGCCCGACAGGTCGCGGATCGGGATCACGAGGCGGCCGCGGAAGAAATCGTAGGGCCGGCCCTGGTCGGTGCGGCGCACCAGGCCCGCGCGCAGAGCCACCTCCAGGTCGATCCCCGCGGCGCGCAGCGCCTGCACCAGGCCCTGTCCGCTGGCCGGCGCGTGCCCGATGCCGAAGGCTTCGCCGGTCGCGTGCGCGAGGCCGCGCTGCTCGAGGTAGCGCGCCGAGGCGCGGCCCTCGGGCGTCGCGAACTGGTCGCGGAAGAAGCGCTGCGCGAGGTCGAGCGCCGCACGCAGCGGATCGAGCGCGGCGTCGCGCGCGCGCGCCGCGGCGCGCCGCGGCAGTTCGACGCCGGTGCGGCCGGCCAGGATCTCGACGGCGTCCATGAACTGCAGGTTGTCGCTGCGCTCGAGGAAGCGGATGACGTCGCCGCCCGTGCCGCAGGCGCCGAAGCAGCGCCACGTTCCGCGGCGCGGGTCCACCTTGAACGACGGCGTGCGCTCCTCGTGGAACGGGCAGCAGGCGACCCACAGCGCTCCCGCCTTGCGCAGACCGGGGACCCGCTCGCGCACGACGTCCTCGATGGGCGCGCGCAGCTTGATCGCTTCCAGCGCTCGGCGGAAATCGTCGTGCAGCACGGGAGTGGTCGCGCGGAGGCAGGGATGGGTAGGCCGCGCACCGCCGGGCAGACGGGGAGCGGCGACGACGGACGCGCGCACCGGCCTCCGCTCGGCGGTGGTTTGCGTTCGTCGGCTGGGGACGGAAAGAATGGGCGTTTTGGGGGTCCGCTGCGTCTGGAAGGCTACCCCACGCCGCGGGCCGGGGCCTGGAGTTCGCGCGCAAAGACCCGGCCGCGGCGTGCCGGCGGCGGCGGGGCCCGTGCGCGCGGACCGGGGGCGTGGGAGGAACCGGGGCCGCGCGGGGAGGCCTGCCCCCCCTCTCCGGGCGACGGACCGGGCGGGGCAGACCGCGGAATCTAACCTGTGTTCCCCCCCGCCTCCAAGCACGCAGCACCGGCGGCTTCCGCCAGGCGGCGCAGGGACGCCAGGGAGAGGTCCTCCGCGCGCTCCGATCCGCTGAGATCGACCTCGGAGAGCCAGTTCTCGGCGGCTGGACGGCTGCCGGCGACCTCGGCGAGGACGCGACCCAACGTCTGCCGCCGGCGCTGGAACAACCGGTCGACGAGCCGCGCGAGGCGCGCGCGGGCCGCTGCCCCCAGGTCGGAGGCGCGGGCGTCGAGGCGCACGACCGAGCTCTCGACCTGCGGCCGCGGCCAGAACAGCTCGGGGGGCACGCGGCGCACGATGCGCGGCTGGTAGGCGAGCTGAAGGCGGATCGAGAGCGGGCCCCAGTCCGCCGTGCCGGGCTCGGCGGCGATGCGCTCGGCCACCTCGCGCTGCACGAGCACGGTCATCGAGGCAGGCGGTCCGGGGAGGGACGCGCACACCGCGAGCACCGGCCCCGACACTGCGTAGGGCAGGTTCGACACGAGGTGCCAGGGCCGGTCGCGCGGCAACTGGGCGAGCACCGCCGGCGCGAGCGCGTGCTTGCCGGCGAGCACGTCGCCCACGACGATGCGCAGGCGGGAATCGGTGCCCAGGCTCGCGAGCGTCCGCTCGGCGAGGCGCGGATCGATCTCGGCCGCGACGACCTCGGCGCCGGCGGCGAGCAGATGGCGCGTCAGGAACCCCAGGCCCGGTCCGACCTCCAGCACGTGGTCGCCGGCGCCGACGCCCGCGTCGCGCACGATCGCGCGCAGCAGGTTCTCGTCCAGCAGGAAGTTCTGCCCCAGGCGCCGCGACGGCCGGAACCCGGCCGCCTCGAGCTCGGCGCGCAGCGCGGCCCACGGCGGGCGCGACGGTTCGTCCGCGCCGCTCAACGCCGCGCGCCTTCCAGGAGCGCAACGAACGCGGCCGGTGCCCCGGGCCGCGCGGCGAGCTCCTCCAGCAACGGCACCGCGCCGCGTCCCCAGCGCGCGCCGACGGCGGCGAGACGTTGGCGCGCGGCCTCGCCCTGCCCCAGGTCGCCGGCGTGCGCGGTCAGCCACGCGCGCGCGTCGGCGACGCAGCGCAGCCCCACGTCCGCGGCGCGCGTGCGCGGGTCGAGGTCGAGGTGCGGCACGACGAGGCGTCCCACGCGGTCGTAGTCGTAGGTCTTCCACAACCGCGTCGCGTACGAACCGCCCAGGGCCCAGGCCGCGGGCGTCACGCCCAGGTCGACGCCGGCGGCGGCGGCGATGGGCTCCTCGACCCACTCGGCGACGTTGCCGATCAGGTCGTACACCGATTCGGGACTTTGACCGTGCTCGAAGGTGCCGACGGGGACCGGCCGGTCGAGGCGCAGCTCGACGGTGTTCGCCACCGAGCTGGCGCGCGAGGAGCCCCAGGGCCACGGCGAGGCGCGCGTGCCGGCGGCGACGCGGATCCACTCGCGCGCGGTCGGCAGGCGCATCCCGCGCCACGCGGCCAACGCGCGCGCTTCCTCCAGGTTCATGCCGCTGGCCGGCCAGACGTCGAGGGCGTCGGGCCAGGCCGCGGCGATCGCGTCGCGCGCGGGGGCCGGCGGCAGGTCGGCGCCGGCGAGGAAGGCCCGCCAGGTGCTGACGGGGACCTCCCAGCGATCCACGAGGAGCGCGTGCTCCGTGGCGCAGACGATGTCGGCGCCGTCCCGCGCGAGGAGACGGCACTCCCCGGGCGGGACGAACGCGAGGGACTCGAGCTCGACGAGCGCGCCGCCGGGCCGATCGACCGCGGGCCCGCACGCGGCGAGCACCACGACGCCCGTGAGCGCGGCGCGAGCCCAGGCCGGCACTACTTGCCGGCGGAAGCCGGGCGCGCGGCCGAGCTGTCGGAGACGAAGATCTCCACGCGCCGGTTCATGCGCTTGTTCTCGGCGCTGGTGTTGGGCTTGAGCGGATCGTGCGGGCCGAAGCCGGCGACCGCGACGTCCTTGGGATCGACGCGCTTGGTGTCGATCAACGCCGCCGCGACCTCGACCGCGCGCGCGGCCGAGAGCTGGAGGTTTCCGCGCGGGAACTTCTCCACGGTGGCCGGCTTGGAGACGCGGTCGCTGTCGGTGTGACCGCGGACCCACAGGCGGCCGTGCGGCTTCTTCTCGATCTCGTCGACGATCTTGCCGATCGTGCGGCGGCCTTCGTCCGACAGTTCGGCCGAGCCGGACGCGAACAGGATCCGATCCTGCACGAGCAGCACGAAGCCGCCCTGCACGTCGAAGCGTTCGATGTCCTGGAGCGGCCGGCCCAGGCCGTCGATCCTGGACTGCAGGTCGGAGAGGCGCGACTCGAGGTCGCCGCCGTAGCCGGCCTCGGACAGCGCCGAGACGCCGTTCATGGCCAGCTCGCGCTGGAGCCGGTCGCGCTCGGCCTCGAGTTGCGCGATGTACTGCTCGCGCTCGTGCAGCAGCGTCTGCTGGTTCTTCCCGAATTGGACCGAGTCGTCGTACTGGCGGCCCGTGACGCAGGCGCTGCACAGCAGGACGCCCGCGGCGATGAGAGTGAAGTTGGTCCCGGCCCGGAACATCCCGGATTTCCTCGTAGCTGGATCCAGGGACGTGGCGCCCCCGGATGGACTGTCGCGGGGCCGCCGCGGGCACTTGCACGCGCCGGAATTCCCGCCCCCTCGCCGATGCGCTCGCCCGCCCCGGGATCGCGGAGAGCCCGGCGCGCGGCCCGGCTTCCGGATCCGCCGCGGCCCAACGCGTGGGCCGCGCGGCATCGCGTGCGATCGACGTTCGCGACTCTAGCGGCCGCGATGCGCGAATCCACGCCCGCGCGGCGTGTCGTCGCAAGTCCTTGTCGAGACTGGAGCCGCGCGCTAGCGGACGAGCCCGGCGATGGCGTCCGCGACCGAGCTGAACTTGCCGGTGCCGACGGCCAGCGCCAGCGGGAGCCCCAGGATCAGCACGATTCCGGTCAGCACGAGCAGCGCACGCTGCAGTCCGCCCTCGTAGAACTCCGGCTCGGGAGCGGCGCGCGCGCCCAGCCCCACGACCGCCGGCTCCTCCTCCGCCTCTTCCTCGAGGTCGAGGTCCTCGGACTCCTCGATCACGGTCTCGACGTCGCCCAGGTCCTCGTCCTGCAGGCCGATCTCCTGGGTCGCCATGCCGGCGTCCTCGGCGACCTCGACGTCGTCCTCGAAGACCAGGTCCTCCTGGACGTCGCCCA
Source organism: uncultured Planctomycetaceae bacterium (assembly GCA_964552795.1). GTDB lineage: Bacteria > Planctomycetota > UBA1135 > UBA1135 > JAEUHZ01. The sequence continues at coordinate 12,551 of CAZKIO010000036.1, forward strand.
GGTCGACGACCTCGCCGCCGGAGAGCTCGGTGCGCAGGTTCTCGACGTCCGCGCGCCGCAGGCGCATGGTGTCGCCCTCGCGGAACGCGCGGATCTCGCCCTCGGAGACGAGCCGTTTCAGCTCCTCCTCCTTGAGCCGCAGTTCCTTCAGGGCCTCGTCGAAGCTGTAGAAGTTGTCCTTGTCGGCCACGTGGATCCTCGTCCTCTGGGGGTCGTGTGGGTCTCTGCCGCGCCGGTTCACTTGACGCCGCTGGCGGGCGTCGTGCGGCGCAACTGCTGGAAGCGCTTCTCGAGCTCCTCGTAGGGATACTCGGAACGGTCGTTGTAGCCCTCGAGCTGCAGGTCGAGGTCGATGCGGCGCGCGCCGACCAGCTTCAGCCCCTGCATCGAGTTGGTCCCGCCCGTCGCCTGGTAGATCGCGATCTGCTTGTGCACCGAATCGACCAGGTACAGGATCGACGCACCGGTGAGATCGATGCCGGTGACGGCGATCATCGACTGGTTGGAGTTGGCGTTGCCCAGGACCGGCAGGTTCGTCGGGACCGGCGGGTTCTGCGTCTGGTTGTTGCCGCCGGTGCCCTGCAGCGCGGCCCGGCCGGGCAGCGCGAGGCCGGCGGCGAGCAGCAGCGCGCCGCTCAGCAACAGGGCTCCTTGGGAGTCGACGAGGGGGGCTCGGCGCATGGGTGCGTTCCCGGATCGGGGGTGGCCATCCTAGGGGCGCCGCGCGGCGGGGGCCAGTCCCCGGGCGCGGGTCCTTCCCTACCCGCGGCCGGCCGCGCGGCTACCAGCGGGCCAGGTCGCCCGAGATCTCCTCCAAGAGGTCCTTGAGCGTGATGATCCCGACCGGGTTCTCGCGCGGGCCGACCAGGGCGAGGCGCTGGCCCGCCGCGCGCAGCCGGGCCAGCGCGCGGTCCACCGACAGGTCGGGCGGGAAGGACTCGACGGGGCGCAGGTGGTCGGCCGGCCGGCAGCCCTCGCCCTCGCCCAGCACGTCGAGCTGGTGCAGGTAGCCCAGGCAGGCGCCGCGCTCGTCGACCATCGGGATCCGCGTGTGCTGGCTGGCCGCGACGTGCGCGTACTGCACGGCGTCCGCGGCGGCCGCGTCCACGCGCACGACCTGCCGCCAGTGCACCATGCAGCGCTCGACGGAGATCGAGCGCAACTGCAGCACGTTCGCGGCCATCTCCTCGGCGTGGCCCTGGATCGCGCCGCTGCGCCGGCCCTCCTCGATGAAGCCCAGGACCGACTCGCGGCCCTGCGCGGAGACCGACAGGCCCTCCGAGCCCGCCGCGCGCGGGACCAGCCGGGCGAGCAGCGCCAGCACGCGCACCAGCGGCCAGAACAGGACGCTCATCACCGCGATGACCGGCGCCATCAGCGCCAGCGCCGCGTGCGGCCGGCGCCGGAACAGGTCCTTGGGCAAGAGCTCGCCCAGGAAGAAAACCACCGGAACGAGCACGAACGAGAGCAGGACGTCGACGCCCACCGGCGTCACGCCGCGCACCTCGGCCACGTGCTCGAAGCGCCAGGTCAGGAACTCCAGGCACAGGTTGTTGCCCAGGAGCAGCACGATCACGAGCGCCGTCTGGTCGCGCAGGAGGCGCTGGACCAGGCGCGCGTTGCGGCCTCCGGCGTGCGCCTCCATGTCGAGGCGCACGCGCGAGACGCGGTAGAACGCCGTCTCGGTGCCGCTGAAGAGCGCCGAGCCCAGGAGCAGCGTGAGGAGCACCAGCGTGTCGGGCAGCCAGGTCATGCCGCCGGCGCCTCCTCGGCCGAGATCTCGACCGCGTCGACGCGCCGGCCGCGCACGCTGCGCACGCACAGCACGATGCCGCCGGTGCGCACCACGTCGCCCTCGCGCGGGATGCGGCCGAGCAGCGCGGCGACCAGGCCGCCGACGGTCTCGAAGCCCTCCGGCACCACCGCGTGGCCGAACTGCTCGTTCCAGTCGCGCACCGACAGCGCGCCGCGCACGCGGAAGCGCCCGCCTTCCAGCGCCGTGACGAGCGGTTCGTCGCGCTCGCCCTCCACGCGCAGGTCGCCGACGATCTCCTCGAACACGTCCTCGACGGTGACGATGCCCGAGGTGCCGCCGTACTCGTCGACGACGACCGCTTCGGCCACCTTGCGCTCGCGCATCACGCGCAGGAGATCGAGCACGCTGGCCACCTCGGGCACGAACGTCACCGGCTGCACCAGCCGCTCGATCGGCTTGTCGGGGAACGCCAGGACGTCGCGCATGCGCACCAGGCCGACGACCTCGTCGGCGCCGCCGCGGACCACCGGCATCCAGGTCAGGCGCTTGGCCAGCGCGCGCGCGATGTGGAACCAGCGCCGCTCCTCGTCGGTGTCCGACAGGTCGAGCGCGATCATGTCCACGCGCGGCATGCGGATCTCGGAGACGCGGATGCCCTCCAGCTCGACGATCTCCGACAGGAGGTCGGCCTCGCGCACGTCGATCAGCCCGCCGCGCGCGCTGTGGTACAGGACGCCGGCGAGCGTGCCGGCCGTGACGCCGCGCTCCTCGCGGCCCAGTTCCCCCAGCGCGCGGCGGACCAGCTCCAAGAGGAGCTGCAGCACGCGGCGCAGCGGCCCCGTGATGCGCACGAGCGCCAGGAGCGGCACGGAGGAGAGGCGCGCCACGCCGAGCGGCGCCTGCAGCGCGATCGCCTTGGGCAGCACCTCGCCGAACACGAGCAGCACCACCAGGGTCCCCACCGCCAGCAGCGCGGAGTGCGAGGCGCTCTGGGCCGGCACGAGGTCCGGCACCAGCGAGAAGTACAGCACGTTGACCAGCAGGTTGCCCAGGAGCACGGTGACCAGCAGCGCCTGCGGATGCCGCAAGAGGCGCTCGGCCGCCTGGCCGGCGCGCGCGCGCTGGTGCTCGGCCAGCGCGAACAGCGCGGTCTCGCTGGCGCTGAAGAAGGCCGAGCACATGAGCAGCGCCGGCACCGCGAGCCAGGCCCAGGTCACGGTTGCGCCTCCCCGGCGGCGTCCCACGCGGGCAGCGTGATCTCGACGCGCAGGCCGCGGCCCGGCGCGCTGGAGAGGTGCACCGCGCCGCGGTGCTGGTGCACGACGCGGTGCACGATCGAGAGGCCCAGCCCGGTGCCCTTGCCGGCCTCCTTGGTGGTGTAGAACAGGTCGACGAGGCGCGGCAGCTCCGCGGCCGGCACGCCCGGACCGTCGTCCTCGACGACCAGCACGACCTGCCCCCCCGCGTGGGACAGCGTGACGTCGATGCGCCCCGGCCGATGCAGCGCGTCGATCGCGTCCAGCGCGTTGAGCAGGAGGTTGAGCACGGCCTGGCCGAGTTCGTGCGCCTCGCCCAGCACCGGCGGCAGCGCCGCGAGCGTCGCGAGCGCGTCTTCGCCCGACCTGCCGTCGGCGGCGCGCAGCGCGATCTCCACCGACTGCGCGTCGGCGCGGTGCTGCACGAGCGCGATCGCGTCGCGCACGGGCTCGAGCAGCTGCACCGGGACCGGGCGCGCCGCGCGCGGCGTGAAGCGCAGGAGCTGCCCGACGGTGCGCCGGATGCGTTCCAGGCCCGAGCGCAGGAGCTGCACGTACTGCTCGCGCTTGTGGATCGGAAGGTCGGGCCGCTCGAGCGCGTCGACCGCGTTCATCAGGCCGCCGAGCGGGTTGTTGATCTCGTGCGCGATGCCAGCCGCGAGCTCGCCGGTCGCGGCCAGCCGCCGCTGCGTCATCACCGCGGCCTCGGCGCGCCGCACCTTCTCGGCGGCCTCGGCCACCTCGCGCGCGAGCTCTGCGTTGTAGCCCTCGACCTTGGCCGCCATCTCGTCGAAGGTGCGCGCCAGCTCGCCCAGCTCGCCCGACGAGCGCGCGATGCCGGTGCGCGCCGACAGGTCGCCGGCCGCCAGCCGGCGCGATGCGGCCGACAGGCGCTGGACCGGATCGAGCACCGACCCGCGCAGGAACCAGAACGTCGCCAGCGTCAGGAGCAGCGTGGAGACCAGGAAGCCCGGCGCCAGCAGGGACAGGGGGCTGACCGGGCTCTGGAACGGCGCCAGCGCGAACCAGCAGCCGCCCCACACGCCGCCGCGCGGGTCGAGGATCGGGATCACGGTGCCGCCCGAGCTGGGCGAGGCCTCGCCGGTGCGGATGGCCTGCGCCACGTCCTGCAGGATCTTCTGCTCGTCCAGGCGCGGCGAGCGGCCGAGGCGCCCGCGCGGGTTGAGCCACGCGCCGCGCGGGTGGATCTGGCCGCGCTCGTCGGTCGCGAGGTTGCGGTGCACGATCAGCGCGTCGTCCAGGTAAGTCCAGGTCGGCCAGCGCAGGATCGTGGCCACGTTGATCTCGCCTTGCGGTCCGACGGTCGACTGCAGCCGCTCGAACAGCACTCCGGAGTACTCCGCCAGGGAGCGGCTGTACTCGGCGCGCAGGCGCGTCTCCAGCTCGCGCGAGGCCAGCGTGAACACGGCGCCGTAGACCACCAGGTTGATGGCCGAGACGATCAGCAGCACCCGGACGCGCAGCGAGATCCTCACCGCGGATCCTGCGGCCCGGCGGGCCGGCGCGCTGGGCGTTGGTCAGGCATTCCCGATCTGGTTCATGATCTCCAGGAGCGGCAGGAACAGCGCCACGACGATGAAGCCGACGAACGCGGCGACGACGATCAGGAGCGCCGGCTCGATGAACTTGAACAAGGCGTCGATCTTGCGGTCGACCTGCACCTCGTAGGCCTTGGCGACCTTGAGCAGCATCCCGTCGAGCTCGCCGGTGGCCTCGCCCACGTCCACCATGTTGACGACCAGGTCGTCGAACAGCGCCGTCTCGCCCATCGGCCGCGCGATGCCCTCGCCCTCGCGCACGGTGCGGCGGATGTCCTCGACGCCCTGGGCCAGGACCTCGTTGCGCGTCGCGTCGCGCACGATGCCCAAAGCGTCCAGGTGCGGCACGCCGGCCTGCACCAGCGTGCCGAAGTTGCGCGCGAAGGCCGCGATCAGTCCCTTGGAGATCAGGGGCCCGACGATCGGCAGGCGCAGTTGCAGGCCGTGCACCTTGAGGCGGTACCCGTGGCTCCGGCGCATGGCCCAGCCGTGGCCGAGGAACAGGAGGAGCGGCAGCCCGAACACCAGGTACCAGTAGTCGACGGTGAAGCGCGAGACGTCGAGCAGCACCTGCGTGGTGCGCGGCAGTTCGACGCGGAACGAGCGGAAGATCTCCTCGAAGCGCGGGATGATGAACACGATCACCGCGCTGATCACGCACACCGCGACGAACACGATCACCGAGGGATAGATCGTGGCGTTGCGGACCTTGGCCTTCAGCTCGGCGGCCGACTCCTGGTAGGCGGCCTGGCGCTCGAGCACCGTGCCGAGCACGCCGCCGACCTCGCCGGCGCGCACCATGCTGGAGTACAGCCGGTCGAAGGCCTGCGGGTGCTTCTCCAGCGCCTCGGACAGCGGCGTGCCCGAGCTGACGTCCTCGACCACCTCCTGCAGCACGCCCTTGAACGGGCCGGGCCGCATCTGGCCCTCGAGGATGGTGAGCGCCTTGACGATCGGGATCCCCGCCTCGGTCAGCGTGGCGAGTTGCACCGTGAAGTCGGTGACCTCGCGGCCGGGCACGCGCCGGCGGCGCCCCTTCTTCTCGCGTGCGGGCGCCGGGCCCGCGCCCGGCGCGGCCGCGGCGCCGGCGGAACGGGGCGCTGCTCGTTGGATCTTCTTCGCCATGGGTGTGCTTTTCAGCGCGTGGTCTCGCGCAGGATCTCCTCGATCGTCGTGCGCCCCTCGATCATCACCGCGACGCCCGCCGCGCGCAGCGTGCGCATGCCGCCGCGCTCCGCAGCGGCGCGGATCTCGCCGGTCGAGGCGCGCCGCAGGATCGCGGCGCGGATGTCGTCGTCCACGGTCAGGATCTCGAACAGGCCCGTGCGGCCGCGGTACCCGGTGTGGTGGCAGCGCTCGCAGCCCTTGCCGAAGGCCAGGCGGCGGCCGCGCACCTTCTCGGCGTCGGGCCCCAGTTCGAGCAGGAGCTCGGCCTCGGGCTCGAATTCCTGCCGGCAGTCGGGGCACACGGTGCGCACGAGGCGCTGCGCCACGACCGCCTCCAGCGTGGCCGTGATCAGGAACGGCTCGACGCCCATGTCGACCAGGCGCGTGACGGTGCTGGCCGCGTCGTTGGTGTGCAGCGTCGAGAACACGGTGTGTCCCGTCAGGCTGGCCTCGACCGCCACGCCTGCGGTCTCGCCGTCGCGGATCTCGCCGATCAGGATCTTGTCCGGGTCCTGGCGCAGCACGGTGCGCAGGACCTTGGCGTAGGTCACGCCGATCTCGTCGTTCACGGGCACCTGCACCACGCCGTCGATGTCGTACTCGACCGGGTCCTCGACCGTGATGATCTTCTGGTCGGGGCTGTTGGCCTCCGAGAGCATGGCGTACAGCGTGGTGGTCTTGCCCGATCCGGTTGGGCCCGTGACCAGCACGACGCCGTGCGGCAGGCGCGTCAGGCGCCGCAACTGCTCGCGGTCGCCGGCCTCCAGGCCCAGCGCCGCCAGGTCCAGGCTGACCGCCGAGCGGTCCAGCACGCGCAGCACGCAACCCTCGCCCGACACGCCCGGGATGGTCGCCACCCGCAGGTCGACCGGACGGCCGTCGATCGACAGCTCGATGCGTCCGTCCTGCGGCATGCGCGTCTCGGTGATGTCCAGGTCCGAAAGCACCTTGATGCGCGCCACCAGGGGCTGCGCCAGGTGCGCGGGCGGCGCCTCGATCTCGTACAGCGAGCCGTCGACGCGGTAGCGGATGCGCAGCGCGCCCTCGAAGACCTCGAAGTGCACGTCGCTGGCGCGGTCCTGGATCGCGCGGTGCAGGATCGAGTTCAAGAGGCGCACCACGGGCGTGCTGGCGGCCGCGGCCTGCACGTCGGCGCCGGCCGCGGCGCGCGCCGCCTCGCGGATCGCGTCGTGCAGCGTGCCCTCCTCGCCGTAGTGCTCGAGCACCTTGGCGCGCAACTGCTGCTCCTCGGCCAGCGCCGCGCGCACGTCGACGCCGCTCTGGAAGCGCAGGTCCTCCAGCACCGCGGTGTTGAGCGGGTCGGCCAGCGCGACGACCAGCGTCTTGCCCTCGACGCGCAGCGGCAGCACGCCGTAGGTGTGCGCCGACGACGCGTCGACCAGCGCCAGCGCCGCCTTCTCGGGCACGATCTTCGCCAGGTCGACGGCCTCGAGGCCGGCCTGCTCGGCCAGCGCGCGCGCGACCTGCGCCGGCTGGCAGTGGCCCAGTTGCACCAGGCACTGCCCGATCAGGCCGCCGTGCTTGCGCTGCTCGGCCAGCCCCTCCTGCACCTGGCCCTCGCGCAGGACGCCCTGGCCCTTCAGGATCTGGCCCAGGAGCCGGCGGCCGGCGGCGGCGCCACCTTCGGCGGCCTTCACAGCCGCGACTCCAGGTCCTTGTCGTCCTGCGCCGCGTCGAGCGCGACCTCGCGCGTGATCACGTTCTTGCGCACGAGCTCCAGCAGGTAGTCGTCGAGCGTGATCATCCCCAGCTTGCGCGAGGTCTGGATGGTCGAGGGGATCTTGTTCGTCTCGTTCTTGCGGATCAGGTTGGCGATCGCGTGCGTCATCGTCATCACCTCGAACGCCGCGACGCGCCCCGACCCGTCGGCGCGCGGCAGCAGGACCTGGCTGATGACGCACAGGAGGCTGACCGAGAGCTGCGCGCGGATCTGCTCCTGCTGGTTGGCGGGGAACGCGTCGATGATGCGGTTGACGGTGCGCGCGCTGCCCGTGGTGTGCAGCGTGCCGAACACCAGGTGCCCGGTCTCGGCCGCGGTGATCGCCGCCGAGATGGTGTCGAGATCGCGCATCTCCCCCAGCAGGATCACGTCCGGGTCCTGGCGCAGCACGCGGCGCATGGCCTCGGGGAAGTCGGGCACGTCGACGCCCACCTCGCGCTGCGTCACGAGGCCCTTCTTGTGCGTGTGGAAGTACTCGATCGGGTCCTCGATGGTCACGATGTGGCGGTCCATCGTCTGGTTGATCCAGTCGATCATCGTGGCCAGCGTGGTGGTCTTGCCCGAACCCGTCGGGCCCGTGATCAGGATCAGTCCGCGCGGCTTGCGCAAGAGCGGCTTGACCGCGTCGGGCAGGCCGATCTCATCGAAGGACAGCAGCTTCGAGGGGATCAGCCGCAGCACGGCGGACACGCGGCCGCGCTGGCGCATGACGCTGACGCGGAAGCGGTTCCCGCCGGTGTGCGCCAGGCCGAAGTCGGTCGTGCCGCGCTCCTGGACCTCGGCCCACTGCGCGTCGTTGCACAGCTCGCGCGACAGCCGCTCGGTGGCGGCGTCGTCGAGCACCTCCTCGGCGATCGGCAGGAGGTCGCCCTTGAGGCGCACGACCGGCGGGCGGCCGGGGTTGATGTGCAGGTCGGAGGCCTTGCGCTCGATGCAGCGCGTCATCAGGTCGCGGGCGGTGGCGATCGGCATGCGGCGGCTCCTAGAACTCCTCTCCGGCGGCCAGGCGCGTCACGCGCACGACCTCGCTGGTGCTGGTCTGTCCCTGCAGCACCTTGCGCGCGCCGTCGGCCAGCAGCGGGCGCAGCGCGCCGCTGGCCTGCGCCTGGCGGCGCACCGCGTCGAGGCCCTCGCCGCGGAACACGAGGTCGCGGATCCCCGCGTCCATCTCCAGGAGCTCGAACGCGGCGATGCGCCCGCGGTAGCCGGTCCCCTCGCAGGCGCGGCAACCGCGCGCGCGGCGGAACTGCTTGCCGGCGACCTCGTCGGCGGTGAGGCCCAGCGTGCCGACTTCGACCGCCGCGGGCGTGTAGGCCTCGGCGCACTCGGCGCACAGGCGCCGTACGAGGCGCTGGGCCACGACGGCCTGGATCGCGGCCGAGACCAGGAACGGCTGCACGCCGATGTCGACCAGGCGCGTCAACGCGCTGGGCGCGTCGTTGGTGTGCAGCGTCGAGAACACGAGGTGCCCCGTGAGCGCCGCCTGGATCGCGATCTCGGCCGTCTCGTGGTCGCGGATCTCGCCGACCAGGATGATGTTGGGCGCCGCGCGCAGCATGGCCTTCAGGATGCGCGCGAACGACAGGTGGATGCGGTTGTTCACCTGCACCTGGTTGATGCCGGCGATGTGGTACTCGACGGGATCCTCGGCGGTCAGGATCTTGACGTCGGGCCGGTTCAGCTCCTGCAGCGCGCCGTACAGCGTCGTGGTCTTGCCCGAACCGGTCGGCCCGGTGACGAGCACGATGCCGTTGGGGCGGCGGATCTGGCGGCGGAACCAGCGGTAGTCCTCGCCCTCGAAGCCCAGCTCCTTCAGCGAGATCAGCGAGCGCGAGCGGTCGAGCAGGCGCATGACGATCGTCTCGCCGTGGCTGGCCGGCAGGATCGAGCAGCGCACGTCGATCTCGCGTCCCTCGATGCGCAGGCCGATGCGGCCGTCCTGCGGCTTGCGGCGCTCGGCGATGTCCATCGAGGCCATGATCTTGAGGCGCGACACCAGCGAGGCGTGCAGGTGCAGCGGATGCTCGGCCACGTCGCGCAGCATCCCGTCGACGCGGAAGCGCACGCGCACCGCGGCGCGGCCGGCCTCGATGTGGATGTCGCTGGCGCGCGCCTCCAGCGCCTGCTGGAACGTGCGCGACACGAGGCGCACGATCGGCGCGTCGCCGGCCTCGTCGGAGGTCTCGACCTTCATCGAGCGCGCCACCGACTCGTCGGTCGCCGCGCCGTAGTGCCGCGCCAGCGCGCGCTTCAGCGCGCCGGGCGTGGCCAGCGCGCAGGCCACTTCGCCGCCCAGCAGGAACTGGAGCTGGTCCGCCAGGATGCGCTTCAAGGGATCGTCGACGGCGACCACCAGGCGCCCGTTCTTCTCGAGCACGGGCACGAGGCCCTGCTCGCGCGCGACCTCGGCCGGGACGCGCGCCAGGACCTCGGGCGCGATGCGGCCCTTGTCCAGGTCGACGAAGGGCAGGCCCTGTTGCTTCGCCAGCGTGCGCGCCAGCGTGGTCTCGTCGACGTGCCCGAGTTTGAGCAGTGCCTCCTCGAGGCGCAGTCCGCCGTTGCGCTGGTACGCCTGGGCCTCGCGCAGCGCGGCTTCGCTGAGCGCACCGGACGCGACCAGCATCTCGCCGAGGGTCTGGGACAAGGTCGGAGGGTGGGGCGGCATCCGCGCGGCAGCAGTACTGGCCGCGCAGGCGGGCGGTAACCTACAAAAAGCCCGGCCGCCGCGCGATGACGCGCGGCGGCCGGTGCATTCCGGGATGCGCCGACGGCCCGGGCGGGCGGCGGCGCGCACGGGCGCTACTTCGGCTGCTCGCCGCCGATCGGCGTGGCCACGCCGCGGCACACGCCCGTGATCGGGATCTTGATCTCGGGCTTGTCCGGGTGCCCCAGCTTGACGAGCAGCATGCCGCTGAAGCTGCCGGACAGCGACTCGGGCATGCCGTTCAGCGTCACCTCGACGTCCACCGCGTTCTCGTTGGCGACGGGACGCACGACCGTGCTGAAGTTGCCGGACAGCTCCCACTCGGGCGTGTCGCGGCCCTGGATCATCACCTCGGGGTTCGTCAGCTTGAACTCGCCGTCGTGGCTGGTGACCCGCACCGTCCGCGAGAGCGTCTGGCCCGGACGCAGGAGGCCCAGCGAGACGAACTGCGGGTTGTAGGACAGGGCGCCCGTCACGCGCGCCATGATCGTGGCCGAGACCTCGTAGGTCGGCTGCTGGCCGTTGGGCAGCTTCTCGCCGCCGGGGATCGGGAGGTCGCTGCGCAGCTGGACCGAGTACGCCAGCGAGCCTTCGACCAGGCCCGGTCCGGCCGTGGCGACCACGTCCCAGCGCGTGGCCTTGCCTTCCTCGTCCGCGTCGAGCGGCTTGAGCTCGACTTTCAGGCCCTGCGGCAGGTTGTCGGTGATCGCGGCGAGCTTCACGCGCTGGCCCTTGGTCGTGTTGACCATCAGCTTGTCGGTCGCCGTGTCCTTCTGCGACAGCGCCTGGAAGTTGATGCTCGGCGGGTTCACCGAGAAGAACGGATCGACGTCGGCCTCGAGCGAGAGGATCGTCTGCCCGCGCGGGTCGTTGGTGAAGATGTTGATCTTGCTGCCGGCGTGGCCGCGCTTGTTCTGCGTGTGCAGCGTGGCGCCGATCTCGATCTTGCGGCCCGGGGGCAGCGGCTTGCCGTACTGGTAGGGCACCATCTGGCCCTCGTTGTCCTGCGCCATGATCTGCGCCACGGTGCAGCCGCAGGTGGGCTTGGCCTGCTTGATGACGAGGTCCTCCTCGCCGCTGGACTCCATCACGAACTTGTGGTTCAGGACGTCGCCCTGCATCACCTTGCCGAAGTTGATCGTGTCGGAGCCGAACTCGTAGCTGATGCGCGCCTTCGAGTTGGGGTCGGTGTCCTGCATCGGGTCGATGCCCTTGGCGGCCAGCGCCTTGGCGTCGGCGTCCTGCGCCATCTCGGCCTTGACCTGCTCGGGCGTCTTCAGCGCCGGCTCGGGCGCCTTGCCGACCTGCGTGGCCTCGGCGGACGCCGCCGAGGTCGCGCCCTTGGCGTCGCTGAGGGCCTTGGCCGGCTGCTCGGGCGCCTTGGCCGCGGCAGCGGGCTGCGCGGCCGGCGCGCTCTCGGCCGGTTTCGACGCGGCACTGGCGGCGGGCTTGGCGGTCGCCGGCGCGGGCGTGGACTGCTGGGTGCAGGCCGACAGGACGAGGACGGTGCACAGGGCGCCGGCGGCGAGGACGCGGGGCGCGGTTGCGATGGCTCGAGGCAGCATAGGTTCGGTCTCCAGGAAAACGACGAGGATAGCCCGGCGTCGAAGGGCGCGCGAGTACGCAACGGCCGCGTAAGGGTTGGCCGGAAAGCGGGGATCTCCCGTTCCGTCCATCGGACGGCGCCCGGCCCCGATCTGGAGCCGCGGCGGGCGGTTGCTACCCTCGGTGGGTGTCCCCGCCGCATTCCAGGGCCCCGGAGCGCCTCCGCCGCGGTGCCCTCGCCGCCTGCCTGGCCGCCGCGGCGGCCTGCGTGACCCCGCCCAGCCCCGAGGAGGTCCTGGCGGTGGGGTTCCGCAGCCCCGAGCAGGCGTTCCGCTCGTTCCAGACCGCCGCGCGCATGGACGACCCGAGCCTGGAGCTGCGCTGCTTCTCCAGCGGCTTCCGCGCGCGCCACCGGGCCTCCCAGCTCACCTGGCGCCTGGCGCGCGAGGAGATCTACGAGCGCATGCCCTGGATGCGCGCCGGCATCGCCAAGGCCAGCATCCAGTCCTGCACGATCGACGGCGCCGAGGCCCGGCTCGAGGCGCGCGCCGCCGGGCGCGACCTCCTGGTGCGCCTCGTGCGCGAGGACTTCGCCGCGGCCTGGTCGGGCGGGGACCGCGTGCTCGACCGCGAGATCGACTGGGCCGCCGACACGGGCGTCCAGCAGGGCGCCGACGGCCGCCGCTGGTGGTTCGGCCGCGCCGCGCTGCCCGAGGGCGTCGATCCGCTCGCCGTGACCGAGCTCTGCGTGGGACGCGAATGGAAGATCGACGACGTGACCCCCATCGAGAAGGAGCGCTCCCCGCGAGCCGCACGTGCGCAAGTCCGACCGCAAGACGACTGAGCCCGCCTCCTCCGCCGCGTCCGGAAAGCTCGTGTGGTCCTTCGGGCCCGACGGCGCCGACGGCGACCGCACGCACAAGAACCTGCTGGGCGGCAAGGGCGCGAACCTCGCCGAGATGTGCCGCCTGGGCCTGCCGGTCCCGCCGGGCTTCACGCTGACGACCGAGGTCTGCACGCACTGGTTCGCCAACGAGCGCCGGTTCCCGGCCGGCCTGGAGCGCGACGTGGCCGCGGCGCTGGCGCGCGTCGAGAAGACCGTGGGCCGCCGCCTGGGCGATCCGGCCGATCCGCTGCTGGTCTCGGTGCGCTCGGGGGCGCGCGCCTCGATGCCGGGGATGATGGACACGATCCTCAACCTGGGCCTCAACGCGCGCACGGTCGAGGGCCTGGCGCGCGCGTCGAACAACCCGCGCTTTGCGTGGGACGCCTACCGGCGGTTCGTCACGATGTACTCCGACGTCGTGCTCGGACTGCGCGCGCGCGGCGCGACCGGCGAGGATCCGCTGCGCGCCGAGTTCGCGCGGCTGCAGAAGGAGCGCGGCGTGGCGCAGGGCGGCGAGCTGAGCGCCGACGACCTGCGCGGCCTCGTCGGACGCTACCTGGAGATCGTGCGCGAGCGCACCGGCGAGCCCTTCCCCAGCGACCCGCACGAGCAGTTGTGGCGCGCGATCTCCGCCGTGTTCCGCTCGTGGAACAACGAGCGCGCGATCGCCTACCGCGCGATGCACCACATCCCCGCCGCCTGGGGCACGGCCTGCAGCGTGGTGGCGATGGTCTACGGCAACCTGGGCCCGGACTCGGGCACCGGCGTGGCCTTCACGCGCCATCCGGCGACCGGCGAGCGCAAGTTCATGGGCGAGGTCCTGATGGACGCGCAGGGCGAGGACGTGGTCGCCGGCCTGCGCACGCCCGAGCCGATCGAGGCGCTGGCCAAGCGCTCGCCCGCGGCGTGGAAGGAGCTGCTCGCGATCCAGGCGAAGCTCGAGGTGCACTACGGGGACATGCAGGACCTGGAGTTCACGATCGAGCGCGGGCGCCTGTGGATCCTGCAGTGCCGCAGCGGCAAGCGCACCGGCACCGCGGCGGTGCGCATCGCGGTCGACCTCGTGAAGGAGAAGCGCATCACGCGCGACGAGGCGCTCTTGCGCATCGAGCCCGAGTCGATCGACCAGCTCCTGCAGCCGGAGTTCGACCCGGCCGAGCTCTCGGCGGCACGCGGCGAGGGACGGCGCCTCACCAAGGGCCTGGCCGCCGGGCCGGGCGCCGCCTCGGGTCCGATCGCCTTCACGCCCGCGCGCGCGCTGGCCTGCCAGAAGAACGGCCAGCGCGCCGTCCTGGTGCGCGAGGAGACCTCGCCCGACGACATCGTGGGCATGCAGGCCTCGGCCGGGATCCTCACGGCCCGCGGCGGCCTGACCAGCCATGCCGCGCTCGTCGCGCGGCAGATGGGCCGCGTGTGCGTGGCCGGCGCCGGCGAGGCCGAGGTCGACTACGCCGCCGGCACGCTCACGGTGCGCGGCCGCGTGCTGCGCGAAGGCGACTGGATCAGCATCGACGGCACCAGCGGCGAGGTCTACCAGGGGCGCGTGGCGACGCGCGCCTCGGAGGTCTGCGCGGTGCTGCTCGAGGGCCACGAGCCCGCGCGGGGCTCGATCGCCGCGCCGTTCCAGAGGCTCATGAAGTGGGCCGACGCGGCGCGCGTGCTGGGCGTGCGCGCCAACGCGGACCAGCCCGACCAATGCCAGCGCGCGGTGGCGTTCGGCGCCGAAGGCATCGGGCTGTGCCGCACCGAGCACATGTTCTTCGCCGAGGGCAAGATCGATCTGGTGCGCGAGATGATCCTGGCCGAGACCAGCCAGGAGCGCGTGAGCGCGCTGAAGCGCCTCTTGCCGCTGCAGCGCGCCGACTTCAACGCGATCCTGCGCGCGATGGCGCCGCGGCCGGTGACGATCCGCACGCTGGATCCCCCGCTGCACGAGTTCCTGCCGCACGACGAGGCCGCCGTCGCGGCGGTGGCGCGCCACCTGGGCGTGCCGCCCCAGCGCGTGCGCGAGAAGTCCGATGCGCTGCGCGAGCAGAACCCGATGCTGGGCCTGCGCGGCTGTCGCCTCGGCATCCGCCACCCCGAGATCACGCTGATGCAGGCGCGCGCGATCTTCGAGGCCGCCTGCGACGTGGCGCGCGACACGCGCAAGAAGCCCAAGCTGGAGATCATGATCCCGCTGGTCGGCACGCGCGCCGAGCTCGACCTGCAGGCCCAGCTCGTGCACCAGAGCGCCGCCGAGGTCTTCAAGGAGCGCAAGGCGAAGATCCCCTACCTGGTCGGCACGATGATCGAGCTGCCGCGCGCCGCGTTGGTTGCCGCCGACATCGCGCGCACCGCCGAGTTCTTCTCGTTCGGCACGAACGACCTGACGCAGACGACCTTCGGAATCAGCCGCGACGACGGCTCGAGCTTCCTGCCCGACTACGTCGAGCGCGGCATCCACCCCGACGACCCGTTCACGACGATCGACGTGGACGGCGTCGGCCGGCTGATGCGCATCGGCTGCAGCGAGGGGCGCGCGGGCCGCGCGGACCTGAAGATCGGGATCTGCGGCGAGCACGGCGGCGATCCGCGCTCGATCGCCTTGTGCCACGAGCTCGCACTGGATTACGTGTCCTGCTCGCCCTTCCGCGTGCCGGTCGCGCGCCTCGCGGCGGCGCAGGCCGCGCTGCGGGCGAAGGCGCAGGCCGAGCGGGGCTGATCGCGCGCCGCAGCGCGGCGGCATCGGGCGCCAAGAACCCGCGTCCAGGAATCGGACGCGGGTCCAGGCACCGGATTCGCGCCGGCGTGAGAGTCCGCCCCGGCCGTGCGCGGATCGGGGCACGGATCTTGACCTCGTCGCGCGTCCGCCGCCGAGCACGAGCCCAGGGGAGGCCATCGCCCATGCGCAATCGAACCCGATTCATCCTCGCTTCCGCCACGCTGGCGTTCGCGAGCCTGCCGGCCGCGGCGCAGGACAGTTGGTCGGATCAGTACGACCGGCCGGGCCTCGTCGGGCGCGTGTTCGCGCTGGGCCAGTACCAAGGCGACCTGGTGGCGGGCGGGCTCGGCCTGCTCGGCGATGGCCAGGAGTTCGGCATCACGGCGCGTTGGGACGGCGCGCGTTGGCAGCGGATGGGCGCAGGCATCGACAGCGGCACCCCCGGTGTTCCCAGCTCGGCCTACGCCGTGCGCGACTTCGTCGAATACCAGGGAGACCTGATCGCCGCGGGACAGTTCTGCTGCAGCGGGTCGCAGCCGGTGACGAACATCGCGCGCTTCGATGGCAGCGTGTGGTCGCAGATCGGCAGCGGCATCACCGGCAGCGTGTGGGCCGTGGCCGTGTTCCAGGGCGATCTCTACGCCGCGGGACAGTTCCTCTCCGCCAGCGGTGTGGCGGTCAAGAACATCGCGCGCTGGGACGGCGCGCAGTGGCACGACGTGGGCGGCGGGCTCGACGCGGGCTTCGATCCCGAGGTCTGGGCGCTGCGCGTCGGCCCCGACGATCGCCTGTATGCCGCGGGAGAGTTCACGACAGCGGGCGGCGCGACCGCGCACAACATCGCGGCCTGGGACGGGGCGAGCTGGTCGCCGGTGGGCCCGGGCCTGCCCGGACCGCTGAACGCCACAGTGCGCGAAGTCGAGTGGTACCAGGGCCGGCTGTACGCGTGCAGCAACTTCGACCTCATGCCCGGCGGCGGTCTCGACAAGGTGGCCGTGTTCGACAACGGCGCCTGGTCCTCGGCCGGCGTGTTCGCCGATTCGACGATCGCGACGACCGTGTGGGCGCTCAAGGTCTACGGCGCCGACCTGTACGCCGCCGGCAACATCGTCGATGCCAACGGCGTCTCGGTCGAACGCTTCGCGCGCTTCGACGGCACGCAATGGACCTACGCCGGCGGCGTGACCGGGCTCAGCCAGGTCACAAGCATCTTCGACCTCGAGGTCCAGGGCGGGCAGCTGCGGGTCGGAGGCAACTTCACGCAGGCCGGGCTCGCGTTCGATCCCGGCCAGCCGGTCGTCAGCAACAGCGTGGCCAGCTTCAACGGCAGCGGCTGGGAGAGCGTCGGACAGGGGCTCGGTTTCAACGCCGCGCCCAAGGCGGCCGTGATGTGGAACGGCAAGCCGGTCGTGGTCGGCCCGTTCACCGAGGCCGGCAGCGAATACACGGGCTTCGCACCGGTCGGTTCGGGGCCGGTGATGCTCGACGGCGACCGCTGGGTGCGGCTGGGACTGTTCACCGGGAGCGGCCGCCTGAACTCGGCCACGGTCTTCCAGGGCGATCTCGTCGTCGCCGGAGTGTTCTCGGGCGTGGAGGGGCAGGCGATCTCGGGCGTGGCGCGCTACGACGGCAGCCAGTGGACCGGCATCGGCTCCGGCGGTTACGGCGAGGGCTACGTCTGCGCCGAGTACCAGGGCCAGCTCTACGTCGGCGGCGTCGGCGGCGTGAAACGCTGGAACGGCACGACCTTCGAGTTCTTCGCGCCGCAGCTCTTCGGCGCGGTGCTCGCGCTGCACGTGCACCAGGGCGTGCTGTACATCGGCGGTTCGATGAACAGCACGAGCAATCTGGTCTCGTGGGACGGGACCGCGCAGCAGACTGTGGGCGGCGGCACGAACGGCGCGGTCAACGCGCTGGCGACCTTCGAGGGGGACCTGATCGTGGGCGGCGCGTTCCTGAGCGCCGGAGGCGTGCCAGCCAACCGCCTCGCGCGCTGGGATGGCAGCGCGTTCCGCGAGTTCGGCGGAATCAGCGGCACGGTGGTCAACTCGCTGGGCGTCTTCCAGGGCGCGCTCCACGCATCGGGCAACCTGATCGTGCCGGGGCTGCCGCCGGAGAAGTACCTGGCGCGCTGGGACGGCAGCGCGTGGGCGCCGCTCGCCGGTGGAGTCGACGGCCCGGCCGCGACGATCCTCGCCGACGACGCCGCCGGCCGGCTGTTCGCGGCCGGTGCGATGCAGCGCGCGGACGGTGTCCCGTCGTGGTACTTCGCAGAGTGGCGCACGACGCCGCTCAGCGTGGGAACGCCATACTGCTTCGGCGACGGCACGGGTCCGGTCCCCTGCCCGTGCGATCCGGGTCAATCGGGCAACGCCGGCGAGGGCTGCGCCAACAGCTTCGGCACCGGCGGCCGGATCTCGGCCACCGGCCCCGCCTCGGTCAACAACGATCGCGTGCGCCTGCGTGTGGAGGGCCTGCCGCCCGCGACGAGCGCGCTCTTCTTCCAAGGCAACGTGCAACAGGCCGGAGGCGCCGGAGTCGTGTTCGGCGACGGCCTCCTGTGCGTGACGGAGAACATCGTGCGCCTCGGAACCAGGACGACCGCCTTCGGGGTGGCCGAGTTCGGATACGGCGTCGGCGCCGACCCGCTGGTCTCCGTCCGCGGGCTGCTGCCCGGCACGGGCGGCACGCGGCACTACCAGGTCTGGTACCGCAACAGCGCCGCGTTCTGCACCGCTGCCGTGTTCAACCTGTCGAGCGGGCTGACGATCGCCTGGACGCCATGATGCGGCCGAGGCCGGACCCGGCACGGCCCGGAGCCCTGGGAACACTGCGCTCGATCCGGGTGGCTGCGCACGCAGGCCTGCGCAGCTACAGATCCAGCTTGTCGTCCTGCAGTTCGTCGAGGATGCGCAGCACGAGGCGCATCGAGCGGCGGATCTTGTCGTAGTCGAGCTTCTCGGGATCGTCGCCCGGCTGGTGGTAGTCCTCGTGCACGTCGGCGAACAGGAACATCACCGGGATGCCGAGCTTGGCGAACTCGAAGTGGTCGCTGCGCTCGTAGTACTGGTCCGCGCTTCCCAGATCGTTGAAGCCCTCGAGCTTCGCCAGCCGCTCGGCGCGGCGCACCAGGCCGTTGTACTCCTTCGACTTCTTGCGCGTGGGCGTCACCAGCAACTGGTCCGGCGCGTTGCGCCCGACCATGTCGATGTTGATGTCGGCGATCGCGCGGCAGCCCTCGGGCAGCCACGGGTTCTGGGCCCAGGCCTTCGAGCCCCACAGGCCCTTCTCCTCGCCCGAGACCCACATCAGCATCACCGAACGGCGCAGCGGCCCGTGCTCCTTGAGCGCCTTGGCCAGCGCCAGCAGGCCCGAGGTTCCCGATCCGTTGTCGTCGGCGCCGTTGTGGATCTGCCCGCCCTGCACGCCGACGTGGTCGTAGTGCGCGCTGACGATCACGACCTCTTTTCCGAGCACGGGATCGCTGCCCGGCCAGAATCCGCAGACGTTCTCGACCTCGATCTGGCGGTGGGCGACCCGCTTCTCGGTCACGGTCAGGCCCAGGTCGGCGCCGCGCGACGGCGTGGACGCCTTCTTGGCCGCCTTGAGCAGGTTCTCGACCGCGGTGCGCGTCAGCAGCACCGTGGCAAACGCCTCGCGCTCCTCGCGCTCCTCCCGTTCCGCGGCGCCGCCGCGCGCCTCGCCCGCCTGCCTGGGGAACGCCACCGTGCCGCGCTGCAGGCGTTCGACCAGGCCGCCGAAGCGCTGCTCGTAGGCTTCGCCCTTGTAGTTCGGGCCGGGCGCGAGGATCAGGCCCTTGGCCTTGGCCTTCTTGGCGAAGCGCACGACGTCGCGCACCTCGTCGCCGCTGTCGAACACCAGCGCCCACTTGCCGGCGACGCGCGTCGCGTTGAAGTCGTCGCGGCCGCCGTCGCCCGCGAACACGACCCCCGCGGACAGGTCGAGCGACACGAGATCGGTCGTGCTCGCGAGGAAGTAGTCGCGGCCGAACGCCAGCTTGCCTTCGGAGCCCTTGCCCTCCCAGGCGAGCGACGACGCGGAGGGGTCGATCGCGCGCTGGTCCAGCGGGTAGGTGTAGAAGTAGCCGTCCTTGGCGCCCGGCTTCCATTCCAGCCGCTCGAGGCGCGAGCGGATGTAGCGCGCCGCGACCTTGAGGCCCTCGCTGGGCGTGTCGCGCCCCTGGAGGTCGTCGCTGGCGATGAACATCACGTCCGTGCGCAGGTCGTCGGCGGTGACGGCCTCCAGCGCGGCGAGCATCCGCGCCGAGGTCGGCTCGCCGCCGGCGGGGGCGCGCGCGGGCGCCAGCGCCAGCGCGACGGACAGGGCGGCGGAACTCCAAGGGACCAGGGTCAGATTCAGCAGCATCCAGACGGCCTCCGGGCGCCCATGTTAGGCCGCGGGCGGCGCGGCGCGCGGTACGAATCCGGTTCGCGGCCGGCCGCCCCCCCTCGCGCCCTTTCGCCCGTTCGCGCTCCGGGACGGGGCCGGCCCCGGTCGATGAGGGTCCGGGGCCTCGACTTGCCGAACACCGTCCTGATCGCGCGCCAGCCCATCCTGGACACCGCGTCCAGGCTCTCGGCGTACGAGCTCCTGTACCGCTCGGCCCGCTCGGGGCCGGTCGACGGCGACGCCGCGACGGCCGCGGTCGCCGTGCACGCGCTGCTGAACATCGGCCTCGACCGCCTGGTCGGATCGGCGGTCGCGTTCGTCAACATCCCGGCGCGCGTGCTGACCGCACGCCTGTACGAGTTCCTGCCGCCCGAGCGCGCCGTGCTGGAGATCCTGGAGGACGTCGACGCGTCGGACGCGGTGCTCGACGAGGTCCGGCGCGCCAGGAGCCTGGGCTACCGCATCGCGCTGGACGACTTCGAGCCCCGGCCGGGCAACGCCGCGCTGGTGGAGCTCGCCGACGTGATCAAGTTCGACGTGCTGGCCACGCCGAAGGAGCGGGTCGCGGCCTTCCTGGAGACGCTGCCCGGCCGGCGGCCGACGCTGCTGGCGGAGAAGGTCGAGACGCGCGCGGTGTTCGACGCCTACGCCGCCCTGGGCTTCGAGCTGTTCCAGGGCCACTACTTCGCGCGCCCCGAGATCGTCGCCGGGCGGCGCGCGCCCGAACGGCGCGTCCTGATGCTGCGCCTGGTGGCGAAGCTGCAGGACCCCGACGTGCAGGTCGAGGACGTCGAAGCGCTCGTGCAGACCGACGTCGGGTTGACCTACAAGCTGCTGCGTTACGCCAACTCCGCGCTGGTCGCGCCCGCGCGCCCGATCTCCTCGGTGCGCGACGCGGTCCTGATGCTGGGCCTGGACCGGCTGCGCCTGTACGCCTCGATGATGCTGCTGTCGGGCAGCGACGACAAGCCGCACGAGCTGGTCCTCACGGCGCTGCTGCGCGCGCGCTACTGCGAACTGATGGCCGAGGCCACGCACACGGGCAACGGGCGCGAGTGCTTCACCGCGGGGCTGCTCTCGGTGCTCGACGCGTTCGTCGACCAGCCGCTGGAACAGGTGCTCTCCGAGTTGCGCGTCGCGCCCGCCCTGCACGAGGCGCTGCTCACGCACCAGGGCCCGATGGGCACGCTGCTGGAGGGCGCCATCGCCTGCGAGCACGCCGACTTCGATCGCATGCTGGTGGCTGGCGTGTCGCCCGAGGTCCAGCGCGACGCGTACGTGCGCGCGCTGGACTGGGCCCGGGAATCGATGGCCGCGCTGAACGGCTGAGCGCGTGCTCAGCGCACCGTGCGCGAGCGCAGGTACTGCACGGTCGAGGCGCCCACGCGCTCCAGCAAGGGCTCGAGGTCCGCGCGGCTCTCCAGCTCGGCGAGGTCGTCCAGGTTCGCGCGGCACCACGCGCACTGCACGTCGTCCAGGTGAAAGCGCACGAAGGCCGCCGGCCCCTCGGCCAGCGCGCCGGAGAGATGCCGCGCCAGCCAGTGCCGGGCCGGACAGCTCGCGCGGCCCGCGACCCACGCCGCGCCCACGTCGAGATCCAGCGCGTCACCGGCGCCGATCGACGCGCCCACCTGCGCCAGCACCGAACGGTCCTCGCCGCGCTCCAGCGCCAGTTCGCGCAGCCGCCGCAGCGCGCGGAACTTGATCCCGGCCACCGCCGACTCGTCGCGCAGGTCGAAATGCTTCCACACGTCGCGGTTGCGCCAGCCCGCGGCGAGCAGCGCCTCGACCACCATCAACCGCTGGAACTCGCCCTGCTGCCAGGTCTCCTGCACCCAGGCGCGCAGCAGGTCCTGCAGCACGCGCGAACCCTGCTCCTTGAGATCCGCGCGGCGCACGATCCGGCTGGGCGTCTCCTCCTCCTGCGCCAGGGCGTCGATCGCCGGCGGGCGCTCCTCGCCCTCGGTCTCGCCGGCCAGCGTCACGGGCCGCTGGCGGCGCTGGTGGTCGATCACGCGGTTGCGGCAGATGCCGAACAGGAACTGCTCGAACGTGTAGGCCGCGTCGTACAGCTCGATGCCGCGCACGGCGCCGAGGAAGACCTCCTGCACGATGTCCTCGCGCGCGCCGCGGTCGGGCACGCGGCGCGCCACGTAGGCCAAGAGGCGTCCGCAGTACGTGCGCTCGACGCGCAGCCACTCGGCGTCGTCGTAGGCGCGCAGCCTGTCCATGTCGGGAACCCAGTCGCTCATCGGCGTTCCGGCGCGCAGGCTAGGCGTTGAGGAAGGCCCATGCGAGCAGCGTCGTCAGGCCGCCCAGGAGCGCCAGCATCAGCGCGAACAGGACGAGGCGCGCCAGGCCGGCGAGAAGGCCGAAGCCGCGGCGCCCGGCCGACGCGCCGCCGCGCACGAGGACGCGCCGGCCCGCGGACCACAGCCAGCGGCCGAGCGAGACCAGCACCTCGAGCGCGAGGTGCGCGGTCGAGCCCAGCGTCCCCAGCCAGCCGCCGCGCACGGGCGGCGGGACGGGAATCGTCGCCGCGCCCTCGACCGCGGGACGCGGAGCGGGCAGCTGCTCGGCCAGCGTGTGCGCCTCGAACACGTCGTCGGCGGCGCGGCGCGCGGACCCGGCGGGTGACGCGGGGAGCGGCGCCGCGGCCGGCAGCGCCTTCGGCGGCGCGGGCGGCGCCGTCGGAGCCGTCGCGCCGCGCGCGTCCTTGCCGCTGCGCAGTCCGTCCCACACGCCGCGCGCGACCTCGACCGCGCCGCGCGTCAGCTCGGCCGCGGTCTGCCGCGCCTCGCTGCGCGGCGTCGCAGGGCCGGGGTCTGCGCCGCGCACGGCCGGCGGGCCCGCGCTCGCCGCACCGACGCGCACCGAATCGCCCAGGCGCGCGGTGTGGCCCAGCGCGGTCAGGATCTCGGCCACGTTCGCGTAGCGGTCGTCGGGCGAGACGCGCAGGCAGCGTTCGATCACGGGCCTGAGGCGCGGCGCGACCGCGTCGGGGAAGGCCGGCGGCGCGTCGTCGTCGCGCAGCGCCAGGGCGCCGGGGAACGGCGACTCGAAGGGCAGCTTGCCCGTCAGGCACTCGAACAGGATGACGCCGAGCGAGTAGATGTCCGCGCGGTGATCGGCGCGGTTGCGCAGCATCTCCGGGGCCATGTACTGCGGCGTGCCGCGGCCGAAGGACAAGGTCGCGCGTCCGTCGGCCATCATGCGCGAGAGCCCGTAGTCCCCCACGCGCGCCACGTCGCCTTTCAGGAACACGTTGCTGGGCTTGAGATCGAAGTGCACGAGGCGCCGGTCGTGCAGCGCGAGCACGCCGCGGCAGGCCTGCACGAAGAAGAGCAGCGCGGACTCCTCGTCGAGCGGGCCGTGCTTGAGGCGCCGCGAGAGCGTGTCCTCGCCGGCGTAGCCCATGATGAGGTACGGCACGTCCATGGCCGTCCCCATGTCCTCGATCGAGACCAGGTTGGGGTGGTCGAGCGCCGCGAAGTGGCGCACCTGCTCGAGTTCCCGCAATGCCGCGTCGCGCTGCGCGTCGTCGTCGATCTTCAGGAACTTGATCGCGAAGCTCTTGCCGATCGAGGCCTTGCGCGCCTTGTAGACCTCGCCGAACGCGCCGCCGCCGAGGCGGTTCTGGATCTCGTAGCCGGGCACGAAGTCCGGCTCGCGAAAGCGCGCGTAGAAGGCCTCCCAGTCCATCGCAACCGCGGGCCGCGGGGGGTGCATCGTACGGGACCCCCTCAAGGCTCCAAAGCGCCGCCCGCGGCGGGATCCTCGACCGGCGCGAAGACCAGCGCGAACGGCGGACGACCGGCCTTGCGCGCACGCGCCGTCAGCGTGACCGGCGCGGGGAGCGGCAGCGGCAGGCGCACCTGGGATTCCTCCCCCGCGGGCGAGCCGCCGCGCACGCCCGCCGCGCAGTGCACGCGCAGCCACCATCCGTCGGCCGCGCGCTCGGCGCCGATCTCGATCTCGTGCTCCAGGTCGGCCAGGGGGATGTGCCGCGCGCTGCGCGCGCCCAGGCGCACGCGCCCGCCCGCGCCGGGGACCAGCAGCAGCACGCGCGTCGCGCCCAGGCACTCGGCGCCGCGCAGGAGGTCGAGCACGGCCGACGCGCTCCCCGGCTCGCGCGCCGCGAAACGGAACGCCAGGTTGCCGCCCAGCAGGACCTCGTCGCCGTCGGCGAGCAGCACGCCGCCGGCCGGCACGTCGCGCTCCTGCACGCGCGCGGCGGCGCCGGGTTCGGGCACGAGCAGCCAGCGCGGGCCGCCGTGGAAGTCCTCGACCAGGCGCAGGCGCGCGTGGTGGGCCTCGACGTCGAGCAGGAACGGCAGTGCGACGTCGCGCGCGCGCGTGTGGCCGATCGCCGCCTCGGTGCCCACCAAGGTCAGGAACTCGCCCGCGTCGTCGACGGCGAGTCGCAGCCGCGCGCCGGCCGCGCTCCGCTCCCGCTCCGGCCTCGCGCACGGGATCCGCGGCGGCTCCGGCGTGCCGCCGGCCGCGATGCCCAGGTTCGTCGCAGCGTCCGCGCGCAGCGTCGCGAGCAGGCCCAGGAGCGCCGAGGGCCGCTCGTCCGCCGGCTCCGGATCCGCGCGCGCCTCGGGCTCGACCGCCGCGCGCGCGCGCGGCCTCCAACCCAGCGCCGAGAGCAGCGCGCCGATCCAACGAGGGGCCATCGCTCCACCTTACGTCGCGCACACGCGCGGATTCCTCCTGACGCTCCCTGGAAGCCCCGGGCGCCGCGAATCGCGCGGCGCCCCTGGCGCTCCGCGCGGGTCGCGGCCACGATGGAGTTTCGTCCCCGCGTGCGGGTTTTCGCTCCCCTGGCAGGTTCCGGGAGCCCGCGCGGAGTCACGGCCGTCCAGGCATCCAGCCACCTCCGGCCCGCGCCCGATCCCCACCGCATGCGAATCAACGTCTTCCCGGCCGGCCTGGCGGTCCTGGCCGCGGCCCTGCCCGCGCAGGCCGCGGAGTCCCTCGTGCACCTGGGCAGCCGCGCGCCCGGGACCGTCAGCGTCACGCGCTCGGGCAACGTCTACGCGCTGCGCTTCACCGGCGACGAGGTGATCGAGTACCGCGTCGACCTCGACCTGCCGTTCGCGGCCGACGGACGCGTCACCGTGCAGGAGTTGTCGAGCGAGTGCTCGCCCATGGTCAACACCAGCCTGGGCTACCGCGACGCCGGCGACGTGCCGCACAGCACGGGCTGGCTCGCGCAGTACGCGACGCTCACCGGCCAGACCATGACCGCCGACTCGGTGATCCTGGACTTCACCGACGACTTCACGCCGATCGGCGAGGGCGTGCGGCACCGGCGCACGACGTTCACGCTGACGGGCAAGATGCTCTCGGTGCGCTTCCAGGACCTGGACGGCAGCACGTCGTACCGGCGCAACTACATGGGAGTGCTGCAGGGCACCGGACAGGGGTTCGACGCGTCGCAGGTCCTGAAGCTGATGGGCGGCGTGTCGCACCCGATCGTGAAGTTCGACGCGCCCGGCGGGACGACGTACTACACCTCGAACGTCCTCGACATCTTCAACTCCAACGCCGCGGACTACTTCGCGACGCAGACGCCGGCGAACCCGCCGCCGGGAACGACGGCGCTGGCCTACAACTACAGCACCTGGGGCCAGTACAAGCCGCTCTCCGGCGGCGTCTCGATCGGCGCGCCCGTCGACGACACGTTCCGGATCGTGGTGACGAGCAAGGTGCAGGAGGCCTTCCTGGCGCCCACCCAGCCGGCCTCGCCCTACCGCGAGCTGCTCGCGAACCGCATGGTGCTCCTGCTCAACGGCGTGGACCAGGCCAACTATCCGCCGTACTGGGAGAAGCTCGACCTGTGGGGCGTCGACAACGTCGCGGCCTACGTGTTCCTGGGCTGGTCGGCGGGCGCGGCCGATCCGCCCGCGCCGCACGCCGGCCCCGACTGGTGGCCGCCCGCGGATCCGGCCGGCTTCGCCGCGACGCTGCAGGGCGCGCGCGCGAAGGGATTCCTGATCGGCGCCTACAACACCTTCGGCACGCTGCCCCCCACCGCGCCGGCCGCCGTGAACGACCCGGCGATGATCGCGCGCGACGCCTCGGGGGCGCCCAAGGTCGACTACCTGTTCGGCCTGCCGATGATCGCCGTCACGGCCTGCGCCGTGCACGCCGCGCGCGAGTCGGCCCATCTGCGCGCCGCCGGCGCGACGCTGGGGTACCTCGACATCCAGGTCAACGCGACGCCCACGCGCGGTGCGGACGGCGACCACGTGGACCAGACCGCCGGTTCGCCCTGGGCCAAGTCGCTGCGCCGCGCCTGCCAGGACCAGCACGCGTGGCTGCGGGGCCTGCAGGAGACCTACGAGGGGCCGCTCCTGGGCGAGGGCTCGCACATCGCGAGCGGCTCGAACTTCGAGCTCCTGTGGGCCGGCTTCTGCGACAGCGTGCAACGCTCGCTCAACGTCGGCACCGACATCGATCCGTGGACGCTGCCGAACACGCGTCGCGGCTGGGCGCTCACGCCCACGGGCTGGCCGGTGGTGCCCGAGATCGAGTGGCACGTCTTCTCGCCGCTGCAGGTGAACCACGGCAACGGCTTCCCCGAGCGTTTCTTCTCGCCGCCGGACGGCCCGGAATTCGTCACCGCGTCGGGGCCGATCTACCCGATGACGGAGGCGATGCTCGACCGCTATCGCGTCTACGAGATCACGTACGGCAAGGCGGGCTACCTGCAGACCACGGGCAACCCCAACGGCGTGGGGAACATCACCTACCACGCCGACATGCTGAAGGAATACCACATGACGAACGCGCTCCAGGCGCGTTACACGCAGGCGCCGCCGACGTCGATCGAGTACCTCTTCGCCGGCACCTGGAACTCGTTCCAGCGCATCCTGGAGGACATCGACAGCCTCGAGCCGTTCCGCAACGCGCGCATCCGCCTCTCGTTCGCCAACGGCCTGGAGATCTACGTCAACCACGGCGTGCTCGCGCTCGACGTGAACGTCGGCGGCGTGCCCTACACGATCCCCGAGGACGGCTTCGTCGCGCGCCAGGCCTCCACCGGCTTCCTGGCCTTCTCGGCCGTCCCGCCCGGCACCGGCGGCGCGCGCATCGACTACTGCATCGATCCCGCCGCGTACGAGTTCTTCGACGGGCGCGGGGTCGTCAACGCCTACGGCGGCCAGTCGACGCCCTTCGCCGGGGTGCAGTTCACGAGCTACTCGCGCGGGCGCACGTTCCGCGAGAACACCGCCACGCACGTGATCGAGCAGGTCGGGGCGACCGTCGCGCCCGCGCTCCTGCGCGTCGAGGTGTCGCCCGCGGCGGCGACCCTGCCGGTGGGCGCGCGCAAGGGGCTGAAGGCCTTCGCGGTCTACGCCAACGGCGCGCGGCGCGACGTGACCAAGCTCGTCAACTGGTCCAGCACCGCCAGCGCCGTCGCGCGCGTCAACAGCGGCGCGGCCGTGACGGCGGTCGCGGTCGGCGCGGCCGGAGTGACGGTCAGCTCGTTCCAGGGCGCGCCCGTCGTGCCGGCGCTCGTGACCGTGACGCCGCCCTGAGGTCCGGCGAGCCGCTCAGACCGCGGCCACGACGCCGCCGCCCTCGGCGCGTGCCTCGAGGAACGCCTTGCGCGCGCGCGCGAACAGGTCCTCGCGGCGCAGCACCTCGACGTGCGGGCAGGTGCTGATGCCGACCGAGATCGAGATCGGGTCGCCCACCAGGTCGCGCAGGCCGCGCTCCTGCGCCACCTCGCCCACGCGCCGCGCCATCACGGCCGCGCCGTCGGGGCCGGTGTGGACCAGGAGGAACAGGAACGAGCTCTCGTCGAAGCGGCCCAGCACGTCGGTGTCGCGCGACGTCGAGAGGAAGATGCCCGCCAGCTCGCGCAGCACGGCCTCGTCGACCTGGCCCTCGAAGCCCAGGAGCACGCACGACAGCGGGTGGCCGAAACGCGTGGCGCGCTTGTACTCCTCGTCGAGCTTGTACGAGAGGAACGCGTAGTTGAAGAGACCCGTCTCGGGGTCGGTCAGCGCGGTGACCAGGTTGTCCTCGGGCCGGCCCGCGAGGTCGGTGAGCAACTGCTCGGGCGCCGGGCTCGGCACCGGCTTGCCGCGCGATTCCACCGGCAGGGCCGGCCGGCCGATGCTCGCGCGCTGCAGCGCGGCCTGCAGCGCGCTGGCGACGATCGGCCGCTCGAGCACGCCGGTCGCTCCGCAGAAGCGCGCGATGGGCGCCGCCGCGGAATTGCCGCGCGCGACGACCAGGAACGTGCGGCAGCGCGCGCGCGTGGTCACGCGGCGGCAGACCTCGTAGATGTTCCCGCCGCGCGCCCAGGCGTCGAGCAGGACCACGTCGCCCGCCGTGGGCGACGCGCCCAGGAGGTCGTCGGCGCTGGCGCACGGCGCGACCTCCCAGCCGCCGATCGTCTCCGCCGCGGCACGCGCCGAGGCGATCAGGGTCTCGTCGCTGGTCACGACGTGGATCGTCCGCAGTCCGTCACCCATCCTGGCTCCTCTGGGCCCGCGCGTCGGCGGGCGGCCGGGGATGGTCCCAACGCCGATCGCGCGGCGCAACCCCCCGCGCCGGGAACGCGCGCTGCCTCAGGACGAGGTCAGCTCGTCGATCCACTCGGCCGGGATGTCGTAGTTGGCGTACACGCTCTGGACGTCCTCGTTCTCGTCGAACGTGTCGAGCAGCTTCAGCACCCGGCGCGCCTCCTCCTTGTCCGCGATCGGCACCAGCGTGTCGGGCACGTAGCCCGTCTCGGCCGACAGGAGGGCCACGCCGGCCGCCTCCAGGGCGCCCTTCACGGCCAGGAACTCGGTCGGCGGCCCGGTCACGGTCACGACGTCGCCCTCGAGCTTCACGTCCTCGGCGCCGGCCTCCAGGCCCAGTTCGAGCCAGTCGTCCTCGCTGCGTTCGCCGCGCTCGGCCACGATCAGCGTGCGGAACTGGAACTGGAACGCGACCGAACCGGGAGCGCCCAGGTTGCCGCCGCCGCGCTCGAAGATGTACTTCACGTCCGGCGCGGTGCGGTGGCGGTTGTCGGTCAGGCACACGACCATGACCGCGATGCCGCCGGGCGCGTAGCCCTCGTAGGTGACCTCCTCGAGGTCCGCGGACTTCTCGCCGGCCGCGCGCTTGATGACGCGGTCGATGTTGTCCTTGGGGACGTTGCCGGCGCGCGCCTTCTCGATCGCGTAGCGCAGCTTGAGGTTGGCGTCCGGATCGGGCCCGCCCTGCTTGACGGCCGACATGATCGCGCGCGAGAGCTTGCTGAACAGCTTCGCGCGCTTCTTGTCCACCGCGCCCTTGCGGACCGCGATGTTCGAGGAGTGGCTGTGTCCGGCCATGCGATCTTGAGGTGGGCGCGCGACGCCGCGCGCCGCTCACGCCGCGCGGCCGGCGGGGAGGCCCTGCGGCGCGCCCCCGTCCGGTCCGGCGATCAGCGCTTCGAGAACTGGAACCCGCGGCGCGCGCCGCGACGGCCGTACTTCTTGCGCTCCTTCATGCGGCTGTCGCGCGTGAGCAGGCCCTGCTCGCGCAGGACGTCGTCGAAGCCGGGGTTGATCTTCTTGAGCGCGCGCGCGAGGCCCAGCGTGACCGCTTCGGCCTGGCTCTGCGGTCCGCCGCCGCCGACGCTGCACAAGACGTCGTACTGCGCGGCGGTCGAAGTCGCCGCCAGCGGCGCAGTGGCGCGGCGCTGCGATTCGATGGTCGGGAAGAACGCGGCCATCTCCTTGCCGTTGACCAGGAAGCCGCCGGCCCCGGGGATCAGGCGCACGCGCGCCACCGAACTCTTGCGACGGCCGAGGCCCCAGGTGATCTGCTTGGCGCTCATGAACGGATGGCGTCCACTTGGACGGGCTGTTGTGCGGTGTGCGGGTGGTCGGTGCCGGCGTAGATCTTGAGGCGCCGCAGGACGTCGCGGCCCTGCGTGGTCTTGGGCAGCATGCGCTTCACCGCGAGACGGATGACCTCGTCCGGGCGGCGGCCCTGCAGGTTCTCGAACGCGACCTTCTTGTAGCCGCCGGGGTATCCGGTGTAGTGCGCGTACTCCTTCTGCTCGCGCTTCAGGCCGGTGATCCGCACCTGTTCGGCGCAGATGACGACGACGTGCGCGCCGTTCTTCTCGCTGGGCGTGTACGAAGGATGGTCCTTGCCCATCAGGTTCATCGCGATCTGGGCGGCGAGACGCCCCAGCGTGAACTTGGAGGCGTCGTAGAGGAGCCAGCGCTCGGGCAGGCTCGCGGATCGCAGGTGTGTGGTGGCGTGCATGGCTGGAATCGTGCCGCGGTTCGGCGCCCGCTCGACGCGGGCCCCCGCCGCAGCCCGAAGGGGCGCAGCGGCTCGGAACCGGGCGGGAAAGGGTATCGGCGCGCCCGCCGGCCATCAACGGCTTTCCCGCCGCCCCTCAGGGCCAGGTCATGCGCACCCAGCGCGCCCCCGCCGACCCGCCGATCAGCACGCGGCCCCCCTGCGGCAAGGCCGACAGCAGCCAGCCGGGCGGCGGGGAACCCGCGACCGGAGCCGGCAGGGCCGCCTCCAGCGGCCACGGCGCGCGGGCCGTCCAGCGTCCCTCCTCGCGCACCCACACGGGATCCAGCGCCTCCAGGCGGTTGGCGGACTCGGTCAGGGCGTCGGCCGGCCAGGGCTCGGCCCACAGGGCGGTCAGGTGCGCGCCCGGCGCCTCTGCGCGCGGCGGCCGCGCCGCGTCGGCGGGGACGGTCAGCACGATCCGCGCCGTCGCCGGCTCGCTGCGCAGTTCGTACGCCGGCGCGCGCGCGGGCAACTCGAGCGCGCCGACCGCCGATCGCGCGCGGCGCCACAGATCCGCGCCCGCCACGCCGTCGAGCACTTCGACGGCCCGTCCCGCGTCCGGCGGACGCCGCGCCGCCAGCGCGCCGATCCCGGCCGCGAACGCCAGCCCCAGGAGCAGCGCCGCGCGGGGTCGCGCGCGCACCGACGCGACCACCACGCACGCCGCGAGCAGCAGCGCGAGCACCGCCACGGGCGCGCGCACGCGCGCCCCGGGAGCGGCCGGCAGCGCGCGGACGCGCAGCGCGAGCGGCAGGCCGTCGTAGCGCGCGTCGAGGTCCCGCCAACCCACGAGGCGCGCGGCCTGCGCGTGTGCCGGCCCGCCCGCGCGCGCGAACGCGCGCAGCACCGGATCGGGTTGCGCCGGCCGCGCGGGCACGGGCACGACGAGCCGGCGCGACTCCCCCGCCGCCAGCACGCTCTCGACGCGCGTCTCGCCGGCCGCACCGGCGTCGACCACCGCGCGATCCAGCGGCCCGACGAGCTCGATCTCGGCGAACCGCACGCGGCTCTGCGCCGCCGACGGCGCGGCCGCAAGGACCACGGCCGCGAAGGCCGCGATCCGCGGCGCGAGTCGCGCGCGCCTCATCCGCGCACCTCCCGCGAGCGGACGATGCCGACGGCGGCCAGCACGATCGCGCTCGCGACGAGCGCGCCCCACGGCGCGGCCAGGTCGGCGCGCACGTCGTGCACCGCGCGCGCCAGCCAGCCCAGCGGACTCCAGCGGTCGAGCAGCGCGAGCCAGGCCGGCGCGCGGCCCAGGAACGGCCCGCCGCCGTGCTCCAGGGCGAACACCGCGAGCGGCGGCAAGGCCACCAGCGCCGACCAGGCGAGCGCGTGCACCGCCGGCGCGCGGCGGCCGTCCGCCGCGCGGCGCGCGGCCGAGGCCAGGAGCGCGCCCGACGCGAGCACCACGGCCAGCAGCGCGGCGAGGCGCGCGAAGGACGCGCCCTGGGCCGCGTCGAGACCGGCGGCGGCGCCCAGCGGCGGCAACGCCAGGCCCAGCGTCCACAGCTCCGCGCGCGGCGCCGGCGGCCGGCCCGCCGGCCGCGGCAGGCCGGCGGCGAACAACCACGGCAACGCCGCGAGCGCCGCGAACGAGACCCCCGCGAAGCGTTCGACGCCGTCGTCGAAGCACCACGGCAGCGCGAGCGGCGCGCACGACGCCAGCCAGGCCGCGGAGGCGAGACGCGCCAAGGCCCTAGCGCGGCTCGACGCCCGCGTCGGGCGCGTCGCGCCAGGCGATGTCGGCCACGTCCCAGCGCACGTCGAGCACCGCCCAGTCCCGCGGTCCGTTCTCGGGACGCAAGAGCGCCAGCGCGCGACGCACGTGCTCCCACTTGTTCCCGGTCGGCAGCTCGCCGGGCTGGCCGGCGCCGGGAACCCGGCCGAAATGCACGCTGCGCCGGCCCTCGAGCAGGATGCGCGCGCCCGGCTCGGTCACCGACGCGGCGCGGGCGCGCGTCGCGTCGACGAGCAGCGGCCCCGTGATGGCGAACTCCTCGGGGGAAAGCGCCGCGCGCGCCGACAACGCCAGCGCGAGGGCGTCCACGTCGCTCGGCGCGGCGAGCCGCTCCCCGGGCAGCACCTGGTCGAACCGCCCGTCGTTCGGACCGATCACGGGCAGGAAGCGGCCGTCGACGAGCGGCGGCGTCGGCCAGCGGCCGGGCAGCACGATGCCCTCTTCCGACACGGCGAGGTAGTCGTGCCCGACCCGCACGCACGCGCCCGGTCGGCGCAGGCGCAGCGGCACCTCGAGGCCGTCGGGCCAGATCACGCGCGGCTCGCGCACCTCGGCCACGAACGGCAGGCGCGCGATCGCCGCGGCGACGGCCTGCACCTGCGCGCGGTCGCCGGCGTCGACCGGCGGCAGCTCGGCCAGCTTGATCGCGAGGAAGTCGTCCCAGCGCGGATCGACGAAGCCCGGCCCGGCGTCGAGGCGCGAGCAGCGCACGTCGACCTCGGCGAACCCTGCGGCCTCGACCGAGCGCTGGAGTCCCGACCCGAGCCAGACCCCCGCCGCGACCAGCGCGGCGACGGGAATCCAGGCCGGCACGCGGCCGGCGAGTCCGGGGCGGGGTCGCTGGGCGGGAAGGCCCATGGGACGGAGCGGCTCAGTTCCGGCCGCTGACCAGCGCGGGCTCGGTCACGCTGAGCGGCGCGGTCGCGGGCTGCGTCGCGGTGCCGGCCATGCGCCGCGACACGTCCTCGATGAACAGGTCGAGCGCGGTCTGGATCTCGATGACCTCGTCGCGCGAGAGCTGCAGCGAACGCGTGTTGCCCTGCGCGTGCAGTTCGTGTCCCAGGAGGCGTGAGAGCACCTTCAGGTTGGCGAGCTGGCGGACGGTCTGGTTGGTCTGCTTCGCGGATGTCTGGAAGTCCATGGTCGGCCTCCTGGAGGCGCTCCTTGTCGATCGCGGCGGCGTGGGCGACGGAAGACCTGGGTGCGGAGGCGGGATCGGGCCGTCGGCGACGGTTCCTGCCCTGTGTTCGCGCTCCGGCGGCGCGTGCTTCCGTCGGGCACGCGCGAGTGTTTACATACAGGTGCCGAGGGCGCGCCTCAAGCGGTTGCCGCGGACAGGTTTCCAGGCACACCCGATGGATCGCAAGAGCCGGCGCAAGCGCGAAGAGGAGGCGGGCGAGCGGCGCGCGCCAGCACCGCCGCCCAAGCGCAAGCGCCGTCGCAAGGCCGCGACCTCGGCGCCCGCCGCCGACCCGCCCGGCGACGCGCCGGCCATCGTCTGGAAGGGAAAGACGCTCTCGCCGTTCCAGGTCCGCGCGGTCGAGGCGATCCGCTCCGGCCACAACGTCCTGGTCGCGGCGCCGACCGGCGCGGGCAAGACGCTGGTGGCCGAGTACGCGATCGAGGAGGCGGTCAAGCTGGGGCGGCGCACGATCTACACCGCCCCGATCAAGGCGCTCTCCAACCAGAAGTTCCGCGACTTTCGCGCCGACGGCATCGACGTCGGCCTGATGACCGGCGACGTGACGATCCACGCCGGCGCGCAGGTGCTGGTGATGACCACCGAGATCCTGCGCAACGCGATCTTCGAGGACCCGCGCTCCCTGTCGAGCGTCGAGTTCGTCGTCTTCGACGAGATCCACTTCATGGACGACGTCGAGCGCGGCTCGGTGTGGGAGGAGTCGCTGATCTTCGCGCCGCCGAACGTGCGCTTCGTGTGCCTGTCGGCCACGATCCCAAACGCCGACGAGCTGGGCGCGTGGCTGACCGAGATCCGCGGGCAGGAGACGATCACGATCGAGTCCAGCCGCCGGCCGGTGCCGCTGCACCACCGGCTCTACACGGCCCGTTCCGGCGTGTTCGAGCCCGCCGAGATCGACCGCGTGCGCAAGCGCGAGCTGGAGCGCGGGGGCCGCCTGGGACGCGGCGCCAAGCGCCAGCGGCTGCGCGAGCGCGACGGACGGCGCGGCGGCCGCGATCCGGGCTTCAACGAGGTGCCCAACCCGCGCGCGCTGCTCGACGACCTGCAGGGGCGCGGGCTGCTGCCGGCGCTGGTCTTCGCCTTCAGCCGCAAGGACTGCGAGCGGCTGGCGCGCGCCAACGAGGGCCGCGAGCTGCTCGAGCCGGCCGAGCGCGAGGCGATGTCGGCGCTGCAGGACGAGCTGGTGCGCACCTTCCAGCTCGACCCCGAGTTCCGGAACGGCGAGATCCTGACGATGGCGCGGCGCGGCATCGGCTTCCACCACGCCGGCATGCTGCCGGTGCACAAGGAAGTGGTCGAGCGCATGTTCACGTCGGGTCTCATCAAGATGCTCTTCACGACGGAGACGTTCGCGCTGGGGATCAACATGCCGGCGCGCACCGTGGTGTTCCACGCGCTGCGCAAGTTCGACGGCGTGGGCTTCGACTACCTGACCACGCGCAGCTACCTGCAGATGGCCGGGCGCGCCGGGCGCCAGGGCCTGGACGACGAGGGCCTGGTGTTCTCGCTGCTCTCGCCGCGCGATCTGGCCGAGGCGCCCTTCAAGCGCCTGTTCCACGGGCAGGCCGAGCCGGTCGCGAGCCGCTTCGGCCTGTCGTTCAGCTCGATCCTGCACCTCGCCGAGCGCCTGGGGCGCGGTCGCGTGCACGAGGCCTGGGAGAAGTCCTTCAACCGCTACCAGCACCGCGGCGGCACGCCCAAGCAGCAGGAGCGCAACCGCAAGGAGCAGCAGCGGATCCTGGACGCGCACCTCGCCTACCTGGAGGCGGTCGGCTACCTCGACGGCGACCAGCTCACGCCGCGCGGCAAGGTCGCCAAGCTGATCAACGGGTTCGAGATGCAGGTGACCGAGCTCCTGTTCCGCGGCGCGCTGGAGGATCTCGCGCCCGAGCAGCTCGCCGTCGTGTTCGTCGGCCTGGTGTACGAGGAGCGCCGGCGCTTCGACGCGACGGGCGTGCCGCGGAACCTCCACGGCGACCTGCGCGCGCGCGTCCAGCACGACGTGCAGGACATGATCGCGCGCGCGGCCGACTTCGGCCTGGCCGCCGCGATCCGGCCGCCCGACTGGGGCCTGACGCCCGCGATCGCGGCCTGGATGGACGGCGCGCCCTTCGAGGCGCTCGAGGAGTTCACCGACGCCACCGCCGGCGACGTGGTGCGAACGTTCCGCATGGCGATCCAGCTCATGCGCCAGGCGCGCCGCGCGATCCATCCCGACTGGGGCGTGCACGAGGAGCTCGGCCGCTGCATGGAGCGGATCAACCGCGATCCGGTGGACGCGCGGCACCAGCTGGAGCTGGGCTGATGGTTCGTGCCGCCGCAGCGCCGCGGCGTAGACTGCGCGCGTGAAGCCCGGCGATCCGCTCAGCGACGACGACGTCCGCATCCTCCAGGGACTGCGCGAGCAGTACCTCGCGCGCTCGGAGGGCGGCGCGCCCGGCCCGCTGGAACAGGGCTGGATCGGGCCGCGCGAGCTAGAGCTGTACGACGCGACCTTCGGTGCGCGCATCGGCTGGAAGTGGCGCCCGGTGCTCGACGAGCTGCGCCTGCGCGGCGCAGAGCCGCCGCGCGGGCGCGTGCTCGACTGGGGCTGCGGCACGGGCGTGGCCGCGCGCGCCTGGATCGAGGCCTTCGGCGGAGAGGGATGCAGCGTCGCGCTGTACGACCGCTCGCCGCTGGCGCGCGAGTTCGCCGCGGCGCGCCTGCGCGAACGCTGGCCCGCGCTGGAGGTGACGTCGCTCGAGCGCGCCCCGACGGATGCGCCGGACGTGCTGCTCGTGAGCCACGTGCTGGGCGAGCTCGACGAGCCGGCCGCGCTGGAGCTGGTCGAGCTGGCGCGCCGGAGCCGCTTCGTCGCGTGGGTCGAGCCCGGCACGCGCGCGGTGTCGCGCCGGCTCGGCGCGGCGCGCGACAGCCTGCGCGCCGACCTGGGCGTGATCGCGCCGTGCCCGCACGGCGGACCGTGCGGCGCGCTGGCGGCGGGCCGCGAGAACGACTGGTGCCACCATTTCGCGCCGCCCGCCGCCGAGGCGTTCACCACGCCGGGCTGGGCGCGGTTCTCGCGCGCGCTGGGGATCGACCTGCGCAGCCTGTCGTTCGCGTTCGTCGTGCTGGCGCGCGGCGCCCAGGCTCCGGACGATCCGCGGCTCGTGCGCATCCTGGCGCGCCCGCGCGTCGAGAAGGGGCGCGCGCTGCTCGAGGCCTGCACGAGCACGGGCCTGCGTCCGCTGCGCCTCCTGGAGCGGACCGACCGCGCGCTGTGCCGGTCGCTGCGCGAACCGGCCGCGTCGCCGCGGCTGTGGCGCGTCGCGGAGCGCGAGGGCCGCATCGAGAGCGTGGAGCCGCTGGCCGCGGAGCCGGCTCCCCGCCCGGCCGAACCGGGTTAGCATGGACCGCGGTCCCCGCGCCCGCCGGCGCGGCGCGCGCTCCCCCGTACCTGGACGGCACCACCGTGAATGCACACCCGCGTCTCGTCTTCCTGTCCGTCCTGATCGCCGGCGCGGCGCCGGCCGCCGCCCAGTGCGTCACGCTGCGCGCCAGCACCGACGCCGCGGGCGTCGAGGGCGACCAGGGCTCGGGCCTGGGATCCTCGCACCAGAACCGCAACTACCTCTCGGCCGACGGGCGCTTCGTCGCGTTCTGGAGCGCGGCGACGAACCTCGTGCCGGGCGACGCCAACGGCAAGGTGGACGTGTTCGTGCGCGATCTCGTGACGAACGCCGTCGAGCGCGTGAGCGTCGATTCGGCGGGCCTCGAGGGCGACGGCGACTCGCTGGAGCCGGCCATCTCGGCCGACGGCAACCTGGTGGCGTTCCAGAGCGCGGCGACCAACCTCGTGGCGGGCGACACCAACGGCCGCATCGACGTCTTCGTGCGCAACCGTTCGGCCGGCACGACGATCCGCGTCAGCGTGGACAGCGCCGGCGTCGAGGGCAACGGCAACTCGACGCGGCCGGACATCTCCGCCGACGGACTGTGGGTCGCGTTCCAGAGCCTGGCGACCAACCTGCATCCCGCCGACACCAACAACCGCATCGACGTGTGGGAGCATGCGCTCACGACGTCCACCACGCGCTGCGTGAGCCAGACCGCGGCCGGCGTGATCGGCAACGAGGCCAGCGGCGCTCCGGCGCTGTCGGCCGACGGGCGCTTCGTGGCGTTCCACACGCTGTCCTCCAACCTGCTGGCCGGCGACCTGAACGCCCAGTACGACGTGTACGTGTACGACCGCGTGACGCAGGCCTTCGAGCTGGTCAGCGTCAGCAGCGCCGGCGTGCAGGGCAACTTCTTCTCCCAGACGCCCTCGATCTCGGCCAACGGCCGCTTCGTGGCCTTCAGCAGCGCGGCGGCGACGCTCGTCGCGGGCGACACCAACAACGTGTTCGACGTGTTCCGGCGCGACCGCGCGCTGGGGCGCACGATCCGCCTGAGCGTGGACAACGGCGGGTTCCAGGGCAATTCGACGTCGCAGGGCAGCTCCATCAGCGCCGACGGCCGCTTCGTGGTGTTCCAGAGCTCGGCCAACAACCTGGTGCCGGGCGACACCAACGGCGGGCCGCTGCAGCTCGACTTCGACGTGTTCGTCCACGACTGCGACCTCGCGACCACCGCGCGCGTCTCGATCGACAGCGCGGGCGCGCAGGCCGCGTCCGGCTCGTCGCTGCACGGCTGCGTGTCGGCCGACGCGTCGCGCGTGGCGTTCTGCAGCGACGCGACGGACCTCGCCGCCGGCGACACCAACCTGGCGCGCGACCTGTTCGCGCGCGGCTGCGGCGCGCCGCCCGGGCCGTGGCCCTACTGTGCGGGCGACGGCACGGGCACGGCCTGCCCGTGCGGCAACAACGGCGCGACGGGGCGCGGCTGCGAGAACTCGTTCGGAACCGGCGGCGGCAGGCTCGAAGGCAGCGGCCGCACCTCGGTCGCCGACGACCAGCTCTACCTCAGCGCCTATGCGCTGCCTCCCACGGCGAGCGCGCTGTTCTTCCAGGGCGACGGCGAGCTGGCCGGAGCGAACGGCGTGGTGTTCGGGGACGGCCTGCGCTGCGCCGGCGGACAGGTCTGGCGGCTGGGCGCGCGCTTCGCCAGCGGCGGCGCCGCGCAGTTCGGCTACGGCGTGCCCGGCGACCCGGCGATCTCGGTGCTGGGCCACGTTCCCGCGGGCACCGTCAGCGTGCGCGTCTACCAGATCTGGTACCGCAACGTGGCCGAGTTCTGCACGCCGGCCGCGTTCAACCTGACGAATGCCTTACGGGTGGTGTGGACGCCGTGAGCCGGCGCCGCTCGCGGCGCCGCCCGGCCGCGCACTAGAATCGGCCCTCATCCGCACGAGGAACCGCGCCCCATGTCCCGATCGCTGATCCCGCTCGCACTGCTCGCCGCCCTCTCCTTCGCTCCCTGGCCCGTCGCGCGCGCAACGGAAGCGCCGACCGCGCCGGCCAGCGCGACCGCGCCGGCGGTGCCCGCGCTCCAGCGCATGGCGCTGATCGGCGCGAGCATCTCGGCCGGTTTCGGCCTCGATCCCAAGGCCGATCCGTTCTCCGGCAAGGAGTCGTCGCTGCAGCTGGCGCACGTCGTCGAAGCCTCGCTCCTGGGCGATCACGAGCCGCTGACGAACACCGCGACGATGATGTTCTTCACGGCGCCCGAGCCGACGGCCAAGCGCGCGCTGGCGGACATCAAGAAGCAGAAGCCGTCCGCGATCGTCGCGCTCGACTACCTGTTCTGGATGGCCTACGGCGCGGGCAGCGACAAGAAGCGCACGCAGCGGGTCGAGGACGCACTGAAGCTGCTGGAGCCCTTCCAGTGCCCGGTGCTGCTGGGGGACCTGCCCGACTTCAACCGCGCCGGCGCCAGCGAGATGATGCTGCCCAAGACGTCGATCCCCTCGCCGGAACTCTTGGTCGAGTTGCAGAAGACCGTCGCGGCCTGGGCCACGAAGCGTTCCAACGTGGTGCTCGTCCCGGCGGGCGACCTCCTGCGCTCCGTAATCGCCGACGAGGAGTTCGAGGTGCGCGGCAACAAGTTCGGCGCGGGATCGCGCCAACGTCTGCTGCAGGCCGACGGCCTGCACACCACGCTCGAGGGCACCGCGGCGCTGTGGGTCGCGGCGGTGGACGCCTGGCTGAAGGCCGACGAGAAGCTGCCGGCCGAGGCCTTCGAG
>CAZKIO010000037.1:0-1281 GCA_964552795.1 uncultured Planctomycetaceae bacterium
TCGGCGCGCCGCCGGGCTACGTCGGCTACGAGGAGGGCGGCCAGCTCACCGAGCGCGTGCGCCGGCGCCCGTACTCGGTGGTCCTGCTCGACGAGATCGAGAAGGCGCACCCCGACGTGTTCAACATGCTGCTCCAGATCATGGAGGAGGGACGCCTGACCGACTCGTTCGGGCGGCACGTCGACTTCCGCAACGCGATCCTGATCATGACCAGCAACCTGGGCTCGCAGCAGTTGAAGTCGGGCGCCAAGCTCGGTTTCGACCGCCTCAGCGAGGCCACCAAGCCCAGCGACGAGGAGCGCAAGAAGCGCATGCGCTCGGACGTCATGATCGAGGTCGAACGCTACTTCCGGCCCGAATTCCTAAACCGGATCGACGAGCTGGTGGTGTTCAACCAGCTCGGTCACGACGACCTCGCGCGCATCGTGCACCTGCAGCTCGAGGAGGTCCGCCGCCGCCTGACCGAGAAGGGCGTCACGCTCCAGCTCGACCAGGCCGCCATCGACTTCCTGATCAGCAAGGGCCACAGCGAGGACTACGGCGCGCGCCCGCTGCGCCGCGCGATCGAGCGCTTCGTCGAGGACCCGCTGGCCGAGCACCTCCTGCGCATGGGCGAAACCTCGCCCGAGCCGATCCAGGTGGGCGTGGCCGACGACGGCCAGGGGCTGAAGTTCCTGACGCCCTCGTCCAGCGAGACGGTGCCCACGACCTGAGCACGGGCACCGGAAGCAGGAACCGCGCGGAGGGCCGCCCTGGCGGCCCTCCACTCGTTGGTGGAGTCCTGCGTCGGGGCGGCGCACGAGGCTTGCGCGCTACCCGCCCGCCCCCCGCCGGTTCCACACGCCTGGAGGTCGACGATGATTCCCGCGCTTCTGCTCGTCTGTGCCGCCCTGGTCCAGGACCCGACCCGACCCGACGCCCCGGACCCGGCGAGGGTCAAGGCGGCCGTCGCGGAGTTGCAGGAAGCGTTCTCGAAGGGCGAGGCGGGCGCGCGCGTGCGCGCCATCGAGGGAGCCGCCGGCTTCGCGGACGCCGAGGTGGTCGAGTGGATCGGCCGAGGCCTGCGCGACAAGGATGTGTTGGTCCAGAAGGCGGCCATCGAGGCGCTGCGGTTCAGCGCGCACTCCGACGCCCTCAAGCCGCTGCATGCGCGCGCCAAGCTCGACGCGGCGAAGCAAGACCTGGCGACCTACGCAGCGCTGATGCGCGCGATCGGCCAGCACGGCCACCCGTCCTCGATCGCGATCCTGAGCGACGGCGTGTGGTCGACGCGCGACGCGG
>CAZKIO010000037.1:1381-50139 GCA_964552795.1 uncultured Planctomycetaceae bacterium
CACCCGTCCTCGATCGCGATCCTGAGCGACGGCGTGTGGTCGACGCGCGACGCGGCGGTTCTCGAGGCGCGCGTGCTGTCGCTGGGCCGCATCCGCACGAAGGACTCGGTCAAGGCGCTCATCGACCTGATGGAGGTCGCGGGGCGCGGCAAGATCCAGCCCTTCATGGCTGACTTCCGACTGGCTCTGTGCGCGCTGACCGGCATCGACCAGGGCACGTCGCAGGATCTGTGGGCCGGCTGGTGGCGCGAGCACAAGGACGGCCTCAAGATCGCGACGGTCGAGCCGGAGTTGCCGAAGGGCCTGCAGCGCCGCTGGCAGCGCTACTGGGCGCGGCCGGGCGAGGATGATGGTGCCGGCGGCGGCGAAGGCGACGAACCCCGGCCGCGCCGCAAGGATCGCAAGGAACCGGGCGGCTGACGGCCGCTCAGTCCTGCCAGGACTTGGCGACCACGCCGTTCTGGAACTCGACGTAGGCCGCGCCCTGGACGCTGGTCGTGTCGTCGCCGGAGAACACGAAGATCAGGCGACCTTCGCGCTTCTTCGTCTCGGTGTACGACCACTTCCAGACCTCGCCGCCGGGCTCCAACTTGGTCCGGCTGGTCGGCTCGCCCAGCAACGCGAGCACGTAGTCCTGGCTGCGGCCCGGCTCGACCTGGCGCAGCGTCTCGGAGCTGACGTAGCGTCCGGTGCGCTCGGTCTTCGTGCCCACGTTGATGATGCAGGCCGGCAGCGCGACGAACGTGGCGAGGGACAGGGCGAGGAGCGGGATGCGTGCGTTCATGGATTCGACTCGTGGGCGCGGAGTGTCGTGGGGATGGGGTGTGGGCGGGCCGCCCTCCATGGAGACCGCGCGGGGCCCGGTTCGGTTGCGGGGCCAGCTTACGTCATCCCGCCGCGCCCCTTTCGCAAGAGGCCTGCAACTTGCCGGCGCCCGCGCGTCGTGGAGGTGTGGACCCCGCTTCGCCGCCTCTGTGCCTGGAACCCCGGTCCCCTTCCTGGCCGCGCGAGCTCAGCGAGATCGACGGCCCCCCCGAGCGTCTGTGGGCGCGCGGCCGCCTCGATCTTCTGGCCCGCTGGCCGCGTCTTGCGATCGTCGGCACGCGCGGCCCGAGCCCGTACGGCGCGGCGCAGGCGGCGCGGTTCGCGCGCGAGTTGGCAGCGGCCGGCATCACGATCGTCTCGGGCATGGCCCGCGGAATCGACCAGGTCGCGCACCGCGCGGCGCTCGATGCGGGCGGATCGACCATCGCGGTCCTGGGCAGCGGCGTCGACCAGCCCTGGCCCGCCGGCGAGATCGCGGAGGAGCTCGCGCGTGACGGCTTGCTGCTCTCGGAGTTCCGGCCCGGGACGGCGCCGCGGCCGCACCACTTCCCGCTGCGCAACCGGCTGATCTCCGGCCTCTCGTGCGGGGTCCTCGTGGTCGAGGCGGCGGGCGCATCCGGATCGCTGATCACCGCGCGCTGGGCCGCCGACCAGGGACGCCAGGTGTGGGCCCTGCCGGGCCGCGTCGACCATCCGCTGTCGCGTGGCGCGCACCGGCTCTTGCGCGAGGGCGCGGCCCTGGTGGAAGCGCCAGAGGAAATCGTGCGGGACATCCTCGGCGCGGAGATCGCCGCGCCGGAC
The DNA here is from genome assembly GCA_964552795.1 of uncultured Planctomycetaceae bacterium. Classification (GTDB taxonomy): domain Bacteria; phylum Planctomycetota; class UBA1135; order UBA1135; genus JAEUHZ01. The sequence goes on from CAZKIO010000037.1 coordinate 3,008, forward strand.
CCGTCGGCCGACCCGCGCGCGCCGGCCGCGCGCGAGGACGGTCCGCTGGCCAGCGCCGTGCTCGCCTGCCTCGTGGGCGAGACGCTCGACGCCGGCGAGATCGCGCAGCGCACGGGCGCGCCGGTGGGAGAGGTGCTCTCGGCGCTGGTGACGCTCGAACTCGACGGCCGGATCGCGCGCGGGCCCGGCGGGCTCTACCGTAGGCGGGAATGAGCCGCGCGGTTCAGCTCACGCTCGCCACGGTGTGCTCCGCCAGGAGCATCAACGCGGTGAGGATCCCGCAGCCGACCACGAACACCAGGAACCGCCGGGGGACGGATGCCAGCGCCGGGCGGTCCTCGGGCTCGGAGTAGAACGCGGCGAGGAGCGCGATGCCCGCGCCGATGAGGGCGAACAGCACGAGGTGGACGACGGGATCGTTCATGGCGCCACCACGCGCGCCGGAGCCGCCGGCCCGACGGGCTCCAGCGATTCCAGGCCGGCGCGCTCCGCGAATCCGAACACGTCGAGCCAAGCCAGCACGTTGAGCAGGCCTCCGACCGCGGCGAACGCCAACCCGGCGTCCGCGTACGGGATCTCCGACCGGACGAGCGCGTGCCCGTGGAACGCCTCGAGGATCCAGGCCGGCAGGCCGGACAGGAACTGTCCGCTCCAGTAGTAGAAGTGGCGCTCGCGATCGAGGTTCGCGCCCTCGGCGAGCAGGGTGCCCAGGACGACGAAGCCGACGACGGTCGCGAACACGAGAGCCGCGCGCAGCCGGCGGCCTTGCAGCCAGTGGCCCAGGCCGGGGAGGACGAACGCCGCCAGCACCAGGAGGCCCGGCCGCTGCCCCGTGCTCCGCATGTGCTTGGGCACGCGCGCCTCGAAGTTCGCCTGGCACGCCAGGCACGCGTTGAGAACGCCGCTGAAGCTCGTGAACCACGTGCCCAGGTGGATGTGCTCGGGCCACGGACGCGGGAACGGCGGCCCGAACCCGTACTCGCGCATGTGCCAGATCACGGCCGACAGGTTGCCCACCTCGGGCGCGAGGATCGGCGCGATCGGCGAGCGCAGGTCGCTCTGCAGGAACTCGAACGCCATGCCGTCGCTCAGGCGGATGCCGACGAGGTAGAGCCCCGTGATGACCATGAACGCCACCAGGCCGACGATCGGGGCGCCCAGGTACACGTGGCCGGCCCCCGGGATCAGCCAGGTCAGCACCGTCGCGACGTTGGGGTCGGCGCGCCCGTCAGAAGGCTTCACGGCAGGCATGGTCGGCCGGCGGTTCTACCAGCGGCGCCCGCGCGCCGCCACGCCGGGGAACTGTCCCAGACCATTGTGCTTTTCCGGGATGCAGCCCGCTGAGGGGCCTGGGAGCGCGTCGAGGCCGCCGCGGTCGTGCCCTCCGCGCCCCCGCGTGCGGCAGGCACATTGGACTGGGACAGTACCCCGTGCTGGCCCGCCCGGGCCTGGGGTGCGATGCTCCCGAGATGGCGACGGCCGACCACGAGACGCGCATCCGGGTCCGCTACGGCGAGACGGACCAGATGGGCGTCGTCCACCACGCGAACTACGCGCTCTACGTCGAGGAGAGCCGCACGGCCCTGATGCGCGACCGGGGTTGCTCCTACGCGGAGTTGGAACGCCGGGGCATCGGCCTGCCCGTGCGACGGTTGGAGGTTCGGTACCGCGCGCCGGCATGCTTCGAGGACGAGCTGGTCGTCCGCACCCGGGTCGGCCGGTTGCGCGCGGCCTCGGTCACGTTCGAGTCCGAGGTCCACCGTGCTGCGGACGGCGTGCACGTGGCGAGCGCGGTCGTCGAGCTGGCGTGCATCGACCTGGGGCACCGCGAGCGCGGCCCCATCGCGATCCCGGACGAACTGGTGCGCCTCCTGCGAGGCGACTAGCTGCTCAAACCGGTCGGCGGCCAGGGGCGGCGCTGGCCGTCCCACTCGGGTTCACCGTGCAGCTCCTCGAGCTCCGTGCTGCCCTCGCCCATCTCGGGGACGCGCAGGTGGGCGGCGCTGGGAAGTGCGGCCGGGATGGAATCCAGGAGCCGGTCGCGGCACGTGGGGCAGATCTGTCCGTTGGGGAGCCGGTTGAACTGGCTCTGGCTGCCCGTCGGGAGGGCGCACGTGATGCAGAGGGGGGAAGTTCCGGAAGCCATGGCCCACGAGCATCGGCCGCGCGTGGCCGATCGCTTGAGGTGCCGGGCCGGCCGCGGAAATGCGTGCCCGGCAGGCCTCCAGCCCCAACCCTCCCGTGAACGATAGATTTGGGGCCGGAACCCTTGCCGCGGGGCTCCAGGTGCGTCTAGACTCCCCATGGCGAGCTCGATCTGGACCCCTGCGGGGTCTTTTTTGACCCGCCAAAGAGCACTAATTCAGTGCGGTTTGGAATGCTTCAGCTCACCAAGAGGACCGAGTACGGCCTGATCGCCCTCCTCCACATGGCGGACCGGGGGTCGGACGTCGTCAGCGCGCGCGAGATCGCGGAGCACTACCCCGTGCCGCGGCGCCTCCTGGCCGAGGTGCTGAAGGACCTGGGCCGCGCGGGCCTCGTCGAGTCGCAGCGCGGGGCCATGGGCGGCTATGCGCTGGCCCGCTCCCCCGAGGACATCTCGCTCAGCGACATCGTCGCCGCGCTCGAGGGCGCGCCGGTCGTCGCGAGTTGCGAATCGACCCAGCCCGCGCACGCCGGTGCCTGCGAGGTCGAGCCCGTCTGCCCGATCCGCTCGCCGCTGCACCGCATCCGCGACGGGATCTGGCGCCTGATGGAGCGCACGACGCTGCGCTCGCTGGCGCTGCCCGACGGGCACGTGGCCCTGGAACCGATCACCAACCGCGCCTCGTCCGCGCGCGCCGCCGCCCCGGCGCCGTCCCTGGGCGCACCCGCACCCCTGCTCTCATGAAGCTGCCGATCTACTTCGACTACCAGGCGACGACCCCGATGGACCCGCGCGTCCTCGAGGCGATGCTCCCCTACTTCACCGAGGAGTTCGGCAACGCCGCCAGCCGCAGCCACCCGTTCGGCTGGCGCGCCGAGGAGGCCGTCGAGAGGGCGCGCGCGCAGGTCGCGGAGCTGATCGGCGCGTCCGCGAAGGAGATCGTGATCACCTCCGGCTCGACCGAGGCGATCAACCTGGCCATCAAGGGCGTCGCCGACATGTACGGCGACAAGGGGAAGCACATCGTCACGACGCTGGTCGAGCACAAGGCGGTGCTCGACACCTGCAAGCACCTGGAGAAGCTCGGCTGGGAGGTCACATACGTCGCGCCGGAGAAGACGGGGCGCGTGACCGTCGAGGCGATCGCCCAGGCGCTGCGCCCCGACACCGTGCTGGTGGCCGTGATCTGGGCCAACAACGAGGTCGGCACGCTGAACCCGATCCGCGAGATCGGCGCCTTGTGCCACGAGAAGGGCGTCTTGTTCTTCACCGACGGCACGCAGGCCGTGGGCAAGGTGCCGGTCGACGTGGCCGCCGACAACGTGGACCTCCTGTGCCTCTCTGGCCACAAGATGTACGGGCCCAAGGGCGTCGGCGCGCTCTACGTGCGCCGCAAGAACCCGCGCGTGCGCCTGACGGCGCAGATGGACGGCGGGGGCCACGAGCGCGGCATGCGCTCGGGCACGCTGAACGTCCCCGGCATCGTCGGCCTCGGCCGGGCCTGCGCGATCGCGGGCGAGGACATGGAGAAGGACGCGCGCCACACCAGCAAGCTGCGCGACGAGTTCGAAGCCCGCGTGATGCGCGAGCTGGGGCACGTCAAGCTGAACGGCGACCCCGAGCACCGCCTGCCGAACAACTCGAACCTGTCGTTCGCGTTCGTCGAGGGCGAGTCCTTGATCATGGGCATCAAGGACATCGCGGTCTCGTCGGGGTCGGCCTGCACGTCGGCCAGCCTGGAGCCCAGCCACGTGCTGCGCGCGATGGGCGTCGGCGAGGACATGGCGCACAGCTCGATCCGCTTCGGATTCGGGCGGTTCACCACGCAGGAGCAGGTGGACTACGCCGCGGACCAGCTGGTCAAGGCCGTCAAGCGGCTGCGCGAGCTCTCGCCGCTGTACGAGATGGCCATGGAAGGCATCGACCTGTCGACGGTGAAGTGGCAGGGAGCACACTAGAGGAACCACGGAGGACACCCACATGGCCTACAGCAACAAGGTCATCGACCACTACGACAACCCGCGCAACGTGGGCTCGCTCGAGAAGAGCAAGCCCAGCGTCGGAACGGGCGTCGTCGGCGCGCCCGAGTGCGGCGACGTCATGAAGCTGCAGATCGAGGTCGACGGCGACCGCATCGTCGACGCCAAGTTCAAGACCTTCGGCTGCGGCTCGGCGATCGCCTCGAGTTCGCTGGCCACCGAATGGATCAAGGGCCGGACGATCGACGAGGCGCTCTCGATCCGCAACACGCAGATCGTCGAGGAGCTGTCGCTGCCGCCGGTCAAGATCCACTGCAGCGTGCTGGCCGAGGACGCGATCAAGGCCGCGATCGCCGACTACAAGTCCAAGCAGGCCAAGCCCGCGGCCGCCAAGGAGGGCTCGCACCCGTGATCACGATCACCGAACGCGCCGCCAAGGAGATCAAGCGCATCGTGGCCGAGCAGAACCTGCCGGCCAACTCGGCGCTGCGCGTGGGCGTCAAGGGCGGCGGCTGCTCCGGCTTCTCGTACACGCTCGGCTTCGACGACGAGGTGGGCGAGGTCGACCAGGTCACCGAGCAGGACGGGGTGAGGATCGTCTGCGATCCCAAGAGCTTCCTGTACCTCAACGGGACCGAGCTGGACTTCGAGGACAACCTGATGGGCCGCGGCTTCAAGTTCGGCAACCCGAACGCGGCCAAGAGCTGCGGCTGCGGCGAGTCGTTCAGCGTCTAGGGAACGGGCCGTCGCCGATGCCGAAGTGCCCCGCGTGCGCCGCGCCGCTCGAGTCCCCCGTGGCCTGCGGCGCCTGCCAGGCGGTGCTCCCCGTGCCTCCGGGCACGACGCCCTTCGCCGTGATGGGCCTAGAGCCGGGCCACGAGATCGACGCGCGCGAGCTGCGGCGCAAGCTGCTGCGCTACTCCCGGCTGGTGCACCCCGATTTCTTCGGCAACGCCGAAGCGGCGACGCGCGAACGCGCCGAGCAGAACAGCGCGCTCCTGAACAAGGCCTTCGAGACGCTCTCGGACGACCTGCGCCGCGCCGACTGGCTGGTCGTGCACCGCGGCGGGCCGCGCGAGGAGGAGGAGCGGTCGATGCCGCAGGCCTTCCTCATGGAGGTCATGGAGTGGAACGAGACTCTCGAGGAGGCGCGCGAGCAGCGCGTCGGCAGCGAGCGCGTCGCTGAGCTCGCCCGCGAGCTGGATCGACGGCGCGCCGCGGCGCTCGAGGCGCTGCGCACGCACCTCGTGCCGCTTCCGGCGCAGGGCGACGCGCGCCTGCGGGCCGCGCGCGCACAGATCAACGCGCTGCGGTACCTCGACCGCGCGCTGCGTGAGATCGAGGCGCTGCGCCTGGCGCGCGCCGGAGGAGGCTGAGCGCATGGGCTACATCGAACTGAAGGTGCTCAACGAGCCGGTGCAGCAGGGGGCCACCGCCGCGCTCGGCATCGATCTGGGCACGACCAACTCGCTCGCGGCGATCTGGCAGGGCGGCCGGCCCGTCGTGCTGCGCCCCGAGGGCCGCAGCAGCCTCGTGCCGTCCGTGATCCACTTCCCCGAGGAGGGCGCGCCGGTCGTCGGACGCGAAGCGCGCGACGGCGCGGTCGCCGACCCGAGCAACACGCTGTTCAGCGTGAAGCGCTTCATGGGTCGCGGCCTGGCGGACGTCGCGCCCGAGCTGGCCAGCCTGCCCTACGTCGCCACGCAGAGCGGCAACGGACCGATCCAGCTCGAGGCGCGCGGCCAGCGCTACACGCCCGAGCAGCTCTCGGCGCTGATCCTGCGCAAGGTGCACGAGAACGCCAGCCAGGCGCTGGGCGAGCCGGCGCCGACGCGCTGCGTGATCACCGTGCCGGCGTACTTCGACGACGCGCAGCGCCAGGCCACCCGCGACGCCGCGCGCATCGCCGGCCTGGAGGTGCTGCGCATCGTCAACGAGCCCACGGCGGCCAGCCTGGCCTACGGTCTCGACCAGCGCGACCGCGGGCACGTCGTCGTGTACGACCTGGGCGGCGGCACCTTCGACGTGACGGTGCTGTCGATCGAGGACGGCGTGTTCCGCGTCCTGTCGACCAACGGCGACACGCACCTGGGCGGAGACGACTTCGACCGGCGCCTGGCCGACCTGGCGCGCCAGGGCCTGGCCGAGGAGCACGGTTCGGAGATGCTCTCCGATCCGGCGCTGCAGCAGGCCGCGCGGCAGGCGGCCGAGCACTGCAAGATCCACCTCACGACCGACCCCGAAGCCGAGTTGCGCGTGACGGTGCCCCACCGCCGGCTCACGTGGCGCCGCAGGATCACGCGCGCGGAGTTCGAGGCGCTGGGCGCGGATCTCGTCGAGCGCACCATCGACAGTTGCCGCCGCGCGTTGTCGGACGCCAAGCTCGAGCCGTCGCAGATCGACGAAGTCGTGCTGGTGGGCGGCAGCACGCGCATGCCGGTCGTGCGGCGCCGCGTCGAGGAGTTCTTCGGCCGCCGGCCGCATTCGGAGCTGAACCCCGACGAGGTCGTGGCGCTGGGCGCGGCGGTGCAGGCGCACATCCTGACCGGCGGCCGGCGCGACATGCTGCTGCTGGACGTGACCCCGCTGTCGCTGGGCCTGGAGACGCTGGGCGGCGCGGTGTCGAAGGTCATCCAGCGCAACTCGACCATCCCCTGCGAGGCCACCGAGGGCTTCACCACGCACGCGGACAACCAGACCGCGATCGACTTCCACGTCGTGCAGGGCGAGCGCGAGCTGGCCCGCGACTGCCGCACGCTCGGCCGCTTCAAGCTGCGCGGGATCCCGCCCATGCCGGCGGGGATGCCGCGCGTCGCCGTGCGCTTCCAGATCGACGCCGATGGTGTGCTGCGCGTCAGCGCCAAGGAGCAGACGACCAATGCCTCGGCGGAGATCGAGGTCCAGCCGATGCACGGCCTGACGGACGAGCAGGTCGAGTCGATGCTGCAGGCCGGCTTCAGCAACGCCCAGGCCGACTTCGCGGCGCGCCGCGCCGCCGAGCTCAAGGTCGAGATCGAGACGATGGTGCACGCGACCGAGAAGAACATGAACGCCGCGCGCGCCGGGCTCGACCGCGAGAGCGTGCTGGACCTGGAGGAGGCCATGGCGCGCGCCAAGGCCGCCGCCGGGTCGGACGACGTCAAGGCGCTGCAGGCCGCGCGCGACGACTTCGAGCGCACGACGCTGCCGCTGGCCGCCCTGTTGATGAACAACGTCGCGCAGAAGGCGCTGATGGGCAAGAGCATGCGGGACGTGTGAGCATGGCGCAGTCCCTGAAATGGACCGACGTCCGCCCGATCGCCGAGCTGCTCGCCGAGCGCCACCCCGGCGTATCGCCGACGAGCGTGAGGTTCACCGACCTGCACCGCTGGGTGACCGAGCTCCCGGGGTTCGACGACGACCCCAAGAAGAGCAACGAGAAGATCCTGGAGACGATCCAGATGATCTGGCTCGACGAGGTCGAGGACTGACCGCGCAATCGCGGTCAGCGCCGGGCCTTGCCCTGCGCGGCCACGGCGTGCTGCGCCGCGGCCACTTCGGCCTCGCTGGCCAGGTAGCTGCTGCGGATCGGCTTCAGCCGCGCGTCGAGCTCGTACACCAGCGGTATCCCCGTCGGCACGTTGACGCCGACGATCGCATCGTCCGCAACGGCGTCGAGGTGCTTGATCAGCGCGCGCAGGCTGTTGCCGTGAGCCGCGATCAGCACCGAATCGCCGGCGCGCACGCGCGGTGCGATCCGCTCGGTCCAGTACGGGACCACGCGCGCCACAGTGTCCTTCAGCGACTCGGTGCGCGGCCGCTGCGCGGCGGTCAGCTTCGCGTAGCGCGGCGCGTTGGCGGGGTCCTCGGCATCGCCGGGCTCGTACGCGGGCGGCGGGACGTCGTAGCTGCGGCGCCACACGTGCACCTGCTGCTCGCCGTGCTTGGCCGCGGTCTCGGCCTTGTCCAGGCCGGTCAGCGCGCCGTAGTGGCGCTCGTTCAGGCGCCAGTCGTTCAGGACCTCGATCCACATGAGGTCCATCTCCTCCTGCACGATCCACAGCGTCTTGATCGCGCGCTGCAGGTAGCTGGTGAAGGCCACGTCGAAACGGAAACCCTCGGCGGCGAGCCGCCGGCCGGCTTCGCGCGCCTCGCCCACGCCCTTCTCCGAGAGCGGCACGTCGCGCCAGCCGGTGAAGCGGTTCTCGCGGTTCCACTGGCTCTCGCCGTGACGGATCAGGACCAGACGGTGCATGCTGCGCTCCTTGCGTCCTCTAGGCGGAGAGCCGTCGGCCGGCGGTTTCCTGCACGCGCGTCAGGATCCCGCGGGCCTCGCCGCGCGCCGCCTCGCAGTAGGTCAGGCGCTCGTCCGCCCAGGCCTTGTCGGCGATGGAACCGGCGTTGATGCGCACGTTCAGCAGCGCCGACTCGCACGCGGCCATCAGGCAGTGCGCGCCGCTGGCCGCGTCGCTCAAGAGGTTCTTGTTCACGTCCTCGATGGCTTCGCCGACGAGGCGCAGCGCCACGACCGCGTCCTCCAGCGTCTCGGCCGGGACCTCGAGCGCGCCCTTCAGCGCCGCCTGGACGGCCGTCGTCCGCGCGGCCTTCTCGGCGTCGGTCGCCTTCGGCAGCTTGTAGGCCGCAGTGACGGCGTCGTAGGCGCGCGAGTCGCGATCGACCAGCTCCAGCCCGGCGGCGCGGGCCTGCTCCAGCCGCGTCACGCGCGACGCCATCGCGGCCTCGACCGCCGCGTAGCGCTCGCCCGAGGTGAAGCGCATGGCCATGGCGGCCAGCGCGCTGCCGGTGGCCAGCAGGTAGGCGGCGACGCTGCCGCCGCCCGGCGTCGGGGTGCGGGCGGCCAGGCTGTCGGAGAACGCCCTCAGGGAGAGCTCGACGAGTGCGCTGCTTGCGGTCATGCGGGTTCGGGGCCGCGCGCGCGGTTGCATGCGCCGGCGGCGCGCGCATTCTAGCGCCAACGGCCCGCACATGAACGTCTCCGCGCGATCCGCCCCGGTGGATGCCTGGCTCACGCCTCGACGCGAGCGCTGGCTGCTCGCCGCGATCCTGGCCTTCGCGCTCGCGACGCGGGTCCTGCTCGCGCTGCAACTGCGCTCGAGCCCGCTCTTCGCGGAGCCGGGCCTGGACGCGCGCTTCTTCGTGGATTGGGGCCTGCGGGTCGCGGGCGGCGAAGTGGTGCCGGACGGCCCGTACCCGCGCGCGCCGCTGTACGCCTGGTGGCTCGGATCCGTGTTCCACGTCCTCGGCGACGGCCTGCTCGCGCCGCGTCTCCTGCAGGCGGTGCTGGGCACCGCCAGCATCGCACTCGTGGCCTGGATCGGCCGCGAGTTGTTCTCGCGCGCGGCCGGCGTCCTCGCGGCGGCGGTCGCGGCCCTGTACTGGCCTCTGTGCTGGTACGACGTCGACCTCGTGCGCGAGCCCCTCGCGATCCTCCTGATCCTGGGAGGGCTGGCGTGGTCCGCGAGCGCTCTCCGCGCGCGCGCGCGCTGGCGATGGTGGGCTGCGGCACTCGTGTTCGGACTCGCGGCGCTCGTCCGCCCGCAGGTGCTGGTCCCGGCCCTCGCGGTGTTCGTGTGGGCAACGGTCTCCCGCAGGCTCGATCCGCGCACGTGCCTCGTCGCGATCCTCGCGCTGTTCGCGCCGCTCGCACCGGTCGCACTCCACAACCTGAACGCGGGCGCCGGCCTCGTGCTGGTCAGCGCCGAGGGCGGACAGGCGCTGTGGATCGGCAACAACCCGGCGGCCGACGGCATCACGGCGACCGCGCCCGGCACGCGGCGCGGCTTCGAGGAGCAGATGGTCGACGCCCGCGCACAGGCCGAGCACGCGGCCGGCGCGCCGCTGCGGCAGGCCGAGGTCTCGCGCTACTGGGCCGGGCGGGCGACGACCTGGATCCTGGAGAATCCCGGAGATGCGCTGCGCCTGTACGCGCGCAAGCTGGCGCTCCTGGCGAGCGGCTGGGAGTTCGGCGCCAACCCCGACGAACCGGCGTTCTTCGCTCAGCGCTTCGGGCCGGTCACGCAGGCCCTGCCGCTGGGCTTCGGCGCTCTCCTGGCCCTGGCGGCGGCCGGTGCGTGGCACGCGTTGCGCCCGCCCGGGGACCGGGCGCTCCTCGTGTGGTTCGGCCTGGCGTACGCGGTGACCGTCGTGCTCGTGCTGGTGAGCGCGCGCCATCGCCTGCCGCTCACGCCGCTGCTCGCGATGTTCGCAGGCGCAGGCCTGGTCGCCTTGATCGAGTCCGCGAACGCGCGGCGCGGGCGCCAAATCGCCGTGTGGGTGTTCGTCGCGGCGCTGGGCTGGGGTGCATCGCGTCTGCACGCCTGGCCGGTCGAGGCCTCGCGCGCCAACGGCTTGAGCTGGATCGGCATGGCCAAGGCGCGTGCGGGCGAACCGCTCGAAGGCTTGCGATTCCTCGACGAGGCTCTGGCGTTGCGACCCGACTTCTCCGAGCTGCATCGCGCGCGCGGCGGCGCGCTGGCGAAACTCGCTCGCATCGAGGAGGCGCGCGCCGCGTTCGCGGAAGCCGTGCGGCTCGCGCCCACGGACGTGGACGCGCTCGACGGCCTCGCCGAATTGGAGATCCGGCTGGCACGCTTTGCCTCCGCAGCGGAGTTGGCCGAGCGTTCGATCGCGGTCGCGCCGCACCTCGCGCGCGCCTGGGCGCTGCGCGGGCGCGCACGCTACTACACCGGCGACCTCGCTGGAGCCGAGCGGGACTTCCGCGCCGCGCTGGAACGCGATCCGCGCTCGTTCCTGGCCGCGTACTCGCTCGCGGCCGCGCTCGCCGGCGCCGGCCGGACGGCCGAGGCGATCGACGCCTTCGAACGAGCGTTGAGCAACGGCGATCGGGGCGAAGCGCCGTTCGTGCGCTCCGCGCACGAGGAGTTGATCCGGCTCCTGTCGGCGGCCGGCCGGACCGCGGAGGCGGCCGCGTGGGGTCGCCGCCTGGCGGAGCGACGCCAGGACCAGTCCCAGTGAGGGGAACGGCCCGGCCGGGCACCGCAGCCCGCCCCCACGGGGGTCCGAGAGCGCCCTGAGCGCATCCCGAACTACCTCGACAGGAAGGACTTAGGGAATCGACGGGACCTTCGTCCTGGGGCCCGGAGGGGCGCTCGTCTAGCCTGTCGCCACCCGTCCGGGCTGCCGCGCGCAACCCGGATGTCCCCCGGGTGAACCTCGATCGGCGCACACGAACTGACGACAGACGGGCCCGCGCGGGAGCGATCTGTCGGAATCACCGAGCCCCCGGCCCGGCCCGGTCCCGGATCCACGGCGCGCCTCCGGACGACTCGCGGAATTGAAAATCGCCTTCGTAACCCCTGAGTTCGGCTCCCTGGTCCGTCGCACGAGCCTGGCGGAGATCGCCGAATCCCTGCCCATGACGCTGCGCCAGGAGCGCGCGGACACGCGCGTGTTCCTGCCCTGGACCGTCGACGTCGACGTGAGCGTGCTGCAGGCGTTCAAGGAGTACGGCACGGTCAAGGTGCGCGATGGCAGCGGCAAGACCGAACTCACGGTGCACGGCGGGAACTTCGGCGATCTGCCGATCTTCCTCATCGATCACCCCGCGCTGTTCCGCACGCGACATTGCTACGGCGACGAAGAGGGTCCGTACCCCGACAACTGGCATCGCTACGCGGTGTTCTCGCGCGCGGTGCTGGAAGCGCTGCCGCTGGTGAAGTTCTCGCCCGACGTGATCCACTGCCTCGATTGGGCCACGGGGCTGATCCCGCTGATCCGGGATCTCGAGTACGCGCAGAAGGACGCCGAGCACCCCGCTGCAAAGGCCGGCACGTTCTTCGGCATCCACAACCTCGCGATGCAGGGCGCGTTCGAACGCGAGATCCTGCCGCACATCGGCCTGCCGCATCGCGTGTTCACGCACGTCGGCGGGGTCGAACTGGGCGGCAAGGTCAATTTCCTGAAGGCCGGCGCCGAGTTCGCGACGATCGTGGGCACCGGCTCGCCGGCGATGGCGCTGCGCATGCAGCAGACGGGCGGCGGCGGCGGGCTGTCGGACACGTTCCGCCATCGCACCAAGGAGCTGCTCGGGATCACGAACGGCATCGACTACAAGGCCTGGGATCCGGGCAACGATCCGCTCCTGCCGCAGCAGTTCTCCGTGAAGGACAAGGACCTGGCCGGCAAGCGCAAGTGCAAGGCCGCACTGCAGGAGAAGCTGGGCCTCGACGGCGGCGCACGCGTGATGGTGGCCGCCGTGATCGGCCGCTTCGACACCGACACCGGGTTCGAGATCCTGGCCGAGATCCTGACCTCGATCCTCGAGCGCAACGTGGAGATCGTGCTGCTCGGCACGGGCCGCAGCGAGATCCTCGAACGCGTCAAGACGATGGAGCAGACCTTCGCGGGACGCTGCCGGCTGATCGAGTCGTTCCACCCCGCCGCGGCGCACACGCTGCTGGGCGGCGCCGACGTGATCCTGATGCCGTCGCACTACCACTCGTCCAACCAGCTCTGCGCGATCGGCATGCGCTACGGCGTCATCCCCATCGTGTACGGCGGCAGCGGGCTGGAAGACACGCTGATCGACTACGAGCAGGACCCCAAGAAGGGCACCGGCTTCGCCTTCAAGAACTACAGCGGCGACAGCCTGCTGGAGGGCCTCGACGCCGCGCGCAAGGTGTTCAAGGACGCCGCCGAGTGGCGCGCGCTGACCTTGCGCTGCATGAAGCAGGACTTCTCCTGGCAGGCCACCGCGAAGGCCTACCTCAAGGCCTACCGGCGCGTCACCCGGCGAGTGCGGAGCCAGGCCGCCGAGCGTTGACGCGCCGCGCCACCCCCACCATGCGGCTCGTCGGCATCGACCTGGGCGGCACGGCGATCAAGGCCGGCGCCGTGACGTCGGACGGCCGGATCCTCGAACGGCGCGAGGTCGCCACGGGCCTCGACGAAGGCGCCGCGGCGGTGATCGACCGGATGGCGCGGCTCGCGCGCGACCTCGGCGCCGAAGGCCGCGTCGGCGTGGGATCGCCGGGGCTGATCGACCACGCCGGGGGCCGCGTGCTGGAGAGCCCCAACCTCAAGGTCCTGGAGAACACGCCCCTGCGCGCCGAGCTCGCGCGGCGCCTGGAGTTCGACCCCGCGCACGTCGCGCTGGAGAACGACGCCAACGCGGCGGCCGTCGGCGAAGCGTGGCTCGGCGCCGGGCGCGGACAACGCGACCTCCTGATGGTGACCCTCGGCACCGGCGTCGGCGGCGGCCTGGTGCTCGGCGGCGCGCTCTTTGCGGGCGCCGGCGGGATGGCCGGCGAGATCGGGCACATCTGCATCGATCCAGCCGGGCCCTCGTGCGGCTGCGGACGGCGCGGCTGCCTGGAGCAGTTCGCGTCGGCGACGGCCGCCAGGCGCCGCGCGATCGAGCGCGGCCTGCCCGCGGCCAGGCCCGGCGACCTGCGCGGGCTGGCCGACGCCGCGCGCGGCGGCGCCGAGGCCGAGCAAGCGCTTTGCTTCGAGATCGGGCGCGACCTGGGGCGCGGCCTCGCCGTCGCGATCACGCTGCTCGACCTGCGCTGCTTCGTCGTCGGCGGCGGGTTCGGCGCGGCCCTCGACGTCCTGCAGCCCGGGATCCGGGCCGGCATCGAGGAGCGCTCCTGGGGCCGGCGTCTCGCGGATGTCCGCGTCCTGCGGGCCGAACTCGGCCCCGACGCCGGCTGGATCGGCGCCGCGCGGCTCGCGGCCGGCTGAGCCCGGCGCCCGCCGCGCTATCCTGCTCGCGATGTCCAACGCTGCGCCGATCCTCTCCGTGCGCGATCTGCGCAAGGTCTATCGCCGCGGACCGTTCACGCGCGGCGGCGTCGCGGCGCTCGACGGCGTGACTTTGGAGGTCGGCCGCGGCTCGATCTTCGGACTGCTCGGCCCCAACGGCGCCGGCAAGACGACGCTGCTGAAGGTGCTCCTCGGACTCGTGCGCGGACACGAGGGCCACGCGGAGCTGTTCGGCCTGCCGCCCGGGGATCCCGCGTCGCGCCGGCGGGTCGGCTACCTGCCCGAGGCGCACCGCCTGCCCGGCCACCTGACCGGCCGGCAGCTCCTGCGCCTGTTCGGCGCGCTCTCGGGCCGCGCACCCGGCGACCTGGAGGCGCGCATCGGCCCGCTGCTGGAGCGCGTCGGCATGTCGCAGGCCGCCGACCGCAAGGTGCGCGAGTACAGCAAGGGCATGCAGCAGCGCATCGGCCTCGCGCAGGCGCTGATCCACGAACCCGAGCTGGTGTTCCTCGACGAACCGACCGACGGCGTCGACCCGGTCGGCCGCGCGGCGATCCGCGAGCTGGTGCTGGAGTTGAAGCGCAGCGGCGTGACGCTGTTCCTCAACTCGCACCTCCTGCTCGAGGTCGAGCTGATGTGCGACCGCGTCGTGATCATGGATCGCGGCCGCATCCTGCGGGAGGGCACGATCCAGGACCTGACGCCCAGCACGGGCCTCGTGCGCTTCGAGCTGCAGGCGCCGCACGCGGGTCTGGAGCAGCTCCTCGAGGGCGTGGGCGAGCGCCTCCGCGTCGACGGCACGGCCTTCGAGATCGCGCTGCAGGAGGGCGGCACGGACGCGGTGATCGACCGGCTGCGCGCGGCCGGCGCCTCGATCCGGAGCGTGCAGCCGCGGCGCCTGAATCTGGAGGAGTCCTTCCTGGACCTCGTGCGCAAGGAGACGCGATGAACCGGCACGTGCTCGTCGCGCTGTTCCAGGACTCGCTCCACCAGGTGCTGGACGACAAGGTGTTCCGGCTCCTCGTGCTGCTGGCGATCTTCCTGATCGCGCCGACGTTCCTCGTGGGGTTCAGGCCCGAGGGCATCCAGCTCCTGTTCGGCTGGCGCGAGTACACCTACGACGAGCTCTTCTCGGCTTTCGGCGGGCGCGCGCCGGCCATCGAGGACCTCCACGTGCAGGTCCTGCGCTCGCTTCAGGAGCTGATCGTCCAGGGTCTGGCCGGGACCGTGGGCCTCTTGTTCTGCATCGCCGCGACCGCCTTCTTCGTGCCGCGCATGCTGGAGAAGGGCGCGGCGGACACGCTTTTCTCCAAGCCCGTGGGCCGCTTCACGCTGCTCGTCGCGCGCTACGCGGCCGGCGTGCTGTTCGTCGCCTGCCTCTCGTTCCTGCTCGTGCTCGGCATGCACTGCGGGTTCCTCCTGGTCTCGGGCCACAGCGATCCGGCGTTCCTGTGGAGCGCGCTCACGCTGACCTGGGTCTTCGCGCTCGTGCACTCGGTCTCGGTGGCGGTGGCGGTGTTCACGCGCAGCAGCGTGGCCGCGATCCTGTGCACGATGCTGTTCTTCGTGTTCACAGGCTGCGTGCACCAGAACTGGATCCAGGTCGAGCACGGCCGCGCGATCGAAGCCGAGCGCGGCGCGCGCGGCGAATCGGAGGAGGATCCGGGCGGCGGACGGTTCGCATCCCTGCTCGCCATCCTCGACGGCATGCACTGGGTGCTGCCCAAGACGACCGACGCGGACTACGTGGTCGCGAGCCTGCGCCGGTCGACCTCGGGCTCGGACCCGACGTTCGCGGACGCCAACGGCCTCTTGTCGCTCGAGGTGGACCCGGCCGGGTTCGAGCCGCCGGGCACGGCGCGCGCCGACCTGGGCGCCGGGCCGGTCGCGTGGACGGCCAGGAACGCCGAGGGCGCCGTGACCGCGCGCCTGGAGCTGGCGCGCCGCTCGCGCGCAACGGACTCCAAGGGCCGCCAGCGGCTCCAGTCGCCGAGCTCGGCCGCTTTCGACCTCGCGCGGGACCTCGAGAAGGACGGCGGCGCGACCGAGAAACCGGTGCGCGGCTCGGCGCCCTCGTCGGACTCGCTGCAGTTCGCGTGGGTGCGCTGGCGCGAGCGCGGCGACCACGGCGACCTCGATCGCCGCCAGGGGTTCACGGGCCTGGAGAGCCAGATGTACGAGGTGCGGGCTTCGTTCCAGCCGGAGTTCGGCAGCGTCGAGGACCGCGAACGCGTGCTGCGGCAGTTCGTGCAGGCCCTGCGGGTCGAGCGCAAGAGCGCCGAGAACCAGAACTGGAACGAGTGGTACGCACGCACCTTCGGCTGGTCGGCACCGGCGCGCCACAACGCGCTGGTCTCGATCGGCACCTCGCTGCTGTTCGCGCTGGCGCTGCTCCTGCTGGCGCGCTGGCGTCTCGTGCGGATCGATTTCTGATGGACGCCGGGCTCCTCGCCGGGCTTCGCGCGATCGTCGGGGACGGCGGCGTGCTGGCCGAACGGACGCGACGGCTGCCGTACGAGTCCGACGGCCTGGCGCACGAGCGCCGGCTGCCCGAGCTCGTGCTGCTGCCGCGCGACACGCGCGAGACGTCGATGTGCATGCGGCTGCTCGCGCAGGCCGGGATCCCGATCGTCCCGCGCGGCGCGGGCACGGGCCTGGCGGGCGGCGCGACGCCGGTCGAAGGCGGCGTGGTGATCGGCACGGCGCGGATGCGCGACGTGCTGGAGATCGACGTCGAGAACCGCTTTGCGCGCGTCCAGGCCGGCGTCGTCAACATCGACCTCTCGCACGCCTGCGCCGGCCACGGACTGTTCTACGCGCCCGATCCGTCCAGCCAGCGCGCGTGCACGGTCGGCGGCAACGTGGCGGAGAACTCGGGCGGCCCGCACTGCTTCCTGCACGGCAGCACGACGCGGCACGTGCTGGGCCTCGTGATCGTCCTGCCCGACGGCGAGGTGCTCGACCTCTCCGAGCCGCTGATCGATCCGGAGGGCTACGACCTGGTCGGCGCCTTCGTCGGCTGCGAGGGCATGTTCGGCATCGCCACGGAGGTCACCGTGCGCCTCGTGCCGCGCCCGGCCGCCGTCGAGACGCTGCTCGCGGTCTTCCGCGATCTCGACCACGCCTGCGAAGCGGTGACCGAGATGATCGCCGCGAGGCTGCAGCCCTCCGCCATCGAGATCCTGGACAAGCTGACCATCCAGGCGGTCGAGCAGAGCGTGCTGGCCGCCGGCTATCCCAAGGACGCGGAGGCGGTGCTGCTCGTCGAGGCCGAGGGCAGCGAGGTCGAGGTCGCGGCCACGATGGGGGGCGTCGAACCGATCGTGCGCGCGCACGGCGCGATCGACCTCCGGCGCGCGCGCGAGGAGGCTGATCGCGCGCGGCTGTGGGCCGGCCGCAAGGGCGCCTACGGCGCGATGGGGCGCCTCGCGCCGGACCTGTACGTCACCGACGCCGTCGTGCCGCGCACGCGCCTGCGCGAGCTCGTGCGCGCCACGACCGAGATCTGCCGCGCGCGCGGGCTGCGGATCGCCAACGTCTTCCACGCCGGCGACGGCAACCTGCACCCGAACATCGCCTACGACCGGCGCGACGCCGACGAGCTGCGGCGCGTGCTCGAAGCCGGCGACGAGATCCTGCGCGTGTGTCTCGCGGCCGGCGGATCGCTGACCGGCGAACACGGCGTGGGTCTCGAGAAGCTGGCGGCGATGGAGTGGGCCTTCACGCCGGACGATCTCTCCGCGATGTGCCGCCTGCGCGAGGCCTGGGACCCCGAACGCCGCATGAACCCCGGCAAGCTGCTGCCGGTGCGGGCCTGCATGGAGACGCGCGCGCGCGGCGCGCCGCGGCCGAGCGCACGATGATGGCGTCGCAACTCCAGCCGGCGAGCGTGGACGAGGCCGCGCACCTCGTCCGCGAGGCCGCGCGCGAGCAGCGCACGCTGGTGCCTTGCGGCGCGGGTTCGAAGCTGGCTTGGACCGCTCCCCCCTCCGACCGCGCGCTCCGGCTCTCGTCCCTCGCCCTGCGCGGCATCGTCGCGTACGAACCCGGCGACGGAACGATCACCGCGCGCGCCGGCACGCCCTGGAGCGAGCTCGCGGCGGCGGTCGAGGCGCACGGCCATCACCTGTCGCCGCAGGTCCCCGATCCGGGAGGCGCCACGCTGGGCGGCGTCCTCGCGAGCGGCCAGAGCGGAGTCGAACGCCTGCGCCTGGGACCCGTGCGGCACCAGGTGCTCGGCATGCGCGTGCTCATGGCCGACGGCACGGTGGCCGCGAGCGGCGGCCGCCTGGTGAAGAACGTGACCGGCTACGACGTGCATCGGCTGCACACCGGCGCGCACGGCACGTTGGGGATGATCGTCGAGGCCTCGCTGCGCCTGCACTCCCAGCCCGAGGCGCGGGCGATCGCGCTGCTGGACGCCGCCACGCCCGAGGCGAGCCTGGCGTTCGCGCGCCGGGCCCTGGCACCGCCGCACGCTCCGCACGCCGTCCTGGTGCACGATCTCGCCCCGCGCGAGTCCTCCGCGGCGTACCAGGTCGCCGTGCTGCTCGGCGCGCGCGCGGACGTGCTGCCCGAGCACGTGCGGGCCTTGCGCCGCGACCTGCACGAAGCGCGGATCCTCGACGCCGAGCCCGGTTCCGGACCGGAGCCGCGCGTGGCTTCGCTGTGGAGTTCCCTGGCCGGACTCGAGCGCGCCTCCGACGGCTGGCCGCATCTGCGCGTCGCCGCATTGCCGGGCGACCTGGCGCGCGTCTGGAACGCGCTGGCCGCGGCAGCGCGTGAGGGCGGCCTGGAGTTGCGCGTCCTCGTTCACCCGGGGATCGCAACGCTCGACGCCTGGATCCGCCCGTTGGACGCCGCAAGCGTCGAGTCGATCGCCGCGCGCATGCGTGCCGCCGGCGCGCGCGTGCACTGGCGCGGCCTCGACGCGCACCTGCGGGCGCGCGTCGATCTGCGCGGCGGCCCGCCCGCGGGTCAGGCGCTGATGCGCCGCATCCGACTCGCGCTCGATCCCGCCGGCCTGTGGGAGCCCGACCGGCTCGGAGCGGGGTGGTAGCGATGGACCTGCGCGATCCCCGGCAGCTCGTCGACTACACACGCAGCCTCGACTGCATCCACTGCGGCCTGTGCCTCAACGCGTGCCCGACGTACCGCCTGACCGGCGCCGAGCCTTCGAGCCCGCGCGGCCGCATCCACCTGATGCGCGCGCTGGCCGAGGGTCACATCGAGCCCGACGCCGACTACGCCGAGGAGCTCGATTTCTGCCTCCTGTGCCGCAATTGCGAGAGCGTGTGCCCGAGCGGCGTGCAGTTCGGACGGATGATGGAGCACGCGCGCGGATCGCTCGAGCCGGTGCGGCAACGCGGCGCGCTCGCGACGCTGGCCCGCCGCATCGGGTTCGACCTCCTCCTGCGCGATCGCGGCGCGTTGCGCGTGTTCACGACCCTCGGCCGCTGGGCGCAGGTCACGGGCGTCGCCGGCCTGGCAGCCAGCCTGCTGGGCCCGGCGGGACGGCGCCTGCGCGAGGCCCCCACCATCCCGCCCGCCGGCGAGCGCGCCCGCCTCGCCGTGACGACGCCGGCCGCCGGAAAGCGACTGGGCGCGGTGGCGCTGCTCGAGGGCTGCGTCATGCCGGAGCTCCTGGGCCGCACGAACCGCGCGACGGCGCGCGTGCTGGCGCGCTCTGGCTTCGACGTGCACGTGGCGCGCGAGCACATGTGCTGCGGCTCGCTGCACGCGCACAACGGCGAGGAAGCCGGCGCGCGCGCGCTCGCCCTGGAGACGCTGGACGCGTTCGAGCGGCTGGTCGACGCGGACGGCGCGCCGCTGCCGCTGATCGTGAACAGCGCGGGCTGCGGCTCGCACCTCAAGGATCTCGCCCACCAGTTTCCGGCCGACGCGGCGCAGCGCGCGCGAGCCGCGCGCCTGTCCGCGCGCGTGCGCGACCTGACGGAGTTCCTGGCGGCTGGCCCGGGCGCGCAGGGCCTGTCCAGCGCGTTGCAGTCCGCCCCGGCTCGCCCCATGCGCGTCACGTGGGACGATCCCTGCCACCTCGCGCACGGGCAGGGCGTGCGGAGCGAACCGCGCCTGATCCTGCGCGGCATCCCGGGCCTCGAGCTGGTCGAGATGCCGGACGCCGAGGGTTGCTGCGGCTCCGCGGGCATCTACTCGCTGGCACGCCCCGACGACGCGGCCCGGGTGCTCGCACCCAAGCTCGAATCGCTGCGGCGAAGCGCGGCGCGAACGCTGGTCACCGCCAACCCCGGCTGCCAGCTCCAGTGGAGCGGCGGCGTGCGGCGCGCGGGGCTCGACGTGCGCGTGCTGCACATCGCCGAACTCCTGGACGAGGCGCTCAGCCCCCCGAGCGCAGCGGGCTGATCAACGCCTCGAGCACCTGGATCGAGCCCGCCGATCCGCGCGGCCAGGTCGCCGTCAGGACGCACGGCGCGTCCGGCGTCGAGAGCGAGAGCCGCAGCGTGTCGCGGAACGTGCCGCCGCGCTCGAACGTGCGCAGGTGCACCCAATCGGAGTCCCAGCCGCGGAAGTCCAGCTTGCCGCGCTCGATCAGCACCGTCCCGCCCCCGGAATCCAGTTCGCGCAGGTCCTGGCCGCGGAGGCTGCGGATCATGTCGCGGATCACGGCATGACCGTTCGCCTTGGGCACGAAGAGGAAGGCTGCCTGCCGCGGTGCGTCCCGCGCCGGCGGAATCTCGACCGCCGACCAGTCGAAGCGCGGCGCCTCGTCTGCGTCGTCGGCCTCGTCGGGCACGGGCGGCGCGGGCGCTTCCGCGGACCGGCCCGGCACGGAGTACACGACCAGCTTCTCGCCGCTGGCCATCTCGACGGCCTGCTCGACCTGAAGGCCGTGAGGCAGCGCGTCGACGCCGAAGACCGTGCGCATCTGCGCGCTGCCGTCGATGGGCTTGCCGTGACCCATCAAGAGGAACGCGGCCGCGACCGCCAGCAGCATCAGCCCCAGGGCGATGCCGACGAGGCAGCCGCCCGTGAGGCGCGACGGCCGGGCTTCAGCGGTCGGGTCCGACATGGAACGGCTTCAGGATCATGCGCACGTCCTCGTCCGTGATCGCCTCGCGGGACGATGGCCGCAGGATCTGCATCACGACCACGCCGTCGCCGTCCTCCGGTCCGACCTCGAGCAGGATGGAATTCCCCTCCTGGTTCGCACCCGCGCCGGACTCCCCGCCGGATCCGGCCCCCTGGTAGAACCGCACGCCGCGCAGTTCGCGCCCCTGGACGGCGACGGTGGCGGCCTGCGTGTCCTGGCGCCCGCCCATGCCCATGAACCCGCCGTCCGATTCGGGGTTGAGGATCGTGCGACGCAATTCGGCGGCCTGGCCGGGGGGCGCGACGAAGAACCACAGCACGAACCCGCGCGAATCGCTGAAGATGAACCAGTCGAACGGGAAGCGGATCGCGAACTGGAATTCGAGTTCGGGCGGCAGTTCATCGAACGGCAGCGCCTTCGCCAGTGCGGGCAACTGCTGATCGCCGTCCTTCCACGTCTTCACCTCCGAGAACACGAAACCCAGGGCCACGACGGCCAGGATGCTGGCGAGCAGGCACCCGCCGCCGCAGAACCACAGCCACGTCGGCACACGCTTCTTCGGCGCGGCTTCGCCCTCGTCCCCCCACTTCGCGTCGCTCATGTCCGGACCTCTCCTCTCGATCGGACGCCGCCGGCGCGCAGGCGCCGCGACGAGGCCGCGAGCCGCCGTGACTCGCGCGCGTAGTTACGCAGGAGCCGGTCGCGGATTCCAGTCCGCGTTCCCTCCCGCGCGAACTCGGACGCCGCCCGGGTCAAGAGGGCCACGAGCCCCTCGAGATCGTTCCAGTCGACGAACTCGGCGGCGATGCGCTCGCCCGGACCGCAGTTGTGGTAGTTGCCCAGCGCCAGGCACGCGCCGCCGGCGGGCACGCCCCAGGCGTTGTAGGCGGTGGACTCGCAGCTACCGCCGTCCATCAGCGCGCGCTGCACGAGGAACCCGGGGCAGTCGGACTTCAGGGCGCCGGCCGCCGTCTGCAGGAGGTGCGAGAGTTCGGGGTCGAACACCGACTGGCGGTCGCCCACGCGCAGCACCGGCCCGTGCCCGACCCGCGCGGCGGCGCGGCGCGGCGAGCATTCCAGGCCGATCACGGCGCTGTCCGGCGGCAGCGCGCGCGCCTCCAGCAGGCCGATGCAGCCGACGAATCCGGTCTCCTCCGCGCGGGTGAACACGCCGGCGACCGGATGCGCGTGACCGGCGCGCGCCAGCCGGTCGAGCGTCACCAGGATCGCGACGGCGCCCAGCAGATCGTCGCACACGCGCGATTGCAGGCGCGTGCCGCGCACGAAGCCGTCGGTCAGGTCGAAGACGCCGAACGATCCGGGACGGACCGCTCCGCGCACGCCCGCCAGCTCGGCGGCCACGCTGCGGTCCTCTCGCTCGGCGGCCGAACGGATGCGCGCGGTCGCCAGCGCGCGGCCTGTGCGCGCATCGTGGAAGCGCAGCGCTGCCCCGGGCAGGAAGCGCGCGGGAACGCCGCCGTGCAGTTCGACCCGCGGGGTCGCGCCGCGTCCCGGCAGGACATGGAAGCCCGGGTGGTCGAGGTGCGCGCTGAACACCAGCGTGCGCCGGCCGCGCCGCGCGCGCGCCGACCCGAGCACGATCAGGTTGCCGTGCGCGTCGGCGCGCATGCGGACGCCCGGGATGGCGCCGGCCAATCGCCGCACGACGGCCAGCACGCCGTCCTCGAAATACGGCGCGGTCGGCGTACTGAGCAGCTCGCGCGCGACGGCGAGCGTGCGTGTGCGGTCCTCGGACGACAGCACGCCGCGGTGCGCGCGCGGCAGGACGAAGCGCGCGGGCGGAACCGGCGCGAGCCGCTGCGTGCCCGCCTCAGGTCTTCCACTCATGGAAGCCCTTGCCGGTCTTCTTGCCGAGCTCGCCGCGCGCCACCTTGTCGCGCAGGAGATTGGGCGGCGCGAAACGCTCGCCGAGCTCCTTGGAGAGGTACTCGGCGATCGACAGGCGCACGTCGAGCCCGACGAGGTCGGTCAGCTCCAGCGGCCCCATCGGGAAGCCGTAGCCGAGCTTCATCGCCTTGTCGATGTCGGCGGCCGACGCGACGCCGGCCTCGACCATGCGGATGGCTTCGAGACCGATGGCGATCCCCAGGCGCGAGCTGGCGAAGCCCGGCGCGTCCTTCACGCGGATCGGGTCCTTGCCCAGGCGCACGCCGAGCTCCATCGCCGCCGCGACGGCCGCTCCGGAGCTCCTGTCGGTCTCGACGACCTCCAGCAGCTTCATGATGTGCACGGGGTTGAAGAAGTGCATGCCCACGACGCGCTCGGGATGTGCGGTGACGGCGGCGATGCGCCCGATGGACAGCGAGCTGGTGTTCGTGGCGAGCAGGACGTCGGCGCCCAGGCGCCGCCCCAGCGACTCGAAGATCTGCTGCTTCAAGTCGAGCTTCTCGGGAACGGCCTCGATCACGAGTTCGACCCCGGCGACGGCTTCGTCGAACTTCGCCGTCCCGCTGAGGCGCGCCAGCGTCGCGTCGCGGTCGGCGGCGGTGACCTTGCCCTTGTCCACGCCCTTCTGGAGGTTGCCGCGGACGGCGGAGAGGCCCTTCTCGACGGCGGCATCGGCCACGTCGTACAAGCGCGTCTCGATCCCAGCCTGCGCCAGGACGTGCGCGATCCCGTGGCCCATCGTCCCCGCGCCCAGCACGGCGGCGCGCTTCATCTCCTTCGCGTTCATCGTCATGGCTCGGACCTCAGGATCCGGGGGTCAGCACGATCTTCCCGATCACGTCGCGCGCTTCCAGCAGTTCGTGAGCCTGCCGCACCTGCGAGAGCGGCATCACGCGGTCGACGACCGGGCGGTACACGCCGCGCGCGACGCGGTCGAGGATCTGGGGGAACGCGTTGCGCGGCCCCATCGTGGAGCCGAGCACCGACTGGTTCTTGATGAAGAGGTGCGGCAGCGCGACCTCGACCGTCGGCCCCGTCGTCCCGCCGCAGGTCACGAGGCGCCCGTTGCGCGCCAGCACGCGCATCGATCCGGCCCATGTGGCCGGGCCGACGTGCTCGACGACGACGTCGGCGCCGCCCGGGCCGCAAGCCTTGCGCGCCGCCCTGGGCCAGTCGGGGTCGTGGTGGTCGATCGCCTCGTCGGCGCCGAGTTCGCGGCACATCGCTCGCTTCTTCTCCGAACCGGCGGTCGCGACCACGCGCGCTCCGCGCTCCTTGGCGATCTGGATCGCCGCCGAACCGACGCCGCTCGTCCCGGCGATCACCAGGACGCTCTCGCCGCGGCGCACCTGCGCGCGCGTGACCAGCATGCCCCAAGCGGTCAGGAACACCAGCGGCACGGCCGCGACCTGCACGGGATCGACGCGGGCGGGCAGCGGCTGCACGAAGCGCGCCTCGATCGCGACGAACTCGCGCGCGAGGCCGTCGAAGTGCTCGCCGCGCACCTGGTAGTCGTCGGAGAGATGATCGTTGCCGGCGAGGTCGTGCGCGGACTTGCCCGAGCTGTAGCCGGGTTCGACCAGCACGCGCGTGCCGACCGGCGGCCCCGTCACGCCGGGGCCCAGCTTCGCGACCTCGCCGGTGCCGTCGCAGCCGGGGATCAGCGGCAGCGGCAGCTTCACGCCGGGCATGCCGCGCCGCGACCACAGGTCGAGATGGTTGACCGAGACCGCGAGCATGCGCACGAGCACCTCGCCGGGCTTGGGCTCGGGAACGGAGAGGTCCACGACGCGCAGCACGGACGGAGCGCCGTGCTCGGGGATGTGCACGACCTGCATCAGCGCCCCTCGAAGCGCGGCGCGCGCTTCTCGACGAACGCCGCGACGCCCTCGCGCGCGTCCTGGCTGGCGAACAGGCGTGCCTGCAGCTCGCGCTCGAGCGCGAGGCCGGACTCCAGCGGGATCTCGGCGCCCGTCTGCACGGCCCGCTTGATCAGGCCGACCGACAGCGCTGCGCGGGACGGTGCGCAGAACGTGCGCGCGTAGGCGACGACCCCGGCGAGGAACTCTGCGTCGCCGGCGGCCTCGCGCACTTCGTCCACGAGGCGCAGCTCCGCCGCCTCCTCGTAGGAGAGCAGGCGCCCGCTGGCCATCAGCTCGATCGCGCGGCTCTTGCCGACGACGCGCACGAGCCGTTGAGTGCCGCCCGTGCCGGGCAGGACGCCCAGCGCGACCTCGGGCAGCCCGCACTTGCCCGAGCCCTTGCGCGCGACGCGCAGGTCGCAGGCGAGGGCGATCTCGAGGCCCCCTCCGACGCAGTGGCCGCCCAGAGCCGCGATCACGAGCTTGGGCGTGTGCTCGAGGCGCAGCAGCGTCTCGTTGGCGTGCAGGCAGAACTGGTACTTGAACGTCGGCGTGATCGCGTGGAGCATCGCGATGTCGGCGCCGGCGCAGAAGAACTTCTCGCCCGCCCCGGCCAGCACGATCACCTGCACGGCGTCGTCGAAGCGCGCGCGCAGGACGGCCTCGTCCAGGTCGCGCATCATCTCATGCGAGTACCCGTTTGCCGGCGGGTTCGAGAGTGTGATCAGCGCGACGCCCTCGCCGGAGCGCCAGGTCGCCTTGCCGTTGGGGAGAACTTCGGCCGGTCCCAGTTCGAGTTTCGGGTCTTGGGTCATCGCGGATGCTCGTGGTGACGTCCGCGCGTCGGGGGTCGCGCGCCGTGGCGAGGGCCGCGGAGTCTAACGGCTCGCCGCGCGCCGGGCGACCGCCGCACGCCGCCGCGCTAGAGGTCGATCGGCTGCACGCGGCCGCCGGTGGCTTCCGCGAACTTCCTCCAGCGGGTCTCGATCCCGCGCTTGGCGTCGAAGATCAGCGCGTCGAGCACGACGTGCCGGAACCGGTTGCGCTCGGCGAATCGGTCCGCCATCAGGTCGATGTTCCAGCGGCGTCCGCCCGTCGGCGCGCCGTCGAACAGGACGAGCAGCGTGTCGACGCCCGGATCCTCCAGCGCCAGCATGGCCGCGTCCCAGAAGTTGCCCTGGCCCGTCGCCTTGCAGCCCTCGAAGAAGGCCAGCGCGCGCTTGACGTTGGACGGCGTCGCGGGCACGAGCGACTTCTCCCAGGGGATCGGGGCGCCGGTGTACGGAATCAAGTTGAAGCGGGACTCCGGCGGCAGCGACTCGAGCGTCCTGCGCAGTTCCGCGTCGACCGCCTGCTTGCGCGTCACCCCGCCTTCGCGCTCCTGCCACATCGATCCGGAGAGGTCGACCAGGATCACGAGGTTGTCCGACAGGAGCGGCATGCCGTACAGCACGGCGGTGCCCGTGTCCCCGCGCGGTGCCGCGGACTTGCCCGTCGACGGTTTCCAGTCCGCCCCGAGCTTCTCGTACCAGCCGCGCCAGATCGCGGCGTCGCGTCCGCCGCGGATGCCGCTCCACGCTTCGAGCAGATCGCCGATCGTCCAGGCGAGGCGCCTGTTCTTCTCGCGCTCCAGCATCTCGACCAAGAGGCCCGCGGCGGCGCCGTTCTTCAACTCGGCCAGCGAGCGCACGACCTGCGCGCGCACCGCGACCGACGGATGCCGGGCCGGGCCCGCGAGCGCGATCGCGACGTCGGGACCGCCGCGCGCGGCGAGGATGGCGGCCAGTGCGCAGTGCACTTCGGCTGAGGCATCCTTGGAGGCCTCGATCAGGACCTCGCCCTTGGGATCGTCTCCGACGTGTTCGCGCGCCAGCGTCGCCGCGGCGCGCACGGCCGCGTCATCGTCCTTGCGCCGCAGCTTGTCGAGCGCGGCCACGAGCCGGCCGCTCTTGTCCAGGACGAGCTTCCCGTTGCGCGCGAGCGACTCGATGCTGGCGCACAGCGTCCGGCGCACCTCCGCGTCCTTGTCCGAGAGCGTCCCCGTCAGCGCGCTGGCCTCGACCGGAATCGCGATCGAGCCCAAGGCTCCCGCGGCGCGCACCTGCACCCACGGGTCGCTCGCGTTCAGGCCCGAACGGCCGAGCAGCTCCCCCAGCACGGCGGGCACGTCGATCGCTGCGACCTGGATCTCGGCCTCGTCGGCCACCATCGGCGCGGGATCCTTGAGCGCGCCGATCACGAGGCTCCAGGCCTCCTTGCTCTTCAGGGCCGCCAGTTCCTGCACCGCGGCGCGGCGATCGGCCTGGTCGCTCGAGCGCAGCTTCTTCTGCAGCGCATCGAGATCCGCGGCGCCCAGCGCGAGCGCGGCGGCCAGCAACGCGGCGATCATGGGTTCCTCGTCACGCGGTAGCGGTTCTCGGCGCTGGGCACGACGCACTTCTTGTGCACGAAGACCTGCTCCAGCAGATCCCGGATCAGGATCGGATCGTCCTTGCGGCGCGGTCCCGGCAGAGCCTTGGGCGCGTAGGCGTCTCCGCCGTCCGCCAGGAACGAGTTCGTCGCGACGCGGTAGTCGCGCGCGCGGTCGAGGGGTTGGCCCCCGACCTCCACGCCGGTGAGCCGCCACTGGCCCTCGGCCTCGACGTGGACGTCGAGCACGACCCCGCTGACCTCGATCCCCGAGTGTCCCTTGCCCTCCACCGCGCGCTGCACCATCGACCACAGCTCGGCGCCGGTCATCGTCAGCACGGTCAGGTTGTTCTCGAAGGGTGCGATCTCGAACACCATGCGGCGCGTCACGGGCCCGGCCTCGAGATCCGCGCGGATGCCGCCGCGGTTCATGATGCCGACGTCGGCCACGCCGTGCGCGCGCACCGCGTCCGCCAGGAAGTTGCCGGCCGGCGAGGACGCCAGCGGGTCCTTGGCGCGCGTCAGCGGCCCGGCCAGTTCGCCGATGACCTCGGACATGCGCGCGTCGCTGCGCCGCACGAGGTCCGCGCAGGCCTCGACGACGCGCTGCACGCCTTCGGAAGGAGCGGGCTCCGTGTCGAGGTCGATCAGCGTCGCGCGGCTCTCGACGACCTTGCGCGTCGCGCGGTCGAACCACAAGTCGACGCGCCCGACGGCGGAGGCCTTCGCGCCCGTCTGGACGATCAGCGTCGAACCCTCGCGCTCGCCTTCCTTGAGGAACGTGTGCGAATGCCCGCCCACGATCAGCGAGAGGTCCGGATGCGCGCGCGCCAATGCCTTGTCGTCGCCGATGCCCAGGTGCGTCAGCGGCAGGATCCAGTCGACGCCCTGCACGAGCTCCTGCTTCACGCGCGCCAATGCCTCGGCCGGATCGACGAAGATCAGCGTCTGCGCGTCGGGGTGCGTGATCTCCGGCGTCGCCGGCGTGACGAGGCCGACGAGCGCGATCCGCAGCCCGCCGCGCTCGACGAGGCGCCACGGCGGCACCCACTCGACACGCCGGCCGTTCGTGCGCTCGTCGAGGTTGGCCGCGACGGCGGGCAGCGCGCTCTTCCGGATCAGGTCGACGAGGTTGGGAATGCCGTGGTCGAACTCGTGGTTGCCGACGCACAGCGCGTCGTAGCCGACGCCCGCCAGCGCGTTCACGAAGCCGAGGCCGCCGTCGATCAGCCCCTCCGGCGTGCCCTGGAACCAGTCGCCGCCGTCGACGACGAGCACCGCTCCGCCGGCGGCCTCGACCTCGGCGCGCACGCGCTTCACGCACGCCGCGACGCGCGGCAGCCCGCCGACCATCGGCGGGTCCGCGCGCTTGAGCCAGGTCGCCTTGCGCGGCAGGACCTGGCCGTGGATGTCGTTGGTGTGCAGGACGACGACGTGGAGGCGATCCTCGCTCGCGATCGCGGTCCAGGCGGTGAGGC
The DNA here is from genome assembly GCA_964552795.1 of uncultured Planctomycetaceae bacterium. Classification (GTDB taxonomy): domain Bacteria; phylum Planctomycetota; class UBA1135; order UBA1135; genus JAEUHZ01. The sequence continues at coordinate 31,582 of CAZKIO010000037.1, forward strand.
ACAGGACGGCGAAGACGTGCAGGGCGAGGCGGAGAGGTCGCGGTGCGGACATGAGGCCACAGAGCGTGCCCGAGCCCCATGCAGGATGGCAAGCGGCGCCGTCGATTCGAGGCACGGCGCCTACCGGCGTCACTCGCTGACGACGCGCGCGTCCTTGGGATAGCTGACCGTGCTCTCCCAGACGATGTTCGTCTCGCCGCCGCGGGGCACGCGCACGACCCAGGTCTGGATCCCCTTCTCCTCGCGGTCCTGCTTCCAGCGCTCGTCGGCGGAGACTTTGGGCTCAGCCTTCGTCATCTCGACGCTGATGCGCTCGTCGCGCGATCGCGGCAACGCCTCGCGCACGATCACGTCGACGGCCCCGTCCTTGGCGCTCGTCGGCGCGCCGTGGTTCTTCAACTGGATCCGCCAACCGTCGACCTGCGAGGCGCGCGAGGAGAGGAACCCCGGACCCTTGGCGAGATCCTGCGTGCGCGTGCGCTCCACGGAGAGGAACGGATCGGCGCCCAGATGCAGCGTCAGCTCCTGGCCGGGTTGCACGAGGTCGATGTCCGCGCGACCGAGGAAGTCCTGGCCGAGGAACACCGAGGCCTGGCCCGGTAGCAGCGACCACTCGCTCGTGTTCATGGCCTTGCCACGCAGCCACACCGTCGTGTCGAGCGCGGGCGAGCAGTAGCGCTCGGCGCCGGCGGCGAGGTCCGCCTGCCCGATCAGCACCGACGTCGGCTCGGACCGGGACTGCACCGTCTCGCGGCGGGGCAGCTGGAAGCGCACGGACAGGCCCTGGCTCTCGACGGTAGCGAAGCTCTCTTGCGGCGCTTGGGCGCGGTCCGCCGCCTTGTTGGCCTCGCCGCTGTCGTAGCCCAGGGACTCCAGGCGCCCGGCAGCCTTTCGTGACGGGCGCGCAGTCGCCGTGGCGGGCGGTTCCGGCGCCCACAGCGACAGCCAGATCGGATCGGGATCGCGCCCCTGCGCGCCGCGCTGCGGCTGCGCGGTCGAGAGGGCGAGTTGCACGCCGTCCCAGTCCTCGCCCGTCTGCTGGCGGACCTGCGCGCGGTAGGCCAGCGTCACCTTGTCGAGGCTGCTCGCCGCGCGCAGCTCGTAGAGCGGCGTCCAGCCGGTGCCGCCCACGAGGTACTCCAGGTCGAGGCGCGTCGTCCCTGCGCCCTCGACGGCGACCAGCACGTCGCGCACCGGAACCGCCTCGCCCGACTGCAGGCGGCCGAGCTCCTGCTCGATCTCCTTGACCGCGCGCGACTTCGCGTCGAAGGCCAGCTCCGCCTCGCGCTGGGCGGTGCGTGCGGCGGCGATCTTGCGCGTCACGTAGACCCAACTCGCCTCCCATGCATCCGGAGCGGGTCGCCCCGCGCGCGTGTCCTCGCGCTGGACGGTCGCCTCGATCTTGAGCATCTCCGTCGCGAACTGCACCTGGTTCAGCGCGGTCTTCACCTCGTCCTCCGCCACGCGCAGTTCGCGCCGCGCGGCGTCCAGGCGCGCGCGCAGGGCCTCGATCCGTTCGCTGGAGGCCGCTTCCTGCAGGCGCGAGCGCACTTCGACCGTCACCACGGCGCCGCGGTCGCACTTCACGCGCACGTTCGCCGGATCGAGCGAATGCGGCAGCCCGCGCACGAGGTAGGTCCCCGGGCCCGGAACGGCCGCGGAACGCCGGACCAGCGCGGAGATCGGGTACACGGTCACGTCCTCGATGCGCGAAGGCACGGGGACCGGATCGGCGGCGGACAACGCGAGACAGACGATCGGGAGCAGCATGGGACCTCCGGGTTCGGACGGCGCACATCCTGTCACGTGCGTCCGGCGGGATCCAACGGCGCCGCGCCGGCGTTTGCTGGAGCGCGCCTCAGCGCCCGTCGCCCGCGTAGCCCGTCGCGCGCAGCAGTTCGTGCGTTCCCCGGCCGGCAAGAACCGAGCGCGGACGCAGCGCTTCGAGCCGCTCTTCGTGCTGATCCAGCAAGCGCACGTAGCCCAAGGCCCGCTCGCGTTCGGACGCCGACACGTCGATCTGCTCCGCCGCGTCGCGGGACAGGTCGAACAGGAGCACGCGACCCTCGGCCAGGGCCGCCTGGGGATCGAGGCGCAGCGGATCGCGCTGGTAGTGCGCCGACCAACCGTCGGCGCGCAGGCCGCGCACCCCGACGTCCCTCCGGCCCCGCCACCAGCCGGTCTCGACGCTCGTGAAGATCGGCTCCCTCCGTACCGCGTCGGGTCGCAACAGGTCGATCGCGTCCGCCGACGCCAGGGCCGCGCCGCCCGCGCGCGCGAGCGTCGGCCCCAGGTGCCGGTTCGAGACGGCGAGGTCCACGTGCCGGCCGGCGGCGACGCCAGGCCCGGCGAGGACGAGCGGCACGTGCACGAGCTCGGGATGGAGCGATTGGCCGTGCTTGAAGTGCCCATGCTCCAGGAACTCCTCGCCGTGATCGCTCGTGAACACGATCAACGTGTTCGCGGAGAGGCCCAGCGACTCGATCCGGTCGAGCAGTTGTCCGAGCCAGTGGTCGCCGCTGGCGACGGCCGCGTCGTAGGCCGCGTCCATCCAGGTGAGGTGTTCCGCGGGAACCACGAGACCGGGGTCCCAGCCGCCGTCCGCCGTGCGGCCCTCGCCGGCGAGGAGACGGTCGGCGTACTCGTTCAGCATGTGCTCGGTCGCGCCCTCCGGCGGCGGCCCCGCGAAACGCGCGAGGTCCTCGCGCCGCGCGCGGTGGATCTCGTGCGGATCGACCGGATGCACGTAGAGCAGAAAACGCGTCGCAGCGTGCGCGTCGAGCCAGCGCAGGGCGTCGGGCATCAGTTGGTCCGACGTCAGGAAGCGGTCGGGCGAGACGAGGAAGGTCTCGAAGCCCTGGTCGAAGTTGCGGTGCGGAGCGATCAGCGGGTTCCCGGAGAACGCCGCGGTGCTGTAGCCGTTGCGCTGCAACACCTCGGCCAGCGTCTCCAGTTCGTTGGAGAGGTAGCACGCGGTGTCGGAGACGACGCCGTGCGCCTCGGGCTCCAGGCCCGTGAGGATCGAGGCCGTCGAAGGCCAGGTCCAGCTCGACGTCGCGTAGGCGTCCGTGTACGCAAGGCCGCGCGCGGCGAGCGTGTCGAGGCGCGGCGTCGTCGGGCGGGAAGGGCCGTGCAGCGACGTGCGGTCGGCGCGCAGCGTGTCCATGACGACGAGGACGATGTTCGGGTGCTCCGCGCTGGCGCGTTCGCGCGCGCGCTCGCGGCTGCGCACCAGCGACACGCCGCCGAAGCCGACGAGCAGCGGGCCATCGCCGGCGGGGCCTTCGAGCGTCGTCTCGAACGTCACGCGGCGCCGGCCGGTGATCGTCACGCCATCCGCGCCCCCCAGGCGCGCCCACACGGCCCGTTCGCGCTCCTCGCCGGCCCACGGCTGCCGGTGGTGCTCGAGCACGACGGCACCGTCGATCCGGATGCTCATGCCGATGCGCGGCGCGGCGCCGACGTCAGGGAACCGCGCAGGCACGCTGAGATCGCAACCCGCCGCCGCGCGGAAGAGGAGCGGTTCCTCGCCCGAATCGATCTCGATCGTGAGACGGCACGGCGGCGGCATCACGATGGCCGGCATCTCCCCCACGTCCAACCGGAACTCGATGGCGGGGGTGATCGATCCGGCGCGCGGCGGCGCGTCCGTGCGTGCGGTTTCGATGGCCCAAGCCTCGGTGTCGATGACGAGATCGCGCACGACCTCGCGCACCGTCATCGTCTCTCCGGGTCGGCCGTCGCTGCAGTGAGCCGCGAGGGGCAGCGACACGAGGAGGAGGACGGCGACTGCCACGGGCCCGGGGCGCGCCAGGAATCTCCGCTCCGCGTCCTCGGCGCGCACGAGACGCCGGAGGCCCGCGACGACGGCCAGCGCCACGATCGTCAGCACGCCGAGCGCGGACGCCCCGCGCGCCGAATCGACGGCCGGGATGTGGTACGGATCGTCGAACGGCCAGCCGGAGAGCACGCCCAGGCACAGCGCAACGCTGGCGAGCCACGCGAGCCCCGAAGCGGCTCGGGATCGTCGCGAGCGAGCGAGCATCCACGCGCACGCGATGGCCGTGGCGAGCGCCCACGCGCTGACCCACGGCAGGCGCTCCGCCACGCGCCAGCGCGCCATCGACGGATCGTGCCCGCGGACGAGATGGTCCATCGCGAACACGACCGCCGCGCGCGAGAGCGCGAGCGCCGGCGCTGCCCACAGCGCGGGACCGACCCACGCGCGGGCCGCTTCGGCGCGGCGCTCGGACTCCCCGGACATGCGGCCGTCAGGATAGTGCTGCGCCCGCGCTCGCGGTCAACGGATCCGGAGGTGCGCGTCCGTTCCGCTCAGCGGATCGCCGCTTCCCCGCCGGTGTCGATCGTGTCGAGGAAGCTGCGGCGCGTCTGCGGGCCCGACTTGCCGAACACCTGGCGCACGTTCTTCAGGCCCAGCTTGAAGTCGTCCAGCATCCCGTAGCCCGACACGACGGCGTGCTGGTACCAGAGGAACGCCAAGAGCGTGAAGTCGAAGGCCGGGTTGCGCGGCATCCGGATGAGCCTGCGCACGAGCGCCTCGCCGCCGGGCATGTACACCGCGACGTTGAACAGCTTCTGCAGGTTGACGACCTCGCGCAGGTCGTCGCGGCGCATCATCGAGTCGTTCTGGATCGACGGGCCGATGTCCTTGCCCAGGTCGACGCGCCCGAGCTCGTAGTCCTCCTGCCCCAGCACCGTCGACTTGAACGGCCGGTAGATCAGCACCGTGCAGCCGTTCGGCTTGATCCGCTTGTTGACCCGCGCCGTCTCGAACATGTCCTCCAGCGTCTCGGCCGGCGACCCCATGATGTTGTTCGTGCGGTAGGTGATCTTGTGCTTCCGAAGCAGCCTCGGGATCGAGTAGACGATGTCGTCGGTGTAGCCCTTCTTGTAGACCTCGAGGCGGATCTTCTCGCTGCCCGACTCCAGGCCGAACTGCACGCTGACGCAACCGGCCCGCTTGAGCGCGACGATGTCGCTCTCCTTCAGGTAGTTGATGTTGATGTTGCAGGCGAAGGGCAGACCCACGCGCTTGGGCCACTTCTCGGCGAACTCCTCGATCCAGCCGCGCGTCATGTTGAGCGCCGCGTCGCCGAAGTTGACCATCCGAAAGCGCGGGTAGCGCGCCAGGATGTCGTTCATCTCCTCGCACACGTAGTCGACCGACTTCTGCCGGTTGAACTTCTCTCCGCGCCGGCCCGACACCCAGTCCTTCTTCATCAGGCCGACCGAGCAGTACGTGCACGAGTTCTGGCAGCCGCGGCTGACGTGCACCTGCATCACCCGCTTCGAGCGCAGGAACGGGTACTTGTAGAAGACGTCGACGTCGGGGAACGGCAGCGTGTCGAGGTCCTGCACCACCGGCCGGATCGGGTTCTGCACCGGCACGCCGTCGTCGCCCAGCCAGCCGACGTTGGGGATGTCGCGGATCGGCCGCGCGGCCTCCCAGGCGTTGACGAGGTCGAGCATCGCGTACTCGGCCTCGCCCTTCGTCGTCGCGTCGACGACGTCCTGGTGCAGCAGCGGCTCGAGTTCATGGGAGGGATGCGGCCCGCCCATCACGACCTTCAGGTGCGGCAGCTTCTTCTTCCAGCGCCGGATGTACTCGTAGGGCCACGCCTCCTGTCCGGTCGTGGCGTAGATGCCGACCACGTCCGGCTTCCAGGCGAGCACCGCGCCGTGGAAGTCCTTCTCCTCGCTGTGCAGGAAGCAGTCGGCCTGGTGGCCGTGCTTCTTCAGGATCGCCGAGAGCACCTTGATGCCCTCGAACTCGTGACAGGTGGTGACGATGAAGGCGACGCGGGCCAAGGGTGAGGATCTCGGGCAGGGACGGCGGCGGCGCGCGGCGCTCCCGCGGCTCGACCCGACCGTCGTGCTTCGAGCATACCCTCGCGCGAGGGTTCGCGCGCCGCCCGCGGGCGGCGGACCACGCCCGCACCCCGGACGGGGAGGAAAGCACGCCGCCGGCCGTGAGAGGCCGGCGGCGGTCCAGGCTCCGATCGGACGCGCGAGCAGCGCGCGCGGTCAGAGCGTCGTGTCGAACATCCCGCCCATCCAGTCGCTGAACACCATGTAGTTCGCCTGGCGGGACACGTCGTTGAGGCGCAGCGGCGTCGCCCGCGCGAGCATCATGCCCAGGCCCTCGAGTACCGCCGCCCGGCGCGCGCTCGACGTGCCCGGAGCCTTGGCGATGCCGAGCAGGGCGTGCAAGGCCTCGGGGCTGCCGTGGAACGCGACCGCCGCGGACACGAGGCCTTGCAGGCCCGCGTCCTTGACCGACGCGACGCCCGCCAGGATGGCCTCGGCGTCTTCCGGCACGCCGATCACGCCCAGGGACGCCGCGATCGAGCCGCGCACCATGCCCTGACTCTCCAGGGGCAGGCGCGCGAGCAGCGCCTGGCGCGCGCTGTCCCCGCCGACCAGGGCCAAGGCCGTCGCGGCGTACGTGCGCTCGCGCGGATCGCCCGCCGAGCCCATCGCCTCGGCGATCGCGGGCACCGAGCCGCTGTCCCCGCACAGACCCAGGGCCAGCCAGTAGGCACCGAGCACCGCGCGGTTCTTCTCGCGCTCGCGCGCCGCTCGAATCGCCGTCGCGACGCTGCCGTCGTGCGCCGCGCGGGCCCACAAGCCCAACCCCAGCGCGGCCCAGCGCCGCTGGCCGCTCTCGCCCTTGGCGAGCACGTTCTCCAGGAACGTGCGGGCGGCGGGCGATCCGCGGCGTCCGATCGACGTCAGCACGAAGCCGCGCGTCAGCGGCTCGGCCTCGACCTCGTACGCGGTCTGCAGCGAAGGCAGGGCCAGCTCGTGATCGAGGGTGCCCAGCGCCAGCGCGGCCGACCGCCGCAGGTCCATGCGCGATCCGTGCAGGAGATCCTGCAGCTTGGCGAGCACCGCGCTGCCGGTGCAGCCCCGCAGGGCTTCCGTGGCGCGGCAGCGCACGAGCGCCGACTCCTTGTCGTCGGAGGCGAGCTCGAACGCCAGCGCGCTCAACGCCTCGCTGGGCTGCAGCGACTGGCAGACCATGGCCGCGACCGCGAGCTGCTCGTGGTCGGACTGCGACGAGCGGTCGCGCACGAGGCGCGCGATCTCCAGGTCGATCGACGGCTCGAAGCCCTGCTCGCGCAGGAGCCCGATGCCCACGATGGCCAGGCCGCGCGCGTTCGGCACGATGCGCTCGCGCTCGCCCTCGACCGCACCGGTGCGCGCGATCTGGCGCAGGTGCCGCGCCGCCTCGAACGAACCCGTCGCGCCCAGCGCGAGGATCGCGCGGGCGCGGACCTCCGCATTCGGATCCGACAGGCACCCCAGCAGGCGCTCGACGGCGCGCTCGTCTCCCGAGCGGCCGAGGGCCACGACGGCCGCGGCGCGCACGAGCCCATCCGGGCTGGACAGCGCGGCCTCGAACAGCGGCACCGTCTCGCCGCGCGCTTCGTCCGCGGCGTGCCGGAGGAGTTCCGCCGGATCGTCGCCCGTCATGGGCTGATGGCTCCAGTCGAGCCGGTTCGGGCGCAGGAATTCGAGCTTGTTGTACTCCCACCACAGCCACCAGCCGTCGTCGTCGGCAGTCGTCAGGCTGAGCGTGCTGGGACCTGCTCCGCGGCCCGTACCCGCCGCGCCGCCGGGACCGGTCATCGGCCCGCTCGCGACCGGCGGACCGGGACGACCCGTCGCCGGGCCGGCCGCGGGCGCAGGCGTACCGGGAGCACCGGTCGAGGGCCCGGGGTTGATGTCGCCCGGACCGCTGTAACCGCTACCGGGGCCCCGTCCGCCCGTGGGGATCGGGCCCGAACCGCCACCGCCGCCGGTCCCCCCTCCGGCGCCGCCGCCGCCCGCACCGGGGTTCGACGAGCCCCCACCGCCCCCGGGTCGGGGGTTCGAAGGCCCGTGGATCCGCGCCGCTTCCGCGACATCGAGTCCGCAGCGATCCAGCCAGCGGAGGAACTCGGGCTCGCATTCGAGTTCGCAGATCCAGGCGTCGTTGTTCGTCGCGGCGATCCGGCCGACGAATTCCTGCTCGCCGCTGGAGTGCATCAGCTCGGCCACGGCGCAGCGCGTTCCGGCGCTGTCCTGGAACAGCGGCACGCGCGCGCCCGGCTGGTCGTTGACGCCGAACCGTCCGCGCGCGGCGTACTCGCGCAGGAGGTCGATCGAGCGCTCGCGCTCCGATCGCTGCGCGCCGGTGAGGCCCGGGACGGGACGGGACTCGAGCTCGGCGATCACGCGCTCGTAGTGCTTCTGAAGGACGAGCGTGCCCGCCGAGAGCGCGGGATCCTCGCCGGACGCGGCGGGCGATGCCCCTGCGGTGGGAAGCGAACAAAGGAGGGTGGAGAGGAGGAAAGCGTTCATGCGAGAGGCTCCTTGATGGCCAAGTTCCGGCAGTAGACGTCCTGCCGCTCCAGGTTGACTCGAAGTAAAGGGGAATTCGATGCGGACTCCAGGCCGCCGGCCAGGTCCGGGACGTGCGCTTTCGCCCAGGCATCCCGCGCCTCGCTCCCTGTGCGGTCGCGCACGTCCGGGCCGGCAGGGCGGCGCCGCAACCGTGCGGCTCGCGGTGACCGGTAGAATCGGATCGGAGGTGCAATCCATGACACCCGCGGGATCCGTCGTGCCAACGCTGGGGGTCCTCGCGTTCTCGTGCGTCGGCGCCCTGGCCCAGTCCACCACCGCCGTGAGCGTCACGCCCGGCGGTTCGCTCGGCAACGCCGGCAGCACGAAGCCGGCCATGTCCGCCGACGGCCGGTTCGTCGCCTTCGCCAGCCACGCGACCGACCTGGTGGCCGGGGACACCAACGCGGCCTCCGACGTCTTCGTTCGCGACCGTGTCGCAGGCACGACGACGCGCGTCAGCGTGGCGACGGGCGGCGCACAGGGCGACGCGGAGAGCTTCACGCCCGGCGCGATCTCCGCCGACGGGCGCTACGTGGCGTTCACGAGCCGCGCGACCAACCTCGTCGCCGGCGACACCAACGCGGCTTCCGACGTGTTCGTGCACGACCGGCTGACGGGCATCACGACGCGCGAGAGCGTGAGTTCGGGCGGGGTGCAGGGCGATGCCCTGAGCGACTTCCCGGTGCTCTCGGCCGATGCGCGCCACATCGCCTTCCGCAGCAACGCGTCGAACCTCGTCGCCGGGGACACCAACGGCATGACGGACACGTTCGTGCGCGACCGCCTCTCCGGCGTGACGACGCGGATCAGCGTGTCGACGGCCGGCGCCGAGGGCGACAACTTCGGCGACCGCCCCTCGATCTCGGCGGACGGCCGCTTCGTGGCCTTCCAGAGCTGGGCCTCGAACCTCGTGCCGGGCGACACGAACGGAACGGCCGACGTGTTCCTGCGCGACCGGCTGCTGGGGACCACGTCGCTGGTGAGCGTCAACCTGTCCGGCGTCCCGGGCGGCGGCACGTGGTGCGAGATCTCGGCCGACGGCACGCGCGTCCTGTTCACCAGCGGCGCGCCGGACCTCGTCCCGGGCGACACCAACGGGCAGTTCGACGTGTTCGTTCGCGATCTCGCCGCGGCGACGACCACGCGGGTCAGCGTGGCCACCGGCGGAGCGCAGGCCTCGGGGTCCAGCGGCGACTTCGGCAACTCGATCTCGGCCGACGGCCGCTTCGCGGCGTTCGACAGCACGGCGCCCGATCTCGTGGCCGCGGACACCAACAACGCGACGGACCAGTTCGTGCGCGACCTGGCGGCCGGCGTGACGACACGCATCAGCCTGAGCACGTCCGGGACGCAGGCCAACAACCTGTCGCGCAGCCCGTCGATCTCGGCCGACGGGCGCTGCGTCGCATTCGAGAGCCTGGCCAGCAACCTCGTGCTGCCAGACCTCAACGGTGCGTCGGACGTCTTCGTGCGCGAGATCGGCGGGAGCAGCGTGGACCTCTTCTGCTTCGGCGACGGCAGCGGCACGGCCTGCCCGTGCGGCAACTCCAGCACGCCGGGGCTGGACACGGGCTGCCGCAACAGCCTGGGCCTCGAAGGCCGGCTGCGCGCCGGCGGCATCTCCAGCCTGGGCGCCGATTCGTTCGTGCTGAGCGGTTCGCAGATGCCCGACAGCTCGGCGCTCTACTTCCAGGGCACGGACCGCGTGGCCGGCGGCGCGGGCGTGGCCTTCGGCGACGGCCTGCGCTGCGCGGGCGGCTCGATCGTTCGCCTGGGTACGCGCCTGAACGCGGGTGGCGCCTCGAGCTTCCCGGGAGCCGGCCAGCAGCCGGTCTCGGTGCAGGGGATGATCGCCGCGCCGGGCACGCGCACGTACCAGGTGTGGTACCGCAACGCGGCCGCGTTCTGCACGCCGAGCACGTTCAACCTCACGAACGCGCTCGAAGCGACCTGGACGCCTTGAGCGCGCGCTCGCGCCTTACGGGCGCTCCCGCGATGCAGTAGGATCGTTCCGCCATCACGGAGCCCGCATGCGCACGGCCCTCGTCCAGACCTACCACCCCTACACCCAGTTCACGCACGTCCATCCGCTGGGGATCATGATGATCGCGGCGAACGCGCGCGATCAGGGGTTCGACGACGTGCACGTCCTCGACATGAAGGTCGAGGACTGGACGCCGGAGCAGGCTGTCGAGGCGCTCGTCCACCTGGCGCCGCGCGTCGTCGGCCTGTCGGCGATGACCTACGAGGCGGGCTGCATGCACGCGCTCGCCAGGCTGGTGAAGGAACGCGTCCCGGGCGCCATCGTGGTCGCCGGCGGCCCGCACCCCAGCGTCGCGGCGGGCGACGTGCTGAAGGATCCGAGCGTCGATTTCGTCGTGCGCGGCGAGGGCGAGTTCACGTTCGCCGAGCTCCTGGCGGGCATCCGCGACGGCCGCACGGAGTGGTCCGAGTGCCAGGGGCTCTCGTGGCGCGCGGCCGACGGCACGGTGGTCGACAACCCCGACCGTCCGCCCCCGTCGAAGCTCGACGAGCTGCCGTTCCCCGCCTGGGACCTGATCGACCACGCGAAGTACCACCTCGTGCCGCGCGGCGGCGTCATCTACGCGCACAAGGAGTTCGCGACGATGTTCAGCTCGCGCGCCTGCCCGTGGCGCTGCACGTACTGCCACAACAGCTACGGCAAGACGTTCCGCGAGCGCAGCGCCGAGCACGTGCTGGCCGAGATCGAGCTCCTGGTCACGCGCTACGGCGTGAAGGAGCTCGTCTTCATGGACGACATCTTCAACTTCCGGCCCGAGCGCGCGAAGAAGATCGCGCAAGGGATCATCGACAAGGGCTGGAAGCTGGCGCTGACCTTCCCCAACGGCTTCCGCGGCGACATCCTCGACGAGGAGCTGGTCGTGCTGCTGAAGAAGGCCGGCATGTACCGCTGCATGGTCGCGGTCGAGAGCGCCAGCCCGCGCCTGCAGAAGGTGATGAAGAAGAACCTGAAGATCGACAAGGTCCGCAGGATCGTCGACTTCATCGCGCGGCAGAAGGTCATGGTGCACGGCGCGTTCATGCTCGGCTTCCCGACCGAGACCGAGGAGGAGATGAACGAGACGATCGAGTGGGCGGCGTCGAGCTCGTTCCACACGGCGGCGTTCTTCCGGGTCATCCCGTTCAAGGGCACCGAGCTGTTCCAGCAGGTCGAGCACGCCGGCTACGCGCTGCCGACCGACTGGTCGCGCTACGAGCCCTACCAGGCCGAGATCAACTTGTCGGCGGTGCCCGAGGAGAAGATCTTCAAGCTGCGCAAGAAGGCCTACCGGCGCTTCTACCTCCAGCCGCGCAGGTTGTGGCGCATCTTCGAGCTGATCCCGCAGAAGAGCACGATGCTGCCGTACCTGACGCTGCTGTTCGCACGCCGGGCCTACGCGCGCTGAGCGCCGGGGCTGCTGGCTTCCCGGCATGGAGCTCTCGCCCGACGACCTTCCGGTCCGCGACCGCTACAAGCTGCTGATCGGCTGCATCGTCCCGCGCCCGATCGCGTTCGTCTCGACGGTCGCGCCCGACGGCCGCGTCAACCTCGCGCCGTTCTCGTTCTTCAACGGGATCGGCTCGGACCCGATGACGCTGCTGTTCTGTCCGGCCAACCGCGCCGACGGCGGCGAGAAGGACACGCTGCGCAACTGCAAACCCGCCGACGAGGGCGGCACGGGCGAGTTCGTGGTCAACGCGGCGGTCGAGGGCTACGCGCGCGAAGTGGCGGCGGCAGCCGAGCCGCTGGACTACGGCGAGAGCGAGTTCGAGCTCACCGGACTGGAGCAGGCCGCCAGCAGCGTCGTCCGGCCGCCGCGCGTCGCGCGCGCCCCGTGGTCCTTCGAGTGCCGGACGTTGCAGATCGTGCGCCTGAATCCCGGCGTTCCGGCCGGCGGCAACGTCGTGATCGGGAGGGTGGTCCACGTGCACGTCGACGACGCGTTGATCGACGCGCGCCTCCACGTCGATCCCGCGCGCCTCGCGGCGATCGGGCGGATGGGCGGTTTCGGCTACTGCACGACGCGCGAACGCTTCGATCTGCCGGCCGGCCGCGAGGCGCTGCGCCTTCCGCCGCCCGTCGCCTGATCCCGGGCGCCGCGCTGGCGGCGCGGCCGCCGCGACGCTATAGCGGACGGGCGCGCCCACGAGCGCTCCGAGGTCCGACCATGCTGCTGATCCCCGCGCTGCTCTCCGCGTTCCCCGTCCTGGCGCCGCAGAACCGCCCGCTCCCGCCCGAGACCCCGGCGCAACTGGGCTGGAGCTTCGTCGAGGCCAACTACCTGGTGCGCGACGTCGACGCGGCCGACGACGACGGCAAGGGTTTCGGCGCGCGCGGCGCCTGGGAGTTCGGCGACGGGCTCTTCGTGCACGGCGCGGCCGAGCGGCTCTCGTCGGGCCTGGGCATCGACCGCTACGAGGCGGGGCTCGGTCACCACGTCGCGCTGCGCGACGACATCGACGCCTTCGTCAAGGCCTCGTGGGTGGCGATCGAAGTCGACGACGCCGGCCCCGCGAACTTCGACGAGAACGGCTGGCGCGTGGAGGGCGGCCTGCGGATGCTGTTCGAGACCTCGATCGAGTTCGAACTGCGCGGCGGCTACCAGGACGTCGCCGACGACGGCCTGCTGTTCGGCGGCGACCTGCGCTGGTGGCTGATGCCGAACATCGCCGCGAGCGTGGGCTACGAGCGCGTCGTCGACGACGACGTGTGGATGCTCTCCTTGCGCTACGGCTTCTGAGCGCGCAGCACGCCGCAGGCGGACCGAGTCGAGGCGTGGACGCCCTCCGCAGGCTCCGCCCGGCGCCGGACTCGCGGGCGGATCCTCAGGTCTCGCGGCGCGCCTCACGCTCCAGTTCCGCCCGCAGCGTCTCGCGCGCCGCGTGCAGGCGCGAATCCACTGTCCCGACCGGGACGCCCAGGATCTGCGCGACCTCCACCCGCGGCAGATCCTCCAGGGCCGCCAGGCCCAGGACCGTCCGCTGCGCCGCCGGCAGCCGCGCGATGGCGGAGAGGACGCGGGCCGCGCCCTCGCGCTCGGCGAGAAGATCGGCGGGATCGGCGCCGCCGCCGTTCGCGTGCGCCCGGCGACCGTCGGGCTCGACGCCGTCGAACGCGCCGGCCGAGACCCGCTCGGCGCGCTCGCTGCGGCTCTTCACGCGCAGCGCGGCGCGGATCGCTATCCGGAACAGCCACGTCGTGAGGCGGGCTTCGCCGCGGAAGCCGTCGATACCGCGCAGCACGTCGACGAACGTCTCCTGGACGGCGTCCTCGGCGTCCGCGGGACGGCAGGTGACACGCAGGCACAACTGGAAGAGCGGTCGCGCGACGTGCTGGAACAGCTCGTGCAACGCATCTTCGCGCGCACGGCGGTCGCGGGCCGAGAGCGCGGCGACGAGGCGCGCCTCGACGGCGGGCTCGATCACTCGTCGTCCTCCTCGGGACGGCCGAGCGCGCGCCGCACTGCCCGCCGCAGGATGCCGAAGACGACGAGGAACGGCGTCAGCACGAGCAGCACGGCGACGAGGACGTGGAAGAGCCAGCCGCCGCTCGGCTCGCCGCCCAGATCGCGCAGTTCGCGCTCGAGCGCCGGGCCGATCACGGCGATGCGCACGAGCCCGTACGCGACGCAGACCGCGCTGAAGAACCACAGTCCAGGTGCGGGCGCGTCCTTGGCCCACGTCAGGATCCCGACCAGCGCGCCGAGCCCGAGGAAGACCAGGCCCTGGGCCTGCTCGCCCCACGCGCGCTTCTGCACGAGGGCGCGCTCGCGCTCCAGGAAGTCGTCCGCGACGAGCAGCGCCGCGCGCTCGGCCTGCCGCGCGCGCCAGCGATCGATGCGGCGCGGCAGCAGGAGCAGCAGCACCGCCGCGAAGGTCAGCCACTGCCTGGTGCCCGCCGCGGCGAGGCCGACGAGCGCGACCAAGGCGATGCCGGCGATCGGCCCGTACTCCGACCACCACAGGCGCCGCCGCGTGCGCCGCGGGTCGTAGCCCGCCGTGCGGAGCCGCGCGGAAGCGCGGGCCAGGTCCAGCTCCAGACTCCCCAAGCCGCGGATCTCGCTCATGACACGGGCTTGGAGGAGGGATGCCGCGCGGTCCTGCGGCGGATTCCGGGAATTTCCGGGCCGCGCGCGGGAGGGTACGGACGCGGGCCGGACGCGTCGAGCGGTCCGGTGCGCAGGCCGCGGCGACACGCAGCGCACTCATCCCCGCAGCACCGGGGTGCCGGCGCCCCCCGCGGCGGCTGCCGCGGACGCAGCGCCAGGATCGACGGCGCTCGAGGTCGCGTCCGCGCTGCGGCGGGGACTAGCTGTCGATCGGCGCCCGCTCGCGCCTCGTACGCGGCCGGATCCCGCTCAGCACCACGAGTTGTTGATGACCTCGCCCATGCCGCCGGCACCGGGCACGATGTAGCTCTTCTCGTCCAGGCCGCGCTCGCGGTCCCACAGCGTCCCGGGCACCGTCGCCAGCACGTCCTGGTCCGACATGCCGCGATCGAGACGCGCGGTGTAGACCACGATGTCGGGGAACTCCTCGAGCACCGCACGCAGGTACTCGGGCGTCGCGATCATCGGCAACGCGATGATCTTCCTGGGCTTGCCGTACTTCTCGAGGTAGTGGTGCAGCGCGCGGATCGTGGTGCGGCCGGTCGCGCCCATCGGATCGGGCAGGATCAGGTACGCGCCCTCGATGCTGCCGCCGATCTTGCTGCCCGACAGGTCGACGCCCGTGACGTGCCCCTGCGCGTCGGATTGGCGCGCCATGTTCAGGTGGTCGAGGCGCACGTTCTTCTCGGACAGCACCGCGGTCAGGAGCTCGAAGCACACCTGCGAGGGCACGATCCCCGCGCGGATGATGTCGACCACGACGACCTGCGCGGCCGGATCGAACACCGGTCCGCGGTAGATCCCCTGCGCGGCGTGCGCCGCGGCCATGCGCGTCGGCGACTCGGTGCGGATGCGCTCCAGCTCGCGGCCGCAGGCGGTCATGAGCAGCGTCTGGTACACGCTGCGCAGGAGCGCCATCAGGTCGCGATGCGCGACCTTGGGGCTGCCGATGCGCGCCAGCGCGCTCAAGAGGTACACGTTGTCGAGCACGTGGACGCGCTCGCCGTAGCGGTGCTCCAGCTCCCAGCCGCCCGGCACCTGGACTTCGCCCGTGGACATCGCGCGGCCTCCTCTCGTGCCTTCCTGGATCAAGACGCCTGGCCCGTCGTGGCCTCCGACAGCGCGGCCACGAGGCGCGGAATGTCGCGCACCGGGGTCGAGCACAGCGCCACCCGCACCGCGCCCGGCATGGGCACGACGTACACGCCCTTCTTGCGCATGCGCTCGGCCGCGGCCTCGGCGTCGGGCGCGAAGACCGACACGAAGAAGCCGCCCTCGTAGCGCGGATAGCGCAGCTTCACGCGCGCCGCCTCCCGGTTGAAGGCCTGCACGCGCTCGTCGAGCAGCGTGACCAGGTGCGCGCGCTCCTCGTCGGCGCGCCTGGACAGCGCGGGATCGGTCAAGAGCTCGGTGATCGCCAGCAGTCCCAGGTGGTTGCAGTTCGACCACGTGCCGCGGCACGAGAACGCCAGCGCGTTCTGGATGCGCTGGCGCTCGGCCGCGTCGGCATGCGCCGCGATCAGGCCGCCCACGCGCGCGCCGTACTGCGCGAAGGCCTTCGACGCCGTCCAGGCGACCAGCAGCGTGGCCGATTCGAGCACGCGTTCGGCGTGCTCGACCCAGCGCTGCGAGGCCGCGGAGCCGAAGCGCGAGTAGGCCAGGTCGACCAAGAGGGCGACCGGCGCGCGCTCCCCCGCGCGGGCCACGATCTCGGTCACCGCGCGCCACTCGCCGTCGTCGAGCGAGTAGCCCGTCGGGTTGTGGCACGGGAAGTTCAGGATCACGAGCGCGCGGCCCTGGCGCTGGATCAGGCGGTCGAGCCCGGCCTGGAAGCCGCCCAGGTCGAAGCGCCCGCGCGCGTCGAAGGTCTCGAAGGTCTCGACCGTGCGCCGCGCGTGCGACGCGATGGTCAGGTACGGACCCCAGAAGAAGTGCGTGGTGAGCAGCGCCTGCCCGGGTTCCAGGAAGCTCGTCAGCGCGTGGTAGATCGCGCCCGTTCCGCCCGGCGTCGCCGACGCGACCGATTGCGCGGCGAGCGGCGTTCCACCGAAGGTGTCCTGCACGATCGCCTCGAGGAACGGCGCGTCGCCCAGGATCGGCGCGTACGCCGCCGCCTTGCGCGCGGGAACGCGCTGCAGCGCCTCGACGACGCTGGGCAAGACGGCCAGCGCGCCGTCGTCCTCCATCAGGGCTCCCAGCGTCGCGTTGATGATCGACTCGCCGGCCTGGGCGCGCCGCCGCGCCTCGGCGTTGAGGACGAAGATCGGGTCGTCCGCCGGCCGCGAGGCGGCGGCGTCGATGAGGCTGGAACGGGCGTCTCGGGTCAGGTGCATCAGCGCGGATCCGCGGGTCTGGGTCTGGCTCGGGCAGCAGACCAAGGTAACCGCTCGACGGCTCCGCGGGACCCCCCGCGCGGGGATTGGAACGGCGGACCCCGGAGGAGGGGCCCGCGCCCGCCGCGGAGGCGGGCTCGAGCCCCGACCCTCCGCGGACGGATCCCCGCGCGTGATCCAGCCGGTAACGTGGAGGCCATGCGACCCGTGATGCTCTTCTGCGTCCTCTTGCTGCCCGCCTGCGCGGACTCCGGCGCTCCCGCCGGCGCGCCGACCGCGGACATCGCCTGGTACGACGGCTCGTTCGACGACGCGCTGGCGCAGGCGCGCGCCACGCAGCGCCGCGTCGTCGTCGATTTCTGGACGACATGGTGCGGCTACTGCAAGAAGCTCGACCGCGAGACCTTCCCCGACCCGGCGGTCGTCGCCGAGATGGAGAAGCTGATCCCGCTCTCGATCGATGCCGAGAGCCCGGCCGGCGCGCCGCTCGCGAAGCGCTACGGCGTGAAGGGCTTCCCCACGATCCTCGTGGTCGATCCGACCGGTCGCGAGGTCGGCCGCATCACGGGGTTCCTGCCGCCCAAGCCCTTCGCGGAGCAACTGGCCGCGCTGCGCGACCGCTGAGCGCGGCTCAGACGAAGGGGCCGCCGACCGTCTCGGAGCGCGCGTCGTGCCCGGCGCGCGGGGCGGGCCGCATCATGTAGGACGGCACTTCGAGCGGCAGGATCGCCGGGTGCGCGGCCTGCGGCACGTCGGAGACCGAGAAGCGGTCCTCGCGTCGCGGCTCTCCGCGTTGGGGCAGGGCGCGGCGCGCGAGGCTGCGCAGGCGCGCGGCGTTGGAGTAGTCCAGGCCGGTCGCAAGGGCCACGTCCAGCGCGTCGCGCTGCGCGAGGTCCTCGAGGTCCGCGACGCCCGCGGCCTGCAGCGCGGTACGGACCTCGTGCGAGAGCGTCTCGAGCGCCTCGAGCGGCGTGCGGTGCGGCGCGTGCGGCGCCGGCGCGGACGACTCCTCGACCAGCGTCTCGGCGGCGGCCTGCGCCGCGTCGAGCGCATCCAGCTCGCGCCAGCGCTCCAGCGCGGCGGCGTAGGCCGGCCGGGCCGCCTGCTCGGCCGGCGTCAACACCTCCAGCGCTGCGTCCGGCGCGTCGACGTCCGTCGGCGGCTCGGGCTCGAGGATCCCCGGACCCAGGCGCGCGATCAGGAGCTGCGCCTCGCGTTGGAAGCGCTGCGCCGCCGCGGGCGGGGCCGCGATCAGGTCCGCCAGCCGCTCGACCTCGAGCGCGGTGACGGATTCGAGCGTCGTGGTTCCCGACTGCCGCAGTCGCTGCAGCGACCGCGGGCCGTCGGCGTGGAGCGAACACAAGAGGGCCAGCGCGTCCATCGAGCACCTCCGGGATGCCTGCATCCCCGGTCCCCTGGTCTACTCCTTGGAGGCGGGGAAAGCTAGCGCAGCGTCCGGCGCGCGGCCGCGTAGAACGCTCCCGTGCCGCGCGCGGTCTCGATGGCGGGCCAAACTGCGATCGAAGCGATGGCGCGCGCCGCGCGGCTTTCGGGCTCGCGGACGGTCACCGGCGAGCGCGCCTGGACGCTGCGCCCGACCGCCTCGTCCTGAGGCACCCACCCCACCAGCTCGGGCGCGCGCGTCAGGAAGCGCTGGCTCGCGCCGCGGAAGCGCTCCCAGGCCG
>CAZKIO010000038.1:0-49922 GCA_964552795.1 uncultured Planctomycetaceae bacterium
CGGCGCCGCCCGAGCCCAAGCAGGCCGCAGCGGCCGCGGCCGGGCCTGCGCCCGCGGCCGAGACCGCTGCACCCGAACCCACGGCCGCGGCGCCCAGCCCCGAGGCGCCCGCGCCGGCGAGACCCGCGCGCGCGCTCCCAGCCGCGCAGAAACCCGCCGCCAAGGCGCCGGCCGCGAAGGCCGCCGACCCTGTCGCGCCGCCCGAGTCCCCCAAGCCGCAGCGCCTGGGCAAGGTCGTCGGCTTCATCGACCTCTCCAAGCTCAAGCAGCCGGTCCGACGCCCGGCCTCCGAGTCGCGCCGCCTGCGCTCGAAGGACGACGTCGCCCCGGACGTGCGCCCGACGCTGGGCACCGACAAGCGTCGCGCGCTCGTGCGCGGCGACCGCGGCGCCGCGCGCGGCACGCTCTCCGCCTCGGAACTGCGCGACCGCGAAGCCGGACGCTTCCTGCGGCGCAACGCGATGGGCCCGGGCCGCGGGCCCGGCGGCGGTTCGCGCGGTCGCCGCGACGACGGCCCCTCCTCGCCCTACGCGGGCAAGTCGATGGAGATCGTGGCGCCCGTGACCATGAAGCGGCTGGCCGAGAACCTGGCGGTCAAGCCCGGCGAGTTGCTGCAGATCGCGGTCGGGTCGCTGGGCTTCGGCCTCGGTGCGATCAACATCAACTCGACGCTCGACGAGGAGACGGCGGTGCTGCTGGCGCAGGAGCTCTCGGTCGACCTCAAGGTCGTCCGCGAGGTCGCGGCCGAAGACACGCTGATCGAGGAGATCAAGAAGAAGCGCACCGACGTCGACGAGGGCGCCCTCGTGCAGCGCTCCCCCACCGTCGCCTTCCTGGGCCACGTGGACCACGGCAAGACGACGCTGATCGACGCGATCCGCAACTCGCGCGTGGCCGAGAGCGAGTCGGGCGGAATCACGCAGCACATCGGCGCCTACCAGGTGGCCACGAAGAAGGGCAACCGCCTGACGATCATCGACACGCCGGGCCATGCGGCGTTCTCCGCCATGCGCGCGCGCGGCGCCAAGGCCGTGGACATCGTCGTGCTGGTGGTGGCCGCGGACGACGGCCCCATGCCGAGCACCGAGGAGGCCCTGGCGCACGCCAAGGACGCCAAGGTGCCGCTCGTGGTCGCGCTGACCAAGATCGACAAGCCCGAGGCCAACCTTCAGAAGGCCAAGGAGTCGCTGACCAAGCTGGGACTGGTCTCCGAGGAGTGGGGCGGCGACACGGCCATGATCGGCGTCAGCGCGCTCAAGGGCCAGGGCATCGACGAGCTCTTGGAGCGCGTGTTCCTGGAGAGCGAGGTGCTCGAGTTGAAGAGCCACGCCGGCGGGCCCGCGCAGGGCGTCGTGCTCGAGGCCGAGATCAACGAGGGCAAGGGCATCGTCGCGCACCTCCTGATCCAGGACGGCACACTGCGCCGCGGCGACGTGATCCTGGCGGGCGAGGGCTACGGCAAGGTGCGCGCCATGTTCGACGACCGCGGCCGCGCGGTCGACGAGGCGCATCCGTCCATGCCGGTCGAGGTCACGGGCCTCTCGGCGCTGCCCAGCGTCGGCGAGGAGTTCTACGTGGTCCAGACGCTGGCGCAGGCCAAGGAGGTCGCCGGCGAGCGCGAGCGCAAGAACCGCGCGCTGCAGCTCAGCCAGGATCGCCGCCAGAACGTGACCGCCGAGTCGCTGATGCAGGCCGTGGCCGAGCAGCAGCGCAAGACGATCAACCTGGTCGTCCGCGCCGACGTGCAGGGCTCGGTGGAGGTGCTGAAGAGCGCGCTCCAGGAGCTCAAGCACGAGGAGGTCGAGGTCAAGGTCCTGTTCGCCGGCGTCGGTCAGGTCACCGAGAACGACGTCAACCTGGCCGCCCCGTCGCAGGGCATCGTGATCGCCTTCCACGCCGGCACCGGCGACAAGGCGCGCACGGCCAGCGAGCGCCTGGGCGTGGAGATCCGCTACTACGAGGTCATCTACGAGCTGCTCGACGACATGCGCGGCCTGATGGAAGGCGTGCTGGCGCCGGAGCTGTCCGAGGAAGTGACCGGGCACGTCGAGGTGCGCGCGCTGTTCAAGTCCTCGAAGATCGGCACCATCGCCGGCTCCCACGTGCTGGACGGCTCGATCCACCGCGACAGCAAGATCCGGCTGTCGCGCGACGGCTCGGTGATCCACACCGGGACGCTGGCCTCGCTGCGCCGCGACAAGGACGACGCCAAGGAAGTGCGCGCCGGCTTCGACTGCGGTCTCGTGGTCAAGGACTTCCAGGACGTCCAGGTCGGCGACCAGATCGAGGCCTACAAGGTCGTCAAGGTCAAGCGGACGCTGGGCAGCACCAGCCTGTCCTGACGCGGCGGCCCGCGCCGCATGGCCAATCCCCGCACCATCGCACGCATCGCCGCCCGCATTCACGAGCGGGCGGCCTACTGCCTGCAGTTCGAGGTGCGCGATCCCCGCGCCAGCTTCATCACCATCACGCGCGTCGAGTTGTCGAGCGACCTGTCGGTCGCGACGCTGCACTACTCCGTCCTGGGCGACGAGGCCGAGAAGAGCCGCGTCGAGCACATGATCGAGCACGCCGCCGGTTTCGTGCAGCGCCAGGTGGCGCGCGTGCTGGACATGCGGCGCGTGCCGCGGCTGCGCTTCCTGTACGACGACTCCGCCGAGCAAGCCGCCAACCTGGACCAGTTGATCCGCCAGGCGCGCGAACGCGACCGGCGCATCGACCCGACGCTGGCCGAGCGCGAGGCCGGCGCCGACGCGAAGGACCACGACACGAAGGACCTCGACGCAGGGCCGCGGCGGGAGGGCGCCTGACATGGGCTTCCTGCGCACGCTCGTCTCGCGCCTGTTCTCCACCCAGGAGGCTCGTCAGATGTTGCCGATCGGATCGCCGGCCCCCGACTTCGAAGTGCCCGACCACCTGGGACGCATGGTGCGTTTGGCCGACCTGCGCGGCCGCCGCGCGGTCCTGTGGTTCTACCCCAAGGCCAGCACGCCGGGTTGAACGCGCCAGGGCTGCGGGTTCCGTGATCGAATCCGCGACTTCGAGGCGCAGGGCGTGACGGTGCTCGGCGTGTCGTTCGACACGCCCGAGGACAATCGGGCCTTCGCCGAGGCCCAGGGCTTTCCATTCCCGCTCCTGTGCGACGTCGACCGCCGGATGGGGCTGGCCTACAAGGCCTGCGCCCGCGCCGACGACGCCTGGCCGCGCCGCATCACCTACGTGATCGGCGCCGACGGCCGCATCGAGCAGGCGATCGAAACGAAGGACCCCGGCGCGCAGGCCGGGGCCCTGTTGGAGAGCTTCTAGGTCCGGGCGCCGTGGGCGCGCCCGGGACCTCGGCGCCCGCTCAGTTCACCCAGGTCACGGACAGGCCGTTGGTCAGGTTGAACGTGTCCGGCGTGCAGAACGCCGCGGCGTTGCGGTACCAGATCTGGTAGGTCCGCGTCGTGGGGCCGCTGGTGATCATCCCGCGGACCGAGATCTGCGGATCGAGGATCTCGGGGTAGCTCGACTGCCCGTTGAAGTTCACCTTGGTCCCCAGGCGGATCACCGAGCCGCCGGCGCAACGCTTTCCGTCGCCGAAGGCCGCGCCCGCGCCGCCCGCCTGCTGCGACGTGCCCTGGAAGTACAGGGCCGAGCTGTTCGGCATGTTGCTGCCGAGCAGGAGCAGGCTGTCCGCGCTGATGCTCGCCAGGCCCGAGGACTGCAGGTTGCCACCGACGGAGAACACCGAGTTCGCGCAGCCGTTGCCGGCGGCGCCGTTGTTGCCGCACGGGCAGGGCGTGCCGCTGCCGTCGCCGAAGCAGAACGGCGTGACGGTCGGCTCGCACTCGTCGGGGATGCCGTTGGTGTTGTTGTCCAGGCTGGTCCCCGAGGCGATGTCGCAGGCGTCGTGGGTCCCGTTGTTGTTGCAGTCCGTGATCGGGCCGCGGACGATCTTGAAGATCTCGCCGCCCTGGTCGCAGATGTAGATCTCGCCGGCGGCGTCCTCGCCGAACGAGGTGATCGAGTTGATCGCCAGGCCGCCGCCCGGCGCCAGCTCCGCCGTGCGCGTGGTGACCGGCGGATTCGCCGAACCCGTGTAGCGGAAGCTCCAGATGGAGTTGGTGCAGTAGTCGGCGAAGAAGTACGTGCCCTGCAGACCGCAGATGGCGCTGCCGCGGTAGACCATGCCGCCCGTGACCGAGCAGCCGAAACCGTGCGTGTAGGTGTGGATCGGCGGCGTGAGCGCGGCGGAGCTGCACGTGCAGCCCGAGAGGCCGGTGCAGTTGTTCCCTTCCATGCAGCGCCAGCCGTAGTTCAGGCCGGTCGCGCCGGCCGGCGAGAAGCTGATCTCCTCGATGGCGTTCTGGCCCACGTCGCCGATGTACAGGTCACCGGTCAGCCGGTCGAAGCAGTTGCGCCACGGGTTGCGCAGGCCGATGTGCAGGATCTCGTCCGCGCCGGGGATCCCCACGTAGGGGTTCGTCGGCGGGATCGCGTAGGGCGAGCCGCCGTTGACGTCGAGGCGCAGCATCTTGCCCAGGAGGTCGTTGATGTTCTGGGCCCGGTTGCCGGGGTCGTTGGCCGAACCGCCGTCACCCATGCCGATGTACAGGTGGCCGTCCGGCCCGAAGTCGAGCCAGCCGCCGTTGTGGTTCGAGAAGGGCTGGGGGATCGAGATGATCTGGAACGCGCTGGCCGCGTCGGCCGTCGTGGAGGTCATGAACGGCGCGTTGGCCGTGTAGCGGCGGACGATCGTGTTCGCGCCGATCGTGGCGTTGATGTAGAGGTAGCCGTTGTTGGCGAAGTCGGGGTGGAACGCGAGGCCCAGCAGGCCCTGCTCGTTGCCCGTCGCGACACCCGGGACCGCGAGGTACACGGTCGGGCTCAGCACCATGGTGTTGAGGTCGAGCACGCGGATCTGGCCAGTCGAGGCGATGCGCTGCTCGACGATGAACAGGCGGTTGAAGTCGCCCGGCGGCGCGACCACCTGGACGGGGCGCGTCAGGCCGTTGGCGACGCGCACGGTGGTGAGGGGCGGGTTCTGCGCCTCGGCGGTGGTGACCAGCGCGCTGAGCGCCAGGCCGGCCAGGAGGAAATGGGTTCGAGTGAGCATGGGGGTCTGTCTGCTGCCGGAGAGGGCCGAATGAGGGTCGCCGGGAGTCGACTCCGGCGATCTTGCAAGGTTACCCCGCTGGCTCGGATCCCGGTAGGCGCTTCGAACCCGGCACCGCCGCGGTGCGCACCTTTTTCGCAGGTCTCACCCTCTGCACGTGCCCGCGGGAAGCAGGTGTGGACCGGGATCGCGCGGTAGGTTCGGATCCTCTGCGTGCAGTCGCAGTCCCCGGCCCCGGTCCGACACGCTGGCGCCCTCGTGCGCGCGGCGCTCGCCTGCGTCAGGATCCTGGTGCGCGTCGTCTACCGCCTGCGCGTGCATGGCGCCGCGAACCTGCCGCGGTCGGGCGGCGCGCTCCTCGCGCCGAACCACGTGACCTTCGTGGACGGCCTGCTGCTGGTCGCCAGCGTGCCGCGCGAGATCCGCTTCCTGGCCGAGGAGAGCTACTTCCGCCGCTGGTGGTCCGGGCCGGTCCTGCGCGCCATCGGCGCGATCCCCGTCTCGGCCGGCGGCGGCCCGCGCGTCGTCCTGCGCGCGCTGCGCGAGGCGGGCGCGCACCTCGCCGCGGGCCACGTCGTGTGCATCTTCCCCGAGGGCCAGCTCACGCGCACGGGTTCGATGCAGGCCTTCCGCCGCGGGATGGAGCGCATCGCGCGCGGCCGCGGCGCGCCGATCGTCCCCGTGCACCTCGACCGGTTGTGGGGCTCCGTGTTCTCGTTCGCGCGCCAGGGCCCCGCGACGGCCGCGAGCTGGACGCTCCCCTACCGCGTGACCGTATCGATCGGCGCGCCGCTGCCGGAGGACACGCCGTCCTGGGCCGTGCGCCGTCGCGTCGAGGAACTCGGCGAGGCCGCCTGGCGCGCGCGCCGGCGACCGCTGCTCCACCGCGCGTTCCTGCGCGGCGCGCGCACGCGCCCCTGGCGCTACGCCGTCGGCGACGTCGTGCGGGGCGACCTTTCCCGAGTGCGGCTGCTCGCCGCGGCGATCGTGATCGCGCGCGGGATGGCGCCGCGCTGGCGCGCCGAAGGAGCGGCCGGGGTCCTGCTGCCCTGTTCGGTCGCCGCCGCAGCGACGCAGCTCGCGGCGGCTCTCGCGGGGCGGCCGTGCGTCCCGTTGAACTGGACCGTGGGCCGCGCGGCGCTGGCATCCGCCGCGCGGCAGGCCGGCGTGCGCAGCGTGCTCACCAGCCGCGCGTTCCTCGAGAAGGCGCGCATCGAACTGCCGCCGGATCTCGAACCCGTCTTCCTGGAGGACCTCGGCGCCGCGAGCGGCCCGCTGCAGCGCGCGGCGGCGCTCCTCGCCGCGCTGTTCCTTCCGGCGCGACTCCTCGAGAAGCTGTGCGGCGCCCAGCAGCGTCCGGAGCCGGGCACGGTCGTGGCGATCCTCTTCTCGAGCGGTTCGACCGGCGAGCCCAAGGGCGTGCCGCTCACGCACGACAACCTCGCCTCGAACGTGCTCGGCGCGGCGCAGGTCCTGCACGTCGAACCGCGCGACCGGATGCTCTGGCTGCTTCCGCCCTTCCACGCGTTCGGGACCCTGTCCACGTGGTTCGGGCTGGTGCACGGCGTCGGCCTGATCGCGCAGCCCAGCCCGCTCGACGCCGCGGCGGTCGGGCACCTGGCGGAAGGGCGGCGCGCGACGCTCCTGCTGTGCACGCCGACCTTCCTGGCTCTGTACACGAAGCGCGTCGCGCCCGAGCAGTTCGGCTCGCTGCGCGTCGTGCTCACGGGCGCGGAACGTCTGCCCGAGCGCACGGCGTCGTCCTTCGAGGAGCGGTTCGGGCTGCGGCCGATCGAGGGGTACGGGACGACCGAGTGCGCGCCCGTCGTCGCGACGAGCGCGCCGTCGGTGCGCCGGCCCGGCATCTTCCAGCCCGGGTCGCGGCGCGGCAGCGTCGGCCAGCCGCTGCCGGGCGTGGCCGTGCGCGTCGTCGACCTGGAGACCGGCGCCGAGCAGCCGCCGGGCGTCGCGGGGATGCTGCTGGTGCGCGGCGCCAACGTGTTCTCCGGCTACCTCGGTCGCCCCGAGCTCACGGCGCAGGTGCTGCGCGACGGCTGGTACGTCACCGGCGACGTCGCGCTGCTCGAGGAGGACGGCTTCGTGCGCATCACCGATCGCCTGGCGCGCTTCAGCAAGATCGGCGGCGAGATGGTGCCGCACGGGCGCATCGAGGAGGCGCTGCACGCCGCGGCCGAGGCCGACGCGCCGACCTTTGCCGTGACCGCGCTGGAGGACGAGCGCAAGGGCGAGCGCCTCGCGGTCGTGCACACCGCCGATCCCGCGCGCGTGCCCGAGCTGCTCGCGAAGCTGGCGGAGAGCGGCCTGCCCAACCTGTTCCTGCCGCGCGCCGACGCGTTCGTGCGCGTCGAGTCGCTGCCGCTGCTGGGAACGGGCAAGCTGGACCTGGGCCGCGTGCGCGCGATCGCGCGCGCCGCGCTGGCGGACGGCGCGGCCGGCTGAGTCGGCCGCGCGGGTCAGCCGCGCGCTTCGCCGCCGCGCGGAAGGCGCCGCGCCAGGACGCAGGCGAGCAGCATGGACCCCAGCGTCACGCCCGTCGCCAGGGCCGCCGCGCGCGCGTAGTCCGCAGCGTCCGGCGCGTCTCCCAGCGCGGTCGAGAACAAGAGGCCGATCAGCGCCACGCCCAGCGCGGCCGAGACCTGCTGCACCGTCGCCAGCACGCCCGATGCGGAGCCTGCGCTGCGCGCGGGCACGCCCGAAAGGATCGTGGAGTACACGACCGGCGACACCGATCCGTTGCCGAATCCGAAGGCCGCCAGGCCCGACGCGAGCACGACGTCGCGCGCGGCGCCCTCCAGGACGGCCAGCGCGAACGTCATGGTCGAGAGGCCCAGCACGACCGCCGCGAGCCCCCCCGCGAGGAAGCGGCGCGGGTGGCGCGCGGCGTGGCGCGACGCGAGCAGCGACGCGACCAGCGTGGCGGCCGCGGAGGGCAGGAACGTGGCGGCCGCGCCCAGGGCGTCGCGGCCCAGGCCGCGCTGCTCGAACAGGGAGAGGACCAGGAACACGCTGCCCATGCCGGTGAAGTAGGCGCCGATCATGGCGAGGCCGCGGCGGAACCCCAGCAGACGGCACAGCGACAGGTCGATCAGCGGATCGCGACCGCGCGCGTGCGTCGCGCGCTCCAGCCACAGGAAGATCCACAGCGCGGGCGGCGCGGCCGCCAGCAGCGCGACGGCCCACGCCGGCCAGCCCTCTTCGTGTCCCAGCGTGAGCGGCACGAGCACGAGCGCCAGCACGCTCGTGGCCGCGACGACGCCGGCCACGTCCAGCGTGGGCGGCGCCGCGGTGCGCACCTCGCGCAGCGTGCGCCGCGCGAGCCAGATCGCCGCGGCGCCGATCGGCAGGTTGATCAGGAACAGCGCGCGCCAGCCCAGGCCCAGCGGGTCCCAGTGCAGCAGCACGCCGCTCAGCACCTGGCCGGTGATCGAGGCCAGCGCGATGGTCAGGCCGAAGTACGCGAACGCGCGCGGACGCTCGTGCTCGGGGAACGTGACCGCGATGAGCGCCAGGACCTGCGGGAACACGACGGCGGCGGAGAGTCCCTGCAGCAGGCGGCCGGCGAGGAAGATCCACGCGTTCGGCGCCGCCGCGCACAGGCACGAGGTCGCCACGAAGAGCGCGAGGCCCGTCAGGAACACCCGCCGGCGGCCGTGCGTGTCCCCCAGCCGGCCGCCGGTGACGACGAACACCGCGTAGCCGAGCGCGTAGAGCGCGATCGCGAGTTCCTGCTGCGCGTAGCTCGCGCCCAGGTCCGACTCCAGCGCCGGCAGCGCCAGGTTGACGACGAAGAAGTCGACGACGCCCAGGAACGGCGCCGACAACGCGGCCGCGAGCCCGAGCCAGCGGCGCGGGTCCGGCGGCGGCGCGCCGAGCGTGGTCACGCGGCGCGCGGACGCGCGCGTGCGCCGTGCGCCCTCACGCGATCGGTCCCCCGCCGG
Source organism: uncultured Planctomycetaceae bacterium (assembly GCA_964552795.1). Taxonomy (GTDB): domain Bacteria; phylum Planctomycetota; class UBA1135; order UBA1135; genus JAEUHZ01. The sequence continues at coordinate 9,058 of CAZKIO010000038.1, forward strand.
CGCCGCTCTCCTTGTGCTTCCACATCACGCCCGTGGGCGTGTCCTCCAGCACGATGCCCAGGCCGGTGAGCTGGTCGCGCAGGCGATCCGCGGCGGCGAAATCCTTGCGCCGGCGCGCCGCGAGCCGCTCGCGGATCAGCGCGCCCACCTCGGCGTCGAGCGAGCGTTCCTGGACCTGGATGCACCCCAGCGCGGGCTCGGCCGTGCGCAGCACGAACTGCAGAGCCTGCGCGGCAGCCGACGCGCCCAGCCGCTCCTCGACGGCCAGCGCGCGCAGGTTCATCAGCGCCGCGATCGCGCGCGGCGTGTTGAGATCGTCGTCCATGCCGGCGCGGAACTCGTCCATGCACGCGCCGACCTCGTCCAGGCCGGCGTCGGCGCTGGCGGCGCCGGCCTGGCCGTGCTGGATCCGCCGCAGCCGCACCACCAGGTCGTCGAGGTTCTCCAGCGCGCTGGTCGCCTCGCGCAGGATCTCCCAGGTGAAGTTGAGCGGCTGGCGGTAGTGCCCGCGGATCAGGCAGAAGCGCAGCGCGCGGATCGTGAAGCCCTTGGCGCGCACGTCGTCCAGCGAGTAGCAGTTGCCCAGGCGCTTGCTCATCTTCCCGCCGTCGACCTGCAGGAACTTGGTGTGCATCCAGAAGGTCGCGAAGGGCTGGCCGGTGAAGGCCTCGGTCTGCGCGATCTCGCACTCGTGGTGCGGGAAGATGTTGTCCTCGCCGCCGGTGTGGATGTCGATCCGCTCGCCCAGGTGCGCGCGCGCCATCGCGGAGCACTCGATGTGCCAGCCGGGGAACCCGTCGGGCCCGAAGCGGCTCTCCCACTTCATCAGGTGCTTGGGGTCGCTCTTCCACAGCGCGAAGTCGGCCGGGTGGCGCTTCTCCTCGCGCACCTCGATGCGCGCGCCGGCGTCCAGCTCCGTGACGGTGTTGCCCGAGAGCCGCCCGTAGCGCGGGAACTTCGCCACCTCGTAGTAGACGTCCGCGCCCGCCTGGTAGGCGTAGCCCTTGGCGATCAGGCCCTCGATGATCTCCAGCATCTGGGGGACGTGCTCGCTGGCCTTGGGGTACACCATGGCCCGCTCGCAGCCCAGGTCGGCGAGATCGCGGAAGAACTGCTCGGTGTGGCCGCGGCTGATCTCCCAGGGGTCGCGTTTCTCGCGCTGCGCCTGGGCCTCGATCTTGTCCTCGCCCTCGTCCGCGTCGTCCAGGAGGTGTCCGACGTCGGTGATGTTCATCACCTGCAGCACCTCGAGGCCCGAGCACTGCAGCCAGCGCCGCAGCGTGTCCGCGAACAGGTAGGCGCGCATGTTGCCGATGTGCGCGCGGGCGTAGACCGTCGGGCCGCAGTTGTACATGCGCACGACGCCCGGCTCGAGGGTGCGCAGCGGCTCCTTCGTTCGTGTGAGGGTGTTGTAGACGGTGAAGGGCACGCGAGGATCCTGGGAAGAGTCGCCGGAGCGGGGCCGGATCATCCCCGCGGCGGCGCGGCGCGTCCAGCGCGGGCTTCGGGCGCGCGCGTTCCTGCGCTAGTCTCTGCCGCGCATGTCCCTCGCCGCCGACATTCCAGAGGTGCCGCCGGCCTCCACGCCCTCGCGGCGCGCGCGCGGGCTCCGCGGCCGCATCCGCGCAGGCTGGCGGCCGTGAGCGCCCCGCGCTTTCGGCTCGAGGCGGAGCTGGGTTCGGGCGCGACGGGCAGCGTGGCGCGCGGCGTGCTCCTGGAACCGGCGGGCGGGTGGCCCGCGGGCACCGCCGTCGCGGTCAAGTACCTGCATCCCGAGCTGACGGACGACGCCGGCGCGCGCGAGCGCTTCGAGAACGAGGCGCGGGTGGGTTCGGCCGTCGACCACCCCGGCGTCGTGCGCGTGCTGGGGACCGGCAGCGACGCGCGCGGCCGCTTCCTGGTCATGCCGTTCGTGGCGGGCGAGACGCTGCGCGCGGTGCTCGCCCGCGAAGGCGCGCTGCCCGAGCCGCTGGTGCGCAGCGTGGGCCGCACGCTGTCCGGCGGACTCGCCGCCCTGCACGCGGCCGGGTTCGTGCACGGCGACGTGAAGCCGGCGAACATCCGGCTCGACGCCGCCGGCGACGCGGTGCTGATCGATCTGGGCTTCGCGCACGCGGCGCAACGCGCGGAGGGCGAGCGGACCGAGCCCCGCCCCGGCAGCCTGCCCTACGTCTCGCCCGAACAGGCCCGCGGCGGCGCGGCCGGTCCGGCCGGCGACGTGTTCGCGCTGGGCATCGTGCTGTACGAGCTGGCCACGGGCGTGCATCCCTTCGCGGCGCAGGCGGCGCACGTGCGCGGGACGCGCCCGCATGCGCTGCTCGAACGCTCGGGCTCGAGCGGCGAGCTGGCCCGCGTGGCGCTCGAGGCGCTGGGCGCGGACCGGCTGCTGGCCGCGATCGCCACCGCACGGTTCGTGCCGCCGTCGCGGCACGCGCCGCAGGTCTCGCCGTTCCTCGACAACCTCCTGCGCGACGTGCTGCAGCGCGATCCCGCGCGGCGGCCTGACGCGGCGGAGCTGCACCGTCGCCTCGTCGAGCAGGAGGGCGGCACGTGGTGGCGCAGCGAGGTCGACTTCGCCGCCGGCGTGCGCCGCGGCGGGCCGTCGGAGGGCGACACGGTGCACCTGGTGCCGCTCGTCGGGCGCACGCGCGAACTCGACGCGCTGCTCGCGGCGTGGAGCACGAGCGCGGCGGTCCCCGGATCGGTCTGGATCCACGGGCCCGACGGCGCCGGGAAGTCGCGCCTGGTCGCCGAGTTCGCCGCGCGCGTGCGTGCCAGCGGCCGGCCGCCGCTGGTCCTGTACGGACGCGCGCGCGCGCTGGACGAGGACCGGCCCTGCCGCCCCGTGCTGCGCATGCTCGAGCGCTACCTGCGCCTGCCGCCGGCCGTCGCGCCTGCCGAACGCGACCTCGTCGAGCTCGCGCAGCTCGTCCCGCCGTCCACGGCGGCCGCGCTCGCGCGCGCGCTCGACCCGGCGGGCGGCGCGCAGGAGCAGATCTCGCTGCCGGTGGCGCTGGGCGAGTGGCTGGCCGCGCTGGCGCGCCGCGGGCCGCTCGTGGTGCACCTCGACGACGCCAACTGGGCCGGCGAGTCCACGCTGGAGGTGTTCGCGCGCGCGGCCGAGGCGCTGCACGCCGCGCCGCCGCGGCACGGCGGCGGCGTGCTCCTCGTGTTCGGCCAGCGCGACGGCGCCGAGGATCGCGCGCCCGGCGCCGCGCCGGCGCTGCGCGCCAGGCTGGTCGAGCTGGGCCTGGGCACGGACACCCTGCGCCTCGAGCCGCTCGGCCCCGACGCCATGCAGGAGCTCGTCGACCGCACGTTCCACCACAGCGCGCCGCGACTGCGCCTCGCGGAAGTGCTGCTGCAGAAGTCGCGCGGCAGCCCCGGCCTCGTCGCGGAGATCCTGCGCGGCATGCTCGTGCGCGGCGAGGCCGCGCCGCATCCGGACGGATCGGGTCTCGTCCTGTCGATCGAGCCCGACGCGCTGCCGCTGCCCAAGTCGCTGCGCCAGGCGATCACGGACGCCTACCGCCGTCTGGCGCCCGCGGACCGCGCCTGGCTGCGCCGCCTGGCGGTGGTGGGCGGGCGCATCGAGACAGCGTTCCTGCGGCGCGCGTTCCCCGAGGCGCGCGACGTCGACCTCGATGCGCTGCTGGCGCGGCTCGCGCGCGAGGGCTGGCTCGCGTCGTCGGGCGCGCGCTACCGCTTCGCGCGTCCGGCGCTGCGCGAGGCGGTGTACCGCGCGCTCTCGCGCGAGCAGCGCACGCGACTGCACGGCGCCGCGGCAGCCGCGCTGGCGCCCGGGCCCGGCGCGCCCGAGACGCTCGACGACGCGTTCCAGCGCGCGTTCCACCTGCGCGCGGCCGGGGAGGACGAGGCGCTGCTCGAAGCCATGCCGGGGCTCCTCGCGCGGCTCCTGCAGAGCGGCCAGCCGCGGCGCGTGCATCCGCTGGCGCGCTGGGGCCTGGAAACGCTGGACCGGCGGCCGCCGTCCACGGAGCGCGAACGCCTGCGCATCGTCCTGCTGGAGGCGGTGGCCGACGCCACCGACCGCCTGGGGATGCGCGAGGACCAGCGCGATGCCCTTGACCGCCTGTCGGAATCGACCTTCGACGCCGAGACGGATCCGCTCTCCGCGGGCCGCGTGTACCTGCTCCACGCGCGCCACGCCACCTCGACGGGGCGCTACGGGCTGGCGCGGGGCCTCCTGCGCAACGCGGTCGAGCTGTGCGAACGCGCGGGCGCCGGGCGGGAGCTGGCCGAGGCGCTGCGGCGCCTCGCGCTCGTGCAGGCGCACGTCGGCGAGCTGGACGAGGCGCGCGAACTGGGGGAGCGTTCGCTCGCGGCCGCGGCGACCGACGCCCAGCGCGTGCTGGCGCACCTCGCCCTGGGGATCGTCGACGTGCTGGAGGACCGCGTCGAGCCCGCGATGCAGCGCGCCGACGACGCCATCGACCTCTTGCGCGACTCGGCCGCGGGCGTGCGCCCGGGACTGTTCGCGGCCGCGCACCTCTTGCGCGCGCGCGTGTACCGTTGCGCGGGCGAGCCCGGCCGCGCGCTGGCGTCCGCGGCGCGCGCCATGCGTCTGGCACACGTCGCGGGCGAACGGCGTCTGGAGGCCGAGGCGATGGTGCGCATGGGCCAGCTCCTGCTCGACGTCGACCGCCTGAAGGACGCCGAGGCGCGGCTGCGCGAGGCGGTGCGGCTCTCCGAGGAGATCGAGGACCGCCGCGGCGAAGCGCTCGCCCGGACGTTCCTGGGCATCCTGCTGTGGGAGATGGGCGATCCGTCCGCGTCCGCGATGCTCTCGGCCGCGTCGGCGCTGGCGGACGAGATGGGACTCAACCGGATCAGCGCGCTGGTCGCCGCGGTGCACGCGCGCATCGCGCTCCTGGAGCGCAACGACCACGCCGCCGCGCTGGACTGGAGCGCGCATGCGCTCGAGCTCCTGCGGCGCTACGGCGCGGAGATCGCCGACCGCATCGTGATCCAGGGCACGCGCGCGCTGGTGCTGGAGACCGCCGGCCTGCCCGACGAGGCCCGCGCGCTGGACCGCGACCTGGAGGAGAAGCTCGCGCGCGACAACGCGCGCGTGCGCTCGCCGCTCCTGCGACTGCGCCAGAGCCGGGTCGGCCAGCGGCTGGTCGCGGCCGTGCGCAGCCCCGAGGGCCCGCTCTACCCGCGCGGCACCGCGGAGGGTGCACCTGCGGCGGTGTGACCCCGCTCAGCGGCCGAACAGCCGCTCCAGCAGCCAGCCCGCCGCGTGCCAACCCTTGTGGCGCGCGTGCGCGGCCGCAACCGCGCGCCAGTCCGCGTGCCGGCGCGCGCGGTCGGCCTGGTAGGCCCGCCAGAAGCGCGCCAGGTCCGTGCGCGCGAGCACGGCGCCGTCGCGCGCGGCGCGGCGGTCCACGAAGCGCCACAGGCGCCGCAGGTTGTCGCGCCGTTCCCCGTCGCCGGGACGCTCGACCACGCGCGCGAGGTCGAGGTCGATCAGCAGGAGTCCCGCGGGCGCGGAGAGCACGTTGCGCGGCGTCAGGTCCGCGTGCAGGAAACCGACGGCGTGCAGCCGGGCGACGAGCGCACCCAGCGCACCCGCCAGCTCCCGCGCGCGCGCGCGCGGCAGCGTGCCGCGGCGCACGGCGTCGAGCGCGTGCCACAGGTCGGACGCGCCGGCGACGCGCCGCGTGACCAGCGTCAGTTCCCAGCCGACCGGTCCGACGCGCCGCGCGCGCGCGGCGGCGACCGGCGGCGTCGCGACGCCGCGCTCGGCGAGCCAGGCGGCGTGGCACAGTTCGCGGAACGGGCGCGACGGGTCGGCGTAGCGTCGGCCGGTCGCGAAGCGCAGCAACCCGCCGTGCGCATAGCGGCGCACCAGGAGGTCGGTGCCCGCGACCTGCTCGAGCGCCCGGCGGCCGGCGAGGTCGCTCGCGACCAGCGCGCCGTCGCCGTCAGCCCCGAAGCCCGCCTCCGCGAGCGCGGCGCGCGCCCAGTCCGCGACGGCGCACACGCCGCGCGCTCCGCGCTCGAGGCGGTAGCCCGCGGGCAGTTCGGGGAGCGCGGGCGCGGTCAGGACGGCCCGCGCGCGCTCAGTCGACGCCGGCGCCGAACCCACCGTCGTCGGGCGGCGGGGCCGCTTCCGCGCGCGGCTTGGGACGCGGCGCCTCGCGGGGCTCCGCGCGCGGAGGCGGCGCTGCGGGGCGCGCGGGAGACCGCTCCTCGCCGAACACGCCGCCGCCGAAACCCTCGTCCGCCGGACTCGGGCGCTGCGCGTCGCGGCGCGGCCCTCCGCGGTCGCGGCCGTGCGCCGGCCGCGGGATCTCGCCATGTCCGCGGCCCGCGGGCCGCTGCTCGGGCCCGCCGCGACGGGCATCGTCGCCGTGGCGCTCGCGGCCGTGCGCCTCCGGTCCGCGGCCGCGATCGTCGAAGCGCGGCTGCTCGCGTTGCCAGCCGCCCTCGCGGGGAGCCGGGCGGTCCGCCCGCGGTCCACGGTCGTCGTAGCGCGGACGCTCGTCGCGCGGCGGGCGCGCGTCCTCGTGGCGCGGGTGTTCTGCGCGGGCGAACCGATCGGCCGGCGCGCGATCGGGTCCGCGCGGACGCTCGTCGCGCCCGTGGCGGTCCGTGTGGGGCGCGCGCTCCGCGAAACCGCGCTGTTCCTCGAACGCGCGCCGCGGCTCGCCGCGCGGGGGACCGCCGCGCTGCGGGGCATCGTGACGGCCGCCGCCCGGCGCCGGTCCGTCGAAGCGTTGGCCTCCCCCGTGCGCCTCGCCACCGCCGCCGCGGCGGCCGCGGCCGCCACGGCGACCGCGCCTGCGGCCGCCGCCTTCGCGTGCCGGACCACCGTGGCCCGCCGAGGCGGTGCGCTCGCCGAACGCGGCTTCGTTGCCGCGGCCCGAGTCGCCGAAGGACCCGCCGTCCTCGGCGGCGTCCTCGTGGTCGTCGACGTCCACGTCGTCGTCCTGGTCGTCCTCCTCGTCGGAGTCCTCGAAGGCCTCGTCGCCGCGCGCGGGGGCGTAGACCACCTCCTCGCGCGCGTGGCGCACGGGTGCCTCGCGCCGCGCGGGCCCGCGCTGACCGCGACCGGAGTCGGCGAGGTCCAGGAACTGCGTCGGGATCGGATCGGAGAGGTACAGCGAGACGCGGTCGTAGAAGTTGATCCCGGCCTCCCACGCGTCATGCGCGCGCACGACCAGCACCTCGAAGTCGCGCGCGGCGCGGCGGGCGGACTCCTCGGCGTCGTCGGCCGTCAGCGCGAGGTGCAGGAAGCGGCGGCGGCCGGCGCGCAGGCCGTAGCGGCGCGCGCGGTCCGCGTCGGCGCGCGAGATGCCCACGTACAAGAGCGCGGGCGGTTCCGCCGGCTCGCCGGGCTGCACTTCGATCGAGTGGCCGTAGAGCGCGCGGATGCGGCCGTCACCGATCTCGTAGCGTTGGCGGTCGCCGGACTCGACGGCGGTGCGCACGTCCTCCTCGGACACCGGCTCGCCCAGGCGCTCGTTCAGCGCGCGGATGACGTCCGAGAGCTCGCCGTAGCCGTACTCGTCCACCTGGAGATCGAACTCCTCCGGCTGGTGACGCAGCATGTAGGCCAGGGAGCGGGTGATGCGTTCGATCAGGGCGGGATGTGTCATGGAGTGCGGAACGGCACCGGAACCCTCGTTCCGGCGGCCTGGATTCGTAGGGGCCGCATTCTAGAGAGGCCGCCCCCCGGATCCAACGCGGGGCTTTCCCCGCGCGCCGCCTCAACCCGCGCGCGCGGCGCCGGGGCCGTCGCCGGGCCCGCGCCGCAAGTCGAACCCCGAGCGCTCCAGTTCCCGCAGGAACTCGTCGGACCCCGCGAGGCCCAACCACAGGCGCTCGCCCGTGTCCGGGTCGTACCAGACGATGCGTGCGGGCGCCCAGGCGCCGATCCAGGGACGTGCCTCGTCCGCTGCCCGCAGGGACTCGATGGTTCGATCGCTGTTCACAACTCCCTCCTGTCGCGGGGGCGCCGGAATCGAACGAGAATTCCCCGCGCCGGTCCCGATGAGCCGGTCGGTACGCGCGAGGGTCGGGGATCGTTCCACCAAAGACGGGAACCTTGCACGGCGCGTCGCCCCCGTCCCGCGGGAGCCCCGCCGCGCCCGGAACCGGAGGCCCGTCGACGGCCGGGTCCTCAGCCGTAGCGCGGCAGACGCGGGTCGACCTCGAGCGACCAGCGCTCGAGCCCGCCGGCCAGGTCGAGGACGCGCCCGAACCCCCGCGAGGCGAGGAACCCGGCCACCTGCGCGCTGCGGATCCCGTGGTGGCAGATGCACACCACCGTCCGCTCCGGATCGAGTTCCTCGATCCGGGACGGGATCTCGCCGCGCGGGACGAGCACCGACCCGGCGATGTGCCCGATCGCCCACTCGGCGGGTTCGCGGACGTCGACGAGCTGCAGGTCTTCGCCCGCCTCCAGGAGGCGCGCCAGCTCGCGCGGCTCGATCCGTCGGGGTGCGGCGCTCACTGCTCGAAGCGCAGCGGCGCGTGGTCGTACTCGGGCGGGATCGCCACGCCCAGCACGGCGAGCGACGTCGGCGCGATGTGCAGGAGGTCGACGCCCCCGGGCGGGATCTCGATCTTGCGGTTGCTGAAGAACACGCCCTTCACGAGGTCGGCCGCGACGGACACGTGGTCGCCGGACCAGTTCAGGCGGTTGTCCTCGAACACCGGCCCGGCGACCCAGCCCGAACCGTCCGCCGCCTCGACCAGGCCGACGTCGCCCAGCGTCGTCGACCAGGAGACGCGCCAGCCGGCCTCGAAGCCCGGCATCAGGTCGGCCTCCTGGTCGAGGTGCGGGCCGGAGTGGATGGCGGACATCACGTAGGCGTCGCGGACCGCGCTCGGTCCGCCCTCGCCGTCGGTGAGCGCCAGGAGCTTCGCTCGGATCTCCTCCAGCAGCGCGGGCGCGTCGACCGGCGACACCGTGCCGCCGCGCTCGCGTCCCGCCAGGTTGAGGTAGATGCCGCCCAGCCCCAGCGCGTAGGCGCGCGTCCGCGGCCAGTCGACGAAGCCCAGCGCGCGCTGGTCGGCGCGCGTCGCACCCGGACGCACCGCGAGGTACCCCTCGCGCACCAGCCAGTTGTTGAGGTGCACCTGGCGGCGGAACGACTGGAAGCCGTGGTCGGAGCAGATCAGCAGCGTGTCGCCGGGCTTCAGGTGCTTCTCGACGACCTCGCCCACGGTGCGGTCCATGCTGCGGTAGGACGCGCGGATCGCGTCCGACAGCGGGATGTCCTCGCCCAGGAAGCGCACGCGCTGCGCCGCCTTCGCCGCGTCGTACGCGGGGTGCGCGTCGTCGGCGTACTGGTACATCATGTGCTGCACGCGGTCGGTCGTGCTCTCGATCGCCACCAGCGCGCGCCAGTCGCCGCGCGCCAGCGACACGCGCAGAAGTTGTTCGCGCCACCCCTGCGTGAACTCGATGTCCTCGAGGAACGTCGCGGGATCGATCTCGCGGTCCTTGAAGGGCATGCTGAGGCAGGCCCAGCCGACGGTCTCGTAGGAGGTGCCGGCGGCGTGCGCGAGCTCGGCCGCGAAGCCCGGCGGCTGGCTGACCGGTTGCCACCAGGTCGGATGCGCCGGGTCGAACTGCAGGAAGTCCAGGAACAGCTCGAACGGCGCGTCCAGCTTCACCAGCTTGGCGCGCGTCACCGCGCGCACCTTGACCAGCGGGCTCAGCTCGAAGGTCAGGTGGTACCAGTTCGACCACTGACCCTCGGCCAGGATCTGCTCGTGCCCGCCGATCGACACGTGCGCGCGCCCGTCCTTCTTCTCGACGACGAGCGGCAGGCTGGCGCGGCCCTCCTCCGAGTTGCGCCAGCGGCGCCGGCCCTCCAGGCGCGGCAGCACTTCCTCCTGGATCTCCTTCTTGCGCGCGCGCAGCCCGTCGACTTCCTGCGAGGACAGCCCCTGGCGTCCCATGCGCTCGGCGATCGCCGCCAGCTCGCGGCGGGCGGCGTCGATGGCCACGAAGTCGAAGGGCCCGTAGACGTACGATTCGATGCGTCCGTCGCGCTCGTCCACGCGGAACAGCCGGCCGGCGGTGCTGGTCGTCTGGCCGACCGGCGCGCGCTCGATCACCTTGGGATCGGTCGTGTAGACGAACCAGTCGCCGTTGTTGGAGCGCACGTCGGGCACGCCCAGGCCCGCCAGCACCTTGGCACCCGGGACCTCGGGGCGATCCCAGGCCATCGCGCCGTCGAGCACGACGCACGGCACGCCGGCGCTCGCGGCCGACTCCCAGAACGGCGCCGTGCGCGTGGGGTTGCCGACCACGTCGGAGATCTCGTGCGGCACGTAGGCGCACGAGAGCCACGCGCCCAGGCCGCCGACGGCGCCCAGGGCCAGCGCCAGCGGCGCCGAGACGCGCGCGCGGATGCGCAGCAGCCCGGCGAACAGCGCGAAGAACACGAGCGCCGAGAGCGCGACCGCGGCGGCCACCAGCACGGTCGGGTTCCACGTCAGGAGCACGCGCTCGAGCACGGGCAGCGCGAAGGTCGTGCTGCGCCGGGACTCGTGCGTGACGTGGCCCAGCGCCGGCAGCGGGACGCCGTCGGCATCCAGATCGCGCTTCACGAAACCCGCGATGCCGGTCTTGGCCGGATTCTGCCCGCAGTTGAGCGCCGCCCAGGAGACCGGCGACTCGGCCGGCACGGTCGTGCCCAGCGGCGCGAAGGTCCCGCTGGCGCGCAGCCTGGCGAGGTTGGGCAGGTCGCCGGCATCCATCAGCCGCTCGGCCGTGCGCGCGTCGGCGCCGTCGAATCCCAGGACGATCAGGCGTCCGCCCTGGGCGGCTCCGGCGGCGACCGGCGCGGCGAGGGCGAGCGTGAGGACGAGCAGGAGTCGTTGGCGCATCGAGAGGGCCGGCTGCGGCCGGCGCATGGGGTGCTTCTGGGGCTGGTGCAGGCTGTGTATCAGAAACCGGCCCGCGATCCTCGTCCCCGGCGCCGCGCCCCTTCCACCGCGTCCCTCCGTCCCCTCCCGCCGGCCCGATCGGCTCCGCCGCGGGTCCCCGACCTCAGCGCTCCTTGGGCACCTTGAGCCCGAGCGTGTAGTTCTTCCAGGCGGCCTCGATCTCGGCGAAGTCCACGCCCTGGAACGCCGCATCGACCGCGCGCGTGCGCGCCGCGAGCCCGGCCTGGCCGCGCGCCTTCTCGTCGCCTTCCAGGCCCGCGTCCTTGAGGCGCGCCAGCTCCTCGCCGTAGCTCTGCTTCAGCGTGTCGAAATAGGTCGGCAGGATGCGCGCCCACTCCGGCCGCTTCTCCACGTCCTTGGACGTGCGCAGGAAGTACACCATCGCCCAGCCCTGCGCGTAGCAGATGGCGCGCTTGTCGCCGGCGTAGTACTGCGCCTGCTCGAAGCGCACGATGTCCCGCCACGGGATGTGCAGGTCGGCCAGGATCGCCGCCTGCATCAGCTCGATCCGCCAGGGATTGACGCCGATCGCGCGCAGCTTCCCGCCGCCGATGCGCGCGCCGGAGAAGAAGTCGCCGTGGCCCTCGTTGTACCAGGAGTGCGGCGGCAGCTCGCCCGTCGAGTAGTGGATGTACTGGTGGAAGGCCTCGTGGTACAGCACGATGAACGTGTCGGCGTCGCTCGAGCCGTGGTTCTTCGTCATCTTCTCGGCGTCGTAGAGCACGAGCTCCTCGGTGCTGGAGTTCCAGAATCCGGCGGAGCCGGGCATGCCGCCGTAGCTCAGGTACTCCTCGCGGCTCTTGCACACGCGCACGGTCGACACGGCCTCGACGGGAGCGGCCGGCGGGAACAGCTTCTCGTACTCCTTGCGCAGGAGCTCGATGTCGGTGAACACGCGCCGCATCAGCGGCTGGTCGGGCGTGTCGTAGATGACGATGTAGTTCTCGAGATCCTCGGCCTTCCAGCCGCGCACGAGCTGCTTGCGCACGCGGATGCGGAACTCCGGATCCTTCAGCTTCGTGCGCGCGTACAGGCGCTCGAGCTTGGCCGTCGACTGCTCCTCGGGCTCGTCGATGTCCAGCTTCTCGGCGGTGACGCGCCAGATCTTCACGTGGTCGGCGAAGCGCGCCTGGGGCGCGAACCCGATCACCGCGATCGTGCGCTCGGGCCGCGTGTAGGCGTAGGCCCAGGCGACGACGCCGCTCTTGTCGCCCCGCGGCGGCGCGAGCGCGTACTCGCGGCCCTGGTAGCCGCCGCGCTCCTTCCCGGGCGTCGGCGCACCGAGCGTCCAGCCGCGCAGGCGCTGCTCGACCCAGCGTTCCAGACTGTTGATCGGCGGCGCGCTCTTCTCGTCGCCCTCCGGCTTCTTCTCGCCGGCGGACGGCGCGCGCGTGGACCCGTCGCCCGTCGCGGCTGGCGCGTCGGGCACGTAGTCGATCCACAGGATGTTCATCTCGGGCCGGAACGGCGCTTGCTCTCCCTTCTTCGGCGGCGCGGCCTTCTCGGCGAAGAACAGCACGATGTGCGGCTCGTCGGGCTGCGTCGGCACCTGCTCGTAGTCGCGCGCGCGCGGGAAGGTCAGGCCCAGCGCGGGGTGCTTCTCGGTCGTGTAGCCGCCCTGCGCGGCGAACGACGGCTGCGGCGGCGCGGACGCGAGAACGAGGGCGAGGACGGCGACGCGAGCGGACGGGAAGGCGCCCATGCCGCCGTTCTACTCCCGACACCGCGCGGCCGGCAATCGCGCCCGTCCAGGGGACGGTCGCCGCGGCGGCGCCCGCGCTAGGATCTGCGCCGATCATGAGGACGATCCCCTCCTGCGCCGCGCCGGCCGCCGGCCGCTCGGCGTTCTTCGTCGCCGCCGCGCTCGCGCTGGCGGCGCTGGTGTTCCTGCTGGCCTGGTGGCTCGGCGGACCGCCGCCGGCCGCGCCTGCGGGGACCGGCCCGGGGACGGCGAAGCCACCGGGCGTGCACGCCCCCGCGCCGCTGGAAGGCGCCGCGCCCGTACGGCCCGGACCGCGCCCCGCGGCCGCGGGACTCGAGACGCCCGCGATCCCGGACGACGACCCGCAGCGCTTCCGCGGCCGAGGCCGGATCCGCGGCGAGCTCCTGGCCGAGGGCGTCGATCGCCCGGCGCAGTGGACGCTCGTGCTCGAGCCGCACCCGTGGCTGGCCGGCGCCGAGTCGGCGATCACGCGGCGCATCGAGTTGCGCGACGGAGCGCACACGTTCGACGAACGGGACTTGCCGTTGGGCGGCTACCGGGTGCGCGCCGAAACGGACGCGGCCAACTCCAGCGAGGAAGCGGTCATGCTGGTGCGCGGATCGGCGGATGTCTTCGTGACGCTGGTGCTGCGCCCCGCTGGCCTGCTCGACGGTTTCGTGCGCGACGCGCGCGGAGGTCCAGCGGAGGGCCTGGAGGTCGTGCTCGAACGCGACGACTCGCGCCTGCGCCGCACGGCGATCGTCGACGCCTCCGGCATGTACGCGCTGCGCGACGTGATCGACGGGCAGTACCGGCTGTACTTCGGAGCGCCCGAGCGTCCGCTGCTCTCCGTGCGCGAGCTGACGTTCCGCGCGCCGTCGATGCGCGTCCCCGAGGCGCACCTGCCCGAGACGGGGAACCTGCTTCTGGCCGTGCACTTCGCCGGCGGCGCGCCGGTCGACGGCGCGGAGGTCTCCGGCTTCGGCACGCCGCAGGGCGTGGCGCGCGGCCGCACGACGCCCGACGGGAAGCTCTTCTTGCGCTGGCTGTGGCCCGGCCGGTACCGCCTGCAGGCGATCGCACCCGGCGGCGAGACCGGGCACGCGACCGTGGTGGCCCTGCCCGGCGAGACCGTGGAAGCCGAGCTGCAAGTGCACTGATTCGGCACCTCGACGCCCGCAGATCGGGCTCGGTGGACGAAATCGCAAATTTGGAACAGACTGGTCTCCCGCCCGATGGGAACCAGCCGCAGATCCGCGCGCCCGCCCGCGCCCGAGGCCTCGGACCCGGCCGAAGGACCGCCGGGCGCGCGCGCGCTGGCGCTGATCTTCGCTCTCGCCCTCGCCGCGCGCCTCGCGCACGCCTGGGTCGCCGGCCACCAGGACCTGCTCGACGGACTGCTCCTCGACAGCCGCTGGTACGCGGACCGCGCCGCCGACCTGCGCCTGGGGCGCGCGTCCGACGCGAGCCCCTACCTGCTGTCGCCGCTGTACCCCTACGTCCTCGCCGTGTTCACGGATCCGGCGGGCGCGCTGGACCTCGTCGGCGTGCGCTGGCTGCAGGCCTGCGCGGGTTCGATCGCGGCGGTGTTCGCGGCCGTGCTGGCCGGCGCGCTGTCGGGACGCAAGGCGGCCTGGATCGCGGGCCTCGCCGCAGCGGGGTTCGGGCCTTCGATCCACTACGGCGCGCTCGTGCTGACGCCCGCGCTGCAATCGCTCCTCTTGATCGCGGGGGTCGCGACGGCGACGCTCGGCCTGCCGCGCGCGCGCGCGTGGGTTTCCTGGCTCGCGGCCGGCGTGCTGCTGGGGCTCGCGGCCGCGATCCACCCGACCAGCCTGGCCGCGGCCGCGGGCCTGGCCGGCGCGTCGCTGCTGCGTGCGTGGGCGCGTCGTCGCGAGGGCTTCGACGCGCGCGCGCTGGCGCGGCAGCTCGGCGCGTTCGCCGGCGGCCTGTGCCTCGCGATCGCGCCCTTCACCGCGCGCAACCTGGCGGTCAGCGGCGAACCCGTGCTGCTCTCGGCGAACGCCGGCATGAACTTCTGGATCGGCAACCACGCCGGCGCGCGCGGCGTGTTCGAGACCCCCGAGGGCTACGACGCCGCCCGCGATCCGGTCGGACGCGAGCTCGCCGAACGCGCGCGGGGCACGGATACCGGTTGGACGGCCGCCTCGCGCTGGTGGTCGGCACGCGCGTGGAGCGACATCGCGGCCGATCCGGCGGCGTGGATCGGCCTGCTCGGCCGCAAGCTGCTCCTGTTCCTGCACGCGACCGAGATCCGCCAGATCGGCGACGGGTTCGACTGGTTCGCCGAGCGCTCGTGGCCGCTGCGCCTGCCGCTCGACGCGCGCACCGCGCTGCTGCTGTGCCTCGCGGCGCCCATCGCGCTGGCGTTGCGGGGGCGGCGCGCCGACCGGATCGCGCTGCCGCTGGGCGCGGTCGTCCTGTACGCGCTGGGCGTGTGCGCCTTCTTCGTCACTGGGCGCTACCGCGCGCCGCTGATGCCGCTGGTGCTGGCGCTCGCCGCCATCGGCGGCCTGGAGACGGCGCGCCTCGCGCTCGGCGGCGCGTGGGCGCGCTCGCGCGGCGCGCTCGCGTATCTGCTCGCGCTCGGCGCGTTGTTCGCCGCGAGCCAGTGGCTGTACACCGGGCCGCTCGCGTTCTCGAAGACCGGCGGCGTCGAGAGCCGCCACCTGGGCCTGCGCTTCGCGGAACAGGGGCGCTGGCCCGAGGCGGTCGCGCAGTACCGTGAGGCGCTGGCCCTGCACGACGACGCCGCGACGCGCACGAACCTGGCGGTCGCGCTGCGGCAGCTCGGAGACGTGGACGCAGCGATCGAGCAGTGCCGCCGCGCGCTGGAGCTCGACCCGCGCTTGCAGTACGCGTGGTTCAAGCTGGGCGTGCTGCTGTGGATCGACAAGCAGGACCACGCCGGCGCCGAGCAGGCGCTGCGGCGCGCGACGGAGCTGATGCCGCGCTACGCGGACGCGCGCTACAACCTGGGGCTCGTGCTGCTGCAGCTCGGCCGGCGGGAAGAAGCCGCCGCCGAGGTGCGCGCCGCGCTCGACCTGGCCGGCGGCGAGGTCGAGTGGCGCGCCGGCGCCGAGGCGGTGCTGGGCGCGCTGGTCAGCGCGCGCTGACTTCCTGCGCGCGCGTCAGCGGGCCGCCGCGGCGTCGAGCGCCTGCTCGAAGTCCGCGACGAGGTCGCCCGGATCCTCCAGGCCGACCGAGACGCGCACGAAGCCGGGCGGGATTCCGGCGGCCGCGCGCTCCTGCGCCGGCACGCGCGCGTGCGAGGTGTTGAACGGCAGGCTCACCAGCGTCTCGACGCCGCCCAGGCTGGACGCCTCCAGGCCCAGGCGCAGCGCGCGCACGCAGCGCAGCGCCGCCGCGTCCCCGCCGCGCACGACGAACGACAGCATGCCGCCCGTCCCCTGCAGCACCCGCGCGGCGACCTCGCGCGTGGCGTGCGTCTCCAGGCCCGGGTGCAGCACGCGCTCGACCGCGGGGTGACGCGCGAGGCGCCGCGCCAGCTCGAGCGCGTTCTCCTGGTGCCGCGCGAGGCGCAACGGCAGCGTCTTGATGCCGCGGTCGAGCAGGAACGCCACGTTGGGATCCATGCAGCCGCCGGCGAGCTGCATCCAGCGGAAGACGCGCTCCATCAAGTCGCCGTGGCCGCTGACCGTGCCGCCGATCAGGTCGGAATGCCCGCCCAGGTACTTGGTGGCCGAGTGGATCGAGAGGTCCGCGCCCAGCTCCAGCGGCCGCTGCAGGAGCGGCGTGGCGAAGGTCGCGTCGACCAGCACGCGCGCGCCGGCCGCGCGCGCCGCCGCGGCGATCGCCGGCAGGTCCAGGACCGTCAAGGTCGGGTTCGTGATGCTCTCGCAGTAGACGATGTCCGCACCCGCCTTCAGCGCGCCTTCGCGCGCGCGCGGGTCGTTGAGGTCGGCGAACGTCGCCGCGAAACCCAGCGGCGCGAGGAAGTTGACCAGGAGGTCCCAGGTCGAGCCGTAGATCTCGCGGTGCGCCAGGATGCGCGCGCCCGGCTTGGCGCAGGCCATCAGCGCGGCGTGGATCGCCGCCATGCCGGACGCGAACGCGACCGTCCGCTCGGCGCCCTCGAGCACGGCGACGCGCTGCTGCACGACGTCGACCGTGGGATTGCCGATGCGCGAGTAGATCAGCGCCTCGCGCATGCGACCGCTGGTCATGCGCTCGTAGGAGGCGTCGTCGAGCAGGAACGTGGCGCTGTGGACGACGGGCGCGACGACCGCGCGCTGGGCGGCGTCCGCGCGGTGGCCCGAGTGGATGCACAGCGTCGCGGGCTGGAGTCGCGGTTCCGGCGGTCGTGTCACCCGCGCATGGTAGCCGGCGCGGGGATTCGGCAGAAACGCTCGCCGGCGCGCGGCTGCGCTCCTAGACTCCCGCGCCCATGGCGCCGCCCCCCCTCGTCGACCTCGCCTCCATCGATCTCTCCCGGGTCGTCGCCACGCGCGACGAGATCTACGCGGTCCTGCGCCAGCGCGGGCGCCTCGCGCTGCTCGACGGCATCGCGCACTACGACCCGGACGAGCCGCTCGCGATCGCCTGGAAGGACATCCGCGCCGACGACTGGTGGGCGCCCGACCACATCCCCGGCCGGCCGCTGTTCCCGGGCGTCCTGATGATCGAGGCCGCGGCGCAGCTGGCGTCCTGGGACTACCTGCGCCGCAGCGCCGGCGGCGACGTCTTCGTGGGGTTCGTGGGCGTCGACGAGACGCGCTTTCGCGGCACGGTGGAGCCGGGCGTGCGCTTCGTGCTGGCGACCCGGCCGACGCGCGTGCGCTCGCGCACGTTCGTGTACGCCGTCTCCGGACACGTCGAGGGCAAGCTCGTGTTCGAGACGGTCGTGACCGGCGCGATCCTGTGACGCGCGCGACCCGCGCCGTTCAGTAGCCGAACTTGGCCTCGAGCGAATTCGAGAGCGCGTAGCCGCCGGGCTGGCCCGGGTCGACCAGCAGCGCCTGCACGTACTTGCTCGTCGACGCCAGGAACGGGTCGTCGGGGATCACGTAGCGCACGGATCCGCCGCCGGCGAAGTCGACGCTCAGGCGCTGCACGCGCACGATCGGATCGGTCAGCAGCGTGCCGCCCCCGAACGGCACCGAGCCGCCGAAGTTGGAGTACAGCATCCAGCCGGCGCGCTCGCCGGGCCCGGGCGCGGTGACGTACAGCGTCGCGGTGCTGCCGATCACCGGCGGCGTGGGGCTCGAGAGATCCAGCACGTTGGCCCCGCCCAGTCCGTCGCCGTGCCGCACCCAGCAGGCGATCGGCGGCGAGCCGGGCAGCCGGTAGTCCCACATGCCGCGCGCGTAGGTCCCAAAGCGCATCACGTTGCTGGCGGGCACCGCCTCGACGGACCAGTACAGCGTGATCGGCGTGCCCAGTTGCATCGCGTTGACCCAGATCGACGACGCGCGGTGCCAGCGCCACGCGCCGGCCTCGGTGGCGGCGTACACGTCGCCGCTGCCGTCCTCGGCGTAGGCGAGGTCGTAGACGTGCGTCGCCGGCAGGCCGTTCGTCAGGGCGGACCACGTCACGCCGCCGTCGGTCGTGCGCCGCACGCCCGGCGCGCTGTACCCCGAGCCGCCGACCACCGCCTCCAGCGCGTCGGTGGGGTGCACGGCCAGCGTCGCGCCGTAGAAATAGTGCGGGTTCGGGCCGACGCTGGCGGACTCGGTCCAGGTCGTCCCGTGGTTCGTGGACGTGAAGAGGCGGCCGCGGTCGTTGGCGGCGTACATGCGCTGCGCGTTGCTCGGCGCGAAGGCCACGGCGGTCAGGTAGCTCGCGCCGCCGGTCAGGAAGTTGAACGTCGTGTGGATCACCGGCGTCCAGGTGTTCCCGCTGCGGTTGTAGCGGTACAGCTTCTCGCCGCAGAAGAAGAACGTGTTCTGATTGAGCGGATCGGCCGTCACCATCGGCAGCCAGGCGTGGTTCGAGCCGGCCGGGAAGTCCGCCGTGCGCAGCACCGGGCTGTTCTCGCCCTCGGCGATCAGCACGAAACCCGGGTACGTCGAGTACACGACGGAATGCGTGCCGTTCGACGAGGTCAGGTGGCCGTAGTCGCCGCTGATGAGCTGCGCGAAGTCGGTCGAGGGCCCGGGCCCGGTCGAAGGCTGCAGGATGCCGCGCTGGTAGCCCTGGTCCTGCGATCCGGCCTGGATCCGGTCGGGGTTCGCGCGCGACGTGTGCGTCGAGTAGTACTGGCTCGTGCCGATGCCGGTCAGCATGAGGTTGCTCACGCCGGAGCCGCCGTTGCGGCTCTCGTACAGGCCGCCGTCGGTGCCGAAGTACCAGACCTCGGTCAGCGGATCGGTCGGATCCGACCACACCTGGATGCCGGGCAGGTCCGCGTGCAGCTTGGCCGCAGGGTTGCCGTAGTACTCGCCCCAGCCGTTGATCTTGGCGAAACTCGCGCCGGCGTTCGTGGAGCGCCAGGCCTCGACGCCGCCGTACATCACCAGCGACGGGTTCAAGGTCGACGCGCACAGCGTGCCGTCCCACAGGTCGCTCATCGTGTGCACGACCACCCACGAGTTGCCGGCGTCGTCGGAGCGATGCAGCCGCCAGACGCCGCCGGCCTCGATCGCGGCGTAGAGCGTGGGCGCGCCGGCCTCGGAGCCGCTCAGGATCGCGCGCGTCGCCGCGGCGTCGATCGTGCCGCGCGCCGCGAAGCTCGCGCCGCCGTTGGTCGAGGCGTACAGCACGCCGCGCTGCACCAGGTACGCCTGGTTCGTCGACGTGGGCAGCTTGCGCGGCACCCACATCCAGCCGGTGAAGTTCAGGCTGCCGGTCCAGCGGTTCTGGAACGTGCGGCCGTAGTCCGTCGACGCGAACACGCCCGGCTTCGTGCCGCCGGAGTTGTACTGGCCGTAGATCAGGATCGTGCGCGACGCATCGGTCAGCGCGGCGAGGCCGCGGCAGGACGACAGCGCCGGCAGTCCGCCCGGCGTCTCCCACGTCGCGCCGCCGTCGCGCGACACGCGCACGCGCCCGCCGTCCTGCGCCTGGACCACGACGTCCGGCGCGCCCGCCGTCTCGCCGGGCAGCACGACCAGGTGCGCGGCGCCGCCGTACAGGTTGTCGGACAAGGGCTGCCAGCCCGTCCCGTCCGCGTTGCCGCGCCACACGCCGCCCAGGTCCGCGCCCGCGTACAGCTTCGAAGACGCGCCGCCGCCCTGCACGCGCGCCATGCAGTGGATGCGGCCGCACTGGTTGCGGCTGCCGATCTCGGTCCAGTCGCTCACGGTCAGCGCGCTGGTGTGCGCCAGCGCGACGCGCCGCCGTTCCTCGCGGGCGTAGTTCGCGCTCTCGATGGCGCGCCAGTCGACCCCCGGCGCCGCCAGGTGCATGCGCTCGATCCACTCCGCGCGCCCCCGCTTGTCGCGCTCGACGCGCTCGATCATCCCGCCCTCGGTCGGGCGCGGGTGCTGCAGCGCCATCAGCGAGTCGAAGGGCCGCGCCTTGTCGAGCGGCAGGCGCGGCGACTGCGCGCGCGCCGGCGCCGGGGCCGCAGGTTGGACGGGCGACGGCGCGCTGCAGGCGACGAGCGCCGCGAGCGCCAAGAGGAGCGGTCCAGGCGACCTGGGCCGCGCGCGGAGTGCGGAGAGGGAGACCATTCCTCCAGACTAGCGCTTATCCGTCCGCGAGGTTGGCCCCGAAGGCGGGCGGCGCCGGCGGAACGTCGACCGCGGTGCCCTCGACGTCGAGGATGTCGATCACGTCCAGCTCGCGGCACGTGCAGGCGACGCCCAGCAGTTCCGAGAGCGACGGCCGCGTGGCCCCGCCCTCGCCGTGGATCGCCTCCTTGACGTAGGTGCCGTGTTCGGTGCGCATGCGCACCCGCAGTTCGCCGTCCGTGCCGGCCGGCTCGAACCCGCGGAACTCGATCCAGCGTTCGCGCGCCTTGTCGGCGCGCCGGTGCGCCACCCGCGTGGGAGTCTGCTGCACGACCTGCAGGCGCCGGCCGACGAGCGGCTGCCAGCGCTCGGGCGGCACGGGCTCGGCCACCGCCACCAGCGCCTCGTACTCCTTGGCGTGCGGCTCCTCCTTCAGGATCCGCACGCGCGACTTGTCGGCCCAGTGCAGACCGCGGACCTCCATGCGGCCCTCGTTGCGGCGGTTGATCTCCGCCTCGACCTCGGCCAGGTCGACGTCCATGCGCTTGGGGTCGACGACCTCCATCACGAACGGCCGGCCCGCGCCGAGCATGCGCACGTCGAGATCCTCGCGCCCCGCGCCGTGGAACTTGTTGCGGCGCGTCTTGAACGCCGCGCCCACGACCCAGCCGATCAGCTCCTGGACCGAGTCGCGCGTGAGCTTGCCGAAGCCCTCGCAGCGCGCGCACTTCTGGCGCCGCCGCGGATGGCCCTTGCACTCGGGGCAGAAGAACACGGTCTGCGGCAGGTCGCGGCACAGCTTGCGGTAGCGGCCTTCCAGGAAGACCTTGGTGCGGGGCAGCGCGTGCGTCTGGCGCGGATCGCGGCCGCGGCCGCCCCCGCTCGGGCGCTCGCCTTCGGCCGGCGGCCCGTCCGCGCCTTCGCGGTCCGCGCTGCCGTGGTCCGCGTGGCCTTGGTCCGCGCTGCTGGGATGGGCGCTCATGGGATCCTGCCTGGAGCCGCCTCTGGCTCCGCTCGGCCCGCCGCTGTCGGACGGCGCGCCGGGAACGACTCGAACGTGTCCTGCCGCGCACTCCGCGCGGCGTGGAAGGGCCGAGCAGGATAGCGCCGGCCGGCGGGCGGGCAACCCGCGGCCTGCGCGGCGCAGCGCGGCACCGCCTCCCGCGGGACGCAACGAGTGCGTGAGTGCGCAGCCGGCCGCCCCTAGAATCCGCGCGGCCGTCAGGAGGCCTCATGCATCCGATCCTCTTCGAGATCCCCGGAGTCGACCTGAAGCTGCGGTCCTTCGGCGTGATGGTCGCCCTGGGGTTCCTCATCGGGTCCTGGATCCTCGGCCGCCTCGCCGCGCGCTACGGCGACGATCCGGCCAACGATCCCGCGCGCTTCTCGCGCACCACCGTGTGGGTCGTGGCCGGCGTCATCCTCGGCGCGCGCCTGATGTACGTGATCGTCGAGATCCTGCGCGACTCCCCCACCGGCCAGGACTTCCGCGCCGACCTCCTCAGCATCCTGTACGTGTGGAAGGGGGGCCTCGTGATGTACGGCGGATTCGCGGGGGGCGTCGCGTTCGGCATGTGGTCGGCGCGTCGCGAGGGCCTGCGCCCCGTGCACGCGCTCGACATGGGGCTGGTGGCCGGGTTCGTGGGACAGGCGATCGGACGCGTGGGCTGCCTGCTCGTCGGCGACGACTACGGCCGCGTCGTGCCCGAAGGCTGGCGCTGGCTCCCCTTCCCGATCACGCTGCGCGTGCCGGAGGTCCTCAAGGAGGAGAGCCTGTTCGGCCTCGAGAACGCCGGCAAGCTCATCTTCGCCACGCAGCCGCTGATGACGATCAAGGCGCTGATCGTGGCGTTCGTCGGCTGGCAGATCCTGAAGCGCCGCCGCTACACCGGGCAGGTGGCGCTGTGGTGCATCCTGCTGTACGCGATCCTGCGCTTCCTGGTCGAGATGCTGCGCGGCGACTTCGTGCGCGGCGTGTGGTTCGGCGGCGCGCTCTCGACGTCGCAGATCGTGTCGATCGTGGCCGGCACGGTCGCTGCCGCGCTGATCTTCAAGTTCCGCGGGCGCCGCGACCCGCTGCCGGACGCCCGGGCCAAGACGGCCGCATGAAGCGCGGGCGGCGCGGGAACGACGGCGGCCCCTCGCTCTTCGCGCCGGAGCCCGACGCGGACGCCGCGTTCGCGCCGCGCGTGCACGCCGGCATCGACGAAGCGGGCTACGGGCCGCTGCTCGGGCCGCTGACGATCGGTGCGTGCGCGCTGCGGCACGCGGGCGATGCGTCCCTGCCCTGGCGCGCGCTGGCGCCGCTGGTGGGCCGCGGGACCGAGCGCGACCCCGCGCGCCTCGCGGTCGGCGATTCGAAGGCCGTGTTCGAGCGCAACGCGCGCGGCCGCGCGCGCCTCGAGCGCACCGTGCTCGCGTTCCACGCGCAATTGCACACCCTGCCGGCCGACGCGCGCGCGTTCCTGGCCGCGACTCCCCCGCCGCTGGGCTGCGCCGAACTCGCCGACGAGGCCTGGTACACGCGGCTGGGAGCGCGCCTCGCGGAGGAACCGGCGCCGATGGAACCCAGTGCCGAGCAACTGCGCGCGCGACTCGCGGCGGCCGGCATCGAGGTGGTGCTCACGGCCGTGCGCGCGATCCCCGTCCCCACGCTCAACACGTCGTTCGAACGCACCCGGAGCAAGGGCGCGACGCACTGGGAGCAGTGCTCGACGTTCCTCGCCGCGCTGTGGGAGCGGTTCGCCCTCGAAGGCCTCGAGATCTGGATCGACCGGCACGGCGGCCGCAAGCACTACGCGGAGCCGCTCGCGGCGACGTTCCCCGCGGCGACGATCCGCGTGATCCACGAGGCGACGGCGCGTTCCGTGTACATGCTCAGCGACGACGCCGGCCGCCGCGCGCGGCTCGTGTTCTCCGAGCGCGCCGAGGACAGCTCGTTCGCCGTCGCGCTGGCCTCGTGCCAGGCGAAGTACGCGCGCGAGCTGTGCATGGAGGCGTTCAACGCCCACTTCCTGGCGCTGCAACCCGGCCTCGCGCCGACCGCCGGCTACGTCACCGACGCGCGCCGCTGGCTGGCGGACGCCGAGCCGGCCCTCGCACGGTCGGGGATCCGGCCCGGGGAGCTGCTCCGCAGCCGTTGAGACCGGGCCGCGCTCGGGCCCCTCGCTCGGGACCCGCCGCACGCGCGCGCGCGGCGGCGCTGGGCGTTCGCCGCCGCGCTGCCCTGGGATCGCGCTCCGCGACTGGTATGGTGTTCGGCCACCCTTCGAGCCGTAGCCTGTGAAGATCGCCATCCTCGGTGCCGGAGTCTCCGGCCTTTCCCTTGCCCGTTTCCTGATCGAGGGCGGCCTCGCCGCGGACGACGTCCACCTGTTCGAGTCCGGCGCGCAGCCCGGCGGCTTGTGCCTGTCGCGCACGGTCGACGGCTTCACCTACGACGTCACCGGCGGCCACATCCTGTACAGCAAGGACAAGGCGACGCTGTCCTGGATGAAGCAGATGGCCGGCGGCGACGACGCGTTCGTCCTGAAGGACCGGCACACGCGCATCCGCTTCGGCCAGCGCTGGGTGAACTACCCGTTCGAGAACGGGCTGGGCGACCTGCCGCCCGAGGCCAACTTCGACTGCCTGCGCGGCTACGTCGAGGCCTGGCACCAGCGCCAGGTGAGCGGCAGCAAGGCGCCGGCGGAGTTCGGCCGCTGGGTCCAGTGGCGCTTCGGCGACGGCATCGCGAAGCACTTCATGGACCCCTACAACGCAAAGGTCTGGAAGCGCGAGCTCGACCATCTGTCGAGCGACTGGGTCGCCGGCCGCGTGCCCGATGCGCCGGTCGACGACGTGCTGCGCTCGTCGGTCGGCATCCGCACCGAGGGCTACACGCACCAGTCGATCTTCTACTACCCCAAGCACGGCGGTTTCCAGGCGATCACCGACGGCATCGCGCGCCCGCTCGCGCCGCGCATCCGCCTGTCGACGCCGGCCAAGGAAGTCGCGAAGCACGGCGCGGGCTGGCGCGTCAACGGCGAGGACTTCGACCTCGTGGTCAGCACGATCAGCCTGAGCTACCTGCCGGGGATCGTGCGCGCGATGCCGGGCGCGGTCGCGGAGGCGTGCCGCACGCTGGAGTTCAACGGCATCGTGTGCGTGCTGCTCGCGCTCGAGCGGGCGCAGCATCCCGACCTCTCGTGGATCTACCTGCCGCACGCGCAGCAGGGTCCCGCCAACCGCATCACGTACATGTCCAACTACGCGCCGGGCATGGCGCCGCCGGGCAAGTCCTCGTTCCTGTGCGAGGTCACCGTCGCGGGCGGCCGGCCGTTCCCGGGACAGGAGCTCGAGCGCGAGCTGATCGACGGGCTGGTCCACACGGGCCTGATCCGCCGCGACGAGGTGCTGTTCCACGACCGCGCCGAGACGCAGCAGGCCTACGTGGTGTTCGACCACGCCTACCACGCGCGGCGCAAGGCGATCTTCGATTGGCTCGATGCGCAGGGCCTCGTCACGCTCGGGCGCTTCGGCCGGTTCGAGTACGACAACTCGGACCAGTGCGTGATCAAGGCGCGCGCGCTGGCGCCGCGCATCTTGGCGCGCGCGAAGACCGGCGCGTAACCGCGCACGCCCGAGCGGAAACGCGCAACGGCGCGCGAAAAAGCGGCCTTCCGGGCCGCCGCGCGCGTCGTACCGGACCAATTGCGGCCGCCCGACCCCGCCGTCTGCAACGGGGTAGAGTTTCGTGAGAAGACTCCTGGCCCCCCGCTGACCACACAGGGCCGCATCCGGAACTTTCTTCGCTCGCGCTTCGTCCCGGATACGTCCCCAACCGCACCCCCGGAGCCGCCACTCCGGGGTCACCGCCCGGGCGCTGTGCGCGCCCGGCGCAGGGGACCGCAACATGGAAATGCAGCACGACCGACCCGCCTCTTCCCACG
Source organism: uncultured Planctomycetaceae bacterium (assembly GCA_964552795.1). Taxonomy (GTDB): domain Bacteria; phylum Planctomycetota; class UBA1135; order UBA1135; genus JAEUHZ01. The sequence goes on from CAZKIO010000038.1 coordinate 34,278, forward strand.
CCACCATCGCACGCTTCGCTCGCAACCTCACCTCTGGAACCGCCGCGCTCCTTCTCGCTGCCCTCGGCAGCTGCGGAGGCGGAGGGACGGCCGGTTCGTCGACGGCCCCCTCGGGCTTGAGCTACCCGGACCAGGACTTGTTGGTCTTGTCGGGAGCGCAGTTCGCGCCGCTCGCGCCCAGCGTCACCGGCAGCGTCACGAGCTGGACGGTCGTGCCCGCGCTCCCAGCCGGACTGACGCTCGACGCCGCGACCGGGGTGCTCAGCGGCACGCCCGCGCTGCCGTCCGCGCGCCGCGTCTACGACGTCGCCGCGCGCAACGCGTCGGGCGCGGCGCACACCTCGGTCGCGATCGAGGTCGCCGCGCCCGTGCGCCACGCCTACCTGCCGAGCGGGGCCGACGACAGCCTGAGCGTCCTCTCCGTGGAGCCGATCGAAGGCCGCTTCGTGCGCACGGGTCTGCAGGCGACCGGCGGCACGGACGAGGGGGCCGAGGCGCTCGTGCTGCACCCCAACCAGCGCTTGGGGTACCTGCTGCACGCTACGTCGGGCACCGTGGCCGCCCTGCACCTCGATACCGCCACCGGCGCCGTGCAACGCCTCGGCTCCGCGGCGCTGGGCGCCGGGCCCCACGTGGGGCGCGTCAGCCCCAGCGGCCGCTGGCTGCTCGTGGCCTGCCGCGGCGCCAACGAGGTGCGCGTGTTCGCGATCGACGGCGCGACGGGCGAATTGACGCCCAACGGCGCCACCGCCACCGGCGTCCAGCCGACCGACCTCGCGTTCGAACCCGCGACCGGGCGCCTCATCGTCACGCACGCCGGCCGCGACGGCGACGGCCTGGGCAGCTCGATCGGCGCGTTCGCGCTCGACGACGACGCCGGCGTCCTCGCGCCCTTGTCGATCGCGCTCAAGCTCAACGGCGCGCGCCCGCTGGCGCTGGCCCTGGACCCGCGCGCACCCAGCGCGTACCTCGCATTGTCGGAGTTCGACGCCGTGCTCGCGGTGCGCCTGGAGACCTCGGGCGCGATCACGCCGGTCCCTGCCCTCCGGCCGGCGGGCGACTGCCCGGTCGACATCGCCGTCGATCCGCGCGGACGCTTCGTGTGGACGGCCGCCGCCACGGAGGGCCGCGTGCACCTGCACGCCATCGCGCCCGGCACGCACGCGTTGACTCCGGTCGCCGCGTTCGACGCGGGCCGCGAACCGGTGGCGCTGGCGTGCGATCCGCTCGGCCGCCGGCTCCACGTGATCGACGGCGGCGATGCAGAGCTGCTCGCGTTCGACGTCGCCGGCGACGGCACGCTCGGCCTGGACCGGTCGTTCGCGATCCGCCCGGGCACGCGTTCCCTGGCGCTGGCGACCGGCGCGGCCGCGCTGCGGATCACGCCGCGCGCGCTCCACGTGGTCAACGCCGGCTCCGACGACGTGCATTCGTTCGCGATCGACGCCGACACGGGCGCGTTGGGCCTGATCGGCGCGGCCTTCACGGCCGACCGGCCGGTGGCGCTGGCGCTGGATCCGCGCGGGCGGTTCGCGCTGGTCCTCGACGAGGGCGCGCGGGCGGTCGAGACGCTGCGCATCGACGCCAACTCGGGCGGGCTTCTGCCGGTGAGCTCGACGCTCGTCATCGACGGCACCCCGTCCTCGATCGCGATCGATCCCGCCGGCCGCTTCGCCTACGTCGCCACGCGCGGCCTGCTCGCGCCCGACGACGGCTGGATCTGCACGCTGGCGATCGATCCGGCGACCGGTGCCGTCACGACGATCGACGCGACGCCCACCGGCACGAATGCCGCGCACGTCGCCGTGGACCCGACCGGCGAGTTCGTTTACGCCGCCAACCGCGGCGACGGCAGCGCCGGCTCGGCGACGATCGCGGCCTTCCGCGTGGAGTTTGCGACCGGCCTGCTCTCCCCCACCGGGACGGCGGTCGGCGCACCGGGCATCACCCGGATCGCGTTCCACCCCGATGGACGCACGGTGTACGCGGTGCTCGGCGGTTCGGACGCGCTGGCGCACTACTCGATCGATCGCACGAGCGGAACCCTCACGCCGGTGCCGCCGTCCGCCGGGGAGGGGCTGGAACCGGCGATGCTCGTGCTCGATCCGCGCGGTCGGCACGCCTACGCTTCCTACACGGCGCTCGAGGCCGACGGCGAGATCGCCGTGCTGCCGGTCGACGCGCTGGGCGGCCTGGAATCGGCCATCCAACAGGTCGTCGACGGCCGCGATCCCGTGGCGCTCGCGCTGGATCCCTCGGGACGCTTCCTGTTCGCTGCCAATCGCGGATCGCACGACCTGTCGATCCTCGCCATCGACCCCGCGACGGGGCTGCTCGCCGTGCGCACGCCGGCCCTGGCGGGCACCGAGCCCGTGGCCCTGGCCGTGACCGCCACGCTGCAGTGAGTGCGGCCGCGGTCCGGGGATTCGCGCCGGCGGGCGCCGACATGCGAGACTTCGACCATGGTCTCCAGCGCCGCGCTCCCGCTCCTCGCCCTGGCTCTCGTCCCCGGTGACCGCATCACGGGCCGCGCGTTCGCGACGCGCTCGGAGGTCGTCGCACGCAACGGCATGGCCGCGACCAGCGTGCCGCTCGCGACGCAGACGGCGCTCTCGATCCTCCGCGACGGCGGCAGCGCGGTCGACGCCGCGATCGCCGCGAACGCCGTGCTGGGGCTCCTGGAACCGACGGGCTGCGGTGTGGGCGGCGACCTGTTCGCGATCGTGTGGGACCCCGCGACGAAGCGGCTGCACGGGTTGAACGCGAGCGGTCGTTCCCCCGCGACGCTGACGCTGGAGGAGTTCCGCCGGCGCGGGTTGAAGTCGGTGCCCAGCCACGGACCGCTCGCCGTGTCGGTTCCCGGATGCGTCGACGGCTGGTGCGAGCTGCACGCGCGCTTCGGCAAGCTGCCGCTCGCCCAGGTGCTCGATCCCGCCGTGCGCTACGCGCGCGAGGGCGCGCCGGTGAGCGAGCTGGTCGCCTACTACTGGAATCGCAGCGTCCCGCTGCTCGCGAAGTTCCCGGGCTTCGTCGAACAGATGACGCTCGACGGCCGCGCGCCGCGCACGGGCGAGATCTGGCGCAACCCTGGGCTCGCCGCGCTCCTCGAAGCGATCGGCAAGGAGGGGCGCAGGGCGTTCTACGCGGGCCCGGTCGCGGAGACGATCGCGCGCTACATGGCCGAGCAGGACGGGTTCCTGACCGCCGCGGACCTCGCGGCGCACCGTTCCGACTGGGTCGACCCCGTGTCGGTCACGTACCGCGGCTACGAGGTCTGGGAGCTCCCGCCGCCCGGCCAGGGCATCGCCGCGCTGCAGATGCTCAACATCCTGGAGGGCTACGACCTGAAGGCCATGGGCTTCGGATCGGTCGAGCACGTCCACGCCTTCGTCGAGGCCAAGAAGCTGGCCTTCGAGGACCGCGCGCACTTCTACGCGGATCCGGACTTCGTGCGCGTCCCCGTGGCGCGGCTCCTGTCGAAGGAGTACGCGGCCGAACGCCGCGCGCGCATCGGCGAACGCGCGGCACGCAGCCAGCCGCCGGGCAATCCGGCGATCGACGAGGGCGACACCGTGTACCTCGCCGCGGCGGACGCCTCGGGGATGATGGTCTCCCTGATCCAGAGCAACTACCGCGGCATGGGCAGCGGCATGACGCCGCCGGGGCTGGGGTTCGTGCTGCAGGATCGCGGCGAGCTGTTCGACCTCGAACCGGGGCGCGCCAACAGCTACGCGCCCGGCAAGCGCCCGTTCCACACCATCATCCCCGGCTTCCTCACCAAGGACGGCGCGCCGTGGATGGCGTTCGGGGTGATGGGCGGCGCGACGCAGCCGCAGGGCCACGTGCAGATCGTGACCAACATGATCGACTTCGGCATGAGCACGCAGGAGGCCGGGGACGCGCCGCGCATCCTGCACGAAGGCTCTTCGGAACCGACCGGAGAGCGCATGACGAACGGCGGGACGGTCTCGCTCGAGGACGGCTTCGGCTGGGAAGCCGTGCGCGGCCTGATCCAGAAGGGCCACAAGGTGGGCTGGGCGCTGGGCGACTTCGGCGGCTACCAGGCGATCCGGCGCGACCCCGCGACCGGCGTGTACTTCGGCGCCAGCGAATCGCGCAAGGACGGGCAGGCGGCGGGGTACTGAGGATCAGCGCGGCGCGCGGCGCGCGCGCGCGGCGCGGGCGATTTCCTGGATGAGCGGCTCGTCCGGGAAGCGTCGCGCGGCCTCGTCGGCCAGCTCGGCCGCGCGACGCTCCTCCCCCATCTGCTGCAGCGCGACGATGCGGTTGCCGTGCGCCGCGGGCAGATCGGGGTACCGCGCGCACAGGCGCTCGAGCAGCGGCAGCGCGTCCGCGGGCCGGCCGTGCTCCAGGTGCAGCGTGGACAACGAGAGGAGCACGTCCAGGCGCGCCGGTTCCAGCCGCAACGCGCGTTCCCACGCCGCGCGCGCCGCGTCCGGCCGGCCGGTGCGGCGCTCGAGATCGCCGAGCTTCATCCACGCGTCGGCGCCCGGCTGCAGTTCCACGTACTTGCGCAACGCCGCCGCGGCCTCGGCCAGTTCGCCGCGGTCGACGTGCCAGTCGGTCCAGAGGCCCCACGGCAACGCGGAGCGCGGCGCCGTGCGCGCGGTGGCCTCGGCCAGGGTCCGGTTGTCGCGCCAGTCGGGGTTGCGGACGACCGTGCGCGCAGCCCAGGCCAGCACCAGCACGAGGGCGGCACCCAGGAACGCGCGCTCCGCGTTCCAGCGCGCGCCGGCGGCGTGGAGGACCGCCGCCAGCGCGACGCAGAATCCGATCGATGGCGTGTACAGCAGGCGCTCGGCGCGCACGGCGCCGATCGGGAACAGCAGGTTCGCGGTCGGCAGGACGGCGATCGCCAGGAAGCCGATGCCGAACGCGAACGCCGGCAGGCGTGTCCCGAGGCGCCACGCCAGCGCGAGGAGCCCCGCCAGCAGCGCGGCGGACGCCAGCGCCGCGGCGGTGAGCAGGCGCGGCTCGACGGGGACCTCCGCCTCGGTCCAGATCGCCGAGAGCCGCAGCGGAACGAGGAGCTGGCCGAGCTGCTCGACCAGGACGCGCAGCGCCGTCGCGACGCGCTGATCCGCGGGCAGGCCGCGCAGGCCGCCCGCCGCGGGCGGGTCGCCGGTGACGGAGGCGCGGATCGCGAGGTATGCCGCGCACAGCACGACGAGCGCGCCGCCGAGCGCCAAGGCGCGCGACCGCGACGCGCGCGGCCACGGACGCAGCCACGCGGCCAGCCCCGCGAGCGGCAGGACGACGATCCCGCTCTCCTTCGAGAACAGCGCGAACGCGGCGGCCGCGACGCAGGCGGCCGACCACGCGAACGCCGCGCGCGGGTTCGCAGCGGTGCGCGCCCGGTCCCACGCCAGGAGCGCGGCAACGATGCCCGCCGCCGCCAGCAGCTCGGCCCGCCCGGCCACGTTGGCCACGGCCTCGGTGTGGATCGGGTGCACCGCGAACAGCGCCCCTGCCGCGCACGCCGCGGCCGGCGCGGCGTAGCGGCGTGCGAGCAGGCAGACGAGCACGCTGACGAGCGCGTGCAGCAGCACGTTCGCGAGGTGGTAGCCGAACGGCTCCAGGCCGTGCAACGCGTGGCCGAGCGCGAACGTCACCGTCGGGATGGGCCGGTACAGGCTCGCGTCCTCTACGACGTCGGTGCCGGCGAACGCGTGCTGGCGGAACGACCACAGCGCCGCGTGGAGGCTCTCCACGCTGGCGTTCTGCGTCAGCATGCTGCGGTCGTCGAGCGCGAAACCGTGGCCTAGCGTGTTGGCGTACACGCCCACGGCGAGCGCGGCCACCAGCGCGATCCAGCGCGCGTTCACCGCGTCCTCCGCCCGGACGCGGCGGCGGCGGCGCGGGCGCGGTCACGCCCCGCCCCCATGGCTCAGACCTGGCGCGCCGGCCGCTTCCAGTCCCGAACCGACTGGCGCAGGAAGGCCGCGAGCTCCGCGACCTTCACGCTGTCCTGCAGCATCGAGTCGCGTTGGCGCACGGTGACGACGCCGTCGGACAGCGTCTGGCCGTCGATGGTCACGCAGAACGGCGTGCCGACCTCGTCCAGCCGGCGGTAGCGGCGGCCGATGGCGGCGCTCTCGTCGTAGAACGTCGAGAACCGCGCGCGGCGCAGCTCGAGCTCGATCTCGCGCGCCTTCTCGGGCATGCCCTCCTTCTTCACCAGCGGCAGCACGCCCACCGTGATGGGCGCGATCTCGGGGTGCAGGTGCAGCACGACGCGCTTCTCGCCCTCGACCTCCTCCTCGTCGTAGGCGTCGATCAGGAACGTCAGCGCGGTGCGGTCCACGCCCGCGGCCGGCTCGACCACCCAGGGGAAGTACTTCTCCTTGGTCTCGGGGTCGAAGTAGCGCAGGTCCTTGCCGCTGGCCTCGCTGTGACGGCGCAGGTCGAAGTCGGTGCGGCAGGCGATGCCTTCGAGCTCGCCCCAGCCGAAGGGGTACTCGTACTCGACGTCCGTGCAGCCCATCGAGTAGTGCGCCAGCTCGTCCTTGCCGTGCGCACGCAGGCGCAGCTTCGCCGGGTCGATGCCGAAGTCCGTGTACCAGGCGAAGCGCTCCTGGCACCAGTGCTGGTACCAGTGGTCGTTCTGCGCGGGCGGCAGGAAGAACTCCATCTCGGCCTGCTCGAACTCGCGCGTGCGGAACACGAAGTTCCCCGGCGTGATCTCGTTGCGGAAGCTCTTGCCGATCTGCGCGATGCCGAACGGCGGCTTCACGCGCGAGCTCTCCAGCACGTTCTTGAAGTTCAGGAAGATGCCTTGCGCAGTCTCCGGCCGCAGGTAGGCGATCGACGACGCGCCCTCGACCGCGCCGACGTGCGTCTTGAACATCAGATTGAACGCGCGCGGCTCGGTCAGCTCGCCGCCGCACTGGCCCGGCCGCTTGCTCGGCCGCTCGGGACACTGCGTGTCCTCCAGCTTGTCGGCACGGAAGCGGCCCTTGCACTTCTTGCAGTCCACCATCGGGTCGGTGAAGCCGGCGACGTGCCCCGACGTCTCCCAGGTGCGCGGGTTCTGGATGATGGCCGAGTCCAGGCCGACGATGTCGTCGCGCAGGGTCACCATGCGCGTCCACCAGGCCTCCTTGACGCGGCGCTTGAGTTCGACGCCCAGCGGCCCGTAGTCGTAGGTGTTGCCGATGCCGCCGTAGATCTCGGAGGCCTGGAACACGAAGCCGCGCCGCTTGCACAGCGAGACGATCGTGTCCATGAAACGCGTGTCCTTGGTGGTCGTCATGGGATCGGGCGCCATCCTCCGGCGCGGGGGCGCGGCAGGGTAGCGCGGCCGGCGCGCCGTTGCGACGCGCGACCGCGGGGTTGCGCGCCGGAGCGGGCGCGCGGCTACTTGGCGGCGGCCGCGGTCTGTGCGCACAGCTCGCGCGCGAGGCGCACCATTTCGTCCCAGTCGCGGTCGCGGGCGCGGATCACCCCCTCCGCGTCCACCAGGATCGTCGTGCCGCTGCGGCGCGGCTGCAGCGCGGCGGCATAGGGGTGGTTGGAGTGCAGGAGCCCGGTGCGCCATGTGATGCCCAGGCGCTTGGATTCGGTGTTCCAGACGTGCGGAGCGACGGCGTTGGTGCACAGCCCCACGAGCACGAAGGGCTGGCCCTCCATCGCGGCCAGCAGCGTCCGTCGGCTCTCCGCCCGCTCGTCGTACTCGCGCGAGGGCAGGCGGAACAGGTCGATCATCAGCACGCGGCCGCGGTAGCCCTCCAGGTTGAGATCGAGCTGCTCGCTGTCACGCAGCGGCGGCTCGACGTGCCGCGTCTGGGGCAGCGGCTGTCCCGGCATCACCGCGTGCAGGGCCGCGCGCCGCAGCTGAGCGTCGGCCACGAACCTCGTCCACTCGGGGAACTCGCGCTCGATGCGCCCGTACTCCGCCAGGGCCTGCGCCCACTGCTGCTCGCTGCCCTCCAGGCGGCGCGTCTCGGCGCTGCACCACAGCGCCGTGACGCGCGCCTCGGCGTCCCCTGAGAGTTCGAGCACGGTCGCCATCAGCGGGAGCGGCCGGAGCGGGTCGATCGAGGGGATCTGGCTCATCAGATCGCGCAGGGTCGTGCGCACCCATGGCGCCGCGGGGGACTCGCGCAGCGCCAGCTCGAACAGGTCCAGGCGGATCGACGTCCAATCGGAGTCGTACGGCGAGAACACCTGGCCGTACTCGCCCGTCAGCCACGCGGCGGCGAACGCCGGGCCCTGGCGCTCGGCCTGGAGGAACGCGGGGTGGAACTTCTCGCACCAGCCCTTGGCCTCCACGTGCCCCGCCCCCGCCAGCGGCAGGAGCGCGAGGTACGCGTCGTGGATCGGCTGCGGCGGCCAGTCCGCCGCCGTCCGGCCCGCGGCCTGCAGCGCGCGTGCGCGGTCGACCCAGGCGCGCTGGGCGTCGCGCAACTGGCGCTGGACCGCCGGGTGCAGCAGCGCCGCGGCCTCCTTCGCCACCTTGGTGCCGGCGAACGCGTACACGACGCTGCGCCGCAGTTCGTCGGCGGCGGCCGCGCGCTCGGGATCGTCGGCGCGCCCCTTGTGCGTCACGAGCGACGCCTGCAGCAGGATCGCCCGTCCGCGGATCTCGGGCACGGTGCTGACCGCGCCGATGCGCTCCGCCAGGTCCGCGGCCGCGTCCAGGCCCAGGTCCTCCGCCACGAGGTTGAGCCCGGTGACGGCGGCCGACAGGGCCTCGTGGTCGGCGCAGCACGCCAGCAGGTCCTCGAGCCACGTGCGCAGGACGCGCGCACGCTCGGGCGGGACGTCGACGGCGTCGCGGACGTTCTCGCACAGCCAGCCCTTCGCGAGCGCGCTGCCGCCGCGGGCCAGAGCCTCGAAACGCGGCCAGAACGTGCGCGCCGGATGCACGCTGGGAGGCGGCGCCTCGCCGCGGCCGGCCGCGACGCGCTGCTGATCGTAGGTGACCATCGCGCTGGCGTACGCGCCCTGGAGGGCCTCGAAACCCGCGTCGGCCTGCGCCGCTGCCTGCGCGGTCGGCGACGGCGCAGACCGCAGCGCCCAGGCGCAGGGCAGGAGGAGGCACAAGACGGCGGCGGTGCGGATCATGGTTCGGTCGGTGTGGGGATCGTGGTCGGGTCAGCGCGGGACGGGCGGCACGCCGCCGGATCCGTTCCTGGGTTCGATCGGACGCTCGGCGCGCGCCTCCTCGACCAGTCCCTTCACCACGCGCGCGAGTTCCGCCCCGCGCGCGTTGGCGGCGCGCAGGACGCCCTTCGCGTCCAGTACGTAGATGGTCGGATAGCGTTGGACGCCCCAGGTGGTCGGCCAGGTTCCGGCGGTCCCGCCGGCCCAGGCGTTGCGCCAGGCGATGCCCTCGGCGCGCGCCCGTCGCAGGTACTCGTCCTTGTCCTGGTCCGTGGCGATGCCGATCAGCGCGAAGGGGTCGTCCTTGTGGAGCTGCACGAGCTCCTTCATGTGCGGGAGCTCCCGCACGCAGGCGCCTCACCAAAAGCCCCAGAAATCGAGGACCACGACCTTCCCGCGGTAGTCGGACAGGCGGAACGCGCGGCCCTCGACGTCCACCGCCTCGACGTCGGGCAGCACCGCCCCGATCTTCAGGTGGTCCATCTGGAACAGCTCGCCCCGCGCGCTCGCGCCGGCGTGCGTGTCGCCGTGCTTTCCGGCGAGTTCCTCCAGCAGCCGGCGGCGTTCCGCCCTGGACTTGGGGTCCGACAGCGGTTTCAGCAGCGCGCTGCGCGAGGACAGCGCCGCGGCCCGCGTGGCCGGAACGCGCGTGCCGTCCGCGAGCGCTCGCAGGAGCTCGTCCGCCCGCTCGAACCCCAACGCCGTGGGCGTGCCCTCGGCCTGCAGCCAGCGCGCCAGATCGGCCATCCAGGGCAGGTCGGGGTGCAGCACGACGAGGCGTGCGTAGTACTCGTTCTTGCGCTCCACGACTTCGGGCAGCGCCACGCCGATCTGGCCGATCGTCCCCAGGCACCAGCGCAGGGCGTCGGGCTGATCCTGCAGGGCCAGCGCCTCGAAACGCGGGAAGTAGACGGCGTTGGGGTGCGCGGGCCAGCGATCCTGCGGCACCTGGCGCGCGACCAGGTCCTGCACCGTGGCCTGGTAGGCGCCGATGGCCTGGCGCAGGTCGAGCGTCAGCGCCTCGTGCTCCTCTCGGAGCCGCGCGGCGCGCGCCGCCTGCTCGTCGGCGGACTCCTCCGCGCGCGGCCTCGGGGCCGGTTCGGCGCCCTGGGACGCGGCCGGGACGGACCACGTCAGGGCGAATGCGGCGATCAGCGTGGTGTGGAACATCCGGAACAGGATAGACGTCTTTCGAGCGGGCCACGACTCCGCCGAGGATTATCGGCCGCACCCCGGACGATATACTGCCGGGTCATGATCCGAGGTCCGAGCGCGGAAGACCTGGCCGGGCGCGCCCCGGCCGCGGCGGCGATCCACGCGCGCCGCGAGAGCCTGGCGCGGCGCGGCCCGCACGCCGGCCTCCTCGAGCGCATCGAGCGGCGCGTCGAGGATGGCGGCCGCCTGACGCCCGAGGAAGGCCTGCTGCTGCACGAACACGCCGACCTGCTGGCGCTGGGACGCATGGCCGACGGCGTGCGGCGGCGCAAGCACCCCGCCGGGCGCGTGACGTACATCGTCGACCGCAACCTCAACCCGACGAACGTGTGCATCACCGACTGCGGGTTCTGCGCGTTCTACCGCCGGCCCAAGCACGCCGAGGCCTACGTGCTGCCGCGCGAGACGATCCACGCCAAGATGGACGAACTGGCGGCGCTGGAGGGCCGGCAGGTGCTGCTGCAGGGCGGCCACCACCCTTACCTCAAGACGGACTGGTGGTGCGACCTCCTGTCCGACCTCCGGGCACGCTACCCGCGCATCAACCTGCACGCCTTGTCGGCGCCGGAGATCGACCACCTCGCGCGCCTCGACAAGCGGCCGGTCGCGGCCGTGATCGCCGACCTCAAGTCGGCGGGCCTGGGCAGCGTGCCCGGTGCCGGCGCGGAGATGCTGGTCGAGCGCGTGCGGCGCATCATCGCCCCCAAGAAGACCACGACCGACCGCTGGCTGGACGTGCATCGAGCGGTGCACGAGGCCGGCCTGCGCAGCTCGGCCACGATGATGTTCGCCCACGTGGAGACCGCGGCCGAGCGCATCGAGCACCTGGAGCGCTTGCGCGCGCTGCAGGACGAGACCGGCGGCTTCACCGCGTTCGCCTGCTGGACGATGCAGCCCGACGGCGTGCCCGAGCAGCACCTGTACCCCGAACGCGCCACGCCGGGCACGTACCTGCGCGTGCAGGCCCTGTCGCGCATCTACCTGGACAACTTCGACAACGTGCAGACGAGCTACGTGACGCAGGGTCTCAAGATGGCGCAGACGACGCTGCGCTTCGGCTGCAACGACTTCGGCGGCACGATGATGGAGGAGAACGTGGTCTCCGCCGCGGGCTGCTTCCACCTCACGAACATCGCCGACATCGAGCGGCAGATCACGCGCGCCGGCTTCCTGCCGCGCCGGCGCAACTCGTGGTACGGCATCGACGACGTGCGCGAGCCGGGTCCCACCCGGCCGGCGAACCGCGAGCAGGCGGCCATGCACCGCGCGGCCGCGCGCGAGGGCGCGGCATGAGCCGCGCGGCCGGGCAGGACGCGCACCCGGCGCTGCTGGCGCGTGCGGAACGCGCCGGGCTGGGCGACATCGCGCGCAAGGTGCTGGACGGACGGCGTCTCGCGCCGGACGACGGCCTGCGCCTGTACCGCGCGGACCTGTTCGCGGTCGGCGAGCTGGCCAACCACGTGCGCGAGCGGCTGCACGGAGACCTCGCGTACTTCAACGTCAACCAGCACGTCAACTACACGAACATCTGCAACAAGCTGTGCCGGTTCTGCGCGTTCCAGCGCCTGCCCAACCAGCCCGGCGCGTACTGGATGACGCCCGAGGAGGTCGGGCGGCGCATCACGGAGCAGTTGCACGAACCCGTGACCGAGGTGCACATGGTCGCGGGCATCCACCCGCGCCTGGACTACGCCTACTACCTCGAGATCCTGCGCGCTGCCAAGCGCGCGCGCCCGTCGATCCACGTCAAGGCCTTCACGATGGTCGAGCTCGACCAGATCGCGAAGAAGGCCGGGAAGCCGCTGGAGGAAGTGCTGCCCGAGCTGATCGAAGCCGGCCTGGGCTCGGTGCCGGGCGGCGGCGCCGAGATCTTCGCCGACCGCGTGCACAGGCTCTCCTACCACCTCAAGATCAGCGGCGACCAGTGGCTCGCGATCGCGCGCACCGTGCACCGCGCTGGCCTGCGGAGCAACTGCACGATGCTGCACGGCCACATCGAGACGATCGAGGAGCGCGTCGACCACCTCGACCGGCTGCGGCGCCTGCAGGACGAGACGGGCGGGTTCCAGACCTACGTGCCGCTGTCGTTCCACCCCGAGAACAGCGAGATGGCCGACGTCCCCGGCCCGACCGCGCTGGACGAGCTGCGCGAGATCGCCGTCGGGCGCCTGATGCTCGACAACATCCCGCACGTCAAGGCCTACTGGATCCTGATGGACGTCGCGGTGGCGCAGCCGGCGCTGTCCTTCGGCGCGGACGACGTCGACGGCACGGTGGTCGAGGAGCGCATCTACCACGAAGCCGGCGCGACCACGCCGCAGCGCGTGCAGCGCGCGGAGCTCGTGCGCTGGATCCGGGACGCCGGGCGCATCCCGGTCGAGCGCGACACGCTCTACAACGTGGTGTGGAGCGCGGACGAGGCGCTGGCGCCCGCCGGTCGCGCGGCGCCGCTCCTCGCGGGCTCGGGGAGCCGCTGAGCACGGAGCGCGGCGTCATGGGCACGGCCACCAGGACCGGCTGCGGCCCGGCGGCGCCGGCCAGGGCGCCGGCGGTCGCGCGCATCCGGCCGTCGAAGGCCGGACGCTGGCGCGCGTACGTCCTTCTCGGCGTGCACCTCCTGATCGCCGTGCACGTGGCCCACTGGTGGTCGACGGGGCGCACGCTCTCCCCGCTCGAGCCCTCCGAGGCGATGGAGTTCTCGAAGCACTCGGTGATCAACGCCGGCGCGATCTTCTTCGCGCTGACGATCGCGAGCACGCTGGTGCTGGGCCGCTGGTTCTGCGGCTGGGCCTGCCACGTCGTGGCGCTGCAGGACGCCTGCCGCTGGCTGCTGGTGAAGCTCGGCATGCGGCCGCGCGCCATCGACCTGGGCCCCTTGTCGGCCGTGCCGTGGGTCGCGTTCGTCTACATGTTCGTGTCGCCGATCGTCTGGCGGATCGTGACGGCCGAGCCGCTCGCTCCGGTCGAGACGGCGCTCTCGACCGAGGCCTTCTGGCGCACGTTCCCCGCCGCGTGGGTCGCGCTCCTCACCTTCCTGGTGTGCGGGTTCCTGATCATCGTGTTCCTGGGATCGAAGGGCTTCTGCACCTACGGCTGTCCCTACGGCGGGATCTTCGGCGTCGTCGACCAGTTCGCGCCGCTGCGCATCCGCGTCACCGACGCCTGCAACGGCTGCGGGCATTGCACGGCCGTGTGCACGTCGAACGTCAACGTGCGGCGCGAGGTCCACGAGTACGGCATGGTGGTCGATCCGGGCTGCATGAAGTGCCTGGACTGCGTCAGCTCCTGCCCCACCGACGCGCTGTACTTCGGAGCCGGACGCCCGGCCGTGTTCGCGCGCGCGCGCGCCAGCGAGAAGCCGCGCGCGGACCGGGGCCTGGGACGCTTCGCGCTGCGCGCGGCGTTCGTCGCCGCCCTCTTCGTCACCTTCCTGGGCTACAACGGCGACGCCGGCGCCTACTCGAACCTGACCGCGCTGCTGGAGCCGCGACTGCTCGTGCTGCTCGCCGTCCTGATCGGGGGCTCGGTGCTGGTGCTGCTCGCGCTGCGGCCGCGCGTCCCGCGGCCGCATCCGCTCACCCTGGCGGAGGAGGCGCTCGTCTCCGGCGCCTTCGTGCTGGCCGTGCTGGCGTTGCGCGGGCTGGGCAACGCCGTCCCGTTCCTGCTCGCGCTCGGCTGCGCGGCGATCCTGTCGTACGTCGTGCTGCTCGCCTCCCGGCTCGCCACCCGGCCCCAGGTGCAGTTGCAGCGCTGGCCGCTCAAGATCGGCGGCCGGCTGACGCGCGCCGGCGTGGCGTTCACGCTGGCGTTCCTGGCGCTCGCGGCCGGTTGGACCCGCGCGGGCGCGGCGCAGATCGAGCTGATGCGCGGCGTGACGGCGCGCCAGGATCACGCGGACCCGGCGCACGCTGCGGCACGCGCGGAGTACAACCGCGGCGTCGAAGCGGCGCAGGCCGGACGACTGGACGAAGCGATCGCCGCCTTCCAGAACGCGCTGGCGCAGGACGCCACGTTCCGCGAGGCGCGCGAGAACCTGGCCGGCATGCTGTGCGCGGTCGGCCGCTTTCCCGAAGGGATCGCTCACTACGAGCAGTCCCTGGTGGAGGCGCCGGACGACGCGGACACGCGCGCGCTGCTGGCACGCGCGCTGGCGGCCACGGGACAACTCGACGGCGCCGCCGCGCATCTGGAGCACGCCGTGACGGTCGCGCCCGGACGGGCCGAGTTGTGGGCGGCGCTCGCCGAGGTGGCCGCGGCGCGCGGCGACGCGGCGCGCGCCGCGGCCGCAGCCCGCCGGGCGCGCGAGCTCTCGATCCCGCGCTGAGCGCGATTGCCAGGGGGGGGATCCTGGTCTAGCCTTCGAAGGGGAACCCCGCCCGTACCGCGCGCGGGGAATTCCTTTCCGATCCCTTCCCGGCGCTCGGCAGCGCGACCGGGCGGCCGCACACCCGACCACGACCATGAAGATCCACGTTCTTGCCTGCGCACCGCTCCTGTGCGCCTCCCTGGCGCTCGCCCACGAGCCGGCGCAGCAGATGCCGACGCGCGGCTACTTCCTCGAAGGCCAGATGCTGATCTACCCGCCCGCGATCAGCGCGCTGCCCGGCGGCTTCGCGCTGGCGCCCAAGGGGGCGCGCGCCGAGTCCGACTTCGCGCTGGAGATCCGTTCGCTGGCGGACGTGCGCATGGACGCCGGGGACGTCGTGATGACGGCGTCGGGACCGCTGATGCCGACCGCCCGGCCGCTGGTCCTGACGGGCGCGGGACACGAGTCGATCGAGGTCGGGTCCCTCTTGCTGCAAGGCAGCGGCGCGGACACCTGGACGCTGTTCGCGGGCTCGGGCGAACTGCAGGCGCGCCCCGTGTTCACGCTGGCCACTGGCGGCGTGCAGATCCAGGCGTTGTCGGCCGAGCGATTCGCCGTGCACGGCGAGTTGTTCCTGCACCCGGCGATGGCGGCCGAGATCGGGCTCGCGGGCGCCGCGCACCTGCCGGTCGGGGCGCTGACCATGACCGCGTCGAGCCACGCCGCTTCGAACGCGGTCGTCGGCACGCCGGGCCCCTCGATCGCGGCAGCGCTGCCCAGCGGAGGCACGCAGGCCGTGGGCGCCGGCCCCGACGTCGTCGTCAGCGGCATCGGCACGACCCTGACCAAGAACGGCACCGTGGGCGACACGACCGCGTACTCGATGACGACCGTCTCGTGCAACATCGGCACGACGAACGCGATCTGGATCGACTGCGTCACGGGATCCAACTGCAACCAGCACCCGGTGATCGGGCAGCAGATCCACCGCCTCAAGA
>CAZKIO010000039.1:0-47639 GCA_964552795.1 uncultured Planctomycetaceae bacterium
GCGCGAGAGACCCGCTGCGCCGCCGGAAAGAGTGCAGCGGATTGGGACAGTACTCGCCGCGGCCGCTCAGGCGTCCGCCAACTGCCTGCGCACGTCGGCCAGGAAGCGTTCCCAGTCGAACGCCGGCCCGGGATCGCTCTTGTTCGACTGCACGTGGTAGTGGCCCAGGATCCCCTGGAAGCGCTCCCACTCCGCGCGGCCGAGAGCGCGATCGAGCACGGCGCCGTCGCTCCCGCGCGGCGCGTCGGGCTGGATCTTCGGGAACGTGCGGCACAGCGCCGCCGTCAGCTTCACGAGGCTCGCGTACTGCTCGGGCGTGAAGTCGTACTGCTCCAGCACGCGGCCCTGGATCCGCCCCGTCACGAGTTCGCGCCGCGCCGGCCGCGCGACGAAGCCGGGCGTGCGCAAGCCGCCGTCGCCCAGCCGCGCGGGGATCTTCACGAACGGGCCCGCCGCGTCGCGGTCGTACCAGTTCGCGAGCGCCTTCCCCTGGCCCGGCGGATACGCGCCCAGGTTCGCGATCTCGATGCCGATCGAGCGCGGGTTCGAATCCGTCGCGTGCCAGGCCTGCTCGCGCAGGTCGAGCGTCTGGTAGATCGTGCCGTCCAGGTCGAGCAGGAAGTGCACGCTGAGCCCGCGCTCGTCGTGCAGCACGCGGAAGCACGTCTGCGAGAGGCCGCACACGTCGTAGTGCAGGACGAACTGGTCGACCACGTCCTGCAGCTTCGCGAGGTCCGGACTGCCGGGCGGGATCAGCACCTCCTCGCGCACGAGGATGCGGCGGTCGCGCTGCTCCTCCGTGCGCGTGTCGGCGTCCTCGCCGGCGCCGCGCTCGGGCGCGACGTACTCGGGGTTGTCCTTCCATTCGCGCCGCACGCGGCCCGGCTCGTAGCGCCGGCCCTGCGGGGCGTCGGCGTCCTCGCCGGCCGGCGCGAAGCGCGGCCGCGTGGAGTACGCGTCGTAGCGCGGCTCCTGGTTCCACAGGACCACCGGCGCGCCGGTCGGCACGCGGCGTCCCATCACGACGATCGCGTCGTTCACGGACGGGACCCAGGTCGAGGACTCGGGCGGGACAAAGTGTCTGGGTGCCGGCGCGCGGCATCCGGAGACGAACGCCACGGCCACGAGGAGCGCGCCTGTCGTGCATCGCATGCCGCGAAGGTAGCACCCTGGGCGGGCGAAGCCAGACCAGCCGCCCGCGGCCGGCGCGGACGCATCAGGCGGTCTGGCCCCCGCAGGAGCTGCCCGCACCGGCCGTGCAGCCGAAGCAGTGGCGGCCGGTCACGATCCGGCGCCGGGCGAGTGCGTCGGGATCGAACTCGGACAGGTGCCGGGGCAGGCCCGGGCCGAGTTCGAGCTCCAGCATCTGGTTGAAGTCGCAATCGTGGAGGCGTCCGTCCCAGCCCACGCTGAGCGTCGTGCGGCACATCACCCCCGCCGCCGCGGCGGGGTTGAAGGCCGCCACGAGCCGCTCGAGGTACGCGGCGAGGTTCCCGCTCTCCTCCAGCCACGCGAGGTAGCGGCTGATCGGCATGTTGGTGATCGCGTACAGCGCATCGAAGCGCACGCCGTGCAGGCGCTCGAGCTCGCGCTTCCACTCGGCCTCCAGGCTGGCCTGGCTGGATCCGGGCAGGAAAGCGCCGACCGGGTTGGTGACGAGCACGAGGCGCAGCCCGTCGCCCTGCCCGTAGCCCTCCGCGTTGAGTCGCCGCAGCCCGGCGATCGAGCGCTCGAACACGCCGTCGCCGCGCTGGCGGTCGGTGGCCGGCGCGCGGTAGTGCGGCAACGAGCACACGACCTCGACGCGGTGGCGCGCGAGGTACGCGGCGAGGTCGTGGAAGCGCGGCAACGCCAGGATCGTCAGGTTGCAGCGATCCATGACGTGCCGGCCCAGGCGCCGCGACTCCTCGACGAGGTACGGGAACACCGCGTTCAGCTCGGGCGCGCCGCCGGTGATGTCGACGGTCGGGATGTCGGAGCGCGCCAGCACGCGCATCGCGAGCTCGGCCGTCGCCCGGCTCATCTGCTCGGTGCGCGTCGGTCCCGCGTCCACGTGGCAGTGGCGGCACGTCTGGTTGCACAGCTTGCCCAGGTTCAGCTGCAGCACCTCGATCCCCGTCGCGCGCAGCGGGAACAGGCCCGCAGCCTCCAGGTGCCGGTCGAAACGGCCGTCGTGGCCGCCGCCCAGATCCACGGCGTCGAGCACGCGCAACTGCTCGTCGCCCCGGGCCAGGGGCGACGCGCGCGATTGGAGCGTGGGCAGCGGGAGCTTCACGGGTCGTGCGTGCGCGTGGCGCGGCGCGGCGCGCTCACATCGAGAGCTGCGCGGCGCGGTTGCGCATTTGGACGCCGTGCACCAGCGTCGCGCCGCCGGTGATCGCGGCCGCGACGTGGATCGCCTCGGTCATCTGGTCGAGATCGCAACCCTTCGACAGCGTGTCCTGCGTGTAGGCGTCGATGCAGTACGCGCACTTGACGGCATGCGCGACGGCCAGCGCGATCAGCGACTTCTCGCGCGCGGAGAGGGCACCGTCGGCGAAGGTCGCCGCGTACCAGTCGAAGAACTTCTGGCCGAGTTCGGGCGCGTTCTCCGCGATGCTGGAGAACCGCGCAAGGTCGGCGGGATCGTAGTAGGTCGTCATGGGGAGCCTCGCGTGCGGGGGGGGGGCCGGGCCGTCGCGCGGGGCCCCCCTGGGGACCGCACACGGTAACGTCCTGGGCCGCCGCCGGACGCGCACTACGCGCACAAGCCCGCCGCGGGACCGCGTTTGTGTCCGGCGCGCGCGCGACGCGGCGCCCCGCTCGTCGGACAGGGCATGAGGACCGTGCGCTGTCTGGGCGCCTCGTTGTTCGGCGCGGGCGCCGAGGCCGTCACCGTGGAGGCGCGCCTCGAGCCGTCCGAGCGCGGTCGCACGGAAGTGCTGCTGACGGGTCTGCCCGACCCCGTGCTGCGCGAGAGCCGCGGGCGGCTGGAGTGCGCGCTCTCCGAGAACGGCCTGCACCTCGCGAGCGGCCGGCTGTTCCTGAACCTCGTGCCCGCGGCCCGCCGCAAGTCCGGCGAGATCCTCGACCTGCCGCTGGCGCTCGCGGCGGCGGCGGCCTCCGGCCACTTCGATCCGCGCCTGCTCGCCGGCGCGATGTTCCTGGGCGAGCTGGGCATCGACGGCCGCCTGCACGCGGTGCCCGGCGGCCTCGCGGCGGCCCTCGCGGCGCGGGAGCGCGGCGTCGCGCGCGTGTTCGCGCCGCCCGCGACGGCGCTCGAGGCCGCGGCGCTGCCGGAGGTCGCGGCCTACGGCGCGCGCACGCTGGCGCAGGTGGTCGCTCACCTCGCGCAGGCGGCGCCGCTCGAACGCCTGCCGGCGCCGATCGAACCCGCCGGCGATCCGGCGTCCGCGCCCAGCCTCGACGACGTGCGCGGCCTCGCGCCGGCCAAGCTGGCCCTCGCCGTGGCGGCGGCCGGCGGCCACGCGCTGTTGCTCGTCGGGCCGCCGGGAACGGGCAAGAGCATGCTGGCGCGCCGCCTGCCGCGGTTGCTGCCGCCGCCGACGCTGGCCGAACGTCTGGAGATCACGCGTGTGCATTCGGCGGCGGGGCGCTGGCCCGGCGGCCTGGCACGCGAGCGCCCGTTCCGCGCTCCGCACCACACGGTCAGCTACGCGGGACTGGTCGGCGGCGGACCGCTGGCCTCGCCGGGCGACGTGACGCTGGCGCACGAGGGCGTGCTGTTCCTCGACGAGCTCCCGGAGTTCCGCCGCGACGTCCTGGAGGCGCTGCGCGAGCCGGTCGAGAGCGGCGTGATCTCGGTGTCGCGCGCGGCGCAGCGCGTGGATCTGCCCGCCCGGTTCCAGCTCGTGGCGGCGATGAACCCGTGCCCGTGCGGGTACCGCGGGCATCCGCGCATCCCCTGCCGCTGCCCGCCCGCGCACGTCGAACGCTACCGGCGCCGGATCTCGGGGCCCCTGCTCGACCGCATGGACCTGTGCGTCGAGGTCGGGCCGGCGACGGCGGAGGAACTGGTGACGTCGGGCCCCGGGGAAGCCGCCGATGCAAGCGTCCGCGAGGCGCGGCTGCGGGAGCGCGTGCGGCTGGCGGTGGAGTGCGCGACGCGGCGCCAGGGCGCGCGCGCCAACGCACGCCTGGGTCCCGAGGAACTGGACCGGGTGGCGCGGGTGCCCGCGGCCGGGCTGCGGATGCTGGTGGCGGCGGCGGAGCGCCGCGGATTGTCGGCGCGCGCGGTGCAGGCGCTGCGCCGGGTGGCGCGCACGTGCGCCGACCTGGACGGCGGGGAGCAGGTCGCGCCCGCGCACGTCGCACAGGCGATCGCGCTGCGCGGGGGGTTGGCGTGAGCGCACGGGGAACGACGCGCGCTGAGCCGGCTACTCGTGCCGCAAGGCCTCGACCGGATCCATGTTGGCCGCGCGCCAGGCCGGGTACAGGCCGAAGACCACGCCCACCCCGGCCGAGATCGCGAAGGCCAGGAGCGGCGCGGCGGGCGTCACGATGGTCCGCATGTCGGCGAAGCGCTCGACCACGAGCGGGATCACGAGGCCCAGCGCCACGCCCAAGAGGCCGCCGCCCAGCGAGAGCACGACGGTCTCGATCAGGAACTGCGTGACGATGTGGCGCTTCTTGGCGCCCAGCGCACGGCGGATGCCGATCTCGCGCGTGCGCTCGGTCACCGTCGCCAGCATCACGTTCATGATCCCGATGCCGCCGACGAGCAGCGAGATGGCCGCGATCGACGACAGCACGATGGTGAAGATGCGCTTGGTCTCCTGCGCGCGCAGGAGCTGCTCGAGGGGCACGACGACCTCGTAGTCCTGCTGCTTGTGCTGGCGCGCCAGCATCTCGCGCGCCGCGTTGGCCACGGGCACGACGGCGGCGTCGTCGACGGCCTCGATCACGATCTCGTGGAGCTGGACCTCTTCCATGTCGCGCGATCCCGAGCGGATCTTGACCTGGATGTCGCCGAACCACCGGCGCCCGGTCTCGAGCGGCAGGAACACCTCGCTGGTCACGTCGGCGCCCGGCTGCGGCTGGTTCGCGCCCAGCGGCACGCGCGGGAGCAGCACGCCCACGCACAGGAAGTAGTCCGCGCCGATCTTGATCTGCTGGTCGAGCAGCGACGCGAGCGGCGAGAGGTGGCGCGCCACCTCGTAGCCCAGCACGCAGACGTTGGTCACGTTGAGCTGGTCGGCGGCGGTCAGGAAGCGGCCCTCGGCCAGCGGCCGACCGGTGACGTCGATGTACTCCGGCACGGTCGCGAGAACGCGCGGGTTCAGCACGCGGTCGCCCAGGCGCACCTCCTGCTGGAGCTGGCGCACCGGCACCGCGCGCCGCACGCCCGGGAACGTCTCGGTCACGCGCGCGAAGTCGAGGTCGGTCAGGCCGTAGCTCGAGATGCGCGTGGTTTCGCTGCCGCGCACCGGATCGTCGACGGGTTTGACGCTGCGCAGGATCACGTTGCGGCTGCCCAGGAGACGGATCTGCTCCTGCGCCTCCTCGCTGGCGCCCTCGCCGATCGCCAGCATCGCGATCACGCTGCTGACGCCGAACAGGACGCCCAGCGTGGTCAGCACGCTGCGCAGCTTGTGCAGCATCAGGCTGCGCACGCCCAGGCGCACCGCCCGCAGGACGACGCCCTGCCTCACGCCGCGCCTCCGCCGCCGGACGCGAGCGCGGCGCGGTTCTCACGCACTTCCTCGATCCGGCCGTCGCGCAGCTTGAGCGTCCGCTCGGCGCGCGCGCCGACCGAGGCCTCGTGGGTCACGAGCAGGATCGTCTTGCCCTCGGCGTGCAGGCGGTCGAACAGCTCCAGGATCTCCAGCGCCGTGCGGCTGTCGAGGTTGCCCGTGGCCTCGTCGGCCAGGAGGATCGCGGGATCGTTGATCAGCGCGCGCGCGATCGCGACGCGCTGCTGCTGCCCGCCCGAAAGCTCCATCGGACGGTGGTCCAGGCGGTCGCCCAGGCCCACCGCACGCGCCAGTTCGCGCGCCCGGTCCTCGCCGCCGGCCGGCGGATCGTCCTGGTAGAACAGCGGCACCAGGATGTTCTCCAGCACGTTGAGCTGCGGGATCAGGTTGTAGGACTGGAAGACGAAGCCGATGTGGCGGCTGCGCAGTTCGCTCAGCCCGTCGTCATCGAGGTCCGCGATCTCCTCCCCGCGCACGCGGTAGGAGCCCGAGCTGGGCCGGTCGATGCAGCCCAGGATGTTGAGCAGGGTCGACTTGCCCGAGCCCGAACTGCCCATGATCGACCAGTACTCGCCCTTGTGGAACGCGACGCTGAGTCCGTCGAGCGCGCGCACCTCGTTCGCCCCCATGCGGTAGACGCGGGTGACGTCGCGCAGTTCCGCGACCGGTGTGCCCTTGGTCATCCCCCGTCCTTGGGAGCCGCGCGCTCGGCGGGAGCCGGTTGCGCGGCACCGCCGCCGGAGCCCGCGGCGCCCTCGCCGTTGGCGCGGCGCGCGGCGCCCGATCCCCCGCGCTCGCCGCGCTGCGCGCCCGCGGGCGGACCGCGGCGCTCGCCGCGCTGCCGCAGCGAACCGTCGTCGGCCGGAACCGCCGCGCCGGGCGCCGGGTCGCCCGCGGGAGCGAGCGCGGCCGGAGGCGCCAGCGTCTCGGCATCCACGGCGGGACGCTCGGCGGCCTTGGGCGTGAATCCCGCGGGCGCCGACAGGAGCACGCGCTCGCCCGCGCTCAGCCCCTCCAGGATCTGCACCAGGGTCTGGCTGCTGCGCCCGGTCTTGACGGTGCGCTTGGTCGAGGTCTGGCCGTCGATCACGAACGCGACCGTGTCCGAGCCGTCGAGGAACACGCACTGCAACGGAACGACCAGCGCGTCAGGCACGACCTCCGACAGGATCTCGATGCTGCACGACATGCCGGGCCGCATGTCGGGGTGCGGATTCGAGACCACGATCTCGGTGCGGTACACGCGCTGGTTCGGGTTCGCCCACCAGCTCCCCTTGTCGGGCAGCAGCGCCACGAACTGCACGCGGCCGTCGAACTGCTGTCCGGCGAGCGCGTCGACGGCGATCTTGCACGGCCGGCCGACCACGACCTGCTTGAGCACGGACTCGTGCACGCTGGCCTCGACGATCAGTCCCGACGTGCGCGGGATCGACAGGATCTCCTGGCGCTCGCGCACGGTCGTGCCCAACTGGATGGGCTCGCTGCCGCCGCCGCGCCCGCCGCTGTCGACGCGCGCGTAGACCACCATCCCCGGCTGCGTGGCGGTGATGCGCGCCTTGGCGATCTGGTCGACGTACTTCTGCAGCTTCTCCTTCTCCAGGTCCAGGCGCGACTTGCTCGTGACCAGCGCGGACTCGAAGTCCGCGAGGCGCGCCTGCGCCTCCAGCCGCGCGCGCTCCAGGCCGCGCTCGGCCTCCTGCACGTTGGCCTGCAGCTCGG
Source organism: uncultured Planctomycetaceae bacterium (assembly GCA_964552795.1). Classification (GTDB taxonomy): domain Bacteria; phylum Planctomycetota; class UBA1135; order UBA1135; genus JAEUHZ01. Next base: position 7,413 of record CAZKIO010000039.1, read on the forward strand.
TGCGCGTGCGCGGATCGTCGTACGCCACCAGGAGCTCCTTGGCACGCCGCGCCTGGCTCAGGGAGACCTCCGCGCGCTGGTGGTCCAGCTCGTCGCGGTCGAGCTCGGTCTTCGTGAGGAAGCCCTTCTCGGCCAGGCTCTTCGACCACTCGAACGTGTTCTGCGCCTTGGCCAGCTCGGCCTCGGCCAGCTTGATCTTCTCGTCCGCCTGCGCCTTGAGCTGCTCCCAGTCGCCCTTCAGGTACTTCTCCAGGTCCAGCCGTGCGAAGGAGAGCTTGCGGTCCGCGGTCTCGATGTCGCTCTTGTTCTGGCTCTCCTGGATCTCGAACTGCGCCTTGGCCTTGACGTACGAGGCTTCGGCGTTCTGCACCGAGATCTCCTGCGCGACCCGCCTGTCGCGCAGTTCGCTGGCGTCCAGCTCGACCAGGAGCTGGCCGGGCTCGACGAAGGTCCCCTCCTCGATCAGGTACAGGATCGTGGTCTGGCCCTCGATCTCGCTCTTGACCGTGACGGCGTCCTTGGCCGCGAGGTTGCCGCGCTGCACGTTGCTGATCACGAGCTGCTTGCGCTCGACCGTCGCGCCCAGGAGTTCCACCTGCGCGGTGCCGCCGAACCAGCCCGCCTGCCAGCCGAGGAGGCCTCCGGCCGCGACGACGAGGAGCGCGATCCACGCGGCCCGGTTCCCGCTCTTCTTCGTGCTCATGGTTGGGCCTCCAGCCCGGCGGGACCCGGCGGCTCGAGCCGGATGCCCCCCGCGTCGAACCGCAGGAGCTCCATGTCGAGGTACAGGGACATGCGCGCCAGAGTGTATTCGATCAAGGCGGCCGTCAGGGCGTTCTGCGCGCCCAGCAGCGAGTCCTGGGCCTCCAGGAGGTCGCGGGTGTCGGCCCGGCCGGCGTCCAGCTTGAGGCGCGTGCTCTCGATGCGGCGCTCGGCCAGCGCCACGGCGCTCTGCTGGATCCGCCAGCTCTCGAGCCGCGCGGCGGCGAGGCGCAACGACTCGCGCAGGTCCGCGCGGATCTGGTCCTCCGCCTGCCGGCTGGCGCGTTCGGCCGCGGCGCGCGCGATCAGCGCCTCGCGCCAGGCGTTGCGCTGCGGCAGACGTTCGAAGGGCAGCGTGAAATCCAGCCCGACGCCCCAGGTCGCGTCGCGAAAGTCGTACTTCAGCGGCTGTCCGTCCGCGCTCGTCGCGCGCGCCTCGGCCCGCAAGCCCAGCGCGCCCGCCAGCGCGTCCTCGGCGACCGCGACGCGCCGCACGGCGTCCTCCTCCTGCTCGAGCACGGTGATGTAGTCCAGCCGGCTGGAGAGCGCGGTGCGCATCGCGGTCGCTTCGTCGACCTCCGCGTCGGGCGGCGCCGCGTCGGCCAGCGTGCTCAGGCCCGAGGCGTCCAGTTCGGCCGGCACGGGGACGGGCACGCCCAGGAACAGCTTGAAGTCGTCGAGCTGCCGCTCGAAACGCTCCTGTGCGCTCAAGAGGTCGTTGGCCGAGCGCAACTCGTTCTGGCGCGCCTGCCCCACCTCGATGTCCGAGAGGCGCCCGGCCTCCGCCAGGGCCAGGTTGCGCTGCGTCAGCGCGCGCAGGTTCTCGACGTCGCTCTCCTGGTTGCGCACCTGGTCGCGCGCCTGCAGGAGCCGGTAGTAGCGCGAGGCCACGTCGAAGGCGAAGGTGCGCCGGAAGCGCTCGAACGCGCGGACCTCGTAGACCAGGTTGCGCTCGGCCTGCGTCAGCGGCTCCTTCACGATCGCTTCGCCGGCGCCCGCCAGCAGCGGCTGCGTGATCGAGAGGCCGATGTCGCTGGTCGCGTGCCAACCGTCCGAGGAGATCAGCGAGCGCGTGAGCCCCAGGCCGATGTCCCCCACGATCCGCGCGCCGGTGCCCAGGAGGCGCGTCAGGCTGAAGCGGCCGCCGCCGTCCGCGCTCTGGGCTTCGTCGCCGGTCCCGTCCAGGGCCGCGCCGATCGTCCCGCCCTTCTGCACGGCGAAACGCCAGCGCTCCAGGGTCAGGTCGAGCGCCGCGAGGTACAACGCCTCCTTGCGGCGCCGGTAGTCGCGGCTGTTCTCGGCCGCGATCTCCAGGCAGGCCACGAGGTCGACCGGACCGATCCGGTCCACCTCGCCGCTGCGCAGGCGCGCCTCCAGGCTGTCCGCGGCCGGCTCGATCGTGAACGACAGCGTCTCGAGCCCGAGCTTCTCGCGGCGCGACTGCACGAGTTCGTAGGCCTCGCGGTCGGCATCCGCGCGGTGCGTCGCGGCGCTCTTGCAGCCCGCGGCGAGCGCCGCCACGAGGAGGCACAGCGCCGGAGCGCGTATCTGGAGACGAGAGGTCGGCAAGGCTCGTGGGGCGGTGACCGGCCGGGCAAGGTAGCCCGCGGGCCGGTGGCGGACCAGGGCGGTTCGATCCCCTGCGGCCCGCGGATTCAACCGCTGGAGCCCGGGCGGGGCTCGCGGGACCCGCGCCGCCGCTCGTACTCGTCGGCCGGAATGCGGCGCGCGCGGCTCCCGCCGTCCTGGAGCTGGAAGGCGGAGAGGTCCGTGCCCTGGAACCACAGGCGCAGGAACAACGTCCCGTCCAGGCGCCGCATCTCGACCGCGCGGACCGGCGGTCCCGCCCCGACGTCCGCGCGCGGCTCGAACACGGTGCGTACGTCGAGTTCGACAACCTCGCGCGCCAGCGGATCGAAGCAGCGCAGCCGACCGGCAGCCAGCGAACCGTCGCGCAGGAGCTCGACGAGGTACAGCGGCACGGTCGCGCCCCGGTCGGTGGCCAGAACCTCGCGTCGCGCGCCGCAGCCGCCCCATTCGAAGGCACGCAGGGCGCCGTCGGGCGGGAGCCACTCGGCGAGGAGCGCGCGGCCCCCCGGGCCGATCTCCCGCTGCACGAGGCGCGCGCCCGTCCGCTCCAGGCACTCGACGTGGAACACGCCCTGCTCGGCACCCGCCCGCGCCGGGTCGAGGAAGCGCAGCTCGCGCTCGAGTTGCAGCCCCCGCGGTCCGTCGCGGCGTCGCCAGACCGCGAACCCCGCGGGCACGCCGTCGGGCTCCTCGAAGAGGAAGTGCTCGACGCGCAGCGCGGTCGGCGGGCCGCCGGACGCCGCATCCGCGTCCGGGCCGCTCGAACCCGGCGCCGCGAGCAGGAGGGCCAGGCCGAGGGGGAGCCAGGAGACCATCCCTGGCACCATCGAACGCATCCCGCCGTCCCTTGAGGGGTACTGTCCCAGTTGGCTGCACCTTCTTCCGGGTGCACCAGAGCCGGCGCCGTCGTGGCGCGGCTTCCCCGGCGCCGGCCCAGAGGGAGGACCCGGCCGCCTGCGACTCCGCCCCGGGCGACGGGGCGCGCGGCGCACCGGCCCCACGCGACCCCCCCTTGCCGCCCTCCCCGTCCGGGAGGTGCCGGGCGGCCGTCGATGCCGTCGCCGGGCCGGGACCCAGGTGCAGCCGACGGGGACAGTACCCCTCAGCGGCGGGGGGGCGGCTTGCGCTCCGGCGGGAACGCCTCCTGGCCCTCGCGCCACGCCTTGATCGCGTCCTGCAGCTCGCGCACGACCTGTGGGTGCCGCGCCGCGACATCGTGCCGCTCCGCGGGATCGATTGCCGGTTCGTACAGGGCGACCGCGGGGATCGGGCCCGCGGCCGCGGCGCGATCCGCGGGGCGTGCACCGAGCGGGTTCCAGACGAGGTGCCAGCGCTCCGTGCGCACCGAGAACACGCGCTCCTTCAGTTGGGCGAAGCCGGGCCGGCGCTCGAAGGGCCGCACGCGATACGAGTCCGTCAGCGCCAGCAGCGAGCGTCCTTGCACGCGCGGCGGGAGCGGCAGCTCGAACCACTCCAGCAGCGTCGGCAGGACGTCGGCCAGCTCGACCGGCTCGGCCAGGATCCGCTCGCCGGTCAGGCTGTCGGGGTGGTGCAGGATCAGCGGCACGCGCAGCGCGGCCTCGCTCACGGTGCCGGCGTGCCCGAGCGCGCCGTTCTCCAGGAGCTCGAAGCCGCTGGTGCCGGCCAGGACGAAGAGCGTGCGCATCCAGGTCTCGGACGCTTCGGCGGTCCCGCCGTGGAAGTCGAACGCCAGGCTGAGCCCGGCCCACAGGCTCGCCGTCAGCGCGGCGACCTCGCGGTCGTACGCGGCGCGCACGGCGCGCACGTCGTCCGCGGAGGGCCGCAGCCGGCCGGCGTGGACGTCGGCGAAGAACGCGGCGCTGCCGTCCGCCGGACCGCGGTACTCGGGATCCACGAACACGCGCCCGGCGAGCAGGTCGACCGCGGGCGGCTCGGGCGTGCGCGGCGACCAGGGCGGGGTGAGGTTCGAGAGGTGCACCCAGGCGAACATCCGCTGCCCGCTGCCCGGGTCGCGGCCCAGCCACGTCGCGGCCGCGCGCAACGCGGGCCCGTCGCGTTCGAACACGCCGATCGCGTCGAATCCCTGCGCCAGCGATGGATCGGAGGCCGCCTCGCCCGACACGAACGCGGCGGTGCGGAAGCCGCCGGCGCGCAGGCACTCGGCCAGCGTGATCGACTCGCCGGGCAGGCGCTCGTCCGCGGCGAGCAGGCCGTGCTCCAGCGGCGTCCGCGAGGTGAAGAGCGTCGCCAGCGACACCGCCGTGACCGGCGACGGCGCGTGCGCGCGCGCGAACACGACGCCGGACGCGGCCAGGTCGTCGAGACCGAAGGCGCGGTGCTGCAGCCGCTCGACCTCGTCGCTGGGCACCTTCGTCGTGGGACGCTCGTGCATCAGGAACGAGCAGCGGTCGGGCCGGAGCGCCTCGACGGTGACGAGCAGGAGATGGCGCGGCGGGATGCCGGGCCGTTCGTCGGCTCGCGCCGCGGCGAGCGCCGGCGCGGCGGCGCTCGCGAGAAGGACCGCGGCGAGCATCAGCACGTGCTGGCGCGGACCCATGCCTGGTAGCGCGGCTCGACGTGCGCGGCGTCCAGAGCCACGAACTCCGGCACGTCGTAGGGATGCAGATCGAGTAGCGCGCGCTCGAGCTCGGCGAGGCGCGCGCGGGTGGTCTTGACGATCATCAAGACCTCGGCCGACTCCTCGATCGCGCCCTCCCAGCGATAGACGCTGGCGGCGCCGGAGAGGACGTTGACGCAGGCCGCCAGCCGCCGCTCGACCAGCTCGCGGGCGATGCGCGCCGCCTGCCCCGCGTCCGGGGCGGTCGCCAGGACGATGCACAGGGCCTGGGGGTCGGCTTCGCGGGGCGGCACGCCGAGAGCCTAGCGCGCACCGGCGGCCGGGCGAAGGCCGGGGGCCTTGGGGCGGGACCGCGCGCCGCTACACTGCCGCGCCTTTTCCCCGGAGCGAATCGAGTGCTGACCCGGATCGTGCTGGCGACGCTGCCGCTGGTGCCCAAGCCCATCCTGCGCCGCCTGGCGTCCCCCTACATCGCCGGGGACACGCTGGAGGACGCGCTCGAGCGCATCGAGGCGCTGGCGCGGCGCGGACATCCGGCGATCCTCGACGTGCTGGGCGAGGGCGAGACCGACGAGGCGGTCGCGCGCGCGGTGGCGGACGGCTACGCCCAGGCCGCGGATGCGGTCGCCGCGCGACGCCTGGACTGCTACCTGTCGGTGAAGCCGACGCACGTCGGGTTGACGGTGTCCGAGGATCTGTGCCTGGAGCTGTACGCGCGCATCGCGCGCCGCGCGGCCGGCCACGGCCTGTTCGTGCGCGTCGAGATGGAGGATCACCCCACCACCGACGGGACGCTGCGCGTGTACGAGCGGCTGCGGCGCGAGCACGCGAACGTCGGCATCGTGCTGCAGTCGCGGCTGTTCCGCACGATCGACGACATCGACGCGCTGGCGCCCGGGCCGATCGACGTGCGCCTCGTGAAGGGCATCTACCTGGAGCCGGCGACGATCGCGCACACCGACGACGTGCGCATCTCGGAGGCCTACGTGCAGTGCCTGCGCAAGCTCGTGGCCCGCGGCGCGCGCGTGTCGCTCGCCACGCACGACGAGCGCCTCGCCGAGCAGTGCCTGGAGCTCCTGCGCGGGGCCGGGCGCGGCCCGGACACGTTCGAGTTCCAGGTCCTGATGGGCGTGCGCGAGGAGTTGTGGGAGGTCTGGCGCCGCGCCGGCCACGCGGTGCGCGTCTACGTGCCGTTCGGTCCCGACTGGCGGCCCTACAGCCTGCGGCGCATGAAGCGCAATCCGCAGATCCTGCGGCACGTCCTGCGCAAGACCTTCGGCCTGCGCTGACGCCCGGCCGGCGTCACTTGCCGATCTCGAGGCGGCGCGCGAGCACCTCGGGCAGGCTGCCCGTCGCGCGGATCCGCTCCATGGTCGCGCCGTAGTCGTACTCGACGCGGTGCCAGGTGATCTGCTCGTCCTCGAGGACCGCGTAGCAGGCGCGGTTGTCGCCGTCGCGCGGCTGGCCGGTCGAACCCACGTTCAGGAAGAAGCGCTGCCCCGGCGGCAGCGGCAGGGTCAGCGTGTCGCGGCCCTCCAGGCCGTGGAAGCGCAGCTCCTCGTCGTGCATGCCGGGCTGGTGCGTGTGGCCGGCGAGCGCCACCTCCGCGCCGCGGAAGTGCGCGAAGATGTCGCGCAGCTTCTCGGGGTTCAGGAAGCCGTCGGTCGAGAGCACGTACTCGCGCACGGGATCGCGCGGGCTGCCGTGCACGAACAGGAAGCGACCCTCGGTGTGCGTGTTGGGCAGGTCGCGCAGCCAGGCCCAGCGAGCCTTGCGCTCGCTCGAGCTGTACCAGCGCGGCTGCATGCGCTGGCGCGTGAACTCGATCGCGGCGCGCGCATGCGGGTTGAAGTCCTCGGCGCCGATGAACAGCGCCTCGTCGTGGTTGCCCATCAGGCACAACTCGGCGTGGCCGCGCACGAGGTCGACGCAGAACTCCGGGTCGGGGCCGTAGCCCACGACGTCGCCCAGGCACACGATGCGATCGATCGACAGGCTGCGGATGTGGGCGAACACCGCCTCGAGCGACGCCTTGTTGGCGTGCAGGTCGGAGATCACCGCCAGCTTCATCCCCGGCTCCGATCGGCGGCCGCGAACGCCTCCTGCGCCGCCGCAACGAGCCGGGCGCGCACGTCGCCCAGCGTGCCCGCGATGGTCGCGCCCGCCGCCTTCTTGTGACCGCCGCCCCCGAAGCCGCGCGCCAGCGCGTTCACGTCGAAGCCGGTCTTGCTGCGCGCCGAGAGCTTGACGCCGCCGCCCGCGATCTCCCGCAGCAGCAGCACGACCTCGACGCGCTCGACCGCGCGCACGATGTCGAGCACCTCGTCGGTGTCCAGCGCGCCGTCGGCGCCGTCGAGCGGCAGGTCGAGCACCGCCAGGCGCCCGTCCGCCGCGTACTCGAGGCGCTGCAGCGCGCGCGCGATCTCGCGCGGGTGCGCCGGCCCCTGGCGCTGGTGCAGCGCGCGGAAGATGCTGTCCGGTTCGACGCCCAGGCCGGCCATCTCGGCCGCCGCCTTCAGCGTCTCGGTGTCGGTGTTGCTGTACTTGAACCAGCCCGTGTCCGAGACGAGCGACGTGAAGATGCCGCGCGCCGCCACCGAGTCGAGCGGAACCTCGAGAGCACGCGCGATCCGGCGGACGAGCAGGCCGGTCGCCGCCGCGTGCGGATCGACGAAGCCCTCGTCCCACCACGGCTCGCCGGGCTGCACGTGGTGGTCGACCACCAGCTTCTTCGAGGGGTGCGCGCGCAGGACGGGCTCCAGGGGGCCGGTCCGCGACAGCTCGCAGAAGTCGAGCAGCACCGACACGTCGTGCCGTGGCAGGTCGCCGCCCTCGTACGCACGCAGGCCTACGTCGCGCGCCAGGTAGTCGTAGCGCGGCTCGGGCGCGTCGGGATTGTAGACCCAGACCTCCTTGCCCAGGGCGGCGAGCACGCGCGCCATCGCGACCTGCGAGCCCAGGCAGTCGCCGTCGGGCCGCACGTGTCCGCACAGCACGAAGCGCCGGCTGCGCTGGATCAGGTCGAGCGCGCGGAGCTGCGCGGGTTCCAGTTGCGGGAGGTCGGGTTCGTTCATCCGCGGGTCCGAGGGGGGTTATTGTGCGTCCGAGGCGCGGGATTTCCGACCGCGCGCGGCAGGCTTTCGTGCCATTGTGGGCCCACGAGGCGCCCCGCCAGCCACACGGCGCGCACCTCGGTCACCCCCGAGGCCAGGACCTCGTCGAGATCCGCGCGCTGGACACCGTCCACGGCGTGCGCCGCGACGTCGGCCCAGGCGCCCGCGGCCAGGGTGCCGACGCGGCCTGCCAGGCCCAGGGCACGGCCGCCCGCCGACGTCGCCATCTCCAGCACGGTCCGCGGCGCGAGCCCGGGATGTGCGGCGCGCAGGAGCGCCATCTCGCGGCGCAGGTCGAGCGCATCGTTGCTGGCCAGGGAGTCCGTGCCCAGCGCGACCGTCACCCCGCTCGCCGTCCACGCGTCGAGGTCGAACCGTTCGCGGCCGAAGAACGCATGCGTGCCCGGGCAGTGCACGAGGCACGCGCCCGCGCGAGCGATGCGCGCGCGCTCGTCCGGCGTCGCGAGGTTGCCGTGGATGAGGGCGGTGCGCGGGCCCAGGAGCCCGGCGTCCTCGATGCTCTCCAGGCCCGACCGCGATCGCGGGTGCCGCAACAGCGTCGCGAAGGCGCCGTCGCCACGGCGCATCCAGCGATCCTCCTCCACGCTCTCGGCCCAGTGCATCGCGACCCAGGGTCGCCGCCGCGCGAAGCGCGCGCGCAGCGCAGCCCACAGTTCGTCGCTCACGGTGTGGGGTGCGTGCGGCGAGAGGCCCGCGAGGCGCAGCGCGGACCCCCGCCCGGGCGCCTCGAGCAGCGCCAGTGCCTGCGCGGTCCGCGCGGGATCGCCGGCGTCCAGGACTTCGCGGTAGGCGCGCACGCGCAGCGGAACGCCGCGCAGTGCGCCGGCCGTGATGCCCATGGAGTCGATGTCGCCGACCGTCGTCGTTCCAGAGGAGAGCAGGCCGCGCGCCGCGGCGCGGGCAGCGCGGGCGAGTTCCTCGGGCGCGAGCCCGGCCCGACGCCGCAGCACGGCCTCGACCCAGGCGACGAACCCCGCCGCGCCCGGCGCCGCGCCGCGCAGCGCGCTGAGCTCGAGGTGCGCGTGCGCGTTCACGAAGCCCGGCAGCAGCGCGACGTCGCCGAGATCCTCGGTCGCGCCGCCGGCGGCGCGCACCTGGGCGCCCGAGCGCAGCACCTCGTGCACGCGCCCGCGCGCGACGAGCACGCCGCCGCCGTCGATCCAGCCGCCGTGCGGATCGTGGATCCAGCGCGCGCGCAGGACCAGCGCTGCGTCCGGCCGCTTCATGCGGCCTTCCGGCGCCCCGTGCCTGGGGTCAATCCGGCTGGGTCCGGATGCGCAGGTTGGTGACGCCTTGGATGACGGCCTGCTGCATCCCCGGCACCGCCAGGGAGGAGTCGAACGTCACCGTGAAGCGGATCATGTTCGGCCGCGGCGTGAACGCGTTCAGGTCCTTGGGGTGGCTGACCCAGGGGGTCACCGAACCCGGGATGACCTGGCTGTTCAAGTTGACCGAGCACGGATCCGCCAGGGCGCCGATGGCGCGCGCGCCCTGGAACCGGACGGTGATGTACGAGCCGGTCACGCCCGGCGCCTCGAACAGGTTGCCGAACTGCTGCTCGATGCTGACGCCGGGGAACGGGCTGTTGGCCGGGTTGCGGTACGAGAACGTGCCGCCGCCGGTCCCCCACAGGACGTCCATGTCCCAGCCGAAGCGGTCGGCGGGGTTGGTGGCCCCCGGATCGTCCTCCTTGAAGACGATCTGGAAGAAGTTCCCGTCGGGCTTCATCCAGCACGAGGTCGCGCCGGAGTAGGTCTCGGGCCGGAAGCGCGGGGGCGCCCAGGTCCCGATGGACAGCACGTTGATCGCGTTCGTGCCGACGATCGCCGTGCTGGTCGGGTTGAGCAGGGGCGCGAGCGCGGCCGCGGTCGGCGAACTGACCAGGCCTTCGAGCCGGATCAGGCCTGCGCCGCCCGCGCCGCCGCGACCGTTCAGGCTGTTCGCGCCGCCCACGCCGCCGTCGATGGCGAGGCGCGGCGGGGTCGCGGTCGTGAACGCCGCGTCGGGCATGTTGACGGCCTGCAAGCGGATCGCGCCGCCCGAGCCGCCGCCGCCGGGCGACGTGCGCTTGGGCCGCAGGGCCGCCTGCGAGACCTCGCCGGGCAGCACGGCCGGGGCGCTCCCGCCGTCACCGCCACCCGCGTCGATCAGTCCGGAGAGCGAGAAGCTCGAGCCGCCGCAGGCCAGTTGCATCGCTCCGCCGCCGCCGCCGCCGCCGGCGGCCGAGTGGTCGCGGTAGATGGAGATCGTGAAGCCCGGACCGTCGCAGGTCGGGAAGAGGCCCGCGGACTCGGTCCCGAACAGGTGCGCGCCGCCGCCGCCGCCGCCCGAGCCGCCGCGCAGGTAGCCCAACTCCGCGGTCAGCTTGCGGATGACGGGAGGTGCCGTGGGCGCCTCGAGGCCCACGTCGCTGGCCGGGCCGCCGCCGCCGCTGCTGCCGGGAGGCGGCAGGTTCGAGGCGCCGTCCAGGTTGGTCGGGGGGCTGGTGGCCGGCACGCCGGGCTGTCCGTCGGTCGCGTACGCGCCGCCGCCGCCGGTGAAGGAGACCTGCGCGCTGAGGCACGAGCCGCCGATGTTCGAGAAGCGCAGATCGCCGTTGCTCGGCGGGGTCAGGTCCACGCTGAGCGGCGTCACGGCCGGGAAGTGCTGGCCGCCGAAGCCGGCGCCGATGAAGTCGACGCGGCCGACACCCACGCCGCGCTGTCCGTCGACGCGCACGTCCGCGTCGGGGACGTCGACGCCCAGGACGGTGATCAGGTTCGTGCCGCCCGAATCGAAGCGCGTCGCGCCGTCGCCGCCCTTGCCGGCGTTGGGGCCGCCCAGGCCGCCCGGGCCGCCCAGCGTGCTGTTCGAAGCGTACGGCGCCGGGGTCTGGCCGCTGATGTCGATCAGGCCCTGAATGTTGGTGTTGCCGCGCGTGAAGATGCGCGCCGGCCGGGAGCCGCGGATCAGGAGGGTCCCGTTCGGATCGATCTGCAGGTTCGTGAACTCGAAGATCCCGTCCGTGACGGCGATCGACGGCTGCGTCAGCGGCGAGCTCGGGTCGTAGTCGACGACCGGCGTCAGGTTCGTCATCACGTCGTGGATGCCGGCCGGATCGAGCGGGAACGTCGTGCTGTCCGTGTCGAGCGTGATGATCGCGCCGCTGGGCACGCGCAGGTCGCCCAGGCGCCCGCGCCCGCCGCCGTAGCCGCGCGTCAGCTTGCCGGCCCCCCAGGCCGCGCCGCTGCGCGGGCCGTCGAGGTTGTTGGTGTTGGTGAAGTTCTCGCCGTCGGCGTCCGGCAGCGTCACCGGGTCGAGCTGCACGTACTCGGGCACGAAGGACAGCGTCTGCGCGTTGGCCAGGGCGTTCCCGGCCAGGTCCTGAACGGTCGAGGGGATCGTGACGACGACCTTGCGCGGCAGGCCCGTGGGGCTGATCGAGAGGTCGCCCGACGAGGGCATCCCGCTCGTGGGCGTGAACGTCATGAACGTGCGCAGGCTCACGAGGTCGAGCTGGACCGTGTAGTTGCCGAACAGCGTCACGCGGTCGGCCGTCGTCGCGAGGTCGCCGTCGACGTCGACCTGCACCGTCACGAAGGTCGACTGGCCGGTGATCGGGTTGGCCAGCGTCACCGGGTTGATCACGTCGTCGAACGAGAAGCGGATCGTGGAGTTGCGCCAGACGTCGACCGCGCCCGCCGCGGGAACGCCCGCGATGTTGTCGGTCGGGTCCGGGGTGCCCACGATCGCCTGCTGCACGAACACGGAGACGTTGGGCGCGCCGGGCACGTAGTCGACCGGCGTGGAGACGGTCAGGACGTCGCAGGCCAGGCGGCTTTCGTTCTGCTTGCCGCCGCGGCTGGTGACGTACGGTCCTCCGTCGCCCTGCGCGGTGCCGGGGACGCGGATGCGGTAGGTCGAATCGGGCCGGAACCCGAAGGAAACCGAGCCGTCCAGGGCGACCGTCACCGAGGGCCGGAAGAGCACCTTGCGCGGGTCGTTGGGGTCGACGAAGCGCAGGCCGGCGGCCGAGGCGCCCGAACCGACGTCCTGGAGCTGGATGGTGGCGGAGGTGACCGAGGCCGGGTCGACGGGCTCGGAGAAGTAGACCGCGATCTCCTGGTTGAGCGCGACCTGGTTGAACTCGCAACTGACCTGGATCCCGCCCTGGCCGCTTTCGCAGCCCAGGTTGCAGGTCTCGATGTACATCGTTCCGCCGCCGCCGCCGCCGCTGCCGGAGCAGGCGCCGAGTGCGAAGATCAGGGATGCGCTGAAAAGCGGCAGAGAGCGACCGATGCCGTTCATGGGCGTTCTGCGTTCGTCGAGGCTGTGGGGGGAGAGGTCGAGACGGGTGGCGCGGCCGCGCGCGGCAGCGCCGGACATCCGGCTCCGGGACGGGGGGCCGCGCACTATAGATCCGGGTTTCACGCGGTTGCCACGCTTTTCCGCGCGGCCTGCCGCCGCGCCTCGGGAGCCGGTTCCCGGCGCGGCTCTTGCCAGGGCCGCACCGCGGGACGAGAGTGTCCGGCACGCCATGAACAAGTACCGTGCCGCAGCGCGGGCGAAGGCCCCTCCCGGATCCCAGGGACCGATCCCCCGGCGCCCCCCCCCTCCCGGGGCTTCGCGCGGGCCGGCGAACGGCCGCCACGGACCGCACGCCGCGCGTGCGGGTCTGAACCTGCTGCTGGCGGCTCTCCTCCTCTGGGTGCCGGCCTGCGAGCGGGCCGACGGCGCGGGCGCCGCGGCCCGGGAGGCGGCGGAGGCCCGCGTCCAGGAGCTGATCGAGGTCCTGACGCCGCTCGACCGCACGGTGACCTCGGACATCACCGACCAGCAGTTCATCCGCGGCCAGGAGCTCCTGGCCGAGCTGGCGACGGCCGGCCCCGAGGTCGGGCGCGCCGCGCTGCGCGCCCTGCAGGTGCAGGCGACGCGCGTGGTCGACGTCGAGCGCGGCCTGCTCGCGGTGGGGGCGCGCGCGGCGACCGCCGACGCGGTGCCGCTGCTCGAGAACATGGTCACGCAGTACGGACCCGCGCTCGACCTCAGGACCGAGGCGGCGCTCTTGCTCGCCGAGGTCGCGCCCGAACGCGCGATCCCGATCCTCGAGCCGATGGTGCTGCGCCGCAAGACCAACCAGACCATGCCGCCGGCGGAGTTCCTGGTGCGCGCCTGGTGCACGGCCTGCGACCGCACCGGACGCTCGCCCGTGCCCGAGCTGTGCGACGTGGCCACGAACCTGTTCCAGGAAGAGGCCGCGCGCGTGCGCGCCGTGAAGGAGCTGGGCCGGCGACCCGACCCGCGCGGGGAGAAGGCGTTGCGCGCGATCCTGGTCGAATCGACGGGCGACGGCTACCTGCGCCGCATGGCGGCGCAGGCGATCCGCGACACGCTGCCGCGCGAGACCGCCTGCGACGTGTTCCGCCAGGTCGGGGACAAGGAGGCCGACTTGAACTTCCTGCGCTTCCTGGCGGACATGGTCGACAAGAACTGCGGCCCGTGACCACCGCGACGTGATCACTGACACGCACGCGCACCTGTTCTGGGACGGGCTGCGAGAGGACCTGGACGGCGTGCTGGATCGCGCGCGCGCGGCGGGTGTCGAGCGGATCGTGCTGGTCGGAACGGACGTCCCGACCTCGCGCGCGGCCGTCGAGATGTGCCGCGGCCGCGCCGGGCTGTTCCCGACCGCGGGCGTGCACCCGCACGACGCCACGGGATTCGACGCGCAGGCCCGCGACGAGATCGCGCGCCTGTGCCGCCTGCCGGACTGCGTGGCGGTCGGCGAGACGGGCCTGGACTGGTTCAAGCAGCACTCGCCACGCGCGGAGCAGATCGCGGGCTTCCGCTGGCACGCCGAGCTGGCCGCGGAACTGGACAAGCCGATCGTCGTGCACTGCCGCGACGCGCACGACGACACGCTCGCGGTCCTGCGCTCCGTCCCCGGCGTGCGCGGCGTGATGCACTGCTACACGCTGGGACCCGAGGAGCTCCCGGGCTACCTGGAGCTGGGCTTCTCGATCTCGTTCTCCGGCGTCGTGACCTACCCGCGCAACGACCGCATCCGCGCCGCCGCGCGCGCCGTGCCGTCGGACCGCATCCTGTTCGAGACCGACTGCCCGTTCCTGGCGCCGCAGCGGCGGCGCGGCCGATGGCCGAACGAACCGGCCTTCGTGCGCGAGACGGTCGAGTTCGTCGCCGCGCTGCGCGGCGAGGCCGCGGCCGACCTGGCGCGCGCCTCGAGCGCGAATGCCGCGCGCCTGTTCGGCCTGGGATCCCCGTGAAATGCGCGAGGCGCCGCGCAGGGCGCGACGCCTCGCATTCACACGACCGCCGCCCGCGTGCGCGGGCAGCGCGCGATCACTGGACCGGGGTCCAGATCATGCCCGAGCCGACCGAGGCCGCGCCGATGTTCAGCGCCGAGGCCATGTCGCCGGCCGTGATGAAGCACTCGTCGAAACCCGGCGTCAGCGTGGTGCCGTCGAACGGGGTCGCCGAACGGTTCTGGCACTGGAGCAGGTCGCCTTCCTGGTTGATGAAGAAGGCGCGGTTGCCCGTGCCGCCGTGGTCCACCGGCCACGCGTAGCAGCACCACAGGATCTCGCAGTTGTTCGAGCCCGGCAGGTTGGCCGGGTCCGCGCCGCCGCCGACGGCGGCCAGTTCGGCGACGCCCGGCGTCACGCCGCCGGCCGTGGCTTGCGGCAGCCACATCTGGAAGAAGTAGCCCGAGCGCGAGACGAAGCCGTTCGCGTCGACGTTGCCGAAGGCGCTCGACAGGATCGCCGGCGTCAGCTCGTCCACGCCCGCGGTGCCCATCGCCGGGACGCCGGCGGCGGTGACGCGCAGGGGCTGGGTGCCGGCCATCTCGGCGAAGTAGCCGTACTCGCCGCCGCCGTCGCCGTCGGTGTCAACCGCCGAGGACGACTGCAGTTGCGCTTGCGACGAGGAGATCGAACGCAGCGTCGCGATCGCGGCGGCCTCGTTGGCCGACAGGCGCGCGCTCATCAGCTTGGGAATCGCGATCGACGCGATGATCGCGATGATCGCGACCACGATCATGAGCTCGATCAGAGTGAAACCAGAGTTATTGCGACTACGTTTCATGTGTTGTGTTGTCCGTTGGGGCGGACCCTGCGGCCGCCGGCGCTTCGGGCCGTGTCCGGCCCCCTTCTTGTCCCTGTCGCCCCGGGCACCCGGGACCGACCCACTCCGTTCACCGTGCCAGGTCCCCGCTCGGTGCACCTGGCGCCGGCACGTCCTGCGTCCGGACCGAGGTCCGTCGTGCAGTCCGTGTGCATTGCGTTCTTGATTCGGCCATCGCCTTACCGAACTTGAGCCTCAGCCCCCGCCCAGCTTCCCGACCACGTCCAGGATCGGCAGGAAGACCGACATGACGACCGTGCCGACGATGAGGCCCATGACCGTGATCAGGAGCGGCTCGATCAGGCTGGTCAGCGACTTGACGGCGGCCTTGACCTGGGCGTCGTAGAACTCGGCAATCTTTTCCAGCAGCACCTCGAGCGAACCGCTGCGCTCCCCGATCGCGATCATGCGCGTGACCATCGGGGGGAAGACGGTGGAGGTGGCCAGCGGCTCCGAGAGCAGGTTGCCGGCGCGCACGCTCTCGCGCGCGTCCAGCACGACCTTGGCGATGACGCGGTTGCCCGCCGTCTGAGCCACGATGTCGAGGGTGCCCATGATCGGCACGCCCGAGCGGATGAGGGTGGCGAAGGTGCGCGAGAAGCGCGCCAGGGCGACCTTGCGGGCCAGGGGCCCGAAGATCGGGGCGCGCAGCGCGAAGCGATCCCAGAGCCACGCGCCGCGCTCGGTGCGCTTGAAGGCCAGGAAGCCGGTGATCGCGGCGAACAGCCCGCCGAACATCACGACCCAGTTGGCCTTCATCCACTCGGCGGTCTCGAGCACGAAGGCCGTGATCCCCGGCAGGTCCGTGTCGAGCGAGTCGAACACCTGGCGGAAGCCGGGCACGACGCCCAGCATCAGGAAGGCCGTGATGCCCAACACGAGCACCATCGAGATGACCGGGTAGGTCATGGCCGACTTGATCTCGCGACGCAGGTGGTCGGACGCCTCCTGGTAGTCGGCGAGGCGGTCCAGGATGATGTCCATCTGTCCCGACACCTCGCCGGCGCGGACCATCGAGATGTACAGCGGATCGAAGGCGCGCGGGCAGTTCTCCATCGCGACCGACAGGTCGGAGCCGCCGCGCACGTCGGCGACGATGCGCTCGCAGACCAGCTTCAGCCCGGGAGACTCGGCTTGCTCGCCCAGGACCTCGAGCGATTCGAGCAGCGCCAGGCCCGCACCGATCATCGTCGCGAGCTGGCGCGTGAAGATCACGATCTCCTGACGCGTGGCGCTGGGCTTGCGCGCGAACAGGCCCGTCGTGCGCGCCTGCTGGCGGCGCGCGGCCATCCCTCCGGCCTCGTCGACGCGGACGACGACCAGGTTCTTGCGGCGCAGCTCGGCCACGGCCTCGTTGCGGTCGCCGGCCTGGATCGTGCCCTCGATCGTCTTCCCGGCCTGGTCCTTGGCCGCGTACTTGTAGGTGATCATCGGGTTCGTCCGGGGGGGCTTGGGTTCAGTCCTCGAGGGTCACGCGCAGGACTTCCTCCAGGGACGTCCGGCCGCGCATCGCGTTCAACAAGCCGACGCGGCGCAGGGTCAACATCCCCTGCGCGACCGCCTCGGCCTTGAGGTCGTGCACGGATCGACCTTCGACGATCATCCGCTTGAGCTTCTCGTCGAGGTAAAGGGCCTCGAGGATCGCGAAGCGCCCGCGGTAGCCGCCGCTGCAGCGGCCGCAGCCGCTGGGGTTGGCCTGGAACAGCTTCAGGTCCTTCAGGTCCGCGGGCAGGAACCCGATGGAAAGAAGTTCTTTCTCGGGCAGGTCGAGCGGCTGCCGGCAGCTCTCGCAGATCTTGCGCGCCAGGCGCTGCGCGCCGATCCCCAGCAGCGAGCTGCTCACCATGAAGGGATCCACGCCCATGTCGATGAGGCGCGTGATCGTGCTGGCCGCGTCGTTGGTGTGCAGCGTCGAGAGCACGAGGTGGCCCGTGAGCGCGGCCTTGATGGCGATGTCGGCGGTCTCGGTGTCGCGAATCTCGCCGACCAGGATCACGTCGGGGTCCTGGCGCAGGATCGAGCGCAGCGCGCCGGCGAAGGTCATCCCGCGCTTGGGGTTCACCGGGACCTGGTTGATCCCGTCCATGCGGTACTCGACCGGGTCCTCGACCGTCACGCAGTTGATGTCCGGCGTCGCGACCTCGTGGACGCACGAGTACAGCGTCGTGGACTTGCCCGATCCGGTGGGACCGGTGATCAGGAACATCCCGTACGCCGCCTCGATCGACTTGCGGATGCACTGCAGCGCCTGCGGCTCGTAGCCCAGCGTGTCGAGCTTGAGTGCCGCCGAGCCGCCGTCGAGGATCCGCATGACGGCCTTCTCGCCGCCCACGACCGGCAGGATCGAGAGCCGGAAGTCGATCTTGCGGCCCTCGTAGCGCACCTGGAATTTGCCGTCCTGCGGCGCGAAGCGCTCGGCGATGTCGAGCGACGCCATGATCTTGAGGCGCGAGATCAGGGCCGGCAGGACCGACTTGGGCGGCGTCATCACCTGGCGCATCGCGCCGTCGATGCGGTAGCGGATGCGCACGGACTTGTCGCCCGGCTCGACGTGGATGTCGCTGGCCTTCTCGCGCAGCGCCTTGAGGATCATCAGGTTCGCCAGCTTGACCGCGGGCGAGTCCTCGCCGGCCTCGACCGCGCCGTCGTTCAGATCGGGGAGCTGCTCCTCGGTCTGCTGGACCTCCATGTCGGCGCCGCTCGCGTTGACCTCGCCGAGCAGCGACTCCACTTCCTTGGCGCCGGCCTGGAAGGTCCGTTCCAGCGCGCGCTGCAGCGCCGGCGGCGTGCTGAGCACCTGCCGCACCTGGCAACCCGCGCGGCGCTTGATGTCGTCGATCAGCAGGACGTCGAAGGGGTCGCTGACCGCGAGCGTCAAGAGGTCGCCGTTCTTGCTGAGCGGCAGGATGCCGTGCTCGAGGCAGGTCTCCTGCGGCAGGGTGGCGACGGCGGTCTGCTCGGGCGTGACGCGCGAGAGATCGACGGGCGGCACGCCGGAGGCGCGCGCGAGCACGTCGAGGAGCGGCTGCTCCTGCAGGCTGCCCGACGAGATCAGCCGCTCCAGGACGTGGCCGCCGCGGTCCCGCGTGGCGGTCCACTCCTGCTCCGTCACCAGGCCGGCGTCGACCAGCAGGCGGCGGATCTTGCCCGAGACGCGCACCATGGAGTTCGCCACCTCAGGCCGCGCCGCGGGCCAGCGACTTCAGTTCGCTGGGGTCGCCGATGTAGCGCTCCGCCGTCTGCAGCGAGACCTTCTGCGTGCGCACGAGTTCCGCCAGCGAGGCCGACATGGTCCTCATGCCCTGCCGTCCGCCGGTCTGGATCTGCGAGTAGAGCTGGTGGCCCTTGCCGTCGCGGATCAGCGCGCGGATGGCCGGCGTGGCCAGCATGATCTCAGCCGCCAGGCAGCGCCCGCGGCCGGCCTGCAGCGGCAGGAGCTGCTGGCAGAACACGGCTTCCAGCGTGAAGCTGAGCTGCGTGCGCACCTGCGCCTGGGCGTGCGAGGGAAACACGTCGATGATGCGGTTGATCGTCTGGACCGCGTCGGACGTGTGCAGCGTGCCGAAGGTCAGGTGGCCGGTCTCGGCCAGCGTCAGCGCCGCCTCGATGGTCTCGTGGTCGCGGAGCTCGCCGACCAGGACGTAGTCCGGGTCCTGGCGCAGCACGCTGCGCAGCGCCTTGCCGAAGTTCTGCGTGTCCGCGCCGACTTCGCGCTGCGTCACCATGCAGCGCTGGTGCCGGTGCGTGAACTCGACCGGGTCCTCGATCGTGACGATGTGCCCGGCCTGGTTCTTGTTGATGAAGTCGATCATCGCCGCGAGCGACGTCGACTTGCCCGAACCCGTGGCGCCGGTCACCAGCACCAGGCCCGCGTTGAGGTTGCAGATGCGCTCGCAGACCGCCCGCGGCATGCCCAGCTTGTCGAAGTCGGGGATCCCGCTGGGGATCGAGCGCATGACCGAGGCCACCGCGCCCTGCTGGTAGAACACGTTGGCGCGGAAGCGTCCGCTGCCCTCGAGCCCGAACGAGCAGTCGAGCTCCAGGTCGCGGTCCAGGCGCGCGATCTGGTCGGAGGTCAGGACGCTCGTCGCCAGCCGGCGCGTGTCGTCGGACGTGAGCGGCGCATGCTCGACGGGCAACAGCTCCCCGTCGATGCGGATCCGCGGCGGCGAGTTGGTCGAGAGGTGCAGGTCGGACCCGCCCTGGCGCACCATCAGCGCCAGGAGTTCTTCCATCGTGATCATGAGGCAGACTGCTCCCGTGTGGGGGGTGAGGCCTGCCTTGGATCGGTCCGGCCCGGCCCCGCACTGGAGCCCGAGCGGTCCGGCCGTCGCGCCGGGAAGAACTTTCCGCCCGCCTAGTCCTCGTCGTGCTTCTTGCCGTACTGCTGCAGCACCTTCTGCTGCTCGCCGCCCGGCACCTGCGCGTAGTGCGCGTGCTTCATCGTGAAGTAGCCCTCGCCGGCCGTCTGCGACTTCAGGTCGCGGTGGTAGGTC
The DNA here is from genome assembly GCA_964552795.1 of uncultured Planctomycetaceae bacterium. Lineage (GTDB taxonomy): Bacteria > Planctomycetota > UBA1135 > UBA1135 > JAEUHZ01. Next base: position 27,077 of record CAZKIO010000039.1, read on the forward strand.
AGCACGGTCGAGAGCGGCACGGTCGCGCGGATGATCGTCACGTGTCCGTCCTCCTCCGCGTCCTGGTCGATGACCTGGCCGCGCCGGTGGCTGGTGATGTCGGAGAACACGGCCCCGGCCGCGTGGGTCGGCACGTGGATCTCGAGTTCGACGATCGGCTCGATCAGCACGGGATTGGCCTTGAGGAAGCCGTCGCGGAACGCGCGCGCCCCCGCGGCCTTGAAGCTGGCCTCGTCCGAGTCGACCTCGTGGAACTTGCCGTCGTAGAGCTCGACCTCGACGTCGACGACCTCGCCGTTCGTGAGCACGCCGGTCGCGACCACCTCGCGGATCCCCTTCTCCACCGCCGGGATCAGGTTGCGCGGGATCGCGCCGCCGACGACCATGTCGGTGAACTCGAAGCCCTCGCCGCTGTTGCGCGGCTTCACGCGCAGGTAGCACTCGCCGAACTGGCCCCGGCCGCCGGTCTGCTTCTTGTGCCGGTGGTGGCCCTCGGCGCCGCGCGTGACCGTCTCCTTGTAGGCGATGCGCGGCGTGCGCGTGACGATCTCGACGCCGTAGCGGCGCTTCAGGCGCGACTCGATGACCTGCAGGTGCAGGTCGCTCATCCCGTGCATGACCATCTCGTGCGTGAGCTTGTCGTGCACGACCTTGAACGTCGGATCCTCGGCCTCGATCTTGTGCAGGGCCTCGCCGATCTTCTGCTCGTCGGCGCGCGTCTTGGGCTCGACCGCGAGCGGCACCATCGGCGCGGGCAGGGCCGGCATCGGCACCAGCGCCGACTGCTTGCCGGGGATCGTCACGGCCTGTCCGTAGCCGACGCCCTCGATCTTCGTCAGTGCCACGATCTCGCCCGGACCGGCGTTGTCGATCGGCTCGCGCTTCTTGCCGACCAGGCGGAACAGGCCGCCCAGCTTCTCGCCCTTGTCCGGCGAGCGCGGGCCGACCACCAGCGCCTGCGAGGAGAGCGTGCCGCGGTGCACGCGCGCGATGCACACCTTGCCGACGTGCGCGTCGCTCTTCACGTTGAACACGACCGCCGAGAAATCCCCCTTGGGGTCCTGCTCGACGGGCCGGTCCTGCTCGTCCTTGAAGTGGATCTCGTCCGCGCCGGGCGCGTAGTGCTCGAAGAACTCGACCACCTCCGCCAGCCCGGCGCCCGTGTTGGGATTGCACACCAGGATCGGCACGACGGTCCCCGTCACGAGCGCGTGCGGCAAGAGACGCTTGAGCGTCTCGTCGTCGATCTCCTGGGTCTCCAGGTAGCGGTTCAGCAGCGCCTCGTCCTCGCAGGAGTCCATGACCTCGTCCATCAGCTCCTGGCGCCAGGGGCTCTCGGGGTCCTGGATCGTGCGCCGGACGCTGGAGAAACCGGCGCCGGACTGGTCGGGCAGGAGGTACGGCACGCAGGTCGTGCCGAACGCCGTCCGCAGCTTGTCGACGAGCTTGTCGAAGTCGGCGTTGTGGTCGTCGAGGTGCGTCACGAGCAGCGCGCGCCCGCGCCCCGCCTGCCGCGCCGATTCCATCTTCTGCCGCAGGTTGTAGGTCACGCCGCTGCCGCAGCTCACCACGCCCACGACCAGGTCCGCCGCGTAGATCGCCCCCGCGGTCTCGGCGACGAAGTCCGGGTAGCCGGGCGAATCGAGGAACGTCCACAACTCGTCGTGCCACTGCGTGGACACCACCGAGAGCTTCAGGGAGTGCTGCTTCTCCTGCTCCTCGGGGTCCGTGTCGCAGATGCTGGTCTTGTCGGCGACCGAGCCCTTGCGCGGGGTGGCGCCCATCATGTGGGCCAGGGCGTCGACCAGGGTCGTCTTGCCGACCGAGGGGTGGCCGACGAAGGCGATGTTGCGGATCTTCGAGGCTGCGAAGGTCATCGTTCCTCCAGCAGAGGGAGCGCGGGTGAACACGTCCCCCACGGGCGCCTGCCCGCGAGGGACGGAGGATCTTAGCGGCCCGCCGGGGTTCCGTGGAGTGTGTTCGCCCCGCGGCGCGGCGGCACCCGCCGCCGGCCGGCTCAGCGCAGGACGACGATCTCGACCCGGCGGTTGCGCGACTTGTCGGCCTCGGTCTTGTTCGGCGCGCGCGGATCGTATTGCCCGTGGCCCGCGACGATGCAACGCTCGTCGGGGATCCCGCACTCCTCGACCAGGTAGCGCAGCACGGCCATCGCGCGCGTGACCGAGAGGTCGCGGTTCGAATCGAACCCCGACTTCTTGATCGGATCGGTGTCGGTGTGGCCCTCGATGGAGTAGCGCGCGCCGCCGTACTCGCGCTTCAGGGTCGAGGCCACCTTCTGCAGCGCCTTCTTCCCCGAGTCGGACAGCTTGGCCTGCCCCGACCCGAACGTGATCGAGGACGGGATCGAGATCACCATGTTGCCGCCGCGCATGCCGTGGCTGATGCCGACCGCGTCGAGCTCGGAGAGATCGGGCTGGCGCTGCTGCTTGGACGCCGCCGGCTCGGGACGCTGCGTGGTCGCGTCCGAGAGCTGGCCGAGGACCTCCTCGTGCTGCGAGCGCAGCGCGAGCAGTTGCTGCTTGAGATCGACCTTCTCCTCGCGGAGAGCGCGGATGGTGGCTTCCTTCTCGTCGATGGCGCGCTGGTGGGCCTGGCCGGAAACGCAGCTCTGGAACAGCGGGAGCAGGAGGAACAACGGAGCGGCCTGGACGGCCTGCCTGGAGATGCGAAGTGACATCGGATCAAACCCCTCGGAATGCTGGGCGCGCATGCGCCGACACGCGCGGTCCCGACGCGGCGCGCGGTGCTGCGCCCTCCGCGTGCCTACGGGATCCACGCCAGGACATGATTCCAAGCCAGGAGCGCGATTCCAATGCCCAGCGCGAGATACGGCCCGAAAGGCAGGTAGCGCCCGGCGATGCGCGCCACGGCGAGGTGATGGCTCCAGCGCGCGCGCCGGCCGCGGGACCGCGCGCGCGTGCGCACGAGGCACAGGAAGCGCACGAGGTTGGCGAGCCCGACGACCGACGCCACCAGCGATCCGATGACCAGCGCCGCCAGCGCGCCGCCGGGGCCGACGAACCCGCCGCCCGCCGCCAGCAGCTTGACGTCCCCGAACCCCATCGCGTCGCGGCCGTAGACGCGCGAGCCGACGACGCCGATCAGCCACAGGATCCCGCCGCCCACGACCATGCCCGAGACCGCGCCGAGCAGCGCAGAGCCGGGTCCGACCTCTGCGCCTCCCCCTTCCATCCAGCGCGCGACGAACGTGTCGGCGTGCAGTCCGGGCACGAGCAGCGCGCACACGGGCGCGAGCACCATCCCGCCGATCGAGACCTCGTCGGGGATCTCGAACCGGTCGAAGTCGACGAAGGTGGCCACGAGCAGTCCCGACAGCACCAGCGCGTGCACGACGGCCAGCGCGGGCCGGTCGGGAAGGTCGAGCGCGGCGACGAGCGCCCACAGCGCCGCGTTCAACACCTCGACCAGCGGATAGCGCACCGGGATGCGCCAGCCGCAGGTGCGGCAGCGGCCGCACTGCACGAGCCAGGAGAGCAGCGGGACGTTCTCCTTCCAGGTGAGCGTCGTGCGGCACTTGGGGCAGCGCGAGCGGGCCGGGCGCGCGACGGTCTCGTCCTCCAGGGGCAGACGGTGGATGGCCACGTTCAGGAACGACCCCACGAACAGGCCCACGAACCCGGCGAGCACGATCCACGACGCGGTCGGCCAGTCCGCGAACATCAGCGCGGCTCCCGCGCGGCGTCCGGCGCCGTCTCGCGCCAGGCCAGGTCGACGAAGTCCACGAAGGGCGGCCGCCAGCGGCCCGGCGCGGGCTCCACCGTGAGCTCGACCAGGAACTGCAGCGGGCCCGGCGCCGCGAGGAGCCGCGGGTGGTCGACGGCGTGCAGATCGGCGTAGGCGGCGGGCGCGCCGCGGAGTTCGGGCACGTAGCGCACCGACCACGTCCCGTGCGCGCTCGCGCGGCCGTCGCCGCTGCCGCGAGGATCGGCCTCGAGCCACTCCATGACCTCGCCACGCGGCGGGATCGGTCCGGAGAGCACCGCGAAGCGCAGTGCCGCGCGCAGCGGGTTCTCGACCGGCGCGTCGATCTCGAGGTCCTCGACGTTCGAGGCGACGAGGCCCTCGCCGCCGCCTTCCCCCAGGCGGAACACCTGGTCCGCGCGTCCGGCGCGCACGCTGCCGCTCACGCGGATGCGCCCGCCCGCGCACAGGAGCAGCGGCGTCGAGACGTCGACCGTGCCGTCGATCCACAGGTCGCCGCCGGCGACCACCACGGTCCAGTTGGCTTCCTGCGCCGCGCGCTCCGCGGGCAGGGACAGCGCGCCGTCGAGCCACTGCGAGAGGCTCGAACGCGAGAAGCGCATCGGCACCAGGAGTCCGCTGTCGCGCAGCAGTGATCCCTGGATGCGCAGCGACCCTTGCGCGCGCAGCACGACCGGTCCGGGGGCGCCGGGCAGGCGGCACTCCACACCTTCGGGCAGCACGAGGCGCACCGCCTGCACGTCCGTGCGCGACTCGTCCGCGCCGAGCGTGACCTCGCCCGCGCTGCCGTCGCCCGCGGCCCGCGGCAGGCGCACCTCGACGCGGCCGCTGTCGCTCCAGTGCGCGGTGCCGTCGGCGCCGGGGACGGCGACGGTCGATCGCAGGCGGACGTCGAGGAAGGCCTCGTGCAGCGAACCGCGCCCGGTGTCGCGTCCGCGCTCGGCGATCTGGATCGCGACGCGTGCCAGCGACGGATCCCACACGACGTGACCGGCCAGGTCCCGCGGACTGAGCTCGATCGGCGGACCACCGAGGCTGAGGTGCCAGTCCCCCGGCTCGAGGCGACGCTCGGGCAGCAGCTCGATCAGCGCCGCGCGCGGCTCGCGCTCCCAGGCCTCGGGCGAGCTGCCCGATCGCGCGTGCGCCGGCCGCGGCCGGATCCGTGCCTCGGCCTCGTTCTCCAAGAGCCGCGCCTGCAGCGGCACGCGCTCGCGCCGGCGGAACTCGACCAGCGAGAACGCCCCGTCGACCAGCGTGGACGGATCGAGCGGCGCATCGCATTTCAGGAACAGCGCGTCCTGGGTGCCCAGTTCCAGGCGCGGCTCTCCCCCGCCGGCGACGGACGGCGTCGGGCCGGGCACGAACCTCAGCGGCCGGATGCGGTCGGGGTCGCGCGCCTCGAACACCAGCGTGTCACGCTCGGCCCCCACGCGCACCGTGCGGAACGACCAGCGGTAGGGCGCGCGCAGCGGCTCGCCCTGCAGGCCGCGCAGCCCGTCCGGACGCGGGAAGCCCGCGATCTCCACGAGGTATTCGGTGCCCGGCAGGTAGCCGCCGTCCGCCAGGTCGCGCGCCAGGACCGGCGCGGGAACGAACCGCACGCGCGCGCCCTCGACGTGCAGCGTGCCGCGCGCCGGCCGCCCGTCCGCGGTGGCGATCGAGACGCTCTCGCGCGTGACGGAGCTGCGATCGATCTCGCCCGAGAAATGGAACACGAGCTCCTCGTTGAGGAACACGCCGTCGGGGTTCGCGGGCCGCGTGAGGCGGTGGAACAGCGCGCGCGGCGGGTCCGCCTCGAGCCGCCGGCAGCCGGGCAGGATTCCCGCCGCGATGCCCAGGGCTGCCAGGATGGGTAGGTGGCGCGGCGCCATCGCCGGCATTCCAGCAAACCCGGGACGCGCACCCAAGTCCCGCCGCGTTCCCGCGCGCCCCGCCGTCCAACGAGCGGGGCCGCGCGATCCGCGCGGCCCCGACTCACGGCCGCGACCGCGCGGGTCGCGGGCCAGCCTCCGCGGCGATCAGAACCGGTACCGGATCCGCAGGAAGTCGAGCGCGGGAATGGGCGTCGTCGCCGTCAGCGGCGATGCGTCCGCACTGATGTCGAAGCTCACGCGGAACCGGAAGAACCGGAACTGCGTGTTGTTGGCGTGCCCGTTCAGCGTCGCCACGTTCGAGGTCCACGGCGAGAGCGCGGCGCCCGACTCGTCCGGCAGGCCGATGGAGTTGGCGCGGGTCGCCTGGAACTCGATCCGCACCGTCGCCGAGGCCGGCAGGGAATCGAAGGTCCCGTCCGTGCGCACGCGGAAGAACCGCGGCCGCAGCGAGACGCTGTCGCCCGGCACGACCGAGGCGAGCGGGGTGCCGCTGCCCTCGACGGTGACGCGCAGGAGCGCGCCGTCATAGGTGGCCGAACCGATCTGGTAGTGGCTGACCGCCGCGCCCTGCACGATCCTGAGGTCGAACGAGCGCAGGAGGCTCGGGTTGCGCAGGTAGATGTCGTCGTTGAGCGTCGTGCCGTCGAAGACCACCGTGCGGCCGGAGACCACGTAGGGCGTGACCGTCGGCGCGGCGATGGTCTGGCTGCCGCCGCCCGTCAGGATCGAGGCCTGTTCGGTGACCGTCGCCGCGCTGCCCGCGCCGGTGGTCTGGATCAGGCCGGCGCCGGTCAGGCCGGCGAATTCGAACGCGATCGGGTCGGGCGTCGTGCTGGTCGGAGAGATGCTGGTCGAACCCAGGGCGATCCACTTCGACTGCGCCTTCGACAGGCGGCCGAAGATGGGCAGCAACTGGTTCCACGCGCTGGGCGTGTTGACGTTGTTGACCACCGACGTGACGGTCGAGCCCACGGGGTTGGGCCGGATGCAGTTGAACAAGGTCGAGCTGCCGCCGGCCGTGGGCGGACGGATGTCGGTCAGGTTCGGCGCGTGCAACTGGATGATGCCCGGGCCGCCGTCCCCGCCGCAGCCGTCGATGTCGAAACGCGCGGTGTTGCCGGCCGCCGCCGCGGCGCAGGGAGCCGGGTCCACCAGGCCGCCCAGCGCCACCGAATAGTGGTCGCGCGGCAGACGGTCCGCCGTCGGCGAGGTCTCGACGGCCTCGGGGGCCGTGCCGCCCGCGCTGTTGGGTCCACCGCCGCCCTGCGCGCCGCGGGCCCACACGCCCGGCCGCAGGTTGATGTTGGTGCTGGTGTTCACCACGACGTTGCGGAAGTCGATGGTCTTCGCGGTCTGGAGGATCACGTGGCCGCCCGAGCCGCCGCCGGAGGCGGAGCCCACGCGGTTGATGCCGCTGGTGTTCTCGCCGCCGCCGCCGGTCCCGCCGCCAGCGTCGATACGGCCGTTGGGCCCGAAGGTGATGTCACCCAGGACCAGCATCGTCAGCGCGCCCGCGCCGCCGCCGCCGCCCGCGCCCTTCTCGTCGCCGGAGGGCGTCCAGTTGGTGTTCGGGAACGAGGCCGACTGCACGGCGTTGCCGCCGCCGCCGCCGCCCGAGCCGGGCCACGGCTGGCCGACTTCGCCGCGGACGATCAGCCCCGTGCCGGCCATGCGCATGATGCCCCAGAAGTCGTTGCCCGGATCGGCATCGATGAAGATGCGCGGGCCGCGCGTGCCGCCGCGCGGACGCTGGCCCGGGCCGCTGATCGCACCGCTGGCGTTGGCCGCGCCGAACGAGCCGTCCTCGCTGTCGAGGCCGATGATCGTCTGGTCGGGGCACTGGTTCGTGTTCGTGGCGAGGTTCAGGATCATCGGCTGGCCGAGCGATCCGCCGCCGCCGCCTCCGCCGCGGCGGTTGTTCACCGACGTGCTCGAGTTGTAGCCGGTCTCACCGCCGCCGCCGCCGCCGTTGGGCTGGTCGAAGGCGCCGTAGCCCTGTTCGCCCTGCGGCGAGGACTGCGTCGTCAGGATGTTGGCCGTGCCGCCGCGCCCGCCGCCGCCGTTCCCCGACGAACCCGTCTCGGGGATGTTGGTCGTGTTGAACGTGTTGACGCCCTGGTTGTTCGAGCCCTTGATCAGGATGCGGCCCTCGATCAGGACGTTCCCGGACGCGCGGATGACGCAGGGGTTGGGCCCCTTGATCTCCAGGATGGCGTTGGGCTTGACCCACAGGTCGCGGATGTCCACCTGTCCGTTCAGGGCCGACTGCGTGGCCGTCTGGTCGGAGTTCGTGATGATCGAGAACGCCGTGTTGAAGATGACCGACGTGTTCCCGATGTTCGGGCTGATGTGCCAGTCGAACGTGCCGTTCGGACCGCCCGTCCCGCCGAAGTTGAAGCCCGCGGCCAGGGCCCCGTTGGTGCCCCAGGTGGCCGACGGCGCGTCGAGCAGCGCCACCGTGTCTTGCACGGAGCCCGCCGTGCCCCCCGGGAGCGTGAAGGGCTCGAGGTACTCGTCGGCGATCGGCAGGTCCGCGCCGCCCGAGTCCACGGCCCGATCGATCCGGAACGAGCCCACCACGAGATCGAGCAGGTTCCCGTTGCCGACGATGTCGCGGAAGCTGGACGTCAGCACCACGCGCACGAGCCGGCCCTGTGGCAGGATGCCCACCGGCGTCAGGCGCAGCGTCGCGCCGCCGCCTTCGCAGTTGCCCGTGAGCTGGATCTGGTGCGGCAGGTCGATCCACGTGCCGGGCGGCGACACGCAGTCGCCCGTCGGGCTCGAGCAGTACTGCAGGCGCACGACGGTCGGATTGATGTTCGAGCTGGACGGATCGACGGGCTGGTCGAGCTCGACCACGATCACGGCCGAGGTGCCGGCGTCGCTGTAGAGGTTCAGCGGCGCGCGGAAGGTGTCGGAGACCTTGGCTCCCAGCGCGAGCACGGGCGGATCCCGCCGCTCGAAGTACTCGGCCGCGACGCCGCCGCCGAGCTCGATGTAGCTGTTGCCGGCCTGGGGTCCGCCCGAGGCCGGGTTCCAGATCAGGGGCGTCGGCGGGCTCGGCGCCACGTCGTTGAACAGCACGCCCAGTTCGCTGGAGTTCGGCGTGGTGATGTTGACCGTCAGCCCCAGCGCCAGCGGGTCGCCGTCGACCGAACGCACGGTCGCGCCCCCCGTGCTGCTGCCCACGACGTGCACGATGTAGCTGGTGCCGCCGGGCACCAGTCCCGCGTCGGTGAAGCCCGGGAGCTGCGGGCAGGTCGGCTGGAACACGACCGTGCGCGCGTCGCTCATGTAGTAGAAGCCGGTCGCCGGCGCGCCGCCGGCGCGCAGGACGCTGACCGTGTTCAGGTTCACCGAGGACTGGTCCACGGCCTTCGAGAACCGGAACTCCATCGGCCGGTTGATCTGCCACACCTGGTTCTGCAGCACGTTCGACTCGACGAGCGAGAACGACGCGCCGGACGACGACGATCCGCTCCCGCCGCAACCGGGGAGGGCCGCGGAGACCCCCAACGCCAGGAGCGAGAGTCCGAGGATGTGCTTCGAGTTCATGGTCATGGATGCCGTGGCTGCGGGAGGGGAGGGTGGGTCGTCCGTGGAGGGCCGGGGACTAGCGGCGCCAGGCGAGGCCGAGGGCCGACAGGGTCGGTGACAGGTTCGTCGCGGCGTTGGAGACGAACGTGATCCGCATCTGGAAGAACTTCCCGCCCGTCTGGATGCCGTCGGGGCTGCTGATCGCGGCCATCGTCGACTTCCAGGTGCGGTCGTTGTTGAAGAACGTCGGCTGCGGGTTCGTCGCGAACTCGCCGTAGGCGTCGAACACCGCCGCGTCCGTCGTCGCCACCGGGTTGGTGACCACGGTCGCCGCGCGGAAGGCCAGGTCGACCGACGTGCCGGCCGGCTGCTGTGCCGTGGGCGGTTCCAGGATCGGCTCGCGGTAGCGCACGCCGGCGCTGCCCGAGTCGAACCAGATCGAGTGCATGCGGCTGATGCGCACGACGAGGTCCGTGGCGCCGACGTAGAACGAGTTGTCGACCGCCTGCGTGATGGCGCCCGGGGACGGCGTGGAGTTGGGGTTGAAGCCGCCCGTCGCCACCGGCCACAGGTCCGGCTGGACCAGGGTCGGGATGGTCGGCGTCGCGCTGGCGAACCCGCCCGTCGAGAACGCGCGGAAGTTCGGCCGGGCCGAGCTGGCCGTCGCCAGCGAGATGTCGAAGGAGTTCTGCCCGCTGATCGCGTTGTTCGGATAGCAGCGGAACTCCATCAAGAGCGGCAGCCCGATCGACGGGACGTTGCCCGGCGTGAAGGGCACGCCCGGCATGCCGATGCCGGTGATGACGCGCACGATCTCGAGCTCGGCGCCCGGACCGCCGGGAGGCGCGCCCTTGGTGAGCAGCGCGTTGTTGCGCCACGTGAAGTACGTGTAGCGGTCGAGCGCGATGCCCTGGTTGAGCGGGTAGGGCATCACGGTCGTGCCCGTGCCCGTGACGGTGGCGTTGATCGGCTGGACCACGTACCCGGGCTGTCCGAAGTTGCCGGGGTGGACGGTGCGCGGCGGGTCGTTGGCCGCGTCGAGCACGTTCTGGCTGTAGGTCGTGATCAGGCCCGAGTTCGGGTAGTTCGGCAGCAGGTTGGGGTCGAGCGACTCGTCCGGCAGCTTCAGCGAGTGCGAGAGCGAGATCTCGAAGCGCGGCAGCGTGTCCGCGATCACCGCGCCGCCCGCGGGCGCCCAGTACAGGCGCTCGACGTCGACGTTGAAGAACTGCTCGTCCAGCAGCGCGAAGCCCACGTCGCAGTAGCGCCAGATCGTCTGGAGCTTGCTGCCGTAGCGCGAGATCGGGGTCTGGACTCCGGGCGGGAAGGGCTGCATCGCGGCGGGGATCGCCTGCGTGCGGTCGGCCGCCGCCTGGAAGCGCGTGACCGGGCGCGGACGCACGATCTGCAGTTGGCCGTCGATCAGGAACTGCCCGCGGAACTCGGGCTTGTTGAAGCCCGGATCGGTGGTGCTCGTGTCGTTGCCCGGGATCATGTCCTGCCGGTCGAAGCGGAAGGCGATGCCCGCCGTGTTCTCCGTCAGGGCGCTGGGATCGAGGCGGAAAGGAACCGTGCCGAACGAGGCCAGCAGCGGGTTGCCCGCCAGGTCGCGCGCGCCGTCCACCGGTCCGCTGGGCGCCAGCAGCGTCAGGAAGTAGGTCTCGTTCGTGCCCACCGTGTGCCGCAGGGGCAGCTCGGGCCGGAACTTGAACTCGCGCAGGTCCGAGCTGGCCGACAGGCTGCCGACCACGAAGTTGTTGTAGACCGCGCCGCTGGCGACGTTGGTCATGAACATCGTGTCGAACGCGCGCAGCGAGGCCGGGTCCATCGGCTCGGAGAAGCGCACCGCGGCGGTCGCGTCCGGCGCCACGCCGGCGTCCGGCGGCGTGCCGATGCTGGAGAACGTGATGAAGCAGGCCTCGCGCCCGTTGTGGAGCGTCGGCGAGAAGCGGATCCCGACCTGTCCGAGGGACTGGGGCTGGAACTGCAGCGTCGAGCACTCGTCGCCCGGGCTGCCCGAGCGCACGTAGCGGAAGTACACGTCGTTCAGCGTCGACGTGACGATCGTGCCCGTCGCCGGCTGCTCGGGGTTGCAGGTCGCGCCCGGCGCGCAGACCACCTCGGCGTAGACGATGCAGCCGCCGACGGTCTGCTGGATCACGTCACCGGAGCGCAGCGAGCTGGCGCAGGGCGCGAAGGCGTAATCCAGCGTCGTGCGGTACAGACCCGGGAAGCCCGAACCGGAGAGGTCCAGGATGTCCCCCACCACGATCGGCTGCGTGCCCAGGATGCTGGGCGACTCGCGGTCGGCGAGGAAGCCGTTGTTCGGGTCGTTGGTGATCGACGGCGAGCCGCCCGAGCGCAGCGAGCGCGTGATGTCGCGCGTCGGCGTCGCCGCATCGAAGGTGCCGCTGCCGGTGGCGCTCACCGGGTGGTTCGTCAGGTTCGACAGGATGCGCGTCTGGTTCGATGCGCCGTCGAGCCGCGTGGGGATGCGGATCTGCAGGTTGGTCTGCCCCAGCGTGATGCTGGGCGGGAACCCCAGGGAGTTCACCGGCAGCGCCGTGCCCTGCGCCTCGGCGCCCGAGACGGTCGAGTCGACGATCACGCGCGTGGAGTAGAACTCCATGCCGGGCGCGCCGCCGAAATCCGCGAGGTCGCCGTGGTTGGGATCGGGCACCACGCGCGCGAGGTACGGCGTCTCCGGCGGGTACCCCGTCTGCACGCGCACGGTCAGGCCGTCGATCGTGGCCGGATCCAGGAGGTCGTCGAACACCAGCACGATCGCCGCGTTGCGCGGGATGAACGGGATCAGCACCACGGGGTTGAGGCCCACGTCCTGCACGAGCACGAGGTTGGAGTCGGCGACCAGCGCCTCGTACGCCGCCTGGTACTCCGGCGTCCCCGCGACGTGGCGGATCTGGACCGTGGTCTTCTCGGTGATCGGGTTGCTGGAGACGATGTATTCGAAGTTGGTCGTCAGGTCCTCGTTCACCACGAGGTCGGAGGCCTGCACGACGCCCGTCGCGTCCTCGACGTCGACCAGCCGGCCCCAGTACACGGTGCGCAGCCGCACGTTGGTCGCCTGCCCGCCCGAGTTGGGGTCGACCACGAACTGCTTGGAGAGCGCCAGCGGGTCGGGGTTCTCGTGGATCGAACCGGGCGCGAACCCGGACGCCGACCGACGCGGGCCGCCGCCGCCGCACGCGCACAGGAACGCAAGGGCGACCGCGAGCGATGCGGTCGCGAAGCTCGGGACACGGCGCAGGTCGCTGGGAATGAGTCGGGTCTGGTTCATGAGAGGGGCGCTCGGAGACGTCGGAAGGCGCGGGGGGCTCGATTCACGAAGCCCGCGCTGCATGCACGGCGGTCGCGCCGCCGCGGATGCTGCACGGGGTCAGGAGGGGGGGGCGAAGATTAGCAGGCGCGGGGGCGCCGGCTTCGCTTGTGGCCATGATTTCCGCGCGCGGGGATCGGGTCAAGCGAACACGGCCGCCGTCCATGGGCCGGTCCGGCTCGAGAGCCAGAAGCCGGCCCCGGAGGACCTGCCGGTGCGACGCGCGCGGAGTCATGGCCGGGGAATCTCAAACGGCGTGCCGGGGTCTCCGATCTGAGCCCCCACCCCGCACCGGGCGCCTGGGAGGGTACGGCGCCGCCGGACCGCCTCCGGGGCGCCCCAGGCCGCCGTGCGGAACCGCACAGCGCGATCAACCAGGGGCCGAACCCGCCCGCACGCTGGGCCGGAACCCCAGGCGGGCGGCCTCCGCCGCGTCGCGCAGGAAGACCAGATGGTCGGTGCGGACCTTGCGCAGCTCGAGCGAGTCGCGCTCGTGGTAGTGCCGCGTCGTCGAGCAGCCCACGAACGTGAACCCCAGCTCCTGCGAGCAGTAGGCGCAGTGCGCCCGCAGCGGCATGCGCGACGCCAGCCGGAACATCGGGGTCACGTGCCGCGTCTCGCTGCGCGAGATGCAGGTCGGGTTGGGGCAGGGCGTGGCGCCCGGCGTGAGCGGATGCGCGCTCCACTCCAGGACGGGGGCCGGCGCGCCCAGGTCGAGCGCTCCCAGCAGCCAGCCCAGGATCGCCATGCGGATCGGCACGCCGCGCGCCGCCTGCTTGAAGTAGATGCTGCGCGGATCGCTGTCGAGATCGGCGCTCAGCTCGTCGCGCCGCGGCAAGGGGTGCATCAGCACCGCGTCGCGCAGCGACTCGGCGGCCAGCGTGCGCTTGCCCAGCTGCAGGTACGTCTCCGCCGCGCGCTCGCCCTCGGGGTGGCGCTCGGTCTGCGGGCGCGTCATGTACACCGCGTCCACGCGCTCGACCGAGAAGCCGCGCGCGTCGGTGAACAGCGAGAGCTGGTGCGGCTTCTGCGGCGTGAGGTACACGGCGTCGCTGCGCGCGGCGAGATCGCCCAGCCGCGAGGCGTCGGCGCGCTGCGGTTCCACGCCGAACTCCTCGCGCAGGCGCTGCACGACGTAGTCCGGCAGCTCGTAGCCCGGCTGCGGGACGCACACGACGTTGGCGCCGAAGCGCGCCAGCGCGTAGGCGAACGAGTGGATCGTGCGGCTGTAGCGCAGGTCCCCCGCCAGCACGACGTCGATCCCCTCGATGCGCCCGCGCTCGACCCACAGGTTGTAGAGGTCGCACAAGGTCTGCGTGGGGTGCTCGTGGCTGCCGTCGCCGGCGTTGATCACCGGCACGGCCGAGTACTGCGCCGCGAGGCGCGCGGCGCCCTCGCTGGGGTGCCGCAGGACGATGACGTCGGCGTAGCCGCCGCTGACGACGCGCACGGTGTCCGCCAGGGACTCGCCCTTGCTGGCGCTGGAGGCGCGCATGTCGGCCGCGGTGATCACGCCGCCGCCCAAGCGCAGCATCGCCGACTCGAACGAGAGGCGCGTGCGCGTGCTGGCCTCGTAGAACAGGCTGGCGGCGATGCGTCCGGGCGCCAGCGCGGCGTGCGCCCGCAGGTCCTTGGCGAACTCGGCCGCGTGCTGGAAAAGACCGCGGATCTCCGGGAGGGAGAGATCGTCGATCGTGACCAGGTGACGGACCTCGGCCATCCGCCCGATCGTACGCGCCGCGCGGCCCGATTCCCATGCGCTCGTCGGCGCGCGCGGACGGCGGGCCGCGGGCGCGGGCTACCAGGGCCCGGCGGGGTCGCGCCGGCCCGCCGCGACCGCCTCCAGCGCCGCGATCAACTCCGGTTCGAAGGGCACGCCCCGTCCCGGCTGCCAAGGATCCTCCGGCAGGCCGCGCAGCGCGCGGTACAGACGGGCCACGTGCTCGCGGGCGCCCGCCGGATCGGCCAGGGCCGACAGCGCGTCGCGCGGCGGCCGCGCCATCCGGTCGGACTGCGCGAGCAGCAGCGTCGCGCCCGGCGGTGCCGGCGTCGGCATCGCGGCCGGGACCACCCACAGGCGGACGTCCGCATCGGCCGCCAGCGCGCGGGCGCGGCGCTGGCCCTCGGCTTCCAGGGCGGAGGGACCGCTGGGAGCCGCCAGCGCGCGCTCGCCGGCCGTGTCGACGAGGCGCACGGGCCAGTTGCCGAGCAGCGCTTCCGCGACGAGCAGATCGCGCGTCGTGCCGGGCTCCTCGGAGACCAGTGCGCGCCGCTCCCCCACCAGCGCGTTGAACAGCGTCGACTTGCCGGCGTTGACCGGCCCGGCGAGCACGACCAGTCCGGGACGCAACGCGGGCTGCGCGGCGCGACCGCGGCGCGCGAGATCCGCGGCGAGGACCCGCGCCTCGTCGGTGGGCGCGCGCGCGAGGGCCGCGAGGTCGCGGGCCAACGCGCCCTCGCGCTGGTCGAGCAGGATGCGCGCCGCGCTCTCGCAGGGCGCCCGCTCCAGCAGCCGCGCGGCGCGCTCCTCGAGGGCCGTCGCGGCCGACGCGTCGGCGCGCGCGCCGGGGAACAGCGCGCGGACCTGGCGCACGACCTCGGCGCTGCCGTGCAGGTGGATCTCGACGCGCTCGGGTGACAGAACGACCACGAGCGCCTCGTCCAGCGCATCCCCCGCCGCCTCGCCGGGGGCGCGCGGCCGCGCCAGCCGGACCGCGCCCGCCGCGAGCGCGCGCAGGCCGCACGCGCGCGCGGCGGCCGCGGCGGCATCGCGCCCGGAGACCTCGAGCACGCTGATCGCTCCCGCGCCGGGCGGGGTCAGCTCGCGCACGCGCAGCGTCATGTGCCGAGCGCCGCGCGCGCCGCGGCCAGCAGTCCGCGGTGCACGAGGTCGGGTTCGTGGCGCGCGGCGGCGAAGAGCGGCGGCTCGAACAGGAACGCGGCCGCGCCGCCCGTGATCAAGAGCGGCGCGCCGGGGATCTCCGCCTCGCCGGCCACGCGCTGCGCGAGCTCGCGCGCCGCGCCGCGCAGACCGTGGACCACGCCCGACTGCAGGGCTTGCGCCGTGTCGCGGCCCAGCGCCGCCGCGCCCGGGCGGGCATCGACCAGCGGCAGGCGCGCGGTGTGCTCGTGCAGCGCGAGAGCCAGGAGGCGCGGCCCCGGCGCGATGGCGCCGCCGCGGAAGCGCGGCCGGCCCGCGTCCACGTCGAGCGCGTCGACCGTCAGCGCCGTGCCGGCGTCGAGCACGATCGCCGGGCCGCGCAGGAGCTCCCACGCCCCGCGCGCGGCGTACAGCCGGTCGGCGCCGACGAGCGCGGGCGCGCGCACGTCGAGCACGAGGCCGGCGTCGGCTGCGCCGATCCACGCCGCGCCCGGGACCCGGGCCAGCAGCGCGCGCAGGAGGGCGCCGTCGGATTCCGAGGCCACCGAGCTCTGCGCGACGTGGAACGGCCCGGGGACGGCGCGCAGGAACGCCTCGATGCTCTCGGCGCCGGGCGCCGCGTGCGCGGCGTCGAGCGCCGCTGCGGGCACGCCCGACGCGGCGTCGGCGTCCGCGCTCCAGACGCGCAGCTTCAGCCGCGCGTTGCCCACGTCGGCCGTGACGATCACGCCGGCCATGGGAACGAGAGCGCGCGCCGCACGGAACGGGTCCGGAGCGGCGCGCGCGGCGTGCTTCGACGCGGGGACACTAGTTGGACTCGTAGGTCACCGTGCGCGTCTTGCCCTTGTTCTCGATCACGACCTCCCACACGTTGAACTTGTCCTTGTTCAGCTTCACGTAGTTGATCGCCTCGGACGCGCTGCTGACGGCATGGCCGTTGATGCTCTTCACGACGTCGCCCGCCTGCGCGCCGTGGCGCTCGGCGAAGGAACCGGGGCTGACGTCGGTGATCTCGACGCCGTCGTAGCGTCCGGTCCGCGGATCGCGGTGCTGCCGCAGCCGCACGTCCTTGGAGAGGATCTCCAGGTAGTTGGTGTCGGCCTCCGCCAGGTCGTCGCTGCCCAGGATGAAGCGGTCCGGCCCCAGCGCGGTGGTGCGCCCGGGCCGGAACGGCTCGCCCTCGCGGCGCGGGATGCCCGACTTGGGCGGCGGCAGGACGACGCCGTCGGGCCCGACCTGCACGATGCGCGCCTTGGCGTCGAATTCCTGCGGCAGGAGCACCTCGTGCGGGCGTTCCGTGTCGGCGAAGGCGAACTCGACCCCCGCGACCGTGATCGCCGCCACGCGCACGTTGTCGTTGGGCGCGTGCAGCGTCGCGCCCTCGCGCAGCAGGTAGCCGCCGACGCTGGCGTTGGGCACGCCGGCCTTGTTGAGGTACTTGAGGAAGACGCCCGAACCGGCGGGGTCGGCCAGGTCCACCTGGACCCACAGGACGCGCACGAGTTCGCGCACGGGCACGACCTTCGGCGTCAGATCCTGCGGCGGCGGCTCCTCGGGCTTCTGGACCGCCTTGGGCGCGCCGGTCCAGTTGAGGTCGTGGAACAGGCGCTTGACGTCCGCGTAGCGCGCCAGGCCGTCGTTCTTCGCCACCACCGGCTCGATGCCGGTCAGCGTATCGCGCACGACCTTGGGATCGGGCGTGCCCTGCAACTCGGGCAGGCCGCTGACGAACGACCAGACGTGGGCCGCCAGGCCGATCGAGATCAGCGCGGCGGCCGACCAGGAGACGATCTTGATCTGGGCGATGTTCATGTTGGGCCGGCGGAATGGGCTGGAGCGGTTCGCGTCCGCCGGCCATCCACGGATCGAGGATAGCCGCCGGCCCGCGGGCGTGCCAATCACAAGCGGGACGCAGGGGGCAGCGACGACCGTCGCGCGCGCCTATTCCCGCCGCGAGATGCGCAATCCGTCGGTGCCCGGCGCGGGCCGCGGCCCCTGGCCGGGCGTCTGCGCCGGTCCTTCGACGCGCGCGGAGCTGCCGGTGATGCCGCGCAGCGCCAGGATCAGCTCCTCGGGACGATCGCTGGCCGCCAGGGCGTCGTTCAGCTCGACCTTGCGCTCCTGCACGAGGCGGCGCAGGCACATGTTGAACGAGACCAGGCCGCGCTCCGAGCCCAGCTCGATCACGCGCGACACGTCGGCCATCTTGCCTTCCTGGAGCAGCTCGCGGATGTGCGGCGTGGACTGCATCAGTTCGAACGCCGGGATCAGGCCCTTGCCGCCGGCGCGCACGATCAGGCGCTGGCTGAGCACCGCCGCCAGGTTCTCGGCGAGGCGCAGCCGGACCTGCTGGTGCTGCTCGGCGCGGTAGAAGGACAGGATGCGCTCGACCGTCTGCGGCGCGTTCACCGTGTGGAGCGTCGAGAGCACGAGGTGCCCCGTCTCGGTCGCGTCCAGCGCGGCGGTGACCGTCTCGGCGTCGCGCATCTCGCCGATCAGGATCACGTCCGGGCTCTGCCGCAGCGAGTGCCGCAGGCCGTCGTGGAAGCTGCTGCAGTCCGTCCCGACCTCGCGCTGGCTGATCACGCAGCGCTGCTCCTTGAACAGGAGCTCGACCGGATCCTCGAGCGTCACGACGTGGCGCTCCAGGTTCTCGTTCATCGACTGGATCATCGCCGCGAGCGTCGTCGACTTGCCCGAGCCGGCGATGCCCGTCACCAGGACCAGCCCCCGCTTGCGCAGCGCGAGCTTGCGCAGCGCCTCGACCGGCAGCTCGAGGTCGTCCAGGTTGGGCGGGTTCTCGTTGATGCGGCGCAGCACGACGGCCGGCTCGCCCATCTGGCGGTAGGCGTTCAGGCGAAAGCGCCCGAGGCCGTCGAGGTGCAGCGCGGCGTCGGCCGAGCCGCGCTCGCGCCAGCCCTCCATGCGCTCCGTGCCCAGGATGCCCTCGAGCACCTCCAGCAGCGGGCCGGCGTCGGGCACCCGTCCGGGCAGGAAGCCGATCTTGCCGTCGGTGCGGTGCGAGGGACGGCCGCCGGCGCGCAGGATCAGGTCGCTCGCGCCGATCTTGACCATCACCGCTAGCCACGCCTCGAGCTGGTGGCGCGGCGACGGAAAGCTCTCGACCGAGAGCACGTCGCGCACGGCTTCCTCGACCGAGACGCGCCCCGGCACGGACTTGGGCTTGGTCCCCAGCGGCCGCGCGGCGGACGGCGGCGCGGGCGGCGCGGCGGCGGCCTGCGGGCCGCGGCGCTGGAACGCGGTGTTCGAGAGTTCCTGCCGCGGCGGCGCCGGCGGATCGGCGCTGAAACCCGCGCCGATGTCGCGGAAGCTGAACTCGTCGTCGGCCGGAGACTGGGGTACCACGGGGCGCTGTTCCGCGGACGAGATCGGTCCGCCGCCCCGCGCTTCTTGAGCCGCCCGGGGAAACCTTTTCAGGCCCGGCGGGCGGCCGCCTCGTGGACGATCTGCCAGGCCTCGCGCAGGAGCTCGGCGAGGCCGCGCCGCTCCACGGCGGAGATGCGCCACACCGGGCGCCCCGCCGCGCGCTCCAGCTCGGCCGCGCGCGCCAGCGCCTCCTCGTCCTCGCACTTGGTGGCGACCACGAGGCGCGGCCGGGCCGCCAGCTCGGCCGAGTAGCGTTCGAGTTCCGAGCCGATCACGCGCCAGGCCTCGAGCGGCTCGACGTCGGCGGTCCCGGAGACGTCGACGAGGTGCAGGAGGACGCGACAGCGTTCGACGTGGCGCAGGAAGCGGTGCCCCAGGCCGTGGCCCTCCGCCGCGCCCTCGATCAGGCCGGGCAGGTCGGCGACGACCAGCGTGTCGCTCTCCGACAGGCGCGCGATGCCGACCTGCGGCGCGAGCGTCGTGAACGGGTAGTCGGCGATCTTGGGCGTCGCGGCGGTCACCGCGGCGAGCAGCGTCGACTTGCCCGCGTTGGGCAGGCCGACGAGGCCGGCCTCGGCGAACAGCTTGAGCTCCAGGCGCACGATGCGCGCTTCGCCCTCCGTGCCGTTCGTCGCAAAGCGCGGCGTCTGGCGCACCGCCGACTTGAAGCGCGCGTTGCCCTGGCCGCCGCGGCCGCCGCGGGCCAACTCGACACGCGCGCCCTCCTTGGCGAGGTCGCGCAAGAGGTTGCCGCGCGCGCGGTCGTAGATCTGCGTGCCGATCGGCACCTCCAGCACGAGGTCCTCGCCGCTCAGGCCCGAGCAGAGCTGCCCCGCGCCCGGCCGGCCGTCCTGCGCCACGTAGTGGTAGCGGCCCGAGAGCGGCAGCAGCGAGTTCAACTGGTGCGAGGCCACCAGGATCACGCTGCCGCCGTCGCCGCCGTCGCCGCCGTCGGGTCCGCCGCGCGGCACGCCCTTCTCGCGGCGGAACGAGACGACGCCGTCGCCGCCGCGCCCGGCCCTGACCTCGATCTCGAGTTCGTCCTTGAACATGGTCGTCGCGCCCGCGGCCCAAGACCCGGGCGCCGATGCGAAACAGCCTGCCCGGCGGGCAGGCTGTTCACGCGCGCGCGCGCCGGGGCGGTCAGCCCTGGGCGATCGGCTCGATGTGGACCTTGCGGTTGGGCTGGTAGCGGACCGTGCCGTCGACCAGCGCGAACAGCGTGTAGTCCTTGCCGACGCCGACGTGGCGCCCGGCGTGGAACACGGTGCCGCACTGGCGCACCAGGATCGTGCCGGCGGTCACGTTCTCGCCGCCGTAGCGCTTCACGCCGCGGAACTGGGGGTTGCTGTCGCGGCCGTTGCGGGTCGAACCGCCACCTTTCTTGTGTGCCATAGCGGGGGTCTCCTCAGCCGACGATGTCGGTGATGCGGACGCGGGTGTACTGCTGGCGGTGGCCGCGCTTCTTGCGCACGTTCTTGCGGCGCTTGAAGCGGAAGGCGATCACCTTGACGCCCTTCTCGTGGCCGATGACCTCGCCGGTCACCTTGGCGCCGGCGACGGTCGGCTTGCCGATCTTCACCTGGCCCTCGTTGCCGACGAGCAGGACCTCGTCGAAGGTCACCTTGGCGCCCGGCTCGAGGCTGGAGTTGAGGTCGCAGAGGATGACGTCACCCTTCTGCACCTTGGTCTGCTGGTTGCGGTCCTTGACGATCGCGTACACGTGTGGCTCTCCTGTTGGCCGTGGTGGAATCCCTCCCACGGGGAGCCCGCGGAGCCGGGCTCGGTTGGTGCCGCCCCCCC
>CAZKIO010000040.1:0-47604 GCA_964552795.1 uncultured Planctomycetaceae bacterium
AAGCCTGGGGTGTCGAGGTCGAGCCTGGCTCCGTACCGACGCGACGCGGTCACCACAGCTCCAGCTGCCGCCCCCGCACCGCATCCGGCGGCCGGTCCAGCCTGCGCTCCGTGTTCCCAAGTCCCAACCGCCGGCACTGCACCTCGAATAGCCTCGCCGTCGCCTCCCAGCGCGGCCCTGACCCCGTCATCCGCTTCCCGAACCTCGCATCGTTCAGCTCGCCACCGCGCATGTCGCGGATCGCGCTTTCCACCTTGCCCCACCTCTCGGGGAACGCCTCGCGGAAGCGCTCCTCGAACACCGGCCGCACCTCCGCCGCCAGCCTCAGCAGCACGGTGAACGCGCTCGTCGCGCCGCAGTCCTTCGCGCGCTGCAGGATCGCCGGGACGTCGCTCTCGTTGAAGCCGGGGATCAGCGGGGCCAGCGAGACGCCGCAGGGCACGCCCGCGTCGGCCAGCGCGCGCAGCGTTTCGAAGCGCTTCTCGGGGGACGGCGCGCCCGGCTCCAGCACGCGCGCTGCGCCCTCGTCCAGGAAGGGGATCGACAAGGTCACGCTGGCTCCGCACGCGCGCTCCAGCGACTGCAGCACGTCGACATCCCGACGTACGAGCGCGCTCTTGGTGATCAGGCCGACGGGCGTGCGGCGCGCGAGGCACACCTCCAGGCAGCGTCGCGTCAACGCGTAGCTGGCTTCCAGCGGCTGGTAGCAATCCGTGTTGCCCGAGAACACGACGGTCTCCCGCTTCCACGTCCGGCGCGCGAGTTCCAGCGACAACACCTCCGGCGCGTTGGTCTTGACGACGATGCGGCGCTCGAAGTCGGTGCCCGCGCCGAAGCCCAGGTACTGGTGGCTCGGGCGCGCATAGCAGTACGCGCAGGCGTGCCAGCAGCCGCGGTAGGGGTTGACGCTCCACTCGAAGCCGACGTCGGGGCTGTCGTTGCCCGTCAGGACGGACGAGGCTTCCTCCTCGTACACCTCCAGCGTCGCGACCGGCGGCTCCTCGAGCCACTCGACGTGACTCGAGATCCACGGATTCGGCGGGTTGGAGACGCGGCGCGGAGGCATCGCGACGACATCCTAGGGCGCCCGCCGCGGGAACTGCCCTCGATCGACCGGGCGGTCTGGGAAGCCCCGTTGGGCGGCCCTGCGGCCGTGGCGGCCGGGGGGGGAATCTCAAGTGGATTGGGTGGGCCGGTCGAATGAGCCCTAGCCCCCCCCCGGCCGAGCGGGTCGTTCTCTGCGACGCCAGCGATGGGAGCGGGCCAGGAGGAAGCCCATGAAACTCGAGACCTTCACCTACTCCCGCCTGGCAGGCTGGTCCATTCGTCCGTTCCCAGCGCTCGACTCGGAGAACACGCTCGTGATCGTGTTCGGGGCCTCGTCCTTCGTGGACGACCCCGCGCCATTGCGAGAGCTAGAAGTCGCCTACCCGCGCTCGCGGGTGATCGGATGTTCGACATCGGGCGAAATCTTCGGAACCGCGCTGTCCGACGATTCGTTGTCGGTCGCGGTCGCACGCTTCGAATCCTCGACGATCGCCGGGGCCTGCGCGCCCGTCATCGAAGCGAAGGACTCGTTCGGCGCCGGCAGGATGCTGGCCGAGAAGCTCAATCGCGCGGACCTCAAGGCGATCCTCGTGCTCTCGGACGGTCTGAACGTCAACGGCAGCGAGTTGGTCAAGGGCTTCAATTCGGCCCTCCCCGAGTCGGTCATCGTGACCGGCGGATTGGCCGGAGACGGCGACCGCTTCCAGCGCACGTGGGTGGAGGGCGAAGGCCAGACACGGTCCGGTATCGTCTCCGCCGTCGCGCTCTACGGTGACCGCCTGCACGTCGGACACGGATCCAAGGGTGGCTGGGACATCTTCGGCCCGGAACGGCGTGTTACTCGCTCCCAGGGCAACGTGCTGTACGAGCTCGACGGGAAGCCAGCCCTGCAACTCTACAAGCAGTACCTCGGCGAACGCGCGAGCGGCCTGCCGGCCACCGCGCTGTTGTTCCCGCTCGCCCTGCGCGCCAACCGGCAGGACACGAACGTGGTCGTGCGGACCGTGCTGTCGGTGGACGAAGAGCACCAGTCCATGACCTTCGCGGGCGACATCCCGGAAGGGCACCTGGCGCAGCTCATGCGCGCCAACTTCGAGCGACTGATCGAAGGGGCCTCGCTGGCCGCGGCCAACACCCTGCGATCGTCCGGGATGCCTGATGCCGACACGCTTGCGATCGCCGTCAGTTGCGTCGGCCGGCGCCTGGTCTTGGGCGAGCGCACCGAAGAGGAAATCGAAGCGACGCTCACCAGTCTGTCCAAGAACACGAAGCAGATCGGGTTCTACTCCTACGGCGAGATATCGCCACACACAACCGGGCACTGCGATCTGCACAACCAGACCATGACCCTGACGACGATCTCCGAGAGCTGAGATCGTGCTTCACCCGCTTCTGCTCCGGCAACTCGAGCGTTGCGGGATCAAGGACAGCCAGGATGCCCCGCCTGCCGCGGCGTGGCACGCTGTCCTCGAGCGCATCTCCAAGGCCTACAAGGAGTCGGACGAGGAGCGCTACCTGATGGAGCGCTCGTTGACGACGTCGTCGGCCGAGATGCTCGACCTGAACTCGTCCCTGCGCTCGTCCTTGGCCACCATCGCCGCCTACCGGGCGGCCCTCGACCAGCAGGCTCTCGTCGCGATCACGGACATCTCCGGCAAGATCGTCGAGGTCAACGACGCTTTCTGCCGGATCAGCGGCTACAGCCGCGAGGAACTCGTGGGCGCCGATCACCGCGTGGTCAACTCGGGCCGGCACTCGCGCGAGTTCTGGGCCGAGATGTGGCGAACCATCAGCACGGGGGGCGTGTGGCGTGGTGAAGTCTGCAACCGAGCCAGGGACGGTTCGTTGCACTGGCTGGACACCACGATCGGTCCGGTGCGCGATTCGGAGCAGAGGATCGACGGCTACATCTCCATTCGCCAGGACATCACCGAGCGCAAGCGCAGCGAACTGAACCTCCAGAACATGGGGCAGGTCCAGGAGGAAATGGGCCGCGTCGCCGCGGTGGGCGGTTGGGAGTACGAGCCCGCGAGCGGGCGGATCGCGTGGACCAGCCAGATGTACGCGATCTTCGAGGTACCTGGCTCCTTCGTGCCCACGCTGGACGCCGTGCTCGCGCACTTCCCCGGCGATGCGGCCGCCATTGTGCAGGGGCACATCGCACGGGCCATCGAGACCGGCCAGTCGTTCGACTACACCGTGCCCTTCACGACGGCCCAGGGCCGGCACCTATGGGTGCGTGGTCTGGGCAAGGCCGACTTCCGGAACGACGGGACGGTTCGCCTGTACGGCGCGTTCCAGGACGTGACCGAGTCGCACCAGAAGAGCGTCGAACTCACGCAGGCACTCGAGGCAGCCGAGGCCGCGAGCCGGGCAAAGAGCGAGTTCCTGGCCAACATGAGCCACGAGATCCGGACGCCGATGACGGCGGTGCTGGGCTATGCCGATCTGCTGCGCGACGAGGGTGACCTGGCCAAGGCCCCGCACCGGCGTCTGGAGATCATCGACACCATCATCGCGGCCGGGGCGCACCTCACGGAGGTCATCAACGACATCCTGGACTTCTCCAAGATCGAGGCCAATCGAATGACGGTCGAGAGGGTTCCGACGCCCTTGTACGACCTCTTGAAATCGGTGGAAAGCCTCTTGCGCGCGCCTGCAGCGGTCAAGGGACTGGAGCTGCACCTGCAGGTGGACAGCGCTCTGCCGCGTCGCCTGCTCACCGATCCCACGCGTTTTCGCCAAATCCTCATGAACCTCGCCGGCAACGCCGTGAAGTTCACGGGCCAGGGCAGCGTGACCATCAGTGCCCGTGCCGTCTCGCGCGGCGCCGAACGCAGGCTGACTATC
Source organism: uncultured Planctomycetaceae bacterium (assembly GCA_964552795.1). GTDB lineage: Bacteria > Planctomycetota > UBA1135 > UBA1135 > JAEUHZ01. Next base: position 3,898 of record CAZKIO010000040.1, read on the forward strand.
GATGTCGAGGATACGGGCATCGGATTGAGCCCGGAGCAAGCCGACCGACTCTTCGAGGCCTTCACGCAAGCAGACGGCACAATGTCGCGCTCGCATGGCGGGACCGGGCTGGGGCTGGTGCTGAGCCGCCGCCTGGCTCAGCTCATGGGGGGCGATGTCCGCCTGATCCGCTCGAGCCCCGAGAAGGGGGCGTGCTTCCGCTTGGAGTTGCCGCTGGAGACGGTGGAGGAGAGCGCGGAAGAGGCTGGGTTCGAGCCCAGGTCCGCAACTGCCGAGCCACAGCCCGCGCTGCCCTCCGTCCCGCTCCGAGGGCGGATCCTCCTGGCCGAGGACGGGCAATTCAACCAGCGGCTCATCTCCTTGCATCTCGAGCAAGCCGGTGCCGAAGTGGACGTTGCCGAGAATGGCGTTGTCGCGCTCGCGATGCTCCAGGAGGCCGAATTGGCGGAGAAGGCCTACAACCTGCTGCTGACTGACATGCAGATGCCCGAGATGGACGGATACACGCTGGCTCGCACGCTGCGCGAGCGCGGTTCGACGATCCCCATCATCGCGCTGACGGCGCATGCGATGACCGAGGATCGCGACCGTTGCGTCGCCGCGGGGTGCGATGACTACAGCAGCAAGCCGATCCAGCGTGCGTCCTTGATGGCGAAGCTGGCGTACTGGATGAACAGACGCGGCGGGCACTTGGCCCTGCCGGCCTCGTCGCCCTCGACCCCGAAACCCTAGCTCGCACGACACGCCGCGCGCTGGTGCGCGGATCGACCGGCGTCAGCCTATGGGCAGAAGCGCACGCGCAGCCCGTTCGACAGGTTGAATCCGGCACCGCCGCCGGCCGGGTTGCGGTACCAGAGCTGGAACAGCCACGTCTGTCCCGCGAGGATCGGTCCGCCGGCCAGGGCGGGCAGGTTCAGCGGCTGGACCGCGTCCCCGAACAGGTTCGTCGTGAGCACCGGGAGCCGGAACACGGGGCCGCCGATGCAGCGGAACCCGTTCCCGAACGGCGTCTGCGTCGCCGTCTGGCCGTAGTAGAACAGGCCGAACGTCGACGGCGGGCAGCCGACGGCGCTCAGCACGAGATCGTTGGCCGCGACGCTGGCTGATCCGCCCCAGCTCATCGTGGCGCCCGGGCCGACCGAATTGGGCGCGCTGACGCAGTACGTCTCGAACTGGGGCTGGCTCGGGACGACCTGGAAGCTCAGCGACTGCGTCATCCACTGAGCGCGCGCTGCCTCGTCGCGCACCCACGGCGTCGGATCCTGCACCGTGACCGAGACCGTTGCCGGGCACGCTCCCAGTCCGAGCGCCGCGAGGTTCAGCGTCGTCCCCGTCGCGCCCGGGATCGGAGCGCCATTCAGCGACCACTGCACCGTCAGGGAGTGTCCGAGCGGTTGCATCGGCGTCACCGAGAGCGTCTCGGTGCCGGTGTAGGTCACGGCCGTGCTGGAGTGCGCGTCGATCGGCGGGACGATCTTGTAGATCTCCAGGATCATGCGCTCGGCGCCGGGCAGGTTGAACGGCCGGCCCAGGTTGCGCATCAGCGAGTTGTTCGTCGGCCGGTACAGACCGAACTGGTAGTAGCCCGCGCCCTGGAAGGTCGAGATCGATCCGTCCCAGGCCGGATCGTTCACGCCCAGCCAGCGCCACCACTTCATCTGCTGGGCCAGCATGTTGGCGGAGGTCAGCTTGGACGTGTTCGCCGCGGCGGGCTCCGCGCCTGTGTAGGTCGCGCCGTCGCCGTAGTCGTACTCGTCGGCGAGGTTTCCCAGCGCGTGACCGAACTCGTGCCGCACGATCTCCAGCGCCGACGAGTTGCCCGCGGCGCTGGTGGCCAGGTCGCTGGACGAGTATCCGGCACCGCCGTACTTGGACGAGTTGGCGATCGCCAGCACGAGGTCGACGTCGGGCGCGTTGTTGGCGAACTGGTAGGCCTTCGAGACGCTGACGCACAGGAGGCGCTCGATGTTGTTGCACCAGTAGGCCATGTCGAGCGCCGTGTTCCGCAGGATCCCCTGCGTCGGATCGTTGTCGACGCCCGACTCGACCGAGACGACGTCGATGCGGTGCACCGTGAAGTAGTTGCGGTACGCCGTGTAGGGCTGCTTGTTGAAGAACTGGTCGCCGATCGAGTTGGCCTGCGCCACGTAGGTCGGGATCTGCGCGGCGGTGTAGCCGTCGCCCACGATCACGAGGTCGATGCGGTGGTCCGGGTCGACCGGCAGCAGGCTGTGCGTGAGCGTCTCGTGCGGCGCGGGCAGCACGGCCGTGATCCAGCGACGATCGGGGACGCGCAACCGCAGCACGCCGCCGTGCAGGTGGCCCGCGTCGTCGAGCGTGTCCCAGTACACGGTGTCTTCGATCGTGGGCGCCTGCGGGGCCTGCACGGGGGACGCGAACGGCAGCAGCAAGGCCAGAAGGGTCGACATCGCGGGGATCACGGGTGGAAGCTGGAGAGAGGGTCGCGGGCGGTGGCCCGCATTCTACAGCGCCCCGCGGGCGCGCCGGGTCCGCTCACTCGGGGGCGTCGACGCTGCGCGGCCGCGGCTTCGCGGGCAGGTACTGGCGCGGCCAGCCGGGCACGTCGACGCCGTACTCGACCGCGGCGTGCAGCGCGATGTACGGATCGACGAGGTGCGGGCGCGCCATCGCGCACAGGTCCGCGCGGCCCGCGGCCAGGATCGTGTTGGCGTGATCGAAGCCCTGGATGCCGCCGACGGCCATGACCGGGATGCCGACCTCCTGGCGGATGCGCTCGGCGAACGGCACCTGGTACATGCGACCGTAGACGGGCTTCGATTCGGGGCTGTTGCCGGCCGACGAGACGTCGATCAGGTCGCAGCCGCGCGCCTTCAGTTCGCGCGCCAGCGCCAGCGTGTCCTCGATCGTCCAGCCGCGGTCGTCGAGCCAGTCGGTGGCCGACACGCGCACCGAGACCGGTTTGTGCTTCGGCCACGCTGCGCGCACCGCCTCGAACACTTCCAGCGGCCAGCGCATCCGGTTGGCGAGCGAGCCCCCGAGTTCGTCCGTCCGCCGGTTGGAGAGCGGCGAGAGGAAGCTCGACAGCAGGTAGCCGTGCGCCATGTGCAGCTCGACCAGGTCGAACCCGGCTTGCTCCGCGAGGCGCGTCGCGGCCACGAACGCGTCGCGCACGCGCGCACGGTCCGCGGCGTCCATGGCCTTCGGCGCCGGCCAGCCGGGCCCGAACGGGTCCGCCGACGGACCCAGCGTCTGCCAGGCCCGCGCGTCGCGCAGCGGGTCGTCGCCTTCCCACGGCAGGTTGCACGAACCCTTGCGGCCCGCGTGCGCGAGCTGCAGCCCGATGCGCGCGCGGCTGTTGCCGTGGACGAACTCCACGATGCGCTTCCAGGCCTGCATCTGCTCCGCATTCCACATCCCGGTGCAGCCCAGCGTGATGCGGCCCTCGACCGAGACGTCGGTCATCTCCGCCATCACGAGGCCGGCGCCGCCGACCGCGCGGCTGCCCAGGTGCACGAGGTGCCACTCGCCCGGCACGCCGTCGACCGCCGAGTACTGGCACATCGGCGAGACCGCGATGCGGTTCTCGATCACGAGTTCGCGCAGCCGGATCGGTGCGAACACCGGCGGCGGCACGGGCGCTCCCGGCGCGGAATCCAGGCCGTTGCGCGGTCCCCACCAGTCCGTGACCTGCCGCACCAGGTCCGGGTCGCGCTGCCGCAGATTGTCGTAAGTGATGCGCTTGCTGCGCGTCATCAGGTTGAACGTGAACTGCAGCGGGTGCTGGTGCACGTAGCGCGCGCTGTGTTCGAACCACTCCAGGCTGGTCTGCGCCGCGTGCTGGAGCTTCAGTACGTCGAGCTTGCGCGCCTCCTCGTAGGCCGCCAGGACCGCGGGGACGTCGCTCGTTCCGTGCGCGCGGAACGCGTCGACGAGCGCGATCGCGTCCTCCATCGCCAGCTTGGTCCCCGAGCCGATCGAGAAGTGCGCCGTGTGCGCCGAGTCGCCCATCAGGACGACGTTGCCGTGGCTCCAGCGCTCGCAGCGCACGGTCGGGAACGAACGCCAGATCGAGCGGTTGGCCAGCAGCCGGTGGCCGTCCAGGAACGGCTCGAAGATGCGCTCGCAGAACGCCACCGTGTCGGCCTCGGTCGCGTGCTCCAGGCCGGCGCGCTTCCACACGTCCTCGTGGCACTCCACGATCCACGTCGAGAGGTCCGGCTGGAACGGGTAGGCGTGCACCTGGAACAGGCCCCACTCGGTCTCCAGGAACACGAACGTGAACGCCTCCAGCGGCTTGGTCGTGCCGAGCCACGTGAACTTGCAGCGGCGCCAGTCGAGCGTGGGCCGGAAGTGCGCCGCGTGGCGGTTGCGGACGGCGCTGTTCAACCCGTCACAGGCCACCACGAGGTCGCTGGGCGGCAGCCCGCGCTCGTCGGTGATCTCGCGCTCGAAGCGCAGCTCGACACCCAGCCCGCGCGCGCGCTCGTGGAAGATCTCCAGCAGGCGCTTGCGCGCCATGCCGCAGAAGCCGTGGCCCGTCGACCGCGTCCACGTGCCGCCGACCCAGGTGCGGATGTCGGTCCAGTACGCGAACGACTCGCGCATGGCGGCGTACGTCTCGGGATCCGCGTCCTCGAAGTGCCCCAGCGTCTCGTCCGAGAACACGACGCCCCAGCCGAAGGTGTCGTCGGCCCGGTTGCGCTCGAAGACGGTGATGGCGGCCTCCGGAAAGGCCTTCTTCATCAGGATCGAGAAGTACAGTCCGGCAGGTCCGCCGCCCAGGCACGAGATCCGCATCGCGCCATGGTACGCAGCCGGAGGGCGCCGGCGTCAGCCCAGCTTCACGGCCGTGCCGGAGGCGCTCACCATGAGCATCGAGCCGCTGCCGCCGATGGTCTCGTAGTCGAGGTCGACGCCGATGACCGCGTCCGCGCCCAGGGCGCGGGCCTGCTCGGCCATCTCCGCGAGGGCGATGTCCTTGGCCTTGCGCAACTCGCGTTCGTAGGTCGCCGAGCGGCCGCCGACGATGTCGCGGATGCCCGCGAACAGGTCCTTGAAGACGTTGGCGCCCAGGATGGCCTCGCCGCTCACGATGCCGTGGTAGGAGCGGACCGGGCGCCCCTCGATGGTGGGGGTGGTGGTGATCAGCATGGCGTCAGGGTACGCGCCCTGCCGCGCACGGATTCAATCCCGATCGCGCGTTAAACTCGCCGGGAGCATGGAGCGGCCCCAGGACTGGATCGAAGCCCTCGCGGGCCTGCGCGCCCGCGGCGAACCCTGCGCGATGGTGGTCGTGACGGCGATCCGCGGCAGTGCGCCGCGCGAGGCCGGCGCGCGCATGATCGTCAGCGGCGGGCGCCTGGCGTTCGGCACGATCGGCGGCGGCAACCTGGAGCAGCAGGCGATCCTGCGCGCGACCGAGCTGCTCAAGCGCCCGCGCCCGGCGATCGAGTCCGTCGATTACCCGCTGGGCGAAGCGGTGGGGCAGTGCTGCGGCGGCTCCGTCACCGTGTACTTCGAGACGTTCCCCTGGCGGCGCCGCAAGGTGGCCGTGTTCGGAGCGGGGCACGTGGCCCAGGCGCTCGGCGGCCTCGCGCCGTGGCTGCGCGCGGACGTCGTGCTGATCGACCCGCGCGAGGAGCGCGAGATCCAGCCGCGGCTCCCCGCGTCGCGTCCCTACGAGCTGGTGCTGGTCGACCACCCCGAGGCCGAGATCGAGACCCTGCCGTCGGACGCGCTGGTGCTCGTGATGACGCACAGCCACGCGCTCGACCTCGAGATCCTGGCGCGCGCCGTGCGGCGCGGGTTCCCCTACGTCGGGCTGATCGGTTCGGAGCGCAAGTGGGCGCGGTTCAGGAAACGCCTGGAGCAGCGCGGCGTGCCCGCGGCCGACATCGCGCGCGTGCGCTGCCCGATCGGGCTCTCGAAGCGTTCGAAGGAACCGGCGGCGATCGCGCTCTCCGTGGCCGCGGAGCTCGCGGACGTCATGGCGGCCGACCCCGTGGCGTAGCCGCCGGCCTGGTCAGGACGGATCGAGCTTCTCGCCGAGCTTCCAGGCCAGGTTCGCGAGCTGTCGGCGCAGCTTCTGGAGCTCGTGATCCAGCTCGGCGATGCGGCGTTCGAGCGGTCCCGTGTCGACCGCGGCCGGCGTCGCGGCGACGGGCGGCGGCATGACCGGCGAGGCGAGCGCGGCCGGCGCCCGCGACGGCAGCGCGTGCGCGCCGGGCGCCAGCGTCTGCGCGTAGGTCTCGGCGCGCGATCCCGGCGCCGGATCGAGCCGCACGACCAGGCCGCGCTCGCGCAGCGGGGCGAGCACGTCGCTCAGCGCCGCCAGCGTCGGAATGTCCACCATGCGCGAGGAGCGCACGCGCAACTCCCCCGGCTGCTGCGGTCCGCGCATGCACAGCTCCGCCAGCACGGCGAGCGCCGCCTTGCCGACGCCCAGCACCTCGCCGGCGTTGTGCCGGTACTTCTCGACGCGCCCCCCGGCGGGCTGGATCGACCCGGCCCAGCCTTTCACGATCATCTTGCCGACGGCGAGGTTCACGTCGTGCTCGGACAGGTCGAGCACGGGATCGCGGTTCGACTTCTGGTTGCAGCCCGCGGTCAAGGCGTGCAGCGAGAGCGGGTACTGCTCCGGCGTCGTGAACTCCTTCTCGATCAGGACGCCCAGGATGCGCGCCTCGATCGGTTCCAGCTTGCGGGCTTCGTCCATGGTCATGCTCCTTGGGGGGCCGCGCGGTCGATCGCCTGCGCCAGGTCGAAATCCCTCGTCGTGAGCCCGCCGGCGTCGTGCGTGCAGAGCTCGATCACGACCTTCGAGTAGCTGTTCGACCAGTCCGGGTGGTGGTCGGCCTTCTCGGCCAGCAGCGCCACGCGCGCCATGAAGCCGAACGCGGCGGCGAAGTCGGGGAAGCGGAACTCGCGGCGCAGCCTGCCGTCCTCGAGCTTCCAGGCGGGGATACGTGCGGCGCGTGCGGCGCAATCCTCGGGCGACAAGCGTGCGGAGGGATTCATGACTTCGCAGAGGATACGCTGCGCCCGCGGCCGTTCGACACCTCGGCCGCGCGGCGGGTCACCCGGAAGCGACGTAGGCGCGGCCGGCGCGGTACAGTTCGAGGCGGGCCTCGACCTCGGGGATCACCACCGCCGGACCCTCGGCGCGCAATCGGGCGAGGCAGCGCTCGGCCAGCGCGACGGCCTCGGCGAAGCGGCCGTTCGCGGCCAGGACGGCGGCCAGCGTGTCGAGGTCCTGGCTGCCCAGGTCCGACCGCGTCAGCAGGTCCTCGACGCGTGCGAGCGCCGCGCGCGGATCGCGCGCGGCCGCATCCGGGCAGGTCGCGAGCCACCACGCCAGGTTCAGCGCGAGCGCGCGGTCGCCGGCGCGCGCGTCGGTCAGCGTGCGCAGCGTGGCGAGGCCCTCGCTCCAGCGACGCGCTTCGATCAGGAGGTCCGCGAGGCCCCCGAGCGCGTTCGCCGAGCGCGGGTCCAGGCGCAGCGCCTCGCGGAACGACGCCTCGGCCGCGGCGGGATCGCCGACTGCGTGCAGCGCGCGCGCCAGGTTGGCGTGCGCGTTGGCGAACCCGGGCGAGATCCCGATCGCGCGCCGCTGGTGGCGCGTCGCCGCGGCGGCGTCGCCCAGCGCGAGCAGCGCGCTGCCCAGCCCGGACTCGGCCTCGGCATCGTTGGGATCGAGACGCAGCGCGGCCTCGAACTCTGCGCGCGCGCCGGCGGGGTCGCCCGCCTGGGCCAGCGCGACCGCGAGGCTGCGGCGTGCGTACGCGCTGCGCGGCTCGCGTTCGACGGCGGCGCGCAGCGCGGCGATCGCGTCCTCGACCCGTCCGGCGCGTCGCAGCGCGTCGGCGCGCTTGGCCGCGGCGCCCGGTGCGCCGAGCGCGGCCGCGCGTTCGTAGCGCAGCGCGGCGCCCCCGGGGTCGCCCTCCAGCAGGAGCGCGTCGCCGACCTGCGCTTCGAACTGCGCGCGGAAGCTCTCGGGCCGGTCGCGCCCGCTGGCGCGCAACGCGACGGCGAGCAGGACCGAGGTGCCCAGTGCCGCGCCGAAGACCCACGCGCGCGCGCGCGAGCGCTCCGGCCGCGCGACCGCGACGAGCGCCATCCCGCCCAGCGCGGCGATCAGCGGCGCGGCCGGCATGCGGTAGCGCGGCGAGTACCAGAACGCGGCCACCGTGGCGAGCGTCGCCAGGAACAGGAGCAGCTCCGGGGCGTGCTCGCGCGGGCGCCGCGCCAGGAGGCAGAGCGCGACGAGCGCGGGCAGCGTCCACCAGGCGACCGGCATCGGTGCGAGCGCCAGCGCGGACGACAGGCCGTCGTCGGCCTCCAGGTCGGCGACGTACACGTCGCCGTAGGTGCGGCCCGCGAGGAACCACCAGACCTTCTTCAGCGCGAGAACGGCGGCCTCGCCCGGCTCCGCGCGCCAGAACGCCAGGCCCCGTCGCAGGTACGCGCGGCTCGTGCCGCTCCACGTCCCGTCGCTCTCGGCGCGCACGGCGTCGCGCGCGTCGAGGCTCTGGCGCACGCGGTCGGTCGAGACGCCCTCCGCTGCGCGGTAGATGCCGTCCGCGCCGGGCTGGTTGCCGTGGTAGAAGCCCAGGCCGGCCTGCGCGCTGAGCGGCACGAACTCGCGGCTCGCGAGCCAGTTGTGCAGCGTCGCCGGCGCGATGCCCGCGACGCCGACGAGAGCCGCAGCGCCGGCCAGCTTCCAGGCGCGTGCACCCCAGCCCAGGTGCCACACGAGCCATGCAGGCAGCAGGAGGAGCAGCGGGGCGAACGTCGGGTTGGCCAGCACGGCGAACGCGCCCACGCCGCCCAGCGCCAGCGCGCTGCGCCATCCGGGCCTGCGCGACGCGGCCAGCGCGCGTTCCCACAGCCACGCGGTGGCGAAGGCCTGCAGCGTGCAGTTGAGGACGCGCCCGGTGTGGAACGCGGGGTCGCGCAGCATCAGGTACAGCGCGGCGCCGACGAGGCCCGCGGCCCAGCCGAAGCGCGCGCCCGCGCAGCGCGCGATCAGCCACGCGGTCGCGACGTGCAGCACGGCCTGCAGCGCGAACAGCGCGGCGAGGCCGCCGCCGAGGGCGCGCACTGCGCCGACGACGTACGGATACAGCGGCGCGGACTGGAACGGCAGCGTGTCGACCAGGTCGCCGCGGGCGATGCGCGCGCCCCAGTCCCAGTAGGCGCGCGCGTCGTTGAGCGGCACGCGCTCGAGCGGGTTCGACTGCCAGCCCGCGATCAGGATCCAGGCCTGCGCGAGGAGGCCCGCCGCGAGGATCGCGGCCAGGATGCGGCGCGGAACACCGGAGGGGATGGAGGAACTCGTCGCCACGCGCGCCGGAGAGCCTACGCTCCCGGCGCGTCGCCGCCACGTCCCGGTCCCGTGCTCGTCAGCGGACGGCGCTCAGTGCTTGCGCGCGGCCTGCACGGCCTTGGTCAGCGCGGGCACGATCTCGAACGCGTCGCCGACGATGCCGTAGTCGGCGATCTTGAAGATCGGCGCCTCGGCGTCCTTGTTGATCGCGACGATCACCTTCGACGTGCGCATGCCGGCCAGGTGCTGGATCGCGCCCGAGATGCCGACCGCCACGTAGAGCTGCGGGCTCACGGTCTTGCCCGTCTGGCCGACCTGCTCGGCGTGCGGCCGCCAGCCGGCGTCCACCACCGCGCGCGAGGCGCCGGTCGCGGCGTTGCCGAACGCGGCCGCCAGCTCCTCGATCAGCTTGAAGTTCTCCGGCCCGCGCAGGCCGCGTCCGCCGGACACGACGACGGGGGCCTCCTTGACGTCGAGCTTGCCGCCGGTCTTCGCGGCCACGGCGCTGACGGTGGCCTTGCCGTCCTTCGACGCGGGCCTGGTCACGACCTCGGCGTTGCCGCCGGCCTCGGCGACCGCGAACACGTTGGGGCGCGTCGTGGCGCAGAACACGGGCGCGCTCGACGTCAACGTGGCGATGGCCTTGCCCGCCAGCCAGGGGCGCGTCGCCTGGAACGCGCCACCCTCGTTCTTCAGTCCCGTGCAGTCGGACAGCAGCGTGGAGTCGAGCAGCGCGGCGACGCGCGGGGCGACGTCCTTGCCGGTCGTCGTGGCCGCCGCGAGGAACGCCTTGGCGCCCAGCTCCTTCACGACCGCGGCGATGTCGCGCGCGATCGCGTCCGGGCTCCACGGCGCACCGCCGGTCAGCGCGACGACCTTGGCCGCGCCGGACTTGCCCAGTTCGGCCGCGGCCTTCTCGGCCCCTTCGCCGCCGACGACGGCGGTGACCGCTGAGCCGGCCGCGCGCGCGGCGCCGATGCACTCCAGGCTGGCGCGGCGCGGCGTGCCCTGGGACTGTTCCACGAAAACGACGGTGCTGGTCATGGGGGGCTCCTCTACAGGACCTGGGCTTCGCTCTGCAGCGCTTCGATCAGTGCCGGCACCGCCGCCGCGCCTTCGCCGACGATGCGGCCCGCCTTGCGGGCGGGCGGCAGCTCGACGCGCACCGCGGTCTGCTGGTTCTTGACGTCGGCCGGCGCTTCCTCGGCGATCGTCTTGGACTTGACGGCCATGATCCCCTTGAGGCTCGCGCGGCGCGGCTCGTTGAGGCCCTTGTTGCACGTGATCACGGCCGGCAGCGTGAACTGCACCGTCTCGACGCCGAACTCGGTCTCGCGCCTGGCCGTCCCCTTCTGGCCTTCGATCTCCAGCGCGATCACCTCGCTGACGCAGGCCCAGCCCAGGTACGTGGCGAGCATCGGGCCGACGGCGGCGTTGTCGCGGTCGGTGGCGATGCGGCCGGTGAACACGATCTCGGCGCCAAGGGCCTTGATCTTCTCGGCCAGGATCTTGGCGGTGGCGCGCGGGTCGCGGGCGCCCGGATCGGCGTCCTTCAGGATGAGGCCGGTGTCCGCCCCGCGCGCGAGGAACTCGCGCACCTCCTTGGCCGCCTCGCTCGGGCCCAGCGTGAGCACGGTCACGTCGCCCTGGTGCTTCTCCTTGGTGCGCAGCGCCTCCTCGACCGCGATCTCGTCGTAGAACGACGCCATGTACTGCCAACCGGCGGGGTCGAGGCTTTTCTGGTCGCCCGCGACCTTGGCCTGGGCCTCGGTGGTGGGGACGCGTTTGATGCAGGCGACGATCTTCATGCGCTGTGCTCCGCTGGCCGCGGCGTCCGCTGGGCGCGGACCGCGGCCGGATTTCAGGGGCAAACAGGCTACTCGCCGCGCCCGGGGACCGGCAAGGCCGGAAGCCGGTGCGCGGTGCTGCTGTTAGCCTGGGGGCATGACCCGGATCCGCGACGAGTTCGATCTCGTGCTGGCATCGGTCGACATGATCGAAGGCGAGATGGCGCGCGGCCTGCTGGAGGCGGCGGGGATCCCGTCGCTGCTGCACGGACCGGACTTCGACGTCGCGGAGTTGGGAACGGCGAGCCACATGATGCTGCGCAAGGCGGACTTGTTCGTGCCCAAGGGCGCGCGCGAGGCGGCGCGCAGGGTGATGGTCGCGGCCTGGGGGGAAGCGCGCGTCGCGCAGCACGAGGTGCGCGGCACGGATCCGGTGGGCTAGGCGCGCGGCGCGCTAGCGACCGAACAGCTCGCGCTCCTCGGCCGCGCTGACGCCCGCCACCGGCGCGTCGAACCCGTGTCCGAGGTAGACCTCGCGCACCTTGGGATCGTTGACCAGCTCCGCCGAGTTGCCCTCGCGCAGGATCCGGCCCTCGTGGATGATCGCGGCGCGGTCCGTCAACTGCAGCGTCTCGCGCACGTTGTGGTCCGTGATCAGGATCCCCAGGTCCTTGCCTTTCATCTGGCGCACGAGGCCCTGGATCTCCTGCACGTTGATCGGATCGACGCCCGCAAACGGTTCGTCGAGCAGCAGGATCGTCGGGCGCGTCGCCAGCGCGCGGCACATCTCCAGGCGGCGGCGCTCGCCGCCGGACAGGGTCTCGGCGATGTTGTCCGCGAGGCGCGTCAGCTCCAGCTCCTCCATCAGCCGGTCCGCTTCGTGGCCGCGCTCCTTGCGCGTGAACGGCATCGTCTCCAGCACCGCGAGCAGGTTGTCGCGCACGCTGAGGCGCCGGAAGATGCTGGGTTCCTGCGGCAGGTAGCCCATCCCCAGGCGCGCGCGCTTGTACATCGGCTGGCGCGTGCAGTCCTCGCCGCCCAGCAGCACCTTGCCCGCGTCGGGGATCACGAGGCCCACGATCATGCGGAAGCTGGTCGTCTTGCCCGCGCCGTTGGGGCCCAAGAGGCCCACGATCTCGCCGGCCGCGACCCGCAGGTTGACGCCGTCCACCACGCGGCGGCGGCGGTAGCTCTTCACGAGCCCGCGGGCCTCCAGGAGGGGCTCGCCGCGGCTGGCCGGTGCGTTGCGGGGCATCCGCGCACTCTAGCCGCCTCGCGGCGGCCCTCCGAGGACGCGTTGCGACTTCGATCCATGTGGAGAACTTGTGGAGGGGTGCCCGCCGCTTGCCGGCGTCAAGCCCCGCGATCGCCGCGCCTGGGTTGGTGCCCGCGCGGGGCGTGGGACCGGACGGCGGCCCCGGGGCTGCTCGCCGTCACAAACCACTTGCATGTCGGGTCTTAGGGGTGCCTATGGGCGGTCCGTTCCGGCCGGCCGCTCGTCATTGGCTCGCAGGCGCCTCCCGCTGGGAATCTTGCGCGGAGCCCGGAACGCCGGCGCGGTCGGTGCCGCGGATGTGGAGAACCTCGGGCGAGCGGTCGAAGGCGTGCCCGTCAGCGCACCCAGCACAAGCGCCACACCCGGATGTCGCCGGTGAACGGCCACTGGGGCCAGAACACCAGCACCGCGCGGCCCACGATGAGCTCCCGCCGCACCAACGGCGCGTCCTCCTGCGGTCCGAGCGATCCGGGCCGCGCGATGAACGTGTGCAACTCGCCCCACTCGTCGCGGAAGAACACGCGCGGGCCCTCGGGGCCGCCCTGCACCTGCACCGGGTTGCCGTTCAGCGGATCGCGCGGGTGCGGCGGGAACAGGTTGCCGCGCACGTACTGACCCTCGGAGCCGCGACCCTCCCAGCGGTAGCTCGTGAACATCCACTCGCGGCTGTCGCTCGAGTCCTGGGTGTTGTCGCCCATCATCACGTAGCAGCCCGCGGGGATGCGGTAGTCGCGCCCCTTCGTGCCCGACGTGTAGAAGATGTCGCGCCACAGCTCGAGGTCGTGGAAGTCGGCGCCCTCGCCCTCGACGCGGATCGTGAACGACGAGGCCTGGTTGTTCGTCGCCGCGACCTCCAGCGTCGCCACGACGTCGCCGTCGATCTCGAGCTCGAGCAGGTCGTCGAGGTTCTGCGCCGCGAACGAGACCGGACTCCCCGCCGGCAGGCGCCAGGGCGCGTCCGCCAGCGCCTCGCTCCCGCCGTCCGACGCCGTGCCGATCTCGTTCGACGTGATCCGCGGACGGACGCCGGCGTCGGCCGCCGGGCCCGGGATCTCGAAGCGGTGGAGCTGGCGGCCCTCGCGCAACTCGATGACCACGCTGCGGCAGCCGGCCAGCGCCTCGACCTCGCCGGTCAGCGTCAGGTCCCCGACCGGATGCACGCCGGGGAACGCGGCCGCGCGCACCAGCTTCGAGCCCATGTCGCCCGGGTAGCCGTCGCGGTAGTTGTCCATGACCGAGCCGTTGTCGCTCGGCAGGCGCGCCGCGCCGTCGCCGCGCGCGACGAGCTTCGCGCGGCCGTCGCTGTTCCAGCCGCGTGTCCCGTCGAGCGTCTTCCAGGCCTGGAAGCGCGGGTCCGCCGGGTACAGGCGCTTGCGCGTCTCCGACTGGATCGGCCGCGGCCGTCGCAGGATCCGCCACTGCGCGTTCTCGTCCGCGCGCGTGAACAGGTCGCCGTTCTGGACCGAGAGGTGCTCGCCGGGCATGCCGACGATGCGCTTGATGAAGCTCTTCGAGCGGTCGAGCGGGTACTTGAACACCGCCACCTCGAAGCGCTCGGGGTCGCGGAAGTGGTAGCTCAGCTTGTCGACCAGGATCCGGTCGAAGATCCCGGTCTCCGCGTTGCCCATCAGCGTGGGCTGCATCGACCCCGTCGGGATCTTGTACGCCTCGACGATGAAATACTTGAGCATCACCGCCATGACGATCGCCATCGTCAGGGCCTCGATGTTCTCGCGCCAGGGACGGCGCGGCGGCTTCTTGGGATCGTTCGTGGTCACGCGGCGGCGGCGGTGAAGCGAGCGCGGGAGTCTAGCGGCGGCGGCGGGCGCGGGCGACGCCGAAGCGGCCCGGGGCGGCCGCGGCGGCGCGGGAACGCGCTAACACCGGCCTTCCTGGTCCGTCACGCCGGCAGAACCCCACGGACCCAAGGAGGTCGAACATGCAAGCCGTCGCGATCCTCGTGTCGATCCTGGCCGCCCTGACCCTCGCGCCGCTGACCCAGCCGGGCGGGCAGAAGGACCGCCCCGCGCAGTCCGCCGCTCCCGAGGCGCGCGCGTTCGGGCTGCAGGAGACGCGCCACACGATCTTCTACGCGGTCCTCGAGGGCCTCTACGCGGACGGCGTCTCGAACGATGTGGTCGACGTGGTGCTCGCGCTCGATCCTGCGGCCGAGGGCGAGACGGCGTATCCGTCGAACTTCGTGTGGGGCTGCCCGATCTGCATGCCGGCCTACGACGCCTTCCGCGTGTACCGCGCGCGGCCGAAGCTGACCGCCTACAAGGGCGAGGGCGAGATCGACACGTGGGGGGCCGGCCTCGCGCCCGAGATGACCGAACGGATCACCAGCAAGTCGCAGAGCGTGCGGCAGGCCGCGATCGAGGAACTGGTCGCGCGCTGGATTGGCGCGCGCATGGACCTGATGCGGCTCACCGACTCGGAGCGCCGAAACCTCCAGCACGTGCTGGAGGACGGGCGCAAGCAGGGCATGGTCATGCTGAAGGACCTGCGCGCGGCGGGCGCCGGCGCGTCGTACTCGACGATGAAGACCTGCCCGTTCTGCGAGGGCGCCTGCAAGCCGCAGTGAGCGCGGCGCGGCCGGGACTCAGGCTTCCTCGTCGCCGCCCAGCACCGCCAGGAAGGCCTTCTGCGGGATGTCGACGTTGCCGATCTGCCGCATGCGCCGCTTGCCTTCCTTCTGCTTCTCCAGCAGCTTGCGCTTGCGCGTCACGTCGCCGCCGTAGCACTTGGCGGTGACGTCCTTGCGCAGTGCCGAGATCGTCTCGCGCGCGATGATGCGCGCGCCGATCGCGGCCTGCAGCGCGATCTCGAACATGTGGCGCGCGATCTCCTTGCGCATCTTCTTGATCGCCATGCGGCCGCGGCGCTCGGCCTGGTCCTTGTGGACGATCGAGGTCAGCGCGTCGACCTCCTTGCCGTTGACCAGGATGCGCAGCTTGACCAGGTCGCTGGGCTGGTAGCCCGAGATCTCGTAGTTCAGCGTGCCGTAGCCGCGCGTGCTGGACTTCAGCTTGTCGAAGAAATCGTAGATCAGCTCCGCCAGCGGGATGTCGTACACGAGCTGCACGCGCGTGGGGGACAGGTGCTCCTGGCGCACGTAGGTCCCGCGGTGGTCGGTCGCGATCTGCATCACGTTGCCGATGAACTCGGACGGCGTCATGACGTGCACGCGCGCGTAGGGCTCGAGGATCTCCTCGTACTTGTCGGGGTCGGGGAGCTGGCCCGGCGAGTGGATCTCCTCCTCCTGCCCGTTCGCGAGCTGGATCCGGTACGTCACCGTCGGCGCCGTCTGGATCATGTCGATGTCGTGCTCGCGCTCCAGGCGCTCCTGCACGATCTCCATGTGCAAGAGGCCCAGGAAGCCGCAGCGGAAGCCGAAGCCCAGCGCCTCGCTGGTCACGGCCTCGAAGCTGAACGAGCTGTCCGACAGCGCCAGCGTCCCGAGCGCCTCGCGCAGGCTCTCGAAGTCGCCGGTGTTGGTGGGGAAGAAGTCGGCGTACACCATGTGCACCGGCGGGCGGTAGCCGGGCAGCATCTTCACCGTCGGCCCCTTGTGCCGCGTCATCGTGTCGCCGATGCGCACGTCGCCGAGCTGCTTGA
Source organism: uncultured Planctomycetaceae bacterium (assembly GCA_964552795.1). Lineage (GTDB taxonomy): Bacteria > Planctomycetota > UBA1135 > UBA1135 > JAEUHZ01. Next base: position 19,886 of record CAZKIO010000040.1, read on the forward strand.
TGTTCGAGATGAAGTAGCCCACCTCGCCCGGGCCCAGCTCGCCCGCGCGCTTCATGTCCGGCACGAAGCGCCCGATCTCGACGGCCTCGTAGATCTTGTCGGTGCCGAGCATGTGGATCATGTCGCGCTCGCGGATCGTGCCGTCCACGACGCGCAGGTAGACGATGATGCCGCGGAACTCGTTGTAGACCGCGTCGAATATCAGGCAGCGCAGCGGCGCGTCCGGTTCGCCCTGGGGCGGCGGAACGCGCTCGACGATGCGGTCGAGCAGTTCGGCCACGCCCTGGCCGCTCTTGGCCGAGACGCGCGCCGCGTCGTGCGCCTCGATGCCGATCGAGTTCTCGATCTCCTCGCACACGACCTCGGGCCGCGCGTGCGGCAGGTCGAGCTTGTTGATCACCGGCAGGACGGTCAGCTCGGCCTCGACGGCCAGGTACGCGTTGGCCACGGTCTGTGCCTCGACGCCCTGGCTGGCGTCGACGAGCAGCAGCGCGCCCTCGCAGGCCTGCAGCGCCTTCTGCACCTCGTAGTTGAAGTCGACGTGGCCCGGCGTGTCGATCAGGTTGAGCTCGTAGAGCTCGCCCTTGTGCGTGTGGTGGATCGTGACGGCGGAGGCCTTGATCGTGATCCCGCGCTCGCGCTCCAGGTCCATCGAGTCCAGGAGCTGCGCCCGCATGGCGCGCTTCTCGACGGCGCCGGTGATCTCCAGCATCCGGTCCGCGAGCGTCGACTTGCCGTGGTCGATGTGCGCGATGATGCAGAAGTTGCGGATGTGGGGGGTGTCCAAGGCGGTGGGCGCGTCCTGAGGCGTGTGCGCGGGAGCGGCCGGCGCGCGCGAGGGGCGAAGATGATACCCGTCGGCGAACGCGCTGCATGCCGGCGCCATGCACGCGTGCGCAAGCACGGGCGCGGCGGGGTGTTCCACCCGGTCCAAGTCCGGCGCTGGCCGTCCTGATCCGGGTCGGGGACGGGTCGGGCGGCCGCCGGGGATGGCGGACGAAGGAAGGCGGTCCGACCCCCTCTCCCGGACCTGGGAAGACCTCGGGGCGCCGTTCGGGGCCCGCCTGGGGGGCGTCCAGGCCCCCCTGGCGGACGCGAATCCGGCCGTTACGCTCCCCTTACTTTTGGGTCCACCATCCTTCCAGGAGCTCTCGATGCGCAGTGCCCGTCGTTCGCGGGTGTGGTCGTTCGGTCTCTCGTGGTTCCTTGCCGCCAGCGCGGCATCGGCGCAAGTCGCCGGGGAGGTTGCGCCGTCCGCGGCGCCGAGCGCGGCGATCCCCGCGGAGTGGATCGCGCCCGGCCCGTTCCACCGCGTGATCGTCGCGGAGGACTCGGACGCGTTCGATCGACTGCTGAAGCGCGCGGCCGTCGTGTCGTCGCTGGACTACGGCTCGTTCCGCCTGCTCGTCGTCGACGCGCGGCGCACGCAGGGCGTCGAAGGCCTGCGCGCGAGCGGCGCGCAGATCGTCGACGAGCTCACGCTGGTCAACCTGAACGGCCACCTGCTCGACGGCGCCGACGCCGACGTCGGGCGCCGCGTGCGCGCGGCCCTGCCCGCCGACCTGCGCGCGCCGGTCGCGCCGCCGGCCGACGGCGAATCGCGCCTGCGCATCGTGCAGTTCACGGGCCCGGTGCGCGACGCGTGGCTCGACGAGCTGCGCGCGACGGGCGCGCACGTCGTGACCTACGTGCCGCACAACGCCTACGTCGTGAAGGGCGGCCCGGAAGCCGACGCGCGCGTCGCGGCGCTGCAGTCGCGGCCGTTCGTGCTCTCCGTGTCGAGCTACGAGCCCGCGTTCAAGCTGCGGCCCGCCCTGGTCGCGATCGCGGATACGGCGGCGCTGCCCGTCATGGTGCAGGTGATCGCCGACCCGGCAGGCGTCGATTTCGCGGACGAGCTGGAGCAGAGGGCGCTGGCGGTGCTCTCCGCGCCGAACGCGGTGCTGAGCTACGTCAACGTGGGCCTCTTGCTCGACGGCGCCAACGTGCACGAGCTGGCGCGCGACCCGCGCGTGTTCGCGATCGAGCCGATCGAGCCGGCGCGCAAGCTCGACGAGCGCCAGAACCAGATCGTGGCCGGCAACCTGGACGCCACCGGGACTCAGGCCGCCAACGCCGCCTACTTCTCCTGGCTGCAGGGCAAGGGCTTCCCGGGCGCGGCGAACCCGTTCGACTTCGCGGTGGACGTGGTCGACGACGGCGTCGACCGCGGCAGCACGACCGACGTCAACGTCGAGTTCAAGGTCGACGGCCTCGCGACCGGCGCGAGCCGCCTCGTGTTCAACAACAACTACACGAGCGACCCCCTGGCCGACGGTCGCGCGGGCCACGGCAACATCAACGCTTCGATCATCGGCGGGCACAACACGCTGACCGGCACGGCGTACGAGGACTCGCTCGGCTACCAGTACGGCCTGGGCGTCGCGCCCTGGGTCAAGCTGGGCAACACGAAGGTGTTCGCCAACTCCGGCGCGGGGCAGTTCAACCAGCCGGCGAACGTGCGCATCTCGGCCGCCTACGCCGGCGGCGCGCGCATCTCCAGCAACTCGTGGGGCTACACGTCGGGGACGACGTACAACACCGACTCGCAGCTCCACGACCAGCTCGTGCGCGACGCGCAGAGCGGCACCAGCGGCAACCAGGAGATGTCGATCGTGTTCGCCGCCGGCAACGACGGCCCGGGCGCGTCGACCATCCACCCGCCGGGCACGGCCAAGAACATCATCACCGCCGGCGCGGGCGAGAACTGGCGGCCGACCGGCACCGACGGCTGCGGCTTCGGCAACACCGCGGCCGACAGCGCCCGGGACGTCGCGTCGTTCAGCTCGCGCGGGCCGACGTCCGACTCGCGCAAGAAGCCCGAGATCCTGGCGCCTGGCTCGCACATCCAGGGCGCAGCGAGCCGTGCGACGGGCTACGACGGCACGGGCGTGTGCAACCAGTACTGGCCGACGGGGCAGACGCTGTACGCCTGGTCGTCGGGCACGAGCCACTCGACGCCCGCCGTCGCCGGCGCCTGCGCGCTGGTGCGGCAATGGTTCGTCAACAGCGCCTGGGGCGTGCCCAGCCCGGCGATGGTCAAGGCCTGGCTGGTCAACGGCGCGGCCTACATGTCGGGCTCGGGAGCGAACGACACCTTGTGGTCCGCGAACCAGGGCATGGGACGCGTCGACCTCGGGCGCTCGTTCGACGCCGCCGCGCGCATCCGCGTCGACCAGACGCAGGTGCTGGGCGCCACCGGCTCGACGTACACGGTGGCCGGGACGATCGCGAGCTCGGCGCAGCCGTTCCGCGTCGTGCTGGCCTGGACCGACGCGCCCGGCCCGACGACCGGCAACGCGTTCGTCAACAACCTCGACCTCGAGGTCACGGTCAACGGCACGCTGTACCGCGGCAACGTGTTCTCCGGCGCCAGCTCGATCGCCGGCGGCACGGCCGACACGCGGAACAACCTGGAGAGCGTGTTCCTGCCGGCCGGCACGACCGGATCGTTCAGCGTGACGGTGCGCGCCACCAACATCGCCGGCGACGGCGTGCCGGGCAACGCCGACACGACCGACCAGGACTTCGCGCTGGTGGTCTACAACGGCAGCGTCAGCACGCCGGCGCCCGACTTCAGCCTGTCGGCGTCACCGACGTCGCGCACGCTGACCGCCGGCACGAACGGGACCTACACCATCACCGCGACGCCGCAGAACGGCTTCACGGGAGCGGTGACGCTGTCCGCCTCGCCGGCGATCAGCGGGGTCACGTACTCGTTCTCGCCGAACCCGATCGCGGGCGGCAGCGGGTCCTCGACGCTGACGGCGACGACGACCACAGCCGCTCCGGCGGGCACCTACAACATCACGGTGACCGGCACCAGCGGCGCGCTGGTGCGCACGACGGCCGTGTCGCTCACGATCCAGGCGCCGCCCGCCGGGAACCCGGTGCGCACGCTCTCGACCGCGCCCAACCTCGCGGTCCCCGACAACAACGCGACGGGCGTGACGAGCACGATCAACGTGGCCGACTCGCTGACGGTGTCCTCGATCGCGGTGAGCACCGTGATCACGCACCCCTACCAGGGCGACCTGGTGGTGACGCTGATCGGCCCCGACAACACCAGCGCCATCCTCCACAACCGGACCGGCGCCGGCGCGGACAACGTGACGACCACGTTCGCCATCGTGACGACGCCCAACCAGTCCCTGTCGGTGTTCAACGGCAAGAACACGGCGGGCGCCTGGAAGCTGAAGGTGCAGGACCTCGCGGCGGCGGACGTGGGCACGCTGAACTCGTGGACGATCACGTTCAACGGCGAGGGCGCGGTGACGGCGAACCTGCCGATTCCCGACAACAACACGACCGGCGTGACCAGCACGCGGACCGTGGCGCAGACCGGCACCGTCGCGTCGGTCAAGGTGCGCGTGAACATCACGCACACCTACCAGGGCGACCTGGAGGTCAGCCTGATCGGCCCCGACAACACGACCGTGCTGCTCCACAACCGCACGGGCGGGACGGCGGACAACATCAACACCGAGTACCCGGATCTGACGGTGCCAGCGCAGTCGCTGTCGGCCTTCACGGGCAAGGCGATCAACGGCGCGTGGAAGCTGAAGGTGCGCGACCTCGCGTCGGCCGACACGGGCACGCTGGTGAACTGGACGTTGTCGTTGACGGCGCAGTGAACGCCGCGATGGATGGCTGAGAGGAGGCGGGTCCGCGTCGAGCGGGCCCGCCTCCCTGTTCAGCGCAGGTGTTCCGCGAGCTGCACGGCGAGGGCGCGCAGCGCGCGGCCGCGGTGGCTCACGGCCGCCTTCTCCTCGGGCGTCAGCTCGGCGAAACCCCTGCCGGTCGCGTCGAAGCCGGGCTCGGTGAACAGGAACAGCGGGTCGTAGCCGAAGTCGTGCGTGCCGCGCGGCTCGCGCAGGATGCAGCCGCGCGCGGTGCCCTCGACCTCGAGAGCCAGGCTGCCGTCGGGCCGCGCGAGCGCCAGAGCGCAGACGAAGCGCGCGCCGCGCCGCCCGTCGGGGACGCCTGCCATGCGCTCCAGCAGCAACCGGTTGTTGGCAGCGTCGTCGCCGTGCGTCCCCGCGAAGCGCGCCGAGCGCACGCCCGGCTGTCCGTCCAGCGCGTCGACCTCCAGGCCCGAGTCGTCGGCCAGTGCCCACATCCCGGCGTGCCGCGCCGCGTGCGCCGCCTTCTTGGCGGCGTTGCCGCGGAAGTCGGGCCGGTCCTCGTCGACGTCGGGCAGCCCCCCGACCTCCGCCGGCGTGACGACGCGCACGTCGAGCCCGCGCAGCACGAACGCGAGCTCGCGCAGCTTCTTCTGGTTGTTGCTGGCGAGGAGGAGCGCGTGCGTCACGGGGCCGCGATCGCCGCGCGCTGCAGGTCGAAGATCCGGTGGCAGGCCGCGGCGCCCAGCTCGAGCATCGAATCGAGCTCGCCGCGGTCGAAGGGCGCGCCCTCGGCCGAGCCCTGCACCTCGACGTAGCGGCCGTCGTCGAGCATCACGAGGTTCATGTCGGTCTCGGCCTTGCTGTCCTCGGAGTAGGCGAGATCCACCAGCGGCTCGCCACCGACCACGCCGACCGAGACGGCCGCGATCTGGCGCTTCAGCGGCCAGCCGCGCAAGAGACGCTTCGTCTCCATGTGCCGGAACACGTCGTGCAGCGCGATCCACGCGCCGCTGATCGCGCACGTGCGGGTGCCGCCGTCGGCCTGCAGCACGTCGCAATCGACCCAGATCGTGCGCTCGCCGTACAGCGACGTGTCGACGACGGCGCGCAGCGAGCGCCCGATCAGGCGCTGGATCTCGATCGACCGGCCGTCCGGGCTGCCGACGCGGTCGCGCGACTTGCGCGAGTCGGTCGACGACGGGAGCATCGAGTACTCGGCCGTCAGCCAGCCCTTGCCGCGCCCGTGCAGGAACGGCGGCACGCTGTCCTGCACCATCGCGGTGCACAGGACGCGCGTCTCGCCGAAGCTGGCCAGCACGGAGCCGGGCGCGCGCGCCGTGAAGCCGCGCTGGAACGTGATCGGTCGCAGGTCGGCCGCGTTGCGGCCGTCGAATCGGGGCATGGATGCGCTCCTCTCGGGCGCAGCACTCTAACCCGTCGCACCCGGCGGGCGCAGCCGTTCGATGGCGCGCACGTGCTCGAGCGCGATGCGGCGCTCGCTGCCGTCGCCGGCGCGCAGCACGAGGCCGCGCGCGGCCGAGAGCTGCTCGATCGTGCCGGTCAGCGCCGGGCCCGCGACCTCGACGCGGACGGGGCCGTCGCACAGGCCGGCGGCGCGCGCGTAGTCGCGCTCGACGGCCTGGGGGTCGACGCGCGCGGCCTGCAGTCTGGCGGGGAGTGCGGCGAGCACGGCCTGCAGCACGTGCTCGACGCTCGCCGCGCAGCCCTGCAGCGCGAGGCTGGTCACCGCGCGCTCGCGTTCGAGCTCGGGATCGAAGCCGCGCTGCAGCACGTTGATCCCGATGCCGGCCACGAAGGCGGGCCGCCGCGGATCGAGGTCGCGCGTCTCGACCAGGATGCCGGCCAGCTTCGCGCCGTCCACGACGACGTCGTTGGGCCAGTCCAGGCGCGCCTGGCCGAAGCCGAGCCCGCGCAGGCCGTCGAGCACCGCGAGACCCAACGCCATGGTCAGCGCCGGCGGAGCCCAGGCGGGCGCCGGCGGCATCAGGACGACGCTCAGGTACAGGCCCTCGCCCGGCGCGCTCTTCCAACTGCGGCCGAGCCGCCCGCGCCCCGCGCTCTGGCCGTCCGCGACGTGCACGTCGAAGTCCCGCGCGCGGCCGTCCGCGATCTCGGCGAAGGCGCGCTCCGACGTCGAGTCGACGACGCCGTGGCGTGTGATGCGCGGTTGCACGCCGCCGTTCTACGGGTGGTGCGGCGCGCAAGCCAACCGTCCGGGGAGGATGGGTGCGTGCAAGCCGCGCCGGCGCGCGACAGACTGGGAGGGGTTCCGCACCGCGATGCCCGTCAGCCTGTTCTCCCTGGGACTCGTCCTCTGCGCCGTCGGGCAGGCCCCGGTTCCGCCCGTGCAGAGGCCGCCCGCCGGCGAAGCGGCGGCGAACACGAACCCGCGGCGCGACGAGGTCGTAGCGAACATCCAGGCGCAAACGCTGGGCGCCGGCACCGTGGCGGACCTGGCGCTGCCCGACGATTTCCTGCGGCGCATGGCGGATCGCATCCTGCGACAGTCGTTCGAGGAACGCTTCCGCATCGTCGTCGCCGGCGACGCGGCCACGGCCGCCGCGCCGACGCCGACGCCGACGCCGACGCCGGAATCGGCGGGAACCCTGCGCAGGGCTCTCGACGGCCTCGCGATCGCGGCGGCGCTGGTGCTCGCCGTGCTGGGCTACTTCGCGTGGAAGGCGCGCGGCAGGCGCAAGGAATGATCGGCCCCTGCACCCTCGCGCTGACCCTGCTGCAGGGGCCGGTGCTCGTCGAACCACGCACCATCGATCCGGTGCGCCTGGAACTGTGGCGTGCGGCGCGCGAGGAGCGCCCGGTCCTGCGCGGGTTTCGCGCGCCGATCCTGGAGCGCGCGGCCGAACCGCTGCGGCTCGATCTGCCCGCGGAGAGCGCGGATCCGCGCGCGGCCGCCGCGGCGCGCACGGTCGCCGCGCGCCTCGCGCCGGATGGACTGCGCGCGACGCTCGTCGCGGCGATCGCCGACCTGGGACCCGAACGCGTCCTCGACGGGTCGGGCGGCGAGCAGCTCGAGGCGATCGGGTTCCCCGTCGACCTGCTCGCGTTCCTCGCGCCACCGGAGGCCGAACCCGTGCACCTAACGGCGGCGCGCGACCTGCGCGCGGGCCGCCCGGCCGCCGAGGTGCGCGCGGCGCTCGACGCGCTGCCGTTCGGGTTCCGCGCGACCGTGCCCGGCTGGCGCTCGGCGACCGAGTGCGGCGAGGAGGCGGCCGGAGCGCTGCGGTTGCAGCTCTCCAGCGGCCGCGACTACGCGGCGCCGGGAGACGGCGGCACGCTCGACGTGTTCCGGCAGCTCGCGCGCCTCATGCCCGACGTTCCGATCGTGGCCAGCGTCCAGTCACGCGACCTCGAGCCGGTCGAGGCGCTCGCGCGCGAGCTGGCGCGGTCGCGCACCGCAGCGATCACGCTGCTGCCCGAGCCGCTGCCCGTCTCGCAGTGGGCGCAGGACGGCGCGAAGCCGGGGTTCGTGGAGGCCGGCGGCGCGCGCGAGATCGTCTGGATGGTGCCGCGCTACGCCAGCCGCGGCGAAGACGGCTCGACGTTCGTCCCCGGCGAGAACCTGCTGCTCGAGGGTCTGGCGGGCACGGGGCGCCGCCTGGCCTTGTCGCCGCTGCTGTTCCAGGGAGGGAACCTGCTCGCGGTGCGCGACCCGCGCGACGGCACGCGGTCGATGCTGGTGGGCGAGGCGGAGCTGGCGCGCAACCGTTCGCTCGGGCTCTCGCGGGACGAGGTCCTCGACGCGCTGCGCGCCGAGTTCGGGGTCGACCGCTGCATCGTGCTGCCCGCCGTCTCGTTCCACGTCGACCTCGAGGTCAGCGTGCGCGCGGCGCCGACGGGCCTCACGGCGTTCGTGCTCGACACGTCGCGCGGCGCTCGCCTGGCCGTGCGCTGCGGACTCGATGCTCTGGAGCGCGCCGGCAGCCTCACGGCGGACGAGGTGCGGCTCCTGCGCGCGGACTTGGAGGCCGACCGCATCTCGGAGTTCGTCGCCCGGCTCGGTCCGCGGCTCGCCGCGCGCCAGCACGGTCCCGGCCAGTTCGACGAAGCCTGGGCGCGGGGCTTCTCCGCCGGTCCCGCCGATTCGGGGATCGGCAACCTGCAGCGTTTCCTGCTGGGCATCGACCTGTGGACGGCGGAGCGGATGGGCAACGCCGGTCCGCGCGAGATGGGGATCGATGCGGATTCGTGGGCGTATCTCGATTCCCTGCGCCGCCGCGAGGGCGAACGGATCGCGGTCGCCACCGCCCTGGCGGGCCTGGGCTGGCGGATCGTGGCGGTGCCCGGCACCAGCGACGGTGCGCGCAGCGTCAACCCCCTCAACGGGCTCCAACTGGCCGGACGGTATCTCCAGCCGGCGTACGGGGGCGTATACGCACCCTGGGACGACGCTGCCCGGGACGTGTTCGAGGCGGAAATGGGTTCCGGGGTTTCCGTGATTCCCGTTCTGTGCGGCGAGACCCAGAGGCGTTCGGGCGGTCTGCACTGCGCCGTGGCCGTGGAACCGCGTCCCTGATCGCGCGTCCCGCGCCGCGCCGCCGGTGTAGGTTTCAGGGGGGGGGCACCGCAGCCCCCGCACTTCCTTACACACACCCAACGATTGTTCGGATAGCTTGGAGGCCGTGCCTTGCCCACGGAAGGCCAGGCCGCAAGCACTCTCTCGCCCGGCGCCGTCGTCGCCGGGTTTTGGTTGGACCCTAGCAGAACCCTCCACATGACCAAGTCTCTCCTGCGCATGCTCGGTGCCGCGACGACCCTCGTCGCCGTCGCCGTTCTCTCCGGTGGCGCGCAAGCTCAATGCACGCCCGCCTCCACGAACAACGGCCCGGACGTGATCGTCGGCGATCTGAACGGGATCTCGAACTACACGGCCGTCGGCGGGATCGAAGCGATCGCGATCGGCACGACGTCGTGCAACATCGGGAACGTCAACCTCAACTGGATCTCCAGCACGAACCAGCACCCGGTCATCGGCCAGACGATGTACAAGTACCGGGTCGACGCCAACGGCGCCGCGCGCTACGAGCAGATCGGTCAAGGCTGGCTGAAGCACGGCTTCTTCGCGCTGAGCCAGGGACTGTGCTGCTCGGGCTGCCAGTCGACGAGCGGCTCGCAACTGGGCGTGAACTGCTCCGACCCGTACACCTCCGCGCGCAACGGCTCGCAGAGCGGCCTGGGCCCCAAGTGGCAGGTCAACGCGAACACCGGCTTCTTCACGTACCCGCCGGCCAACCCGAGCTGGTCGGGCTCGGTCGCGCGCCGCGTCCAGATGCAGATTGCGGACCTGGAGGCCTCCAACGGCACCACCATCCGCTACGCGGGAACGGGACACTACGTCACGCCGGATGATGCCGCGGCTGGCAACCAGAACAACAATGAGAGCTGGCGCGAAGCCACGCTCACGGGCAGCGGCAGCGCCTGGACCTTCGCGTTCAGCGGCTCGACCAAGCGCGCCGAGTACGCCCTCAAGGCCTGGAAGTTCTTCGATCCCACGGTCACCTTGACCGAGGTCCAGATCCCCGGCGAGGGCCTCGTCATCGTCGGCAACCAGGTCTACGACATCGGCGGCGGCCTGTACCGCTACGAGTACGCCGTCCAGAACCTGAACTCCGACCGTTCGATCGGCTCGTTCTCGATCCCGGCCGCGTCCGGCCTGAGCATCACGAACATCGGGTTCAACGACGTCGACTACCACTCGGGCGACGGCCCGGGCAACGTCAACTTCTCGGGTACCGACTGGGTCGGCACGCACTCCGGCGGCGTGGTGAGCTGGGCCACCGAGACCTTCGCGGCCAACCAGAGCGCCAACGCGATCCGCTGGGGCACGACCTACAACTTCCGCTTCGACGCCAACGCGGCGCCGGTGGCGGGCACCGCGACGTTGGGCACGTTCAAGACCGTCGGCAGCCTCTCGGCCGCCGTCGAGGTGCCCGGCACGGGCGGCCCCGCGAGCTTCGCCTACTGCTTCGGCGACGGCAGCGGCACGGCCTGCCCCTGCGGCAACAACGGCATCGCGGGTGAAGGCTGCGCGAACTCGCTGGGCACGGGCGCGAGCCTGTCGCAGTCCGGCAACGCCAGCATCAGCGGCGATACCCTGGTCCTGACGGGCGGCGGCATGCCCGACAGCTCGGCGTTGTACTTCCAGGGCACCGCGCAGCAGAGCGGCGGCGCGGGCAGCGTGTTCGGCGACGGCTTGCGCTGCGCGGCGGGCTCGGTCATCCGCCTGGGCACGAAGGTCAACATCCTGGGCACGTCGCAGTACCCCGTCGGCGCCGATCAATCGATCAGCGTCCGCGGCGCCGTGACGGTCCCCGGATCGATCCGCATGTACCAGATCTGGTACCGCAACGCCGCGTCGTTCTGCACGGCCTCGACCTTCAACCTGTCGAGCGCCTGGCAGATCGTCTGGGGCGCGTGACCCCGACGGTGCGCGAGCACCGCTAGCAAGCCAGCGGGGCGTCCCTCGGGACGCCCCGCTGTCGTTCGGAGTCAGGACGACTACATCAGCAGCGTGCCGGACCGCTGGCCGAGCAGGTCCTTCAGGCGCAGCATCACGTTCGAGTGGATCTGGCACACGCGGCTCTCGGTCAGCGCCAGCATCTCGCCGATCTCGCGCATGGTGTGGCCGACCTGGTAGTACTGCTCGATGATGAAGCGTTCCTTGTGCGTCAGCGCGCGCGTCAGGAAGTGCATCATGTCGCGGCGGTGCAGTTCGCCGATCGGGTCGATCGCGCGCCGGTCCTCCAGGACGTCGACCTTCTCGATCGAGCTGTCGTCCTCGCGGTCCTCCCACTTCTCCGACAGCGAGAACATGGCCTTGGCGTTGGCGCTCGAGATCTCGACGGCCAGCTCCTCGTGCTCCATCTGGAGTTCGGAGGCCAGCTCGGCGTGCGTCGGCTCGCGTCCGTACTCGCCCATCAGCTTCTGGTAGGCGCGCTCGATCTTGCTGGCCTTCAGGCGCACGAGGCGCGGCACCCAGTCCTGCGAGCGCAGGTGGTCCAGGATCGCCCCGCGGATGCGCGTCGTGCAGTAGGTCTTGAACTTGATGTTGCGGCCCGGGTCGAAGCCGCGGATCGCGTCCATGAGGCCGAAGTTGCCCCACGAGATCAGGTCGTCCAGCTCGATCGACTTGGGCAGCGTCTGCAGCAGCCGCTCGCCGATGTAGCGCACCAGGGGCTGGTGCCGCTCCATCAGCGCGTTGCGCATCAACTCGACCTGCTCGCTGCGCGCCGCACCGCCCTTGCGCGCCTTGTGATAGCGCTTCCAGATCTCCTCGGTCGGCACGTCCGCGAGCGACGGGTCGACCGGCTCCGTCCGCGGCGCGGCCTTCTCCGCCGCGCGCTGCTTGGCGACCAGCCGCGGCGCGGGCCGGGCAGGTTCGTGGTCCTTCTGGCGTGCGGCCGCTGATTTCTTGCTGGTCATGGGTTCCTTCTGCTTCTCGATTCGTCGCGCCGCAAGGCCGTCCGCGTGCGCAGCCTCAGACGGTCATCAGGGAGTGGACGGGGATGTCGCCCAGACGCTTGCGGCCGTCCAGGAAACCGAGCTCGATCACGAACGCGCAGGCGACCGGCCGCCCGCCGATGCGGCGCACGAGCCTCAGCGCCGCTTCCATGGTCCCGCCCGTGGCGAGCAGGTCGTCGACGAGCAGCACGCCCTGCCCGGGCTTGCAGGCGTCGAGGTGGATCTCGATGCGGTCGGTGCCGTACTCGAGCTGGTAGCTCTCCGAAGCCGTCTTCCAGGGCAGCTTGCCCGGCTTGCGGATGGGGATGAAACCCTTGTTCAAGTGGTGGGCCAGCGCGGCGCCGAAGATGAACCCGCGCGACTCGATCCCGCACACCACGTCGTAGGATGCCGGCTCGATCCGGTCCGCGAGGCCCGCGACCGCCTCCTTCAAGCCCTTGGGGCTCTGCAGGAGCGGCGTGATGTCCTTGAACAGGATGCCCTTCTTGGGGAAGTCGGGGACGTCGCGGATGTAGGTCTGGATCAAGGACTCGTCTCCGTGGACCGTCCCCTGGGCGGTCCGGTGGGAAAGCCTTTCCACACCTCACCGCCAGGGCAGCCGGTCGATGTTCGGTCGCGCGGCGGGCGATCTTGAGCGCGGCCCCTACATTTCCTCGGGGGCGGCGCAGCCCAGGAGCCGCAAGCCGTTGCCGATCACTGTCTTGGAAGCGCGCACCAGCGCCAGCCGCGCGGCGGTGACCGCCGGCTCCTGACCCAGGACGCGATGGTGGGCATACCACGCGTTCAGGTCGCGACCAAGCGCCAGGAGGTAGTTGGCGACCTCCGAGGGTTCCGCGCGCTGCGCCGCGCTCGCCAACGTCTCGGGGTAACGGCCCAGGCGCAGCAGCACCGTGGCCGCGTCGTCGAGGCTGGCCCAGGCGGGTTCGGCGCCGCCTTCGCCCGCCTCCGCGGCCTTGCGCAGGATCGAGGACAGGCGCGCGTGCGTGTACTGCACGTAGGGCCCCGTCTCGCCCTCGAAGGAGAGCATCTCCTCGCGATCGAACAGCACGTCGCGGATCCGCTCGCGCTTCAGGTCGTTGAACACCACCGCGCCGATGCCGACCTGCTCGGCGATGCGGTCGGCGTCCGCCAGGCCGGGGTTCTTCTCGCGCACGATGCGCCGCGCCTCGTCGACGACCTCGTCGAGCAGGTCGTCGAGCACGAGGACCTCGCCCTTGCGGCTCGCGAGCTTCTTCTTGTCCTTGCCCAGCAGCAGGCCGAAGTCCACGTGCTCGGCGCGCGGCTCCCACGCGACGTCCAGGCGCCGCAGCACGGCCTTCAGCTGGCGGAAGTGCAGCTTCTGCTCGCCGCCCACGACGTACAGGCAGCGGTCGAACCCGAACTCCTCGTGGCGGTGGAACAGGGCCGCGAGATCGCGCGTGGCGTACAGCGTCGTGCCGTCCGTCTGCCGCAGCAGGCAGGGCGTCTCGGCCAGCGACTTGTCGACGGATCCGAGCTGCACGACCAGGGCGCCCTGGGACACCTCGGCGATGCCGGCAGCCTCGCAGCGCGCGACGACGGCGTCGAGGAACGGCTCGTAGAAGCTCTCGCCGCGCACCAGATCGTGATGGATCCCCATGCGCGCGTAGGTGCGCTCGAACCCGCGCAGCGAGATCTCGGTGGCCCAGCGCCACGTCGCGCGCACTTCGCCTTCGCGTCCGCTCTCCAGTTCCTGCCAGGCCGTGCGCGCCTCGGCCGCGAACTCCGCGTCCTCCGCGGCGGCCTTCTTGCTGCGCTGGTACAGGTCGAGAAGGCCGCGCACCGGATCGCGCTCCAGGTCGACCTCGTCCCGCCAGCGGCGAAGCGCGACGACCAGCCCGCCGAACTGCGAGCCCCAGTCGCCGATGTGGTTGATCCCGACCGTGCGGTATCCCAGCGCGCGGAAGATGCGGCCCAGCGCGGCGCCCAGGATCGTCGAGCGCAGGTGCCCGACGTGCATGGGCTTGGCGATGTTCGGGCTCGAGAAGTCGATGACGATCGTCTTCCCGTCGCCCACGGCGGAGCCGCCGTAGGCATCACCCGCGGTCGAGACGGCCTCGAGCACGCTGCGCGCGAGCGCGCCGCGATCGATGCGGAAGTTCAGGTACGGTCCGGTGGCGACCACCTCGACCTCCGGGATCGCGGCGCGCAGTCGCTCCGCCAGCTCCTGCGCCGCGGCTTGCGGCGGGCGCTTCGCGGCCTTGGCGAGGACGAAGCAGGGGAACGCGAGGTCGCCGGCCGCCGCGTCGCGCGGCGCCTCGATGCGGATCTGGTCCTCTGGGAGGCCGGTGGCGCGGGCCAGGGCCTGACGGACGGCGTCGACGAAGTGCTGCATCCGGGGTCGGCGCGCGGCGCGCGCGGGGAGGGGCTTCTACCACACGAGGCGCGCGCGTCCCGCAGGTCCGTCCGCTGCGGGTCGCCGCCCGGGCGCTCGCCCGGGCGGCGAGAGAGCGCTCCGCGCCCCGCGGCGGCCGGCGGCTGCCCGCGCGCGGGACGCCGGCCCGCCCTCCCCCCCCGGTGGCCGGGGGGGGGCGCACAAGAATCCATGGAAGGCTACGGTTTCTCCGGCCCGGAAAACGAAATTGCATTCCAGGACGCTGGCAGGCGTCCGGGGGTGTGAACATGGCAGCAGTGCAGGGTGCGGTGCGTGCGCACCGTCGCCGGGCGGGGATGACCCTCGTCGAATTGGCGGCGGGGATCGCCGTGCTGGTGATCGGAGTCCTGGGATTCTCCCAGGCGATGGTGTCGATGGAGCGCGGCAACGTGCGCACGCGCGAGAGCGGCCGTGCGACGCAGGCGGCGCGCGCCATCCTCGAGCGCATCCAGGCCGAGGCCTTCGCCGAGGCGTTCCGGCGCTACAACGGCGATCCGACGGATGATCCGGGCGGTGCGGGCACTGCCCCGGGCAAGGACTTCGCCGTCCCCGGGCTCACGGCACTGCCCGACGATCCGGACGGCTTGCCGGGCGAGGTCATCTTCCCCAGCCCGCAGGCTTCACCCGGTCAATTGCGCGAGGACGTCGTCGATCCCCTGCTGGGCATGCCCCGCGATCTCAACGGCAACGGGACCGTCGAGGCGGGCGTCGACTACTCGACCAGCTACATGATCCTTCCGGTGCGCGTGCGCGTGCGCTGGACCGGCGCCGCCGGTCCCTGCACGGTCGAGCTGCGCTCGATGCTGGCGAACTACTGATGTTCACGCGATCACGGACGGCACGGCGGAGCGCGCGCGGCTTCACGCTCATCGAGCTCTCGATCAGCGTGGCGATCCTGGCGCTCCTCTTCGGCGCGGTGGGGCTGTTCCAGGTTCGCAGCAACGACGCCACCAAGGCCTCGATGACGCGCGCCGAGCTGGAGACGCGCGCGCGTCGCACGATCGACCGCGTGGCCGAGGAGCTCACGGGGATCGGGCAGAGCCTGGCGTTTCCCGACCCCAACACCGCGTTCGGCGCGGGCACGATCACCTACCAGCGGCCCACGGGCGTCACCGGCGCCGGCGTCGTCACTTGGACCGCGCCGTCGCGCCTGGCGCTCGAGCTCGAAACGGGCGAGGTCGACAACGGCCTCGACGACAACCAGGACGGCCTGGTCGACGAGCGGCGCCTGGTGCTGACGCGGGGCCTGGGCACCGCGGGGGAACAGCGCGTCGTGCTGTGCCACGGCGTGGCCCGCTGGCTGGCGGGCGAGGTGCCCAACATGGCCGACGACAACGGCAACGGGGTGATCGACGAGGCCGGCTTCAGCCTGCGCCGGATCGGCGACCTGTTGATCATCCGGCTGACTCTGGAGCAGCCGGCGGCCGAGAGCCAAGTGTTCACGTCGACGGTGGAAACGTCGATCCTGCTGCGCAACTGAGGGGGATGGCTACATGAAATCGATCCACGTTCGTTCCGAGTCCGCCGGCCGCCGTGGCACGGCGCTGGTGATGATGGCGCTGGTCGTCACGGGCCTGGCCGGCCTGTCGGTGGCCATGCTGACGGTCGGCCTGGGGAGCTCGCGCGAGCAGCGCGGCGAGCTCGAGGAGGTCCACGCGCGCTACGTGTGCCAGGCTGCGCTCTCGCAGGCGATGTACCAGATGCACCGCGGGCAGAGCGGCGCGGTGGGCACGCCGAACGCCCCCGTGGCCTTCGACCGCTCGCAGTTCTGGGTGACCGCGACCGACATGGGCTCCGGCCTGACCCAGCTGCAGGCCACGGGCATCGACGACCGCTCCGGCGCGAGCATGGAGCTCGTGGTTCGCAGCGTCCCCAACACGATGTGGCGCTACGGCGCGTTCGGTCGCGAGTTCCTGCACCTGGACTCGAACGCCAAGGTGGACAGCTACAACTCGTCCCTGGGGACCTATGCTTCGCAGGCCACCAACGGGTCGGGCACCTCGCTGCACGCGAACGAGGACGGCGACGTCGGCTCGAACGGCGGCGTGGGGCTCGACCAGAACGGCAAGGTCTGGGGCGACGCGATGGCCGGTCCGGGACACACGACGACCGTCCTGGGGAACGCGATCGTATCGGGCTCGACCACGCCGTCGAGCGCCCAGCTCGATCTGCCGGCGATCAACGTCCCGACCTACACCTCATACGGCGCGCTCACGGTGACCGGCGCGACCACGATCCCCAGCGGGAACCGCTCCTACACGAACCTGCGGGTCAACTCGTCCAAGACGCTCAACATCACGGGACCGGCCAACATCGTGATCAGCAACCTGGACCTGCGCTCGAATGCGCAGATCGTGGTCGACGCAACCGCCGGTCCGGTGACGCTCTACGTGCTCGACAACTTCATCATCAACTCGAACGCGCAGATCTACTCGACCGACTACCGCCCGCAGAACGTCGCGATCAACCTGCTGAGCGACAACGTCATCAACCCGGAGGTCACGGTCCAGCTCGACGTGGTCGACTTCGCGTCGAACTCCAAGATCTACGGCACCATCTACGCGCCCAACGCGGCTGTCGTGATCAACAGCAACTTCGAGCTGTTCGGCTCGCTCGTGGCGCGCAGCGTCGACCTGGACAGCAACTGCTTCTTCCACTTCGACGAGGCCCTGATCTCGGCGACCAGCAGCGGCACGCCGACCTTCGAGACGGTCTGCTGGCGGGACATCCCTTACCAGCGCTGAGACGCGAGCGAGCAGCCATGAACCCCCGTGGAATCCTGCTGTCGTCCCTGCTGATGCTCGCCTGGGTCGCGCCCCAAGGGGCGCGCGCGGACGTGCGCGCCGCAGAGGACGCGGCGGCCGAGGACTCCTGGAGCCTGCCGCGCTGGGAGGGCGAGGTGAGCCCCGCGCTGGCCGCGCTGGCGCGCGTTCTGCGCGCCTCGCGGCGCGCCGACGGACGGGTCTCGTGGGAGGGCGTCGATCTCGCGGGCGAGGGAGCTTCCGGCACGGCCGATGCCGCGCTGGAGATCCTGGTGCGGCGCCGGATCCCCGAGACGTCGCCTGACGACTCCGCGCAGGTGCTCAGCGCGCCGCAGCGCGCGTTGCTGCTGGGGCTGGTGGCGCGCCTGCCGGAGGCGCTCGTGCGCGCGCACCTGGGGAAGCGCGTCGGACCCGCGCTCACGACCGTGACGCAGGCGCCGCCCGACGCCGCGCTGGCGCTGGCAGCGATCCACGTTCTGGGCGCCGTCGGCAAGGAGCCGGACCTCGCGCGCATCGCGCGCCTCGCACCGCGCAATCCGCCCGGTCAGGCCGGACTCACGCGCGACGCGCGCGACGCCGTCCGCGAGGCCTGCGCGGGGATCCTGCGCCGGGATCCGCGCGCCTGGACGGCCCTGCCGCGGCACGTGCGCAGCTTCGACGACGCCCTGGCGCGGCCCGTGCTGTCCGCGGTCGGCGCCGAGCGCGAGCCGCGCGCGCTCGACACCCTGTTCGAGGCGGTCCGCGCGCACCCTGCGCTCAAGCCGCAGGCCGTCGCACTGGTCGTGAAGACCGGGCGTTCGCTCGACGCCGAGCTGGACGAGCAGTTCGTCCTGTGGATGCGCGCCGAGCTTTCCGCCGCGCGGCCCGAGTACGCGCGCACTCTTCTGCAGGCCATCGGCGTGCTGGACGAGGGCGACGCCGTTCCGGACCTGATCGAGCAGCTCTCCGCCGCGGACGCGGGCGTGCGGGATTCCGCCGTCTGGGCGCTGCGGCGCCTCTCGGGGCACGGGTTCCCCGCGGAGCCGGGGGCCTGGCAGGTGTGGTACGACGCCGAGCAGCTCTGGCACTCCGTGGAGCGGCCGAGACTGCGCGAACTGCTCCTGTCGCCCGACGACGTGCGCGTCACCGAGGCCCTGCGCGCGTACTCGCAGCAGCGCACGCACCGCGCCGACCTCGCCGCGGACGTCGCCGAGCTGCTGGGCTCGCACCGCGCGGTGCTGCGCGGCCTGGCTTGCGGGGTGCTGCAGGACCTGGGGGCGACCACGTCGCTGCCGGCGCTCACGGCCGCGCTCGACGACCCCGAGGACCACGTGGCGCAGGCCGCCTGGCAGGCGCTGCGCTCGATCACGGGCCTGGATCTCTCGCGCGATCCCGAGCAGGCGCGCGCGGTCCTGGGTCGTTCCTGACGCGCGCGCGGAGCGCACGATCGACGCGGAGCGGCGGCCCCCCCCGGCCGCCTTGACAGGGATCGCGAACCGGATGAGACTCCTGTGTTGCGGTCTCCCGGCGGGGCTTTCTGGCCCCGATTGCGCTCATGATGCCTGTCTCCATCTTCGTCTCCGCCCTGACGGTTCTGGCGCCCATGGCGGCCTCCGGACCGGAGTCCGCCCGCGACGCGGCAGCGCCCGGCGTGCGCTGGGACGCGCGCGCCGCCGAGCACCTGCTGAACCGCGCGGGCTTCGGCGGCACCGACGCCGACGTGGAACGCCTCGTCCGTCTCGGTCACGAGCGCGCGGTCGACTCGCTCTTCGCGCCCGCGTCACCCGTGCCCGCGCCACGCATCCTCTCGGAGCGCACGCTGCACGGCGACCTCGAAGATCCGGCCGGCCGCCACGCCTCGCTCGTCGCGCGGCGCGCGGGCTTCACGGCGCACCAGCCCGACCTGATCGTGCCGCTCAACAAGTACGGCGACTGGTGGGTCGAGCGCATGTACCGCTCCGAGGATCCGCTGCGCGACCACCTGACGATCTTCTGGCACGGCCACTTCGTGAGCTCGGTCAAGGAGGTCGGCAGCTCGCAGGAGATGATCGACCAGATCCAGTTCCTGCGCGACAACGCGCTGGGGCGCTTCGCCGTCCTGTGCCGCGGCATCGGCAAGACGCCCGCGATGCTGGAGTATCTGGACAACGACGAGAACGTGAAGGCGCACCCCAACGAGAACTGGGCGCGCGAGCTGATCGAGCTCTTCTCGCTGGGCGACGGCAACTACACCGAGAAGGACATCAAGGAATCCGCGCGCGCCTTCACGGGCTGGAGCGACGCGGGCGGGGCCTTCAAGTACAACCGCCTGGACCACGACTTCGGCCAGAAGACGTACCTGGGCGTCACGGGCAACCTGGACGGCGACCAGTGCGTGGACGTCGTGCTGCAGCAGCCCGCCTGCGGCCGCTTCATCGCCGCCAAGCTGCTCGACTACTTCGAGGGCCAGCCCGCCGCCGAAGAGCGCGTCGAGGAGTACGCGCGCTTCCTGCGCACGCACGACTACGACGTCGCTGCGACGCTGCGCAAGCTGTTCCTCGACCCGGCGTTCTATCGCGACGAGGTCGTCGGCACGCGCGTGCAGGGACCCGTCGAGTACCTGGTCGGCGCGTGCCGCAAGCTGGGCCTGGAGGTGCCGGGCCAGATGCTGCAGAACGGCGCCGACATGCTGGGCCAGCGACTCTTCTGGCCGCCCAGCGTCAAGGGCTGGGAAGGCGGCATGTCGTGGATCAACACCGCGACCTTGATGAACCGCAGCAACGTCGTCGGCGCGATGCTCGGCCTGGTCGACATGCGCAGCCTGATCGTGGACGAGGAGTTCGACGAGGACGCGATGTCCAAGCGCGACCGCCAGAGCCGCACGAACGGCCTCAACCAGATCCGCGTGATCCAGGAGCACGGCTGGGAGCCGGAACTCGACCTCGCCGGCCGGGCCCGCGCCGCGGGCGCCCGCTCGGACGCGGCGCTCGCGCAATGGATGATGGGCGAGCTGATCTCGATCCCCGTCGAGCCGGCGATGGTCGCCGCGCCGGCCGCGTGGCTGGGGCGCGAGCGCGAAGCGCTCGGCATAGCGTCCGGCGCGCTGCTCGAGTCCGCCGAGGCCGAACCGCTGCTGCGCCGGTTCGCGCACCTGATCCTGAGCCTGCCCGAAGCACAACTGCACTGAGCCGATCCACGGGAGACACCCGATGAAGCACCCGCACAACCTCTTCGATCGCCGCAGCATCCTGGCCGGCGGCGCGTCCCTGCTCGGCGCGAGCTTCCTGCTCCCGCGCGGCGCGCGTGCCTGGGCCGGTCCGGCCGACGACAAGGCGCCGCGCACGCTGCTCCTGCTCGAACTCAACGGCGGGAACGACGGTCTGGACACGATCATCCCGTACCCCGAGGACCCGTATCACGCCGCCCGCAGCCGCGTGGGCATCGCTCCCGCGGACACGCTGCGCATCGACGACTACCGCGGCTTCCACCCCAACCTGAAGGGCCTGCGCAAGGTGTGGGACGAGGGCAAGCTGGCAATCGTCGAGGGCACGGGCTACCCCGGCCCGAACCACTCGCACTTCACGTCGCAGGACATCTGGCACACGGCGCGCGCGAGCGGCCGTGCCTCCGGCGACGGCTGGGCCGGGCGGCTCGTCGCGCGACTGTACGCCGACGACCGCACCGAGCCGCACGCCGTCCATGTCGGCCAGACGCTGCCGTACTCGCTGCACTCGTCCACGCACCCCGTGGTCTGCTTCGATTCGCCGCCGGCCTACCGCTGGGCGGAGGGCGGGCCCGACATCGCGCGCGCCTCGCAGTCCCGCCGCGAGGCCATGGACATGGGCGCGTCGACGCGGCTGGCGCAGATCCGCAGCATCGCGTCCAACGCGCGCGTCAGCTCGGCGGAGGTGCGCCGCGCGGCCGCGCAGTACCAGCCGCGCGTCGAGTACGCGCGCGACGATTTGGGTCAGGATCTCAAGACCGCCGCGGCGCTCCTGATGAGCGGCATCGGCGTGCGCGTGATGTCCGTGACGCACTACGGCTACGACACGCACGAGAACCAGCGCCCGCGCCACGACAAGCTGATGGCCGAGCTCGACGCCGGTCTCTCGGCGTTCCTGGCGGACGTGCGCGGCACCGCCGCCGGCGACAACGTGCTCGTGATGGTGTTCTCGGAGTTCGGCCGGCGCGTCGCCGACAATGCCTCGAACGGCACCGACCACGGCACCGCCGGACCGATGTTCCTGGCCGGCACGCCCGTGCGGGGCGGCCTCTACGGCAAGCACCCGTCGCTGCAGGACCTCGTCGAGGGCGACCTGATCCACACGACGGACTTCCGCGCGGTCTACGCCACCGTGATCGAGCGCTGGTTCGGCGTCGAGAGCGAGCCGATCCTGGGCGAGCGTCACGCGCCGATCGCGGGGTGCCTGGCTTGAGCTCCCGCAGACTGGTCGCCTGCCTGGCGCTGTGCCTCGCTGCGTGCACGTCGGCGCGCGAACGTTCCGCGCCGGCGGGGCCCGCCCAGGACGTGCGCACGGTCACGGAGCGCTACCGAGGGGGCGAACCGCGGGAGCAGCGCACCGAGCGTCGCCTAGCAGACGGCCGGTGGGTCGCCGACGGCGCATTCACCAGTTGGTTCGAGGGCGGTGAGCGCGACAGCGCCGGCACCTACCTCGCCGGCGACAAGCACGGCTCGTGGCAGTACTGGTTCAAGAACCGTCGCCTGGAGGCGGAGGGCTCCTACGAGCGCGGGCAGCCGAATGGTCCCTGGCGCTTCCACAAGGAGAACGGTCGCCTGATCCAGACCGGCAGCTTCGTGGACGGCCAGCCCAACGGCTCGTGGTCGTACTATTGGCCAGCCAACGGCGCGCAGCGCGCGTTCGGCGAATTCGTCCTGGGCCAGCAGACGGGCACCTGGACGTGGTGGGACGAGGAGGGGAACAAGGTCGAGGAGGGCAGCTTCGCCGACGGCGCCCGCACGGGCACGTGGCGCACCTGGCATCGCGAGGGGCAACTCGCGAGCGATGGCGCGTACGTCGGTGGCGAGCGCGACGGCACGTGGACCACGTGGCACGCGGATGGCTCTGAAGCCAGCCGCGGCGCGTACCAGGGCGGTCGCGAGCACGGCGAGTGGACGTACTCAGCGCCGGGCGGCGCGCCGCTGCAGAAGGGGACGTTCCAGCACGGCGTGGAAGAGGGACGCTGGACCTTCTGGCACGACAACGGCGCGAAGTCGGACGAAGGCGCGTTCAAGAATGGCCGGGCGCACGGGCTGTGGACCCACTGGCACGCGAACGGCGAGCGCGCCGCTCAGGGCGCGTACGTCGAAGGCAAGGCCGACGGCGTGTGGATCTACACCGATCCCGACGGCACCGAGCGCGAGCGCCGCACCTTCGAGCGCGGCGTGCGCGTGGATTCCTGAGCGGCGATCAAGGCCGCTTCCGGTTCCGGAACGTCCTCACGCACAGCACGATCCCGCCCACGAAACTCGCGGCGTAGGACGCGTTGTGCGCGCCGGCGGCGGCCAGGAAGCGCGCGCGCTGCCCGGGCGGGATCCTCCGGACGTGATCCTCGACGAGCGGCAGGATCGTGTCGGCCGCCAGCCACGCCGCCACGCCGGCAACGACCGCCGCCAGAGCGAGGACGAGCAGCAGTTTGCCCAGCGGCCGCACCAGTTCGCGCGCCGAGACGGGGGCCCTGCGGCCCGCGCGCGCGCTGACCGCCAGCGCGATGCCCAGGATCAGGCCGACCCACCACGTGGCGACCACGCCCCAGAAGAGGCCCAGCACGGTCGGCGACTCGCTGGCGATCAGGCGCGGGTGCGCGACCGTGAAGTACTCGATGCAGATCCGCGCCGTGACCTGGTCGTGGACGATGCCGTACAGCACGGCGGCGAGGATCGCGAGCCCGACGATCTTCAGCGCTTGCACGCGCGGGTCAGCTCCAGTTCTCCCACTCGTGGTTGGCTTCGCCCAGATCGCGCTCGATCTCGGCGATGCGCATCTGCGCGTCCTTGAGGGCGGCCGGCTCGCGCCAGATCTCTTCCTTCGTCAGCGATTCCTGCAGCGTCTTCAGGTCGGCTTCCAGCGACATGATGCGCTGCTCGAGCTTCTCGAAGGCCCACGGGTTGCGGATCTTGCCCGGCGCGGCGGCCTTGCGCGCCGGTTCGGGCGGCGGCGCGGCGGGTTTCGCGGCGGCCGCCGCACGGGTGTCGGCGCGCGCCTGCTCGCGCTCGGCGAGCCGCGCGGCGCGCCATGCCGAGTAGTTGCCCTCGAAGCGGCGCACGCCGCCGCCGTCGACCTCGAGCATCACGTTGCACAGGCCGTCGAGGAACTCGCGGTCGTGGCTGACGACCACCAGCGCGCCTGCGAACGCCGACAGCATCTCCTCCAGCGCCGTGCGCGCCGCGAGATCGAGGTGGTTCGTGGGCTCGTCCATGGCCAGCCAGGACGGGTTGGTCAGCACGAGGCGCGCGAGGCACAGGCGCGCGCGCTCGCCGCCGGACAGCGTCCCGACGCGCGTGTCGACCTCCTCGCCGCGGAACAGGAACTTCGCCAGGTGGTCGCGAATGGCCTGGTCGTCGAGGTCGGGGAACGCGCGGCGCATCTCGACGAACGGCGTCGCGTCGTCGTCGAGGCCGCTCGTTTCCTGGTCGTGGTACCCGGCCGCCGCGCGGTGACCGAACTCCAGCTCGCCCGCGATCGGCTCGGCGCGCCCGGCCAGGATGCGCAGCAGCGTGGACTTGCCGGCCCCGTTGCGGCCGACGATGCCCACGCGCTGGCCGCGCGCGATGCGGAAGTTCGCTCCCGAGAACACGGCCTTGCCGCCGTAGCCGCCGGCCAGATCGCGCGCCTCCAGCACCAGCTCGCCCGCGCGATCGGCGGCCGGCGGCCGGATCACGGGCCTGCGCACGTCGTGGTGCGGCCGCTTCAGGCGCACGAGCGACTCCAGGCGCTTCTGCCGCCCCTTGGCCTCGACCGAGCGCTGGCTGCCCATGTGCTGGCGGATGAAGGCCTCCTCCTTGCGCACGAAGTCCTGCTGCTGCTCGTAGGCGCGCAGGTCGGACGTGAAGCGCTCGGCCTTGATCTCCAGGTAGCGGCTGTAGTTGCCCGGATAGCGCGTCAGCTCGCCGTGTTCGAGCTCGACGATCGACTCGACGACGCGGTTCAGGAGGCGCCGGTCGTGGCTGACGATCAGCACGGCGCCCTTCAGCTCGCGCAGGAACGCCTCGAGCCACTCGATGCCCTCGAGGTCCAGGTGGTTCGTGGGCTCGTCGAGCAGGAGGAGATCGCTGCCCGCCACCAGCTCGCGCGCCAGCGCCGTGCGGCTTCGCTCGCCGCCCGAGAGCGTGTTCGCGTCGCGGTCCCACAAGGACTCCGCGAGGCCGATGCCCGAGAGCACGGTCTCCACCCGCCGGCCGGTGTCCCAGCCGCCCAGGTGCTCGACGCGCTCCATCAACGCGTCGTGGCGCTTCATTTCGCGCTCCAGGTCCTCGCCCTTCGCCGTGCTGAGCGCCGCGTTGTTGGCCTCCAGCTCGCGCATCGCCGCGTGCAGCTCGTCCAGTCCGCTCGCGACCCAAGCGCGCACGGTCGTGCCGGGCGGGAACTCCGGCCGCTGCGGCACGTGGGACAGCCGCGCGCCCGCGGCCAGCACGACGCGGCCCCAGTCGGGCTGCTCCAGCCCCTCGATCAGCCGCAGGATCGTGGTCTTGCCGCCGCCGTTGCGGCCGACCATGCCGACCTTCTCGCCGGCCGCGATGCGCAACGTCGCGCCCTGCAGCACCGCGTGGGCGCCGAAGTGCTTCTTGACGTCGTCGAGGTGGAGGAGGGTCACGGTCCGCGTCGCTTTTTGGGGCGAACAGGATAGCGTCGGCCGCCCTTCAGCGCCTGCGCAGCACGACGACCTTGTCGAGACGGTCGTCGCCCAGCGCGCGCGGACGCGCGATGTCGTAGTCGAAGTCGTGCACGGCGGCGATCTCGATGGCCGGCACCGCCGCGAAGAGGCGCCCGAGCTCGCGCGCGTCGTAGGTGCGGAAGTTCCAGCGCGTCTCGTAGCGGCGCACCCGGCCCGCCGTGCGCGCGACGAGTCGCGTCCGCACCGGTTCGAGGCGTGCGCGCCGATCCGGCGGGGCGACGCTGGTCGTGCACGTGACCTCGGTGCTTCCGCGTCGCTCGACCCAGCGCTCGCGCTCGCCGCCGGTGCGCGCGTAGTCGGTGAGGTGCAGGCCCAGCACGTAGATGCCGCCCGGCGCGAGACGGCGCGCGATACCCTCGAGGTGCGCCCGCGCCGCACGCTCGGTGAGCAGGTACTTGAAGGTGCTGACGAGGCAGTGGGCGAGGTCGAACGGTCCGGCCGCCTCGATCCGCGCCATGTCTCCGACCGAGAGCCGCGCCTTCAGCTTCCCCCGCGCCAGCCGCCGCCGCGCGAACTCGAGCGCGTTCTCGTTGAGGTCGAAGCCCGTGACGCGCCAGCGGCGGCGCGCCATCTCGGCCACGAGACGTCCGCTGCCGCAGGCCGGCTCGAGCACGCGGCGCCCGCGCGAACGGCCGTGCAGACGCTGGGCCGCTTCCAGAAAGTCCGCTTCCTCCCGCGTGCCGACGTCGAACACGATGTCGTAGAGTCGCGGGAGGTCGTACCAGTCGACGGAAGTGTGCGTGCCTGGACCCACGGGCCTGGAAGATAGCAATCAGGGCACAGCATGCCCTGTGCTCGTGGAGGATGCCCAGCCCGGGTGCTCGCGGGGACTCCGCGCGGACCGGCGGGAGCAGATGTTGCGCTCGAGTCGGGGGGGCGAGGAACCTGGAGGCCGGGTAGCTCCAGTTTCCGGGGCGCAAGAGGCTTGACTCTCTCTCTCTCTCTCTCTCTACAGTCTTCAGACAGTCCGCTCCAAGTCCGCTCAGGCATGGACGGCGAAACCTCCAAGAGGGCTGCACATGCTCGCTCTGATCCTTGCGCTCGCTGCGTTTGCCCCGATCGCTCCGGACGGCCCGCCGGACCAACCGATTCCGAATTGCACAGCCTGCCCAGGGTGCGCGCCGACCACGGACCCATCGGACACGGATTCGGATCCGATCTGCGGTTCCGTCGGGATCTCCCTCATCATCCTCCCGGGAGAATGTTGTCGATTCCTCGAGCAGGGAAGCGGTCAGGAGGTCTGCAAGTACAACCGGAAATGCTCCGTGACGATCACTCGCTCCTGGTCGTTGGCTGCGGGCGGCCCTCTCTTCTGCATCCGGCAGGGCCCTGACGAGCGGTGTTCCCAACCCCCGGCCGGAGGTCCGAACCCTGCCACCAACTCCTGGCAGCTGGCGTGCGGAGACGGCTACACCTGGAGCATCTCCGCACCCTGTCCTTCCGCTGGAGGTGGATCCCTCGAGGCCGTCGCACGCGGGTGCTGCTCGGCGTGCGGTTCTTCCGGACCCTGTCAGTTCGGATGAAGCCGACCCTGCTTGGTCTCGGGAATCTGAACCATCGGAGTACGTCATGAACCGCGGGAGGGTCGCGTTCGTGATCGGCGTACTGGCGCTCGGCTCTGCAGTCGGGCTGTTGTCGCCCAGGGCCTGCGACGCGCGTGTCGAACGTAGCGGTATCGAACCGGATGCGACAACGATCGATGTGCCCGAGGCGGCCGCGCCCACACTCCCGACGCGTGGGGCGCCGGACATCGCCCTCGAGGTCGAGCCCGAAGGCCTCTTGTTCGCGAAGCGCTTTTGGGGCCCGAAGTGGCCGGATGTGGAGGCAGATCTTGTCTCTCGCGGCAAGCAGCCCCGCTGGAGCAGCGCACCAACGGTGTCATGGGAGGAGGCTTCGAAGGAGTTCGGCGAGAAGCTGTTCCCCCTAGGTCAAGGCCAGCGCGATGAACTCATCGCCGGCAACCTCATGCAGTGGCATGGTCAGGCGGATGCGGAGTGGCTCCGGCAGACGATCGGGTGGGAGCAGGAGATGCCAGTGGATCTCGTTCCACGCGTCGTCGAACTTGTCGAACGCCACAATGGACGCATTGAACCTCTCGCCAAGGAATGGGCCGAGCGATTGGACTTCGAGATCCGAGCGGCGTGGCGGGCTGGGCGCTACGAGTACGGTCCGTTCACGTTGCCACGGGGAAAGCCCGGTGCGTACATCTGGAGCAGTGCTCAGGGGCATGGAGGCTGGACCGCGAGAATGGTCCTGACATTCGACGACTGCCCAGGATTGGCGGATCTGCTCAAGGAGATCCGCTCGCTGGTGGCCGCCCGCAACCTCGAGGTTCGCAAGCTTCTCGGCGCAACGCGATAGGCTTTCTCGCTCGCCCGTTCCAGAGCCAGGGCATCTGGGGCAGAGCTTCCTGCCAAGGTCGGACGGCGATCCCGATCTATCAGTTCCGCACCTCGCGCAGCGCCTTCAGCAGACTCTTCACCTGCGCGTCCTCGGCCTTCGCGCCCGGCGGCTTGCGGCGGGACTCGA
>CAZKIO010000041.1:0-45657 GCA_964552795.1 uncultured Planctomycetaceae bacterium
GCAACGGGAGCAGGTGGCGCGCAGAAAAAGTGCAGTGGGCTGGGACAGTACTGCGCATCGGCATCATTCAGCAACTCGCGCGGTATCACGACCGTCCCCACCACGCGATTGAATGCACACGTCGCGGGCGAAGTGGCGGCAGAGTCTCGAAGCCTTCGTGTCGATGACCTCGAGCCGTATCGACATCCTCGCACGATCGATCCCGATGTTCGCCGAGCGGCCGTCGAAGCACTCGACGGTGCCGCGCTCGAGGCGCTGGTAGCTCAGGCAGACTCCGTTCTTGTCCCACCCGGGTACCGTCACGCGGTCGCGGCGGCGGTTGAGGAAGCAGAACAGGTCGCCGGTGAAGGGGTCCTCGTGGAAGCCGTCCCGGATGATCGCACCAGGCCGTCGAGTCCCTTGCGGAAGTCGATCGGCGTCGTGGCCGCGAAGGTGCGCTGGCGGGAATGGACGATCAGCATCGGCCGACCGCGGTCCGGATCGGGGCCAGACGCCCGGGATCGTTCGCAGCATCGACGATCAGGCGGCGCTCGTGCCCGAGATCGATCTCGACGCGAGTCGGCGAGCGGTCAGACGGCGATGCCGACGGGCCGGCGTTCGAGACCACCTCGACGAACTCCGGGACGGTGTCACGCGAGGATGGTGCGCGCTTCAGCCGCCCGGCCCAGTGCGCCAGAGTGCTCGGGTGCAGGCCGCAACGCTCTGACAGCTCTCGATACATCAGCTCCAGGCGGTCACGCAGCGCCAGCCACCGCTCCACTTCCTTGCGTCGGTCCATGGACGCCCGGCGTGACGGCGCACAGGGAAGTTCCAAGAACCGATCCCCGAACGGTTGCGACGAACGCGACCGCAACCATGTGCGTAGAGACTCCTGACTCAGGATAGCAAGCAGCGGCCCCGCGCCCTTGACAGCGCGGGGCCGCATCGAGAGGAGGGTGCCGAGTCATGTGACCCGGCCC
This sequence comes from uncultured Planctomycetaceae bacterium, assembly GCA_964552795.1. Lineage (GTDB taxonomy): Bacteria > Planctomycetota > UBA1135 > UBA1135 > JAEUHZ01. The sequence goes on from CAZKIO010000041.1 coordinate 960, forward strand.
GGTCGGGTCAGTACACGACGCCCTGCCGTTGATTGAACGGACCCCCGCTCGGCATGAAGGCGGGATCGTTCGTGATCACGAGCTTGTCCAAACCGACTCCGTCATCCTGCGCTTGGATCTCCAGCACGTGCGGGCCGGCGGCCAGCTGCCACGACATCGGGTCCACGACACCGTTCACGCTGTCCCAGATCCACGGCATCCACTGCATGCGTGCCAGCTGCCACGACTGCCAGACGCCGCCGTCGACGCGCACCCACAGGGTGTCCGCACGGTTGTCGGGTGCGTTCTCGAGCGCCAAGATCCGGTAGGTGCCCGGGCTCGACAACTGGAACTGGAAGCGAGCAGTACCGCTGCCGCCGTCGGGTACGGTGTGCTCGCCGCTGGCATCAGGCCAGCGGACGAACGCGCCGCCCGATCGTGCCGCGTCGGCGACCACGACCGCGGGGGCCGTGAGTTCGGCCGACTCCGCCTCGAGCGTCAGTGAGAGGATGTGGCAGCCGCTGTCGCGTACCGTCACGGCGAGGTCGGGCAGATCCCAGCCGTTGAAGGTCGCGTCGGCGCTCTGCGCGGGCAGAACCACCAGCGTGACCTGCTGGTCCCCGTCGAGGAGCCAGTCCTCGCGAGCACGCACGCGCACGGCGCGCGGCGTCGACCAGTCGGCCGGGGTGAACACGACCTCCTGCGTCACCAGCTCGACCTGCGCAGGATTCGAGACCGCGAAGCGTACGCGGACATCGTACCTGGGCTCGGGGGAGAGTGAGACCAGCGCCACGGCTTCGGTCTCGCCGATCTCGTCCACCTCGATGCCGGCCGGCGGCGCTAGCGCGAGGCTGGCGCCGAGTTGCTCCTCGAACGTGCGCAGCGCGGGCCCGCCGGCCGCGCCGACCGCTGGAACCTCCAGCATCGTCGTCACGGCCGTCCCGTCGCCGACAGGCGTGACCATCGTCGTGTCACCGACATGCCCGTCGGGCACGAACAGCCGCGGGTGGTCGAACGGTGCCCTTTCGTGGCGCACACGCTCGTCCGTCAGGGCGATCAGGAATGCGACCAGCGCCGCCTTGCGCTCGGCGCTCATGCCGCCGACGCCCGCGACCTCGGGATCGAGGTCGGCCAGGTTCTGCACGAAGAAGTGCGCTCCACCCACATAGAAATCCACGACCTGCTCGAGCGTCGAGAACCCGCCGTTGTGCATGTAGGGTCCGGTCAACTCGATGTTGCGCAACGAGGGCGCCTTGAAGGCGCCGTTCACCGCGATGCGCTCGGTCGCTCCCACCGGCGGCTGAAGTAGCCCGCCGTCGACGTTGGCACCGGCTTTGGCTCGCGCCGCCAGCGCGAACGGGCCGAACGGTCCGGCGCCCCCGTTGCCCAGGTCCTCCTGGGTCGGGCGCACGCCGATGTTGTAGAAGCCCAGGTCGTACACGGCCGGCGGCTGCACTTGCGGCATCTGGATCACGCCGACGAACGCGCCGCCCACGTACACGCGGTAGTTGCCCGCCGGCATCCCGGGCCACTCCCAACCCAGCGACACACGGAAGCGCACGCCGCAATCGGCCTCGACGCGGATGCGCATCTCGGCCGACACGCCCGCTCCCGGCGCGGCCGAGCTGCCAAGGTTCATCGGCAGGCGCTGGTCGATCGGCGTGCACTGCCCCAGGGGCACGTTGAAGTTCGAGAAGGACCAAGCGATCGGCGAGCCGAAGCCAGAGGGGTTGCGGATCTCGACGTACTTGCCGCGCGGGTCGAACGGGATCGTGACTTCGTTCGGGTCAGGCGGCTCGGGTTGCTCGCCCGGCATCTCGTCGTCCTGGTCGAAAGCAGCGACCGGCGAGTTGGTGACCATCGTCAGGCTCTCGTCGGCCACGCTGTTCTCCATCAGCATGCGCTCGAGCAGGCCCTCGACTGCGATCACCGACTGCGCGGCGCCGGCGAACTCCGGCCCCGCGTGGCACTGGCCGCACGATCCGCGGTTGAAGAACACCTCCATGCCCAACTTCTGCTGGGCGGTCAGGGCGTCCGAGTTCGAGCCGCCTTCGCCGCCGCCGTCCTGGAAGCGGTCGTAGGGGCTGTCGTCGGAGACCAGCGTCGACTCGTAGCACAGCACGGCGAGACCGAAGAACAGCGAGAAGTTCTTCTCCATTTGCGTGAAGCCGCCAAAGTCTCCCGCGCCGCTCCAGAGCTTCGAGTCGAAGGCGGCCATCACCAGGTCGGCATAGGTTCCGGCCGCGTCGACGAGGCCGGGCAGCGGTGCCCGCGAGAGGGCTCCGAGCACGCTGTCGGTCGGGTCCACGACCTGGCCGAACGTACCGTCGGCACCTTCGAGGGCTCCGGCCACGCTGCCGCGCAGCGGGCGCAGGGGCAGCATCTTCTTGCCCAGATCGTCGAACGTGCGGCCGTTGTGCGACATCTCCACCGCGCTTCGCGGAGGGCCGACCGACTGCGAGGCGGTCGCAGCATCCGGGAACAGCACGCGCTCGGCCACGACCGTGCCGTCGGGCTGCTTCACCAGGACCGTCGCACCGGGATCCGTGTCGCCGAAGGGGTTCTGCCCATTGAAGCTGTTGTTCGCGCGACCGTCCCAGAAGAGGCGGTGCAGGAACACCGAGTTGATCACCGTCGGCGAGTTCCGAGGCTCGACCCGGCGCGTGTTGATCCCACCGACCTGGAACGTCGGGTCGGGCACGTTCGTGCCGGTGTCGACGTCGGAGCCGGGGTTGACCTGCACGAAGTCGCGCTGGAAGACGCCCTGGCTGCTGACCACGTCGTCGGTGTCGCTGACGACCGCAGACTCGTTGTCGTCGGGCACGGCCAGCTTGCGGAACGGGAAGTCACCCAGGACGAGGGCGCAGTTGGGCCCGCCACTGCCGCCGTCGAGCGTGCTGAACGCACCGCCCGAGCCGGGGTTGATCTGGTTGCGGAAGCGGCTGTCGGCGCCGGCGTGAAAGTGACACGACGCGCAGGCCTGCACGCCGTCGCTGCCGACTTGCATGTCCCAGAAGAGCGCCTTTCCGAGGCGCACGGCGGCCTGGAAGTCGGTCACCGCCCACGGGAGGTTCGGCGGGAGGGGTACGGGGACCGTCTTGAGCGACGGGGGGGGTGTGGACGGGAGCTCCCCAGGCAATTGGGCGAGCGCGGCAAGGGGCAGGCAGACCAGGGCCAAGGCGAGCAAGCGAAGGCTCGGGCGCCGACACGGAACGGGTAGCGTGTTCACGGCTGCGAATCCTCGATGGATTTGACATCGATAGGGGGGACAGGGAGCGAAGCGCGAGGGAAAGCGCTTCTGCGAATGAACAGATTCTAACTGCACCGAGGCAATGACGCAGCCCTGCTCCGGGAGCAGACTGCCGCTCTCGCAGGTTCGTTCCCCAGCCAGCGTCCGGACGCCGGACCGCCCTCGCAAGGCGGGCCGGCGCCCGGGATGGGTGCCTGCGTCCGTGCGGCGAAACCGGGCTCAGTTGGCGCTCAGGTCGCCGAAGGGGCCCAGGGGCAGCAAGTCGCCGTTCGACTGGCGGCCTCGGCCGTACGGCAGGTCCGCGGCCTTGTACGGGCCGACGCGCTCGACGAGCACCGCGAGGAACGCGGGGTCGGCGATGGACGCCGCGGTCGAGAAGGCCAGGTGGCCGTTGATGCGCATCCAGCCCGTCTTGACGCTGGGCAGGGTCTGGATCTCGTTGACGGCGTGGTTCGTCGTCAGCAGGAAGTCGTTCGAGAAGACACCCGAGATATGCAGCAGCGGGGCCTTCTTCCAGCAGCGGAAGGAGTGCTGGGCCGAGAAGACCTCCTCGTTGTCGTTGTAGATCAAGAAGTTGAGCACCGCGGTGAACGCCGGTCCGCCGGTCAGGTTCAGCAGCACGAGATCGCTGGAGTAGGAGCGTCCCTGGCCGAAGAAGCGCGGGATCTGGACCTCGTCAACGACCTGCTCGTACTCGAGGCCGTTCAGGTCGTAGATGCCGTCGCCGTCCAGGTCCGTGGTCGCGCCCGCAGCGAGCGCTGCCCCCGCGCGAAACGTGGCCGGCGCCACCGAGTACTCGAATTGGCCCGGACCGTCGATGACGAGGGTCTGGCCGATCAGCCAGTCGAACTTGATGGCCTGCCCGGTCACCGGGCTCTTGGCGAACGCGTAGCAGTAGCCCTGCTGCTGGTTCGGGTTGTGCGCGTACGTCAGGACGCTGAGCGTGTCGTTCGGAGTCAGGCGAGCGACGCGATTGAACTCCAGGCAGTCCAGGTAGCTCCCGTCCTGTCCGATGCGGCCGCGGTACACGAACTCCACGTCGACGGTGCCGGCCAACAGCTGGCCGTTCTGGGTCGTGTCGGAGTTCGTGTTCGTGATGCTGAAGATCGTCGCGACGCCGAGGCGGTTGTCGAACTCCGTGAACAGGAGGAGACTGCCCGCGCCGGAGACGTTTTGTTGGGCCGAGCCCAGACCGGCGAGAGCGAGCAGAGCCGCGGCGAGGGCAGAGGAACGGGAGAGCATGGTGGGGATCCGAGGTGGATGGGGGATGAGGCTGAACCCGGGAAGAGGCCAGGGGCGGCCTCCTACGGCTACCTAGAATTTATTGCAACATCGTACAAAAGGCAATAAATGGGTAGATTAGTTGCGCTCAATGCGCGCGGGTGGGTCCCGGGGACGAGACCCTCGCTCGCAGGTTCCGCGGACGGGGGGGCGGGCAGGCCCGTCCCCTTCACAGGCCGGGGTTCCGAAGGCCCAAGACCCAGGCCGGCGTGTCCTGAAGGGGCGGGCCGGCCTCCTGCAGGCCCACAGGGGAAGCCGGCTGTGCGGGCGCCTCGGTCAGCCTCGTGGCGTTCCCCGACCCGGGTGCGGACAGCCGCTAGGGTTGCCCGGGCGTGCTGTCGGCTGCGCCGTCGGACGCGCCCCCCCGAGGCGCGCCCTTCGCCCGCGAGCTACCCCGGACCACGCCGGCGTTGCGAGCGTCCCTGGGAGGGCCCGGTGGCCGCGGCAGGCCTCCCCAGAGTCCTGATCCGGTGGCCCGTGGAGCGGGGACGGAGCTGAAGCTGCGTCTTGTCCCCTTGGATCTCGTGAGAGGCACTGCTGCTCCTGCATGCTCCTTCCGCGCCGCGGGGTCGCCGGAGGTCCGGTGCACGCCCCGTCTTCGGGCTACGCATGGGATGGGCCTTCTCATCTGCGCGGCCGTCGTCGTCCGGACCGATCACGCAGGCGTCGGTCCGCGTCCGGCGGAGTGAGGCTGCCCCCGCTCCCGCACGCGACACGATTCCCGCACCCCGGAGCCAGGACGGCGAGCGCACGAGGGCGATCTTGCCAACACCCGCTCGCCGTCCCGACTTCCGGGTGCCTACTGCCAGCGGATCCGCAGCGCGTTCGAGAGGTTGAACCCGCTGGGGGTGCAGAACGCCGCGACGTTGCGGTACCAGACCTGGTAGAAGCGCGTCGCGCCCCCGACCGGGATCGCGCCGCGCACGCTGACCAGCGGGTCGGAGGGGCCGGGGTACGACGCGGCACCGCCGGACGTCGTCTTGGTGCCCAACCGGATCACGGTTCCAACCACGCAGCGCAGGCCGTCGCCGAACACCGCGGGCACGGACTCGGGCGTCGTGGTGCCCTGGAAGAAGAGGCAGGTCGTCGTGGGGGGCATGCCGTCGCACGTGAACGTCAGGTCGTCGAACGCGACGGAGGGCAGGCCGAGCGAGTCCAGCCGTGCGCCGCCCGTCGCGAAGGAGTTGTCGCAGCCCTTGCCGGGCTGTCCCACGTTGCCGCAAGGGCACGCCGTGGAGGCGCCCGTCCCGTCGCAGATCGTGCGGTCGAAGTCGCGGCGCAGGACGCGGATCTGGTTCGAGTTGAACCCCCCCACGTACAGGAACTGGCCGAACCGGTCGAAGTCGAGGCCGCCGTTGATGCCGATGGAGCCGGGCAGGTACGGCGTCAGGTCGGTCTGCGAGAGCTGGGCGCCCGTCGATGTGCTGACCTCGACCAAGAGGTTCGAGCCCTCCAGCAGGCAGTAGCAGGCGTTCGTCACCGGATCGAAGGTGAGGTCGACGACGCGCGCCGAGTTCGCCAGGATCGGCACGACCTGCAGGACGGCGCCGGTCACCGGGTTGATCCGGCGCAGCGTCGAACCGGCACCCGCAACCGTTCCCGTGGCGATCCATAGGTTCCCGGCGGCGTCGAAATCGGCGCCCGTCGCGCCGTGCGAGGTGCCGAAGTCGTTGACGAGCGCGCCCGTCTGCGTGACGCGGCCGCCCTCCGACTCGCCGAACGAGCTGAACACGAAGACGTCGGGACTGCCGGCCGTGTTCGGGATCGCCAGGGCGTCAGGTCCCAGCGCGAGGCCGGGGATCGACGCGGGCGAGAACTGGGACAGGGTGAGGCCCGTGACCAGGCTGACCTCGTAGACCTGTCCGCTCACGAGCGCGTTGCAGACCCACAGCTTGCTGGCCATCGTCTCGAACGTGATGTCGCCGACGGCGCTGTGCGAGAAGTCCGCGAGTGTGATGGTGGCCTGGACGGTGAAGGAGAGGTCCTCCGCCAGCGCAGGGCTGCCGAGGAGCGCGAGGAACAACGGAGTTGCGAGTGTGGCTTTCATGACGGAGAAAGTCTGAAGACAGCGCGCCGTCCTTCTCCAGGAAGGGCGCAGGCGCGCATGGGGTGAGGGCGGAGGACGACGCCCTCCAGCGATCGGGTCTGTCCGCGGGCGGGCCGGGTCTTTCACGGCATCCGGACCGCTTCCTGCCGGTCTGCGGCGCGCGGTACGCTGCCGGCGAGGTCGCCGATGCCCTTCTTCCGACTCGCCCTGCTCGCCGCCCTGGCCCTGCTCCTCTTCTGGGGCATCTTCTCGCTTCTGCGCAGCACCGTTCCGGCGGACGTCTCCGGCGTCGCTCCCGCGCGCGCATCGGGCGCGGGTTCGCCGCACGCCCAAGAGCCCGACCTCGTCCCCGCGCCCCGCTCGTCCCAGCGCACGAGCGATGCACCCGTCGAACCTGCGCCCACGGACGTCGCGTCGACCCGCACGCCGCTCACGATCGTCGGCCGCTGCGTCGACGGGACCGCGCGGCCGCTCGTCGGGGTCGAGGTCAGCGTCCCGCTCCTGCGCATCGGCACCCAGGATGCAGGCGGGTTCCGCATCCTCCACAGGCCCGACGAGGCGTTCGCCCGGGCGACGACGGGCGCGGACGGCCGGTTCGCGGCGGCGGTGGATCCGGGATCCGCGGCACGGATCCTCGCCGCACAACTGACGTCCCATCTGCCGGGCTTCGCGTCCTGCGAGACGTGGATCGAAGTGCCGCCCGATGCGTCGCGCCACGACGCCGGCGATCTCGTGCTGCGACCGGGCGCGACGATCCTGGGGCGCGTGGTCGAACCCGACGGAATGCTCGTCGTCGACGCGACGGTGCACGTGTCCGTCCCCGGCGAGCAGCCCGGCAGTTGGCGGCGCCGCTCCGAGTCCGTCCGCTCGGATCCGGCCGGTGCATTCGCGCTGCGCGACGTTCCGGCGGGTTCCGTGATCCTGCGGGCCGAGACGCAGGATCAGCGCGCCAGCGCGGGTGCGAGCCTCGAACTCGCGGCGGGGGAGGTGCGGGAGGGAGTCGACTTGGTCGTGCCCCCGTACCTCGATCCGCGGGCGATCAGCGGCATCGTGCTCGGACTCGACGGCGCCCCGGTGGCGAAGGCGCTGGTCCACTCCAGCTATCGCAGCTCGTTCGGAGGTTCCGGTTCGACCATGCTCTACTCGAACTCCGACGGCCGCTTCCGCGTCCAAGGCGCGGCCGGCTCCGTGTTCGAGTTGCGAACGACGGATCCGCGGGACGAGAGCTGCACCGCGGCGCTGACCGGGGTCGAGGCCGGGCGGCACGACATCGTGCTGCGGCTGGAGCGGTCGCGCGCGCTCACGCTGCGGGTCGAGGACGACAACGGCCGGCCGCTCGAGCGGTTCGGGTGGCGGATCTGGCACCTCCAGGGCAGCCATCGACGCGGGGGAGACCAGAAGCCGGAGATCGAACGCGCCGGCGGCGAGGCGCGCGTGCCGGTCGATCCGGGCACGTTCGAGGTGGAGGTCCGCGCGCTGGGGTTCGAGTCGGCGCTCGTGGGCCCCTTTGCTCCCGGTTCGGCGCCCGACGTCGCCGTGGCGCGCCTCCACCGCCTGCCGGCCCTGCGCGGGCGCGTCACCGCGGACGGCAAGCCCGTCGCCAACGCGCGCCTGCGCACGTTCGCGGAGCTGCTGCCGCAGGAGTCCGTGGGCACGGAGGGGTTCGACCAGCGCGTCGACGTCGCCCGGACCGGCGAGCGCGGCACCACGGACGCCGACGGCCGCTTCGATATCGCGCAGCGCGGCGGCGGCGCGTGGTGGCTGCGTGCGGACGCAGACGGCTACGCGCCCGCGCTGGGCGGGCCCGTCGATCTCACGCCGGGCCGTGCGGACGCGGACGTCGAGATCCGCCTCACGCCGGGCGGTGCGATCGAAGGGATCGTGCGCTGGGCGTCGGGCGCGCCCATCGCGGGCGCATTCGTCGCCGTTTCGAGCGGCGACGGCGCGGTGCGCACCGCCGAGTCGGACGCGGCGGGTCGCTGGCGCGTCGAACGGCTCGCGCCGGGCGGCGTGCAGGTGCGCCGCGTGCCCGCGCGCCTGCCGGAGGATCCGCGGTCGACACATTCGCGGACGCACGACGACCTCGCTCCTGCGATCGTCTGGGACGCCGTGATCCCCGAGGGCGGCGTCGTGATCCACGACGTCGTGGTCGCCGAGCCGGTCGACCTGATCGTGCGCTGGGATTCCGCGGCGAGCGCGCTCGGCGCGTGGAACGTGGTGCTGCGCGGCTCCGGGGAGGAACGCCCGCCGGTGCTCACGATCCCGGCCGGAGCGGCGGACGACGGTGCGGGGCTGCGGGTGCGGCTGCCGTCGCCCGGGTCCTGGAGTCTGCGCGCCACGCTGGAGTCCGAGGACCTGGTCGCGGCCTTGTACGCCGACGTCGAGGTCCCGAAGAGCGGTGCCGCCTGGACGCTCGCGCTCCCGCAAGGCCGCATCCACGGCCGCGTGCGCTTCGGCACGCACGACGCCTCGGTCCAGCTCAGCGCGAATCTGGGCGGCGACGCGCGCCTCACGCTGACGCGGCGCTCCGCCGCCGACGGCACGTTCTCGTTCCCCGTCGCGCCGTCGGGAACCTGCACGATCACCGTCAAGGCTGCCGGCGGCGATCGCCAGCACAGCGTCGAATCGCGCGCCGGCGCGACGATCGACGCGGGCGACGTGTGAGCGGGTCCGCGGCGTCGCGTGCCGCGCGCCCGCCGGGCGGGAAAGGGTTTCTGGATGCGCTCCAGCGCGCTGGATACCGTGCCGATGCGAGGAAGCGCTCCGGAGCGACGCTCCTCCCGCCGCCATGCCCGAGACCCCGAGCCTCATGGACCAGATCACCCACTTCGAGTGGGCACCCATCCTGCTCTCGATCCTCATCGGAGGCGCGATCGGGTTCGAGCGCGAGATGCACGGCAGGCCCGCCGGCCTGCGCACGCACATGCTGGTGTGCCTGGCGTCGTCGCTGCTGATCTTCGCGTCGCGCATGATCCCCGCCGACGTGCTCAACACGAACATCGCCGGCAAGATCGTGATGGATCCCAACCGGCTCGCCGCGGGCATCGTGACGGGCATCGGCTTCCTGGGCGCCGCGACGGTCATCCGCGCGGGCGACATCGTGCGCGGCATCACGACGGGGGCGACGGTCTGGACGGTGGCGGGCCTGGGCATCGTGATCGGCCAGGGCGAGTACGCCACCGCCATCGTCGGCGCGGCCGTCGTGATCGTCGTGCTGGCCGGGCTCGATCCGATCTCGCGCCGCGTCGCGCCGGTGATCTACCGCCGTCTGATCGTCACCGGGACGGCCTCGGAGCTGACCAGCCTCTCCACGCGCGTCGCGGCGATCCTCAAGGCGCACGAGATCCGCCTGCAGGACCTGTCGGGGCGCCGCGGCGAACCGCAGGAGCCCTTCGAGCTCGTGTTCCACGTGCGCTGCCGCAACGCGCTGCAGGCGCCCGAGATGCTGGAGATCATCGCGCGCGAGCGCGGCGTCCTGCGCGTCGAGTGGTCGCAGATCAGCCACTGACCGGCGCGGCCGTGGCGCGCCGACTGCTCCGCGCCTAGCCTTGCCCGGCATGGACCAGGTGCCCGCACGCCGGCCCAGGCGCACGGCCCTCCACGGGACCGCCGTGGCGCTGTTCGCGGCGGCGCTCTGCGCGCCGACCGTCGACGCGTTCGTGCGCCCGGTCGAGGCGCGCGGTCCCGCGCCGGAGCGCCGGCCGGCCGCGCCCGCGCCCGCGCCGCCGACGAACCTGCGCGAGCTGCTCGAGCTGCCGGAGCAGCTCGACGCGCACTTCCGGGACACGTTCGGACTGCGCGACCGGCTGCTGCGCTGGAACTCGCTCGTGAAGTACTTCGCGCTGGGCGTGTCGCCCACCGAGCGCGCCTACGTCGGTCGCGAAGGGTGGCTGTTCTACACGGGCTCGCACTCGGTCGAGCTGTTCCGCGGGACGCGGCCGGTCAGCGCCGCGGACGTGGCGGCCATCGCCGACTCCCTCGCGGAGCGCGAAGCCCTGGTCCGCGCGCGCGGCGCGACCTACCTCGCCGTCCTGGTTCCGACCAAGGAGACGATCTTCCCCGACCTCGTGGCGCCGGCGCTGGAGCAGGTGGCGCCGACGCGCCTGGAGCGCCTGATCGACGAGCTGGAAGGCCGGCGGTGGGGCGCGTATCTCGACCTGCGCCCCGCGTTGCGCGCCGGCGACCGCGCGCTGCGCGGCGACGAGGCGCTGTACTGCCCGCACGGCACGCACTGGCAGCACCGGGGGACCCGGATCGCGTACCGCGCGATCGTCGAGCGCCTGCAGGCCGCGCACGCGGTTCCAGCGCCGCTCGCCGACGCCGCGCTCGATCTCGTCCCCGCGCCGCACCTGTACGACTCGATGGCGCGCAGCATGTACGTCGAGGACGTCCTCGCCGGCACGCCGTGGGAGTACGTGCCGCGCGAGCCGCGCGCGCGCGTCGTCCAGGAGCGCCAGGGCCGCCGGCAGGGCGGCGTGCGGGTCAGCACGGTCGACGACGCGCGCCTGCCGCGCGCGCTGTTCGTCCACGACTCGTTCGGGCCCTACCTCGAGCGCCTGCTGGCCGAGCACTTCTCCACGCTGGTTTGCGCCTGGACGCCGCGCCTCGACGCGGCCCTGGTCGAGAGCGCGCGCGCCGACGTGGTGATCGAGCTGATCGTGGAGCGGCGCCTGGGCGGCATCGCGGCGCGCGGCGCGACCGACGAGGAGTGACGCCGCGCGCGCCGGCGGCGCTACAATCGGCGGCGGGAGCCCCATGCGCATCGCCTTCTTCCTGGCGCTCGTGCTGGCGACGCTGTGCGTCGTGCCGCCGTCCGCGGCCGCGCAGACCCAGCAGGCGCGGACCGAGTTCGAGAAGCGCCGCCTGGAGTGGCTGATCGAATGCGGGCAGCGGCACCTGGAGTACGGCGTGGAGCTGCGCAAGCAGGGCCTCGCGCTGCAGGCCGCCGAGCAGATCCGCCTGGCGGTCGAGGCGTCCGAGCGCAGGAACGCGGCGGCGACCACGGTGCTGGGCTACATGCAGCGCCTGGACGAGCACTTCTGGAAGAAGCGCGCGCCCAAGCCGTCGGCCGCGAAGCTCGAGGCGTACGTCAAGCGCGCGCGGCGCCTGGAGATCGACGATCAGAGGGGCCAGCTCGCGCTGGCCTCGTGGGGCCACGCGCGCGGCCTGGAGGAGGAGGCCCGCCGCGAGTACCTGTCGCTGCTGCGCAAGCGCGACCGTCCGCTGGAGTTCGACGGCCGCGGCGCCATCGTGGTCGACGGCGGCACGATCCCGGCCAAGGCCGCCGCGCGCATCCGCGACGAGGCGATCGCGATCAACGGCGAGCCCTGGTTGCGCGACGCGTTCCTCGAGCTCGTGCCCGAGCTGAAGTCGATCTTCGAGGCCGGCGACGACGACCTGCGCATCCGTTCGACGCACGGCCGCGAACAGGCGCAGCACCTCCTGTCGATCGCGCGCCAGCTCCTGCCGGCGCTGGAAGCGGACCTGGGCGCCCGGCCGACGCGCCCGCTGCCCGTCGTCGTCGTCGACACGCGCGCCCTGTACGAGCGCTGGCTCGACGCGGCGGATCTGGGCGATCACAAGGTCGTGACCGGCGTGGCGACGCCGCGCTACGGGCTGGCGATCCTGTGCAGCGAGGGGCTGAGCGAGAGCCAGCTGGTCGGGATCCTCCTGCACGAGCTGACGCACGTGTTCGACCAGGCCACGTCGCGCGTCGCGCTGCCGAGCTGGTACCACGAGGGCCTCGCCGAGGTGCACGGCGGCGACGGCACGTGGGCGCTGGTCGAGGGGAAGCTCACGACCGGCGGACGTTTCGACGTCGGCCGGCTGTCGCGCCTGTGCGTCGCGGAGAACTTCACCGCGCTGCCCGACCTCCTGGACTGGAAGGGCATCGAGCTGTGGAAGGTCGGGCGCGAGCGCGGCCTCGACTTCTACGCGCAGTCGTGGGCGTTCCTGACCTTCCTGCGCACCGGCGCGGGCAAGGACGTGGCCGAGCGCATGGAGGCCTGGGAGACGCAGATCCGCGGCGCGATGATCGGCGCCGACCTCGCCGCGGCGAACGCGCGCTCCGGAGCGCCCGCCAGCGCGCGCGACCTGTTCCTGGAGGTGTTCGGCGCGGAGTTGCCGAGGCTCGAAGACCGTTTCCGGTCGTGGGTCCGGGAGACCGTGGAGCGCTGACGCTCAGGCGTCGATCGCCGGCTGGTAGTCCTGCGTGCCCGGCTGCGTCTGGCCGGTGGCCTTGACGTACATGTCGAACAGCTTCTGCTCGATCGGGAAGCCGTAGCGACCCTTCTTGAGGCGCCAGCCCGCCGCCTTGCTGAGCAGGTCGCGCATCCAGGCCGGGCCTTCCTGCACGTGCTTGTCGTAGATCGCGGCGGTGTTGTTGTACAGGCGCCACGTCTCGCGCACGTCCTCGGGCAGCGGCGTGTTGTGCGAGTTGTACTTGTATTCGAAGCACTTGCCCCACTCGTAGAAGTCCTTGGGAGGCTCGTACCCGAGCTTGATCGCCGCGTCGAAGTCCTCGGTGCCGGGAATCGGGCGGAAGGGGTACACCTCGCTGCCGGCCAGCGGGTACTTGTGCTTGACCATCGCAGCCTGGCGCAGCGTCGCGCGCATCGACTCGGGCGTCTCGCCGGGGTATCCGATGATCCAGAACGTCCCGGGAACGATGCCGCGGTCGGCCAGCTTGCCGATGGCCTTCGGGATGTTCTCGATCTCGATGTTCTTCTTGATGCGCTCCTGCATCTCCTTGGTGCCGGCCTCGGCGCCCAGCCAGAGCAGGTGGCATTGCGAGGCCTCGAGGAGATCGAGCGTCTCCTCCTTGTAGCGCATGATCGTCTCGATCTCGATCGTGCCGTTCCAGTGGATCGGCACCTTCAGCTCGACGAGCCCCTCGCAGAACTCGCGCGTGCGTTTCTCGTGCACGCCGAAGTTCGCGTCCTGGAAGCGCAGCACGTCGAACTTGAAGCGCTGCTGCAGCTCGGCGATCTCCTCGGCCAGTTGACGGCCCGGGATCGCCTTCCAGCGCCGGCCGGTGACCAGCGGCGAGCAGCAGAACGTGCACGGCTCGGGGCAGCCGAAGCTGGAGAAGTGCGAGAAGCCGCGCGGCGGGTTCTGCGGCGTCCACTGGCCGGGCAGCGGGAAGCGGTGGCGCACCTTGAGGTGCGTGGGCTTGACCTGCAGCTCGGCGTACTTCTCGTACTCGAGGAGGTGCCAGGGCACGGGCTTGAACTGGTCGAAGCCGACGACCGCGCGGTGCGCCGTGTAGTGCACGCGCCCGTCGCGCCACAGCGCGAGGCCGGCGACGTCGGCGAGGTCGGTGCCGTGGTCGACGGCCTTCACGACCTCGTCGAAGGTCAGCTCGCCCTGGCCCAGGCCGACGGCGTCGGCCACGCCGGCCGAGAGCCACATCTCGGGCGTGACGCTGGGGAACCAGCCGCCGAAGATCACGGGGAGCCTGGGATAGCGCTCCTTCACCGCCTTGGCGACCTGGTAGCCGTCGTACACCTGGTAGCCCAGGATGCACGAGCTGGCGAAGAGCAGCGCGCCGTCGCAGGCCGCGAGCACCTTCTTCAGGTAGTCGGCCTCGACCATCGCGTCGATCAGCACGACCTCGTAGCCCGCGGCCACGGGACCGGACGCGATCTGCAAGAGCTCCAGCGGCAACAGATCGGCGCTGAACATCTCGCCGCGCGTCGGGTCGGCGCGGTGCGGCAGGAACAGGACGATCTTCTTCTTGTGTGCGATCACGGGATCAGGCCACCGGTGCGTTGGGCGTGACGCCCGAGGTCGTGTCGCGCTTCAGGACGTCGGCCTGCGTGCGCTGACCGGTCATCTTGACGTAGACGTGGAACAGCTTCTGTTCGAGCGGGAACCTGTAGTTCTGGTTCTTGAGGCGCCAGCCCGACATGCGCCGCATCAGGCCGCGCACCGTGCCCGAGCCCTCGCGCGCCAGGTTGTCGTAGAAGGTCGACGCCACGCCGTAGCGCTTCCACTCGCGCAGGACGTCGTAGGGCAGGCCGATATCGTCGAACGCGTACTTGTACTCCAGGCACGAACCCCATTCCTCGAGCGTGCGCGGCGGCTGGTAGCCCAGCTTCACCGCGGCGTCGAAGTCCTCGGTGCCGGGGATCGGGCGGAACGGGAAGATGTCGCTGGGGGAGTTCGGGAACAGGTACTTGATGCGCGCGGCCCACTCCAGCGTGGCCATCATCGAGTCGCGCGTCTCGTTGGGGTACCCGATGATCCAGGACACGCCGGTCTGGATGCCGCGCTCGTTGAGGCGGCGCAGCGAGCTCTCCAGGTCGCCCTGGATGTCGATGCGCTTCTTGATGCGCTCCTGCTGCTCCTTGGAGCCGGCCTCGGCGCCCAGCGCCGCCATGTGGAAGCGCGAGTCGCGCAGGCGGTCGAGCGACTCGTCCTTGTAGCGCGCGATCGTCTCGATCTCGTAGGTGCCGTTCCACCAGAACGGCGAGCCGGCCGCGATCAGCCCGTCGCAGAACTCGTTGCTGCGCTTCTCGTGCACGCCGAAGTTGGCGTCCTGGAAGCGCAGGACGTTGATCTTGAAGCGGTCGTGGCACTCCAGCACGCGCTCGGCGAGGAGCTTGCCGGGCAGCGCCTTCCAGCGCCGGTTCGTCACGAACGGCGAGCAGCAGAACGTGCACGGCTCGGGGCAGCCGAAGCTGGAGTAGTAGCTGAACCCGCGCAGCGGCGTGCCGGCCGGCATGTCCCACGGGTTCGCGTACTTGTGGCGCACCTTCCAGTCGGTGCTCCGGTCGTTCTGCAGCGCGACGTACTTCTCGAAGTCGAAGAGGTGCCAGGGCACGTCAGGGATCTGGTCGAACCCGACGACCGGCCGGTGCGCGGTGTACGCCAGGCGTCCGTCGCGCCACAGCGCCAGGCCCGCGACGTCGTCCAGCTTCGTCCCGTTGTCGATGGCCTGCACCGCTTCCCAGAACGTGAATTCGCCCTGGCCCAGGCCGACCGCGTCGGCGATGCCCTCCTTGAAGTACAGCTCGGGCGCGACGCTGGGGAACCAGCCGCCCCACAGGATCGGGAGCTTCGGGAAGCGCTGGCGCACGGCCTTCGCCACGTGCGCGCCGTGGGCGACCTGGTAGCCCAGGATGCACGAGCTGGCGAACAGGAGCGCCCCGTCGCAGGCCTCGAGAACCTTCGCGATGTGGTCGGGCTCGACCATCGCGTCGATCACGACGCACTCGTAGCCGTTCTGGTCCGGCAGGCCGGCGATCTGCAGGAGCTCGATCGGCGTCAGGTCGGCGCTGACCCGCACTCCCTGCTCCGGGTCGGCCCGGTGCGGCAGGAAGAGGACGATGCGTTTCTTGCGTTGGATCATCCGATGCGGGTCAGGTTGCGCGCCGAGCTGGAGATGCGGTCGGTGAGCGGGCTCGGGCCGGCCGCAGCCGGGTCCTCGAAACCAACTCTAACGTGAGCGTGCGCGTTGGAGGGCCTCACAGTATGGGCGCAGTTCCCGAAACGCGCGAGCGGCGTCGCGCGTCCCCGGACCGTATCGGCCGCCGGGCGCTCCAGGTTGCGTTCCAGGACAGCGTACCCCGCTTCCGCGGGTGCGCCGCGCGCCCGCCGGCACAGGGCCGGCCGGCCGGAAGCGATTTCCCGGTCCGGGGCGCGGATCAGCCGCCGCCGGGGATGCTCCCGGGCACGTTGGGCGGGTAGGGCGAGTCGCCCCCCTTGGGGACGCCCGGCCGGTAGGCCTTCAGGGCCCACTCGCGCCACGCGGCGTCGAACTCCGTGTAGCTCCAGCCCAGCACTTCCTTGAACTGCGTGCGGTGCCAGTCGCCCAGGTTCGCCCCGGTCGGGATGCCGCGCTCGTCGTAGTTGCGCTTGATCGCCCACAGGAACGCGCCGAACTCCTTGGGCTTGGTCTGCACCAGGAAGTCGACCATCGACCAGGTCGTGAAGTGGTGGGGGAGCTTCAGCTCGCCGAAGTTCTTGAGCGCCATCAGCTCGGGCATGCGCGGCGCCTCGTTGGCGTTGATCAGCTTGAGCACCTCGGGCTTCCAGTTGCTCTTGCTGGTCATGTCCGCGACCGCGCCCTCGCCGCCGTCGAAGCTGTTGTTGTCGGGGTCGATCTCGCGCTCCATGAAGTGCGCCAGGCCCTCGTGCAGCCAGATCGGCGTGTCGTAGCTGTAGTGGTTCAGCCCGTCGAACAGGTTGTGCGCCAGGTTGAAGGCGATGTGCCCGTGCAGGCCGCCGTCGCTGCGCAGGTTGCCCTGCTGCGTGTGCATCGAGACGGTGATCGCGCCGCGGTCCACGAAGTGCCAGCGCTGCGTGTTGCGGATGCGCAGGCCGGCCTGCGACAGCAGGAAGTCCACGTGCGCGGCCTCGTTGGGCAGCACGATGATCTCGTACTTCTCCTTCATCCCCAGGTACGGACCCTCGCCCTGGTAGGTGCCGCGCCAGACGCCCGAGCCGTCCGCGAACGAGGCGGCCTCGCCCTCGATCAGCATCAGGAAGCGCGCGTGGATGTCCTCGCAGCGCTGCGCGTACAGGTGCAGCCTGAGCCACGGGTCGAGGTAGGTCGACTCCGGCGTGACCTTGGGGAAGACCGCGGCGAGGCGCGTCAGCTCCGCCAGGAACTTCTTCTTCTCCTCGCGCTTGACCTTGTAGGCGCCCAGCGCGAAGCCCAGCCGGAAGTTCTTCGTCTCGATCCAGCGGATGTCGCTGGTCGCCAGGTGCTCGTCCACCTTGTTCGTGTCCGAGCCTCCGCGCCCGAAGGGGAAACCGCCGTGCGCGACGATCCCGCCCGCCTCCATCAGCGCCGGGTCGCCCTGGCAGACCGTGCACGCCGCGGGATCGTTGGCCCGCTTCTTGTCGCCCTTCTGCGCGGCGGCGGGTGCCGCCAGGATCAGCGCGGCGCACAGGGCGGCGCAGGTGTTCCACAGGTTCACAGCTTCTTCCCCTTCCATTCCTTGGCCATCTCGATCGCCTCGAACGCCGACAGGTCCTCGAGCGGCGGCGCCCCGTCGACCATGCCGCGCAGCGCGTTGATCGCCGCCACGCGTATGGAGTTGTCCTCCTCGTCGAGGAACGGCCGCAGGCGCGCGGCCGACTCGCGGTCGCCGCACCCCGCCAGCATGCGCAGCACCGCGACCTTGCCGCGGCGGTCGGCGCCTTCCAGCCTGGCCAGCACGAACTTGCTGGCGTCCGGGCCGCGGCAGCCCTCCAACGCGGCGCGCAGCTCGCGCTTGGACTTGTCCCAGCGCTTGCCGTTGCAGGCGTCGTACAGCCCCTCGAGGCCCACGGTCGAGCCCGTCGCGGCCGTGCACAACGCCGCCGCGTAGCGCTCCTCCTCGTCGGCCTTGTCGCCCTGCTTCTGGATGCGCTGCCAGGCCTTGTCGGCCGCGGCGCGGATCCCCGCGTCGGGGAAGTACGAGGCGCGCCACAGGGCGAACGTGCGCACGGGCGTCAGCTTGTCGTCGAACTCCTTGGCCAGGAGCCGCGTCTGGTCCGCGGCGGTGATCGCGAGGAGCACCTCGTGCAGCCGGTCGCGCGCCTCCTCGTCCTTCTCGCGTCCGTAGCGTTGCAGCACGAAGGGCACGGCGGCCGCGCCGACCGCGATCAGTTCGTCCCGGCCCTGCACCGCCATCTCGGGCACGTGCGCCTTGACCACGCGCTCGATGTCGGTGAGCAGCTTCTCCTTGTTGTCCGGCTTGGGCCAGGCCTCGAGCTTGGGCGCCGGCGCGGGCGGATCCTCGCGCGTCGCGGCCGCGGCCGGCAGCGCGGTCGCGGCGGCCAGCGCGATGGGGAGCAGGGTGGAGAGCTTCATGGGGAACCTCGCAATCGGCGTTGCCACAACGTCGGCACGACGTCGCGCCAGGCGGGATCGACGAACTCGAGCTTCGAACGGTCCAGGAAGGCGTCGATCTCGCGTTGCGCGTCGCTGCGTTCGAACCAGGGGAATGTGTAACAGGTGATGCGGAAGTGGATCTCGCCGGGGCGCTCGCGCCGGGTGCGCTCGTCGACACGCGCCACGCGCCACGATCCCGCCAGCTCCAGCGGATCGGACCACGCGCCGAGGTTGGCGTCGAGCGCCCAGCTCCACAGTTCCAGGCCCACTTGCGCGACGCCGCCCTCCTGCGTCGTCTGGTCCGGGGCCAGGAGCGGCGTCTGGTCCGCCGTGCCCGCGCGCAGCGCGTCGGCGAAGGCCGCGGCCTGTGCGCGCGCGCGCTCGCGCGCCTCGCCCGCCAGTTGGCGCGCCGCGGCGCGCGCCAGCACGACGTTGGTCAGCGCGATGCGGCGCAGGTGGGGCACGGCCGAGTGCGGCTCGGCGCGGGCGACGATCGCGGCCACCTCGTCGACCTCGGCCGCCGAGATGGGCTCGCCGTTCAGGGCGAGCACGGTGCCCGGCGGCCAGTCGACGGGCTGCACGGCCGCCGGCTGCTCGCAGCCCAGCGCCGCCGCGGCGAGCAGCGCCGCCAGCGCGGCCCGCCGGCCCGGACGCGCGACGCCGTTCATCCCGCCTCCGGATCGACGTCCGGATCCGGCTCGGAATCGGTTCCGGGGTCGATCTCCTCCGGGGGGCCCGCGGCCGACGTGTCGAAGTAGCCGATGAAGCGCAGCGCGCGTTCGGTGACGAAGCGATACGAGGCGTGGATGTTCTCCTCGGCCTGCACCAGCCCGCCGTCCGTGCGCAGCGGCCCGTAGGTCGAGACGATCTCCAGGAACAGGGAGCGCGCGTCGCTGCTGAACGACTCGATGCGCAGCGCGTGGCTGCCGGCCTCGCCGTTGCCGGCCGGGAACACCAGCCGGATGCCCAGCAGCGCCGGCTCGCGGCCGAAGGCCTCGGTCTCGTCGTCGAAGCCGAACATCGCGGCCTTCAGGTACTGGCGGCTGTCCTGGAACGTGCGCGGGTTGACCAGCGTGCGCAGCGTCACGACCTGCGCCATGAAGAGCGCCAGGCCGCGCTCGCTGGCGACGCGCTCGGACACCGACCGCACGCGGCTCGCGAACTCGTCGTAGGTGGCGGTCGAGAGCTCCTCGCAGAACTGGAAGCGGTCCGGGCGGAAGGCGGCGAAGGAGTTGGCGCCCGGGACGGCCGCGGGGTTGGAGAGGACGGGCCCGGCGGGCGTCACCATGAAGCTCGAGTACGGCGGCGAGCCGGTGCGGAACAGGTGGTCGTGCACGCGCTGGATCGGGGCCGGATCCGGCTGCGAGGGCGCGTGGATCAGCTCGGTGACCAGCGAGATCGTGCGCGGGGTGTAGATCGTGGTCCGTGCCATGGAATCCGGGGCTGTGCCGGCCGCGGGGCCGGACTGCGCCACCCGCGCGGAGCGGCGGACAGGCCCGTCTCGGGCTGCCCGGCCCGGCCCTGGGCGGCGGCCGGAAACGTCTAGACTATCAGGAACCCGCCGGGGACCCCGCACGTCCGGTCCGGGGCCTCCCACGGCCGAAAAACATCTCGCCGCCCCGTGGCGGCAGGCGTAGCCTGTTCCCCCCGTTTTCGCGGGGAGCGATCCCAGCCCGGCTCCCCGCACCGATCCCCCGACCGCCCGAGCATTCCTCATGGACACCCGCTTCCTCCTCTCCGGACTCGCCGGCCTGATCCTGGCCGGCGCCGCGGCCCCGCTCCCGGCCCAGCAGAACCCGCCCGCGCCGCCCGAGGCCTCGATCTTCGGCGAGCCGCTGTTCGTGAACGGCAAGCGCGTGCCCGACACCGAGATCCAGCGGTTCCTGATCTACGGGCCCTGCCGCCTGCAGTTCGAGATGTACCGCGTCGGCCTGATCATCGAGGACGAGCTCGACAGGCGCGCCACGGATTCCGCCACGGCCGCGATCGAGGCGCGCCTCGCGCCGCGCGCGCGGGAAGCCGCCGAGCGTGCCGTCGCCGAGCGCGAGCGCACGACCCCGTTCGAGTCGCCCGAGGCGCGCGCCCAGGCCCTGGAGCAGGAGACGGCGAAGCAGAGCCAGCTCCTGATGCAGGACGCGGAACTGCGCGCGGAGTGGCAGAAGGCGCGCGACGCCAAGCGCAGCCTGCTCGAGGAGCAGCTCGTGCCGACGGACGAGGAGTTCGAGGCCGAGTTCCGCCGCACGGTCGACGAGTTCAAGGCCAACTATCCGGTCCTGGACACCGACGCCGAGATCGCGCGCGCGTTCCGTTCGGTCGCCTGGTACCGCGACAACCTGCGCCAGACGATGTACTTCGACCGCGTGTTCTACCCGGAGAACCCGGACGACTGGCCGGTCACCACCGTCGAGGCGGTGCGCGCCGACTCGGGCGCGGTGCTGCTCGACGACGCGCAGACCAGCTACAAGATGCGCAAGGAGCACGCCGAGAAGACCGGCGAGCCGCTGCCCAAGGAAGACGGGATCTACACGCAGATGATGCGGCAGATCGTGCGCGACGCGATGTTCGCGACGATCGACTGGAAGACCTCCTTCGACGGCCTGCCCGGCGACCTGGTGCTGACCGCGGACCGCGATTTCGACGGCAAGCCCGACCTGGTGGTCAAGACCGCCGACCTGTGGAACAAGGTCAAGGACACGGTCTCGCAGACCGAGATCGACGAGGCCAAGCGCTGGTTCGTCACGTCGCGGGCCACGCACGACCGCCTGGAGAAGGAAGGCGCCCTGCTGGACGCGGCGGGCCGCGCGCGGGCGCTGGCCGAGCTGAAGAAGCAGTTCGAGGGCACCTACTTCAACATCGACATCCTGGCGACGCAGACCTACTACTTCCCGTCGACCGAGAGCTACCTCGAGTACCACATGATGCTCGAGGCCTACCGCAAGCAGATCGAGCCGCAACTGGCCAAGACCGAGAGCGGCGACCTGCCGCCGCTCCTGCGCGCGCACCTGGAGACCGCCAACCGGGTGATGGGCCTGGGTCAGGTCGACGTGGACGTCATGCTGATCTCGGCGTTCGACATCCCCAAGTTCCAGTGGAAGCCCGACGGCTGGAAGCTGGCGCGCGAGAAGGCCGTCCGGATCAAGGCGCAGCTCGACGCGAACATCGAGGCCTACAACGCGCAGCGCGCCAAGCAGGCGCAGGCCCAGGCCGAGGGGGCCACGGACGGCGCCGGTGACGCGGTCGAGGAGCCGTACCGCTACTGGAGCGCCATGATGGACGAGCACAGCGAGTACTGGGACCCGCCGGCCCCCGAGCAGGGTCGCGGATCGGACATCTCGATGAAGCGCCGCGGCCGCTTCGGCCTGCGCTACCGCAACGACCTCGAGGGCTTCGTGGGCGAGACGGGCTACACCCACTGGGTGACCGGCTCCTCGATCACGGACTTCGTGTTCAGCGACCAGGCCGAGAACACGGTCGCCGGGCCCTTCCGCGGCCCGCAGGGCTTCTACATCACGCGCGTCCAGCGCCGCACGCCGCCGACGCGTCCCCTGAACCTGGGCGATCCCAAGCACGTCGACCTCTTGCGCGACGACTACGTCCGCTCGTCGTTCGTGAAGTACGCCGCCGAGGCGCGCCGCGGCGCCGAGGTGAAGGGCTTCGAGTTCGGATTCTGAGCGCGAACGCACGCCACGGCCGGGGTCCGACGGGCAGCCGCCCGCCGGACCCCGCTCGTTTCCGGCCGCCCCGGGGAACGACGGCGCGGGCCCGCCGGGCCCGGCTCCGCGTCCCGTAGGATGCCGGCCGTGGAAGCCAACCTGCGCACGCTCTGGCGGCTGCTCGGCCCGCACCTGCGGCCGCGGCTGCCGACCTTCCTGGTGCTGTTCGGCCTGGGGGCCGTGACGGCCTTCGCCGAGAAGATCGTCCCGCTCCTGATCTATCCGACCGTCGAGATCCTGTTCCCGGGCATGAGCGATCCGGCCAAGCAGCGGCCGGGCTGGATCAAGGACGTCACCGACGCGGCGCGCGGGTGGATCATGGGCGCCGACCCGCAGCCCGGCAGCACGCTGCCGGCCCTGGGGCGGGTGGCGCTGGTGCTGGCCGCGCTGGCGCTGCTCGCGGCCGTCGCGCAGTACCTCTACACCACCGTGTCGCGCCGGCTCGCGGTCGGGATGGTGGTCGACCTGCGCGAACGCATCGCGCGCCACATCCTCTCCCTGTCGGTCTCGTTCCACGGCCAGCGCCGCTTCGGCGACCTGATCTCGCGCATCTCGAGCGACACGGGCACCGTGCTCAACGTCGCGAACCAGTCGTCGAAGGACCTGATCCTCGAGCCCTTGATGGTGCTCTCGTCCTTCGCGGTCGCGGCCTCGGTCGCTCCGGTGCCGGCGCTGATCGCCTTCGCCGGCCTGGGCCTGATCGCGGCGCCGGTGTTCCGCCAGGCGCGGCGGGTCAACCGCGGCTCGACGAAGTCGCTGACGGAGCTGGGCTCGTCGGTGCAGGCCCTGACGCAGATGCTGCAGGGGATCCGGACCGTCAAGGCCTTCCGCGCCGAGGCGCGCGAGCTGGACGACTACAAGGCGGTCAACACGTCGTACGTCGGATCGACGATGAAGATGGTGCGGGCCCAGGCGCTGGCCAACTCGTCGACGCTGTTCCTGTCGCAGGCGGGCCTGGGGCTGATGATCCTGGTGGTCGGCCTCCTGCAGTTCGGCGGGCAGTTCCAGTCGGCCGAGGACATCACCGTCTTCTTCCTGTCGACCGCCGGCATGTACTCCGGCATCAAGATCGTCACGCGCGCCGTGACCAACGCCCAGGAATCGGTGGGCGCCTCGGCGCGGATCGAGCAGATCCTGGCCGAGCGCACCGACGTGCAGGACCGGCCCGGGGCGCGCGAGTGCGCGGGGCTGGGCGCGGGCCTGCGCTTCGACAAGGTCTCGTTCCGCTATCCCTCCGGCTCCGGGCCGGCGCTGCAGGAGCTCGACCTGGAGGTGCGCCCGGGCGAGACGCTGGCGCTGGTCGGCTCCTCGGGCTCGGGCAAGAGCACGCTGATCGACCTCGTGGCGCGCTTCCTGGATCCCAACGAGGGGGTCGTGCGCGCGGACGGCACCGACCTGCGCGACTTCACGCTGGAGTCGTGGACGCGCCAGTACGCCATGGTCGGCCAGGTTCCGTTCCTGTTCCACACGACCATCGGCGAGAACATCCGCTACGGCCGACCGGACGCGACGCCGGCCGAGATCGAGTCCGCCGCGCGTGCGGCGGGGATCCACGAGTTCATCGCCAGCCTGCCCGAGGGCTACGAGACCAACGTCGCCGACGCCGGATCGCGCCTCTCGGGCGGCCAGCGCCAGCGCATCACGATCGCGCGGGCGTTCCTGAAGGACGCGCCGCTGCTCCTGCTGGACGAGGCCACCAGCGCGCTGGACACCGAGAGCGAGGCCATCGTGCAGGAGTCGCTGGAGCGCCTCATGACCGGCAAGACCGTGATCGTGATCGCGCACCGGCTGTCGACGATCCGCAACGCCGACCGCATCGCGGTGCTCGATCAAGGCCGCCTGGTCGAGCTCGGCACGCACGAGGAGCTGCTCGCCAAGAAGGGCGTCTACGCCCGCTTGCACGCGGCCTGAGGTCGATCAGCCCGCGCGCGGTGCGCGGCCCTCGCGGCGGCGCAGGCCGGCCTCGTACAGCACGAGACAGGTGAACCAGGCCACGACCGCGGTGGCCGCGATGTGCGAGACGAAGTGCGCGCCCATGGCGATGCGCGCCCAGCCCATCACGCTGCCGTAGACGAGCGCCGCGGCGAGAGCGAACCGCGCCCACCCCGGCGCGCGCCGGCGCAGCGCGAAGTAGGCCGCGAACAGCGCGTATCCGCCCGAGGCGTGGCCGCCCGGGTAGCAGCGTCCCGCGCGCACGCCCTCCACCGCGGCGTCGAACGGGTGGACGTAGGGCGCGTAGCCGCCGTACCAGACGACGTCCCACGGGCAGTGCTTCCACGACGTCGCCTTCAGCAGGCCGACCAGCGCGGGGATCGCGGCCGTGCACGCCACGAAGTAGATCAACGGTCCGCGCCACGGACGCAGCGCCGGACGGCGCCAGCCCAGGACCAGCGCGAGGACTGCGGCGGCGCCCACCAGGATGACGCCGTACTTGAGGCCGCGGTGGAGCACCGCCTGGAAGAACGGATCCTCCTTGCGCGGGAACGTGCGCGCGAGCGGGTCGAAGTACAAGTCGCTGACGCGCCGGTCCAGGTCGGTGAATTGCAGGACGGCCGCGGCGGCGGCCGTCAACGCCAGCGGCAGCGCGAGGTGCAGCAGCCAGTACCGGGGGCCGGCCTCGGAACGCTCCATCGGGGCGCAGGGTATCCGCCCGCCGGCGCGGGCGGATCCTCCGGGAGATCGAGCGGTCAGCGGGCTTGCCACGCCGCGCCACGCCGTTAAACTCGCGCTTGAAACAATCGTTTCGAGGCATGCCCACCGCGCACCAGGACGACGCCGGCACCCGCGAGCGGCTCCTGGAGGCCGCCGCGGAGGTCTTCGACGAGCACGGCTTCCGCGCGGCCACGGTGCGCGACATCTGCCGGCGCGCGCGCGCCAACGTGGCCGCGGTCAACTACCACTTCGGCGGCAAGGAGGCGCTCTACCACGAGGTCCTGGAGCGCGCCCTGAACGCCGCCCTGCAGCGCTATCCGCCCGACCTGGGCCTGGGAGAGCGCTCGACTCCCGAGGAGCGCCTGCATGCGTTCGTGCGCTCGTTCCTGCTGCGCCTCTTGGTCGACGGCCTGCCGGCCTCGGTGATGCGCCTGCTCATGCGCGAGATGGTCGAGCCGACGGGCGCCCTGGAGCGCCTGGTCGAAAGCGTGCACGTGCCGCTGTTCCAGCGCCTGCGCGGCATCGTGGCGCAGGTCGCGGGCCCGGACGCCAGCGTGCCGGGGATCCTGCGCTGCTCGCAGGCGGTGATCGCCCAGTGCGTGTTCTACCGCCATGCCGCGCCCGTGCTCGAGCTGATGGGGCAGCGCATCCCGCGCAGCGCGGCGGACGTCGACGCGCTGGCCGAGCACGTCACGCGCTTCTCCCTGGCCGGGATCCGCGCGGCGGCGGGGCCGCGGGAGGTCGCATGAACTTCGTCGCGCTCAAGATGCTGGTCGGCGACCGCGCCAAGTACGTCGGAATCATCGTCGGGATCGTGTTCGCTTCGCTGCTGATCACGCAGCAGCTCTCGATCTTCACGGGGATCATGACGCGCACCTTCGCGTCGATCACGGACATGGGCCAGCCCGCGATCTGGGTCATGGATCCCAAGGTCCAGTTCATCGACGACGTGAAGCCGCTGCAGAGCACGCAGCTCTACCGCGTGCGCGGCATCGAGGGCGTGGACTGGGCCGTGCCGCTCTACAAGGGCCTGCTCAAGGCGCGCCTCTCCAACGGGAACTTCCAGACCTGCAACGTGTTCGGGCTGGACGACGCGACGCTGATCGGCGGCCCCCCGGTGATGGTCGCCGGCCGCCTCGAGGACCTGCGCGCCGCGGACGGCGTGATCGTGGACGAGAACGGGGCCAACGGGCGCCTCGCCAAGCCGCCCGAGTACCCCGGCGGCCCGCGCGTTCCGCTGGGGATCGGCGACGTGCTCGAGCTCAACGACCACCGCGCGACCGTGGTCGGCATCTGCCGCGTGCAGCGCACGTTCCAGTCACAACCAGCGATCTACACCACGTTCACGCGCGCCACCGCGTTCGCCCCGCGCGAGCGCAAGCTGCTCTCCTTCGTACTGGTCGGGACGCGGCCCGGCGTCGACGCGGCCGAACTGTGCCGGCGCATCGAGGCGGGCACGGGCCTGATGGCGCTGACGCGCGAGGACTTCCAGTGGAAGACGATGCTGTACTTCATGAAGTACACCGGCATCCCGATCAACTTCGGCATGGCCGTGCTGCTCGGCTTCCTGGTCGGGACGGCGATCGCCGGCCAGACCTTCTACAGCTTCACGCTCGAGAACCTGAAGCAGTTCGGCGCGCTGAAGGCGATGGGCACGGGCAACGCCACGCTGCTGCGCATGATCCTGCTCCAGGCGCTGCTCGTGGGCACGATCGGCTACGGCATCGGCGTCGGGCTGGCCTCGCTGTTCGGCTACGTCTCGCGCAATTCCGAACTGGCCTTCCGCATGCCGTGGCAGATCCTGGCCATCACGGCCAGCGCCGTGACGCTGATCTGCATGCTCTCGGCGCTGATCAGCATCCGCAAGGTCGTGAAGCTCGAGCCCGCGATCGTGTTCAAGGGCTGACCGCGATGGACGCCACGCACGCCGCCGTCGTCTGCAAGGGGATCACCAAGGTGTTCGGCGAGGGCCGTTCCGCGGTGCACGCGCTGCGCGGCGTGGACCTCGAGGTGCAGAGCGGCGAGCTGATGATGCTGGTCGGACCCTCGGGCTGCGGGAAGACCACGCTGATCTCGGTGATCGCCGGGATCCTCGACCCGACCGCGGGCCAGTGCCTGGTCTTCGGCCAGGACCTGCACGCGGTCTCCGACCGCCGGCGCACGCGCACGCGCGGCCGCTCGATCGGCTTCGTCTTCCAGGCCTTCAACCTGCTGCCCGCGCTCTCCGCCACCGAGAACGCGGCCGTGCCCCTGCTGATCCTGGGCGTGCCGCGGCGCGAAGCGCTGCGCCGCGCGGCCGCGCTGCTGGAACGCGTGGGCCTCTCCAGCCGCGCAAGCGCGCGCCCGCGCGAGCTCTCGGGCGGCGAACAGCAGCGCGTCGCCATCGCGCGCGCCCTGATCCACGACCCCCGGCTCGTCGTGTGCGACGAGCCGACCAGCTCGCTCGACGCGGACACCGGGCACCGCGTCATGGAGATCCTGCGCGAGGTGGCCGTGGCGCCCGGCCGCGCGCTGATCATCGTCACGCACGACGCACGCACGTTCTCGTTCGCCGACCGCATCGCGCGCATGGACGACGGCCACATCACCAGCGTCGGCGCGCAGCAGGCGGGGGCCAGCCCCGCGAGGAAATCGCCATGATCCTGAAGTACGGACTGCCCCTACTGGCGCTCGCCGGGTTCGCTTTCGCCGTGCGCACCGTCGCGCAGGGTTCCAAGCCCGTGCCGGCCGCGCCGCCCGCCGCGGAGCCGGCGCGTTCCCCGTTCAGCGGCGGGATCGCCGGCGCGGGCATCGTCGAGGCGCGCACGCAGAACATCGCCATCGGGACGGCGGTCGCGGGCCTGGTGGCCGAGGTGCCGGTGCGGGTCGGCGACCGCGTGGAGGCGGGCGCGGCGCTCCTGCGCATCGAGGGGCGCGACCGCGAGGCCGAGCTCGCGGTGCGCGAGGCCGCGCTGGCGGCCGCCGAGTCCGATCTGCAGCGGCTCGTGGCCCTGCCGCGGCCGGAGGACCTGCCGCCGGCCGAGGCGCGCGTCGCCGAGGCCGAATCCGCGCTGGCCGACGCGCGCCAGCAGCTCGACCTCGCGGAGGGGCTGGCGGACAAGCGCGCGCTCGCGGTGCAGGAATGGGACCGCCGGCGCTTTGCCGTGCGCACGGCAGAGGCGCGGCTGGACGCGGCCCAGGCCGAACTCGCAAGGCTGCGCGCCGGCGCCTGGGAACCGGACCTCGCCGCTGCGCGCGCGCGCGTGGCCGCCGCGCGGGCCCAGGTCGAGGCCGCGCGCGTCGAGATCGAGCGGCTCGTGGTGCGCGCGCCATCCGCCGGAACCGTGCTGCAGGTCAATGCGCGCGCGGGCGAGTTCGCCGCCGCGGGCGTGCAGGCCGCTCCGCTCATGCTGTTCGGCGACGTGTCCACGCTGCACGTGCGCGTGGACGTCGACGAGAGCGACGCCTGGCGCCTGAGGCCCGGCGCTCGTGCGCGCGCCTTCGTGCGCGGCAACCGCGACCTCTCGACGCCGCTCGAGTTCGTGCGCATCGATCCCTACGTCGTGCCCAAGCGCTCGCTGACGGGCGAGAGCACCGAGCGCGTCGACACGCGCGTGCTCCAGGTCCTGTACGCCTTCGACCCGTCCGGGCTCCGCGTGTTCGTCGGACAGCAGATGGACGCGTTCATCGAGGTCCTGCCCGAGGGCCGGGACGACGGCGCGGACGGCCCGCGATGACGCGCATTGCGGCTCTCGCGCCGTTGATCCTCCTGGCCGCGTGCCGGGTCGGGCCGCAGCCGTCGGCGCCGGATCTGGACCTGCCGGCCGAGTGGGCCGAGGCGCCGGGCCCGCGCGCCCAGTTCGACGCCGACGCGTCGTGGTGGCGCGGCTTCCGGGATCCGATCCTCGACGCACTGGTCGAACGCGCCGTCGCCGGCAACCTCGACCTCGCCATCGCCCGCGCGCGCGTGCTGGAGGCCCGCGCCGCGCGCGACGCGGTGGCCGGCAACCGCCGGCCGGCGGTCGCTGCCGGCGCGGGCTACTCGCGGATCGGCCTGAGCGAGGGCAGCCGCATCCCCGGCGGCGGCGAGTACGACTTCTTCGAGGCCGGTTTCGACGCGCGCTGGGAGATCGACCTGTTCGGCCGCCTGGATCGCGCCGTCGACGCGGCCGACGCCGGCGTCGCCGCGTCGCGCGAGGCCGAGCGCCACGCGCATGTGACGTTGGTCGGAGAACTCGTGCGCGAGTACGTGCAGTACCGCGGGACGCAGCGCGCGCTCGCGATCCTGCGCGGCAACCTGCGCACGCAGGAGGACACGCTGGCCCTGACGCGCGCGCGGCAGGACGCCGGTTTCGCGCCCGAGCTCGACACCGCGCGCGCCACGGCGCTGGTCGAGAGCACCGCCGCCGGCGTGCCCGCGCTGGAGGCCGCGTTGCGCGCCGCGATCCACCGTCTGGGCGTCCTGGCGGGGGAGTCGCCCTCCGCCCTCTCGATGCTGCTCCGGCCCGAGCGGCCGATCCCCGTCGCCCCGGACGACGTGGCGCCGGGGGTGCCGGCCGACGTGGTCCGCCGGCGTCCCGACGTCCGGCGCGCCGAGCTGGAGCTGGCGCGCGAGACCGCGCTCGAAGCACAGGCGACGGCCGAGCTGTACCCGCGCCTGGTGCTGGGCGCCTCGGTCGGGCAGGAGGCGCGCCGCGCGTCCGACCTGTTCGACGGCGCGAGCACGGCCTGGTCGCTGGGCGGCTCGCTCCTGGCTCCGCTGTTCGAGGGCGGGCGCCTGCGCGCCAACCTGCGCGCGCAGGAGGCGCGCCGCGCCCAGGCGTACCTGGCGTGGAAGAGCACGGTCCTCACGGCGTTGCGCGAGGTCGAGGACGCGCTGGCGCGCGTCGCGGGCGAACGCGAGCGCGCGGACCGGCTCGGCGCGGCGGTCGCGGCCAGCCGGCGGTCGCTCGTGCTGGCGCGCGATCTCCACGCGCAGGGCATCGTGGACTTCCTCGAGGTGCTCGACGCGCAGCGCGCGCTGCTCGCCGCCGAATCGGAGCTCGCAGCCGCGCAGACCGGCGTCGGCGCGCAGGCCGCGGCGCTGTACAAGGCCCTGGGCGGCGCGCCGGCGATCGAGACCGGCGGCTGAGGCTACCTTCCGGTCCGCTTCGCCAAGGCCGCGTCGAGCAGCTCGATCACCTGGTCGTACTCGCGCTCGCGCGTGACCATCGTCCGCAGGTCGATGACCGTGCCGTCCATCAGGCGGTAGGTCCCGGTCAACTCGGGATCGGTGCGCATCTTCTCGAGCATCTTGCGCAGCGCGCGCACCTCCGTGCGGATGTTCGTGCCCTCGTCGCCCCAGTCCGGGTCGGCGCCCGCCTCCAGCAGGATGCGCACGTTCTCGACGCGCCCGCTCATCGCGGCGAGGCACAGCGCGGTGCGGTCGTGGCGGTTGAAGACCTCGTCCGGCCCGATGCCCTTGGCCAGCTCCTCGCGCACGACGCGCGTGTTGCCCGACTCCGCCGCGAGCAGGAACGCGCGGCGGTCGGTCTCGACCGATGGACCGCAGGCACAGGCCAAGAGGACCACGAGGAAGGCACGGCCCATGCGGCCGATGCTAGGCCCTCGCGTCCCGCCGGTCCAATCCGGCCCGCTCCCCGAGAGCGCTCCGCGCCCGCCGCCGGAATCGCTCAGCCCTCGACGGCCGCCAGCAGGCACACGGCGTGCACCGCGACGCCGGCTCCGCCGGCCAGCGCGCCCAGGCCCTCCAGCGACTTGCCCTTCACGTTCACGTCGGACTCGGGCACGCCCAGGATCCCGGCGATCCGCGCGCGCATCGCCGCGCGGTGCGGCGCGATGCGCGGGCCCTCGGTCGCGATCACGGCGTCGACGTTGACGATGCGCCAGCCGCGCTCGCGCGCGCGCCGCACGCACACGCCCAGGAGGTCGGCGCTGTCGGCGTTCTCCCAGCGCGGCGCGCTGTCGGGGAACAGCGTGCCCAGGTCCTCGAGCCCGGCGGCGCCGAGCACCGCATCGGCGATGGCGTGCAGCACGGCGTCGCCGTCGGAGTGGCCCAGCGGGCCCGCGTCGTGCGGCAGCACGATGCCGCCCAGCCGGCACTCGCGGCCCGCGACGAGGCGGTGGACGTCGAAGCCGGTGCCGATGCGCACGTTCATGTCGTCCTCCGCTCGCGCAGGTCCAGGATCGCCGCGCACAGGTCCAGATCGTCCGGCGTGGTCAGCTTGAGGTTCTCCGCGCTGCCCGGCGCGATCGCGATCGGGCCGACGTAGCGCTCGTGCAGCGCGGCTTCGTCGGTGGGGCGGAACCCCTCGCGCGCGGCGCGATCGAGCAGGTCGCGCAGGAGCTCGCCGCGGAACACCTGCGGCGTCTGCGCGCGCCACAGCGTGTCGCGGTCGAGCGTGGCGGCCGCATGCCGGCCGTCGGCCGAGGTCTTGACCGTGTCGGTCACGGCCAGGGCGACCAGCGCCGCGCCGTGTCCGGCGGCCGCGGCCAGCGCGCGCTCCAGGATCGCGAGCGAGAGCAGCGGTCGCGCGGCGTCGTGCACCGCGACCAGTTCGCAGGACGCGTCGGAGGCCCGGAGGCCCGCTCGCACCGAGTCCGTGCGCAGCGCGCCGCCGGCGACGACCGCGCGCACCTTGCGCAGCGTCGGCGCCGTGCGCGCCAGGCGTTCGACCGCGTCGACGTCCTCCGCGTGGGCCACCACCACGATCTCGCGCACCGCCGCGCAGGCCTCGAACGCCGCGCACGCGTGCTCCAGGATCGTGCGCCCGTGCAGCGCGAGCAGCGGCTTGCGCGCCGCCGCGGCCTGGCCCATGCGGGACGCACTGCCGGCGGCCACGAGGATCGCCGACGTGGACGGCAACGGGAGGGGGGAAGCGGACATCGCGCTGGGAGCTTCTTCGCGGACCGCAGAGAGCGTAGGTTCCGGCGCGACGACCCGGAAGGACCGCCACGTTGCCCGCCGAAATCCCGACCGCGCCGCGACCGCACGTCGTCCTGGGGATCGACCCGGGCACGCGGGTCGTCGGCTACGGCGCGCTGGTCGACGCGCGCGCCGGACCGCGCCTGCTCGCGGCCGGGGTCCTGCGCACGCCGCGCGACGGGGACGTGCCCGCGCGGCTGGCCCATCTGCGCGCGGAGCTCGACGCGCTGCTCGCCCGGCTCCGGCCCGCCGTGGTGGTGGTCGAGCAGGCGTTCGCGGCGCGCAACGTGCAATCCGCGTTGCGCATCGGCGAGGGCCGCGGCGTCGTGCTGGCCTGCGCGGCCGCGTGCGGCGCCGAGGTCGTGCAGATGGCGCCCGCCTCGGCCAAGAAGGCCGTCGTGGGCCACGGCGCCGCCGACAAGTCGCAGGTGGCGCGCCTGGCCGCGCTCGCGCTGGGGATCGAGGTGCCGGCGCTGCCCCTCGACGCCACCGACGCTCTCTCGCTGGCGCTCGCGCACCTGCAGCACCGGCGCTTCGGATCCCTGACGGCGGCCCGCGCGGCCAGGGGCGCGGTTCCGCCCCGGAAGCGCTCGCGCGCGCCGCGCGGCGGTGACTAGGATCCGCCTGCGCACTACCGGTGCGTTCCCCCCTCAGGAGATCCTCGTCTTGCGCACGACCCTCGTCCTCTCCGCCTGTGTCCTGGCCCTCATCTCCGCCTGCGTGGCCGGCGGCGGCAGCGCGGATGCGCCTTCGGTGGGCACCCCGATCCCCCCGTCGGCGCGTCTGGAGGTGGCCGACGGATTCGGCACGCCGCGGCACGCGCAGGCCGTGATGAGCAGCAAGTACTGCGCGAGCTGCCACCCCGACATCTACGCCGAGCACGAGCAGAACACCCACGGCCGCGCGTTCACCGACGAGGAGGTGCGCCTCGCCACGGGTCGCTTCTCGCAGGCCGACTGCATCATCTGCCACACGCCGCGCCCGACCTTCGAGACCGGCATCGGCATGAACCCGATCCGCCGCCACCACGGGCTGGAGGAGGGCAACTCGTGCATGACCTGCCACTGGGCTCCGGGCGTGGACTACAGCCGCTTCGTGGGCGGGCCCGACTGCACGACCGCATTCGACCCGCGCGTCGGCCGCGTCGAGGCCTGCGCCTCGTGCCACCGCAACCACGGCACGCCCTACCAGTGGGAGCTGTCGCCCAAGGGCAAGTCCGCCGGCCGCGAGTGCATCGACTGCCACATGGAGCTGGTCGAACGCCCGGTCGCCGTCGGCATGCCGCCGCGCGAGGTCCGCAGCCACGTGTTCCCGGGCGGCCGCAGCGAGAGCCAGCTCCGCAAGGCCT
This sequence comes from uncultured Planctomycetaceae bacterium, assembly GCA_964552795.1. GTDB lineage: Bacteria > Planctomycetota > UBA1135 > UBA1135 > JAEUHZ01. The sequence goes on from CAZKIO010000041.1 coordinate 33,958, forward strand.
ACGAGTACGACGCGCGCATCGAGGGCAACGAGGTCGTGGTCACGATCGCGAACAAGGGCGCGGGCCACAACTTCCCGACGGAGCTCAAGCAGCGCAGCGTCGAGTCGCTGGTCGTCGTGCGCGATGCCGACGGGCAGGAGGTCGCGCGCTCGCGCATGGTCCTGCGCGATCCCTACAAGCGGCCCTACGGCCTGCAATTGCCGATCAACACGCAGATCCCCTCGGGCGAGGCGCGCGAGCAGCGGGTGCCGATCGGCGTGGCCGAGGGCACGGTCGAGTGCGAGCTGCACTTCAAGCTCTACTTCCCGATCGAGGACTACCACCCCGACCTCTCGCGGCGCCTGGAGGTGCGGCGCCTGCCGTTCCGCGACCTGGAGCCGTCGACCAAGCCCGTCACGTCCGAGCCCGACGTTCGCGTCGTGACGCCCGAGGGCATCCCGGCCGAACTGGCCAGCCCGGCGGACCTCGTCGACTACGCGCGCCCCGAGATCGGCGCGGTCGAGGTCTCGATCCCGGAGGGCGACGACGCGCAGGCGATCGCGGACCTGATCAACCTGTTCCAGTTCCCCGTGCCTGCGGCCAACGCCGAGGCGCGCCACCGCCTGGTCGACATCGGACTGCCCGCGGTGCCGGCGCTGATCCAGGCCTTGGGCTCCTGGGACAACAAGACCTGGAACCAGGCGATGGGCGTGCTGCAGAACATGGGCGCGAAGGCGCAACCGGCGGTCATCGCGGCGCTGTCCAGCCCGGAGCTGTACATCCGCCTGCACGCCAGCGAGATACTGTCGCGCACGGGCGTCGAGGGCCCGACCGACGCGGCGCTTGCGGCTCTGCGCGCCAACCTCGCGCGCGAGAGCGCGCTGGACCGCAGCCACGCGGCCGAGACGCTGGGGCACCTGCGGCTCGAGTCTGCGCGCGACGAGTTGCGCCGTGCGCTCGGCGACCAGGATCCCGACGTCGTGCGCGCCGCCGCGTTCGCTCTGGCGAAGCTGCGCGACAAGGGCGCGATCCCGGCGATCCAGGCGGCGCTGAAGTCGGCGTTCTGGACCGAGACGCGGCGCGATCTCGCCGAGGTGCTGGCGCGCCTGGGCGATCCCAGCGGCATCCAGACCCTGATCGCCGGCCTCGACGAGCGCGACGACCTGGTGCGCGAGAGCTACTTCGAGAGCCTGTTCGCCGTCACCGGCCTGCACGAGGGCTACGATCCGCTCGCGCCGCGCGACCAGCGCCTGGAGGCGATCGCGCACATCGCCGCGTGGTGGGCGCGCAACGGCGGGGAGGGCGCGCTGCGCCGGCCGGTCGCCGTGAGCCTCAAGGAGTCGAGCGAGGTCAAGAAGATGCTCGAGGCCTTCGCCGGCGGCGACGGCCTGACGCCGGCCGGCGACGACGAGAAACTGGTCGCGCGCTTCCTGGAGCTGGGCGAGAAGGCCGTGCCGGGGCTCACGAAGATCGGCCTCAAGTACCCGCCCGGCTTCGCGCAGAAGCGCGCGCGCGTGTGCGAGGTGCTCGGGCGCATCGGCGACCCCGCGGCCGTGCCGGCCCTGATCACGGCCCTGCGCGATCCGGTCATTTCGGTCGGCGCCTGGGCCTGCTGGGCGCTGGAGAAGATCGGGGACCGCAGCGCGCTCACGGCGCTCGAGCGCTGGCACCAGCGCCTCCTGTCGCTGGCCGCCGCGCGCGCGATTCCCGCCAGCGCCGGCACCCCGGACCTGCTGCTGGCACAGGCGGCCGGCGCCCGCTACGCGCTGGGCGACGCGCGCGCCGAGCCGGACCTCGTCGCGTTCCTCCTGGGCGAGGACCTCGAGGCGCGGCGCACGGCGGCGACGGCGCTGCGCCGCGTCCACGGCGACCTGGAGTACGATGCCGAGGCCGAACCCGCCGCGCGGCGCGCCGCGGTCGAGCGCTGGCTGTCCGCGCGCTGAGCTTCTTCCCCGCGCGGCCCGGCTCGGGCATCCTGGCGCGCGTGGGGGAGCGGTCGGACATCGCCGTGCACGATGACGCGTTCCGCGCGGCGCTGGAGCGCGAGCTGCCGTGCGTCGTGCCGGGTTTCAAAGCGCGGGACCGCGACGTCGAGCTCGCGCCCGATCCGGGCGCGCGCTCCGCGGCGACGCGGCGCGCCGCGTTCGCCGGCGTGGACCGCGCGGGCCGCGCGGTGCTGGTGCTGTCCGTGCGCGGCGACGACATGGACGCGGTCGCCGCCGCGATCGACGCGCGCGTCTGGATCGCGGCGCGTGGCGCGCTCCTGCGGCGGCACGTCGTCGCGCGGGACGAGCGCGACCCGCTCCTCGTGATCGCATCCGCCGGGTTCGCCGCGCACGTGCGGGTCGCCTTGGCGGCGCTGCGTCCCGAGGACCTGCTCGTGTGCGAGCTGCTCCTCCTGCGCGGCGCGAACGGCACGGCGGCCGAGTGCCGCGCCGTGGGCGCCGCGCCGGTTCCCGCCGGCGCGGAGGCGACGGCGCGCGTGCAGGTCGCACCTCGGCTGGCGGAGGCCGCCGCGGCGGGGCTCGCGCGCATCGACGGCGATCTCGCGCCCGTGTCGGCCGGCGAGGAGCTCGTCTGGAGCCTGGGCCCCGGCGCGCCGTGTGCTCTCTCCGACCGCGGAGGAGTGCTCACGGCCCGCGTGCGGGGCGTGTCGCACACACTCGCGGAGGATGCCGACGTCGACCGGTTCCTCGAGCACGCGCTGCGCGCATGGCTGGAAGCGCGCACGGGTTCGGCGCGGGCCGAGCCCCGCGCGGGCGGCGACCTCCTGCCCCGCGGCCCGCTGCTCAGCCCCGAGGAAATCGAGGCTCTGCGGCCGCTCGCCTGAGCGTCCGCAGCGCCGCCCGGAATGCACCGGGGGCGGTGCTTTCGCACCGCCCCCGGGTCGAATGCGCCAAGGCGCCTTCTGACGTCAACCCTGGATCAGGGCGTTGCGTCCGGGAAGGGGCCGTTGACGATCAGGTCGCCCTTCGCGTTGCTGCCGATGCCGTAGGGCAGCGACACGAACGCGGAGTCGTCGACGCGCACGGCGAGGAACGCCGGGCGGCTGACTTGGGCGGCCGACGAGTAGGCCAGGTTGCCCCACATGCGAATCCAGCCCGTCTCGACGCTGCCGCCCGGGACCGGGATCGACTCGCTCAGGTTGTGGTTCGTCGACTGCAGGAACGTGTTCGTGAACACGCCCGAGATGTCGCGCAGGAGCCTGCGCTCCCAGCACGAGAACTGGACCTGACCCGAGAACACTTCCTCGTTGTCGTTGTAGGCCAGGAAGTTCACGATCGTGTTCCAGCCCTTGCCGCCGGTGAGGGCGATCAGGATCAGGTTCGAGTCGTGGAACGCGACGAAGCGGGGGATGTGGAGTTCATCCGCCGACGTCGCGTACTCCGTGCCGTTCAGGTCGCGCAGGCCGTCGCCGTCGACGTCCGTCGGGGCGCCGTGGGCCAGACCCGCACCGGCCTTGTAGACCACCGGCGGCAGATCGCCGACCAGGAGGTTGGCCGCGCCGAGGACCGCCGAGTCACCCTCGAGGAAGTCCCACTTGATCGCCGCGCCCGAGGTCGGGCTCTTGGCGAACACGTAGACGTAACCCTTGTTCATGTTCGGGTTGTCGACGATCGTGAGGACGGTGATCGTGTCGTTCGGCGTGAGACGACGCGTGCGGTTGAACTCGAGGCAGTCGTAGCCGTTCACGTAGACGAACTCGACGTCGACGGTACCGGCCAGGAGCTGGCCGACTTGCGTCGTATCCGCGTTCGTGTTCGTGACGGTCAGAGCGAAGGCCCCGCCGCGCGTGTTGTCGAAGATGGGGAAGAGCAGGAGGCTGCCGGGTTGATCGAGGCTGTTGGCCTTGGCTTGAGTGCCCAGGCCAAACGCAGCGCACGAAACGAGCAGCGCAGTAGCGAACTTAGACATCATGGTTGCAACTCGTGGTTGAGAGGCTGGTAAGGGGGACGGGCCCTCGCGACCCAGAGTTGCTCGCGCCGGCACCTGAGGGGAGCCGAGCCACGCGAGCTGGTCTCGATGGCCGAACCAAAGTCAGAATACGGCTTTCTTAGGAATGCGCAATAGTTTCCGCGGCGGGATTGCCCGACGGTCCGCCGCGGCGCACGCCAGGCCTTGTGGCAGAAGGGTTTGCGGCCGCCACACCCCCCCCGGGCGGGACGAAGAAAGGCCTTGGATCGGGCCCCAAAAAGGTGTCTCTTGGGCCCGGGCCAATCGAGGCCGGCCCAGACGCGCCCCCCGGGCGCACGGATGACCTGGAACCCAGCCCAGAGGCTGTTCCAAGGCCGCGCCGAGGCGCGCGCCGGGCCTTGGCATCGCCCGGCCCAAGGACCCGGCGTCCAGACGCGCTCCCTGTGCGTGGCCAGCGGCAAGGGCGGCACCGGCAAGTCCGTGGTCTCCGCCTCGCTCGCCGCCCTGCTCGCCGACCGCGGCCCCGTCCTGGTCCTGGACGCGGACCTGGGCGTCGGCAACGCCCACATCCTGCACGACGTGTCGCCGGACCGGTCGTTGGTCGACCTGGTCGAGGGGCGCGCCGCGGCGCGCGAGGTCCTGGTCCGGTGCGGGCGCAACCTCGATCTCCTGGCCGCGGGCAGCGGCGTCTCGCACATGGCCGCCCTGCGTCCGTGGGAGATCACGCTCGTCGCCAACGCGATCAGCGAGCTGGAGCGCGACTACGCCTGGGTGCTGGCGGACGCCGGCGCGGGCATCTCGGCCCAGACGATCTCGTTGGCCGCGGCCTGCGACTGCGTCCTGGTCGTGACCACGCCCGACGTCACGGCGCTGACGGATGCCTACGCGTTCCTGAAGGTGCTGCTGCAGCGCGACGGCCACTGCGAGCCGGCCTTCGTCGTGAACCGTGCGTCGTGCGAGGACGAAGCGCACGACGTGGCCGAGCGCCTGCGCGGCGCGGTGCGCAAGTTCCTCGGCCGCGACGTCGTCAGCCTGGGCTGGCTGCCGGACGACCGCGCGGTGCAGCGTTGCGTGAACGCGCGCGCGCCGGTGGTGCGCCGCGAACCCGACGCGCCGTTCGCGCGCGCCGTCCGCGCGCTGGCGGCCGTCCTGCAACGCGAGGTTCCCGAGCGGGCCTCGCAGGGCTTCGGCCAGCGGCTCGCGCGCTCCGGCCCCGACGGCCTGGGCTGAGCGTGCGGCGCGGACCGCACCGGCAACCGTTCCGGGCGCAGGCCGCCGTATCCGGTGGAGGAGCGAGCATGGAAACCGCGTCGTCCGCCGAACCAAGGGTGCGCGCGTCGGCCGTAGCGCAGGGCACGGCCGCGCCCGCGGTGGTCGCGGGGCTGCTGCTGGGATCGCTGGCGCTCGTCGACGCGGATGCGCGGGCGCCGAGCGCAACGCAGGACCGCGTCCCCGACCGCGGTTCGCCGGCCGCGGATCCCGACGCGCTCGGCCCCCGCGCGCTGCGGGCGCTTCCCGGCCTTGGCCCGGCGCGATCCCTGGCCATCGCCCGTTCGCGCTGGGAAGAGGGCTGGACCGGCGGTCCCGACGCCTGGGACCGCGTTCCCGGGATCGGAGAAGCCACGGTCCGCGGCGTTCGCGCCGCGCTCCGGGCTCCGTTCGTGGAGGCACCCCGCCCCGCGGCGTACACTCTGGAATCGACTCCGTGAGCCCCAGTCAGCCGGAACCGCGCGCCAGCGCACCTGGGAAGGACCGGGCCACGCCGTCGGCTGCCCCCGGCGGCGGCGCACTGCCTGCGCCGCGCATCGGCAGGCCGGCTCCGTTGACGCGGGCGCAGATCGACGCCGTGCTGCGGCCGGCGCTGGACGAGGACCGCGGCGGCGGCGACCTGACGTCCGCGCACGCGGTCCCGGCCGGTGCGCGCGCGGCGGCGCGGCTCGTGCCCAAGTCCGAGGGCGTGCTGGCGGGCCTCGCGGTGTTCGCCCGCGCGTTCGAACTGTGCGATCCCGCCGCGCGCGTGGAGATCCTGGCCGAGGACGGCGAACGCGCGCGCCGCGGCCAGACCGTCGTGCGCGTCGAGGGTTCGGCCCGCGCCCTGCTCACGGCTGAGCGCACCGCGCTCAACTGCGTGCAACGCATGTCCGGCATCGCCACCCTCACCGCGCGCTACGCGCACCTCGCCCGCGAGGCCGGCATGGATCCGCCCCGGATCCTCGACACGCGCAAGACCACGCCCAACCTGCGCGTGCTCGAGAAGTACGCGGTGCGCTGCGGCGGCGGCGAGAACCACCGCTTCGGCCTGTTCGACGAGGTGATGGTCAAGGAGAACCACATCGAGCTGGCTGGGCGCCCGATCGAACAGGTGCTGGCCGACCTGCGGCGCGCCGTCGGGCCGTCGGTGCGGATCACCAGCGAGGCGCGCGACGAGCGCGAGGCGCTGGCCGGCGTCGACGGCGGCGCCGACGTGGTGCTGCTCGACAACATGACGCCGCAGGAGATGCGGCGGCTGGCGCCGATCCTGCGCCAGCGCGCCGCCGGCCTGGGGCGCAAGGTCGAACTGGAGGCCTCGGGCGGCATCGACGAACGCACCATCGGCGACGTGGCGCGCTCGGGCGTGGACCGCATCTCGGTCGGCGCGCTGACCCATTCGGCGCCGGCGCTGGACCTGTCCCTGGACCTCGAGCCCCTGCCGTGACGTTGCAGCACGGTCCCGCCGGCCCGCACGAGCTGCGCCTGGAGCTGCCCGCGGCGCACAGCGCCGAGCGCATGGCGCGCGCGGTGCTGCGCCAGTTCGCGCAGCGCGAGCGCGTGGCGCCCGAGGAGATCGACACGCTCGAGTTCGTCGCCGGGGAGCTCCTGACGAACGCCGTCGACCACGGGGGCGGCCAGCGCGCGATGCACGAGAGCGAGGTCAAGAACGGCGTGCGCATGACGATGCACCTGGACGTGCGCCCGACCGGATGGACGTTGCGCGTGAGCGACCAGGGCGGCGGCGACCTCGAGGTCCTGCGCAGCCGCATCCAGGGCGAGGACCTGCCCGACCTCGAGGACGAGCGCGGCCGCGGCTTCTTCCTGCTGGCGCAGATGGTCGACAGCCTGGAGGTCGAGCGCACCGCGGACGGACGCGGCGTCGTTTTCATCGCGGTGCGCACCTACCCGGGCGGCTGAGAGCCTGTGAAGGAATCGGGGACGCCCGCCATGCTCATCCAGAGAAGCCCCGGCTGCGTGGCGACTCCTCCGAGGATTGCAGGCGAATCCGCGTCGTCGTCGCGCCCGGCCGGGACGTCTCCGGGCGACCCTGCCAGGCATCCCCGATTCCTTCACAGGCTCTGAGCGGCCGCCGGCGCCGACCACGACCCGTGACGACCTGGCTCCGGAGCGTGCCGCGCGGCGTGGGGGCGCTGCTGGCGCTGGGCTGGATGGCGCTGATCTGGACGCTCTCCGCGCAGCCGCCCAGCGATCTCTCCCAGGGCTCGCGCGCCGGCGCGTGGCTGTTCAACCTGGCGCACGCGCCCGAGTACGGAGCGCTGGCGCTGTGGCTCGCGCTGCTGGTGCGACCGCGAGGCGCGCCGCTGGCGGACACGCCGGGCGCCGCCCGCGCGATCCTCGTGTTCGCGCTCCTGCACGGCGTGGCCGACGAGGTGCACCAGTCGCTGGTCCCGGGCCGCGACGGGTCCTTGTGCGACGTGATCACGGACGTGGTGGGCGCGGCGGCCTTGCTGGCGGTCGTTCGCGTCGTCCAGCGGGAGTCGTGGGGCGCGCCCCGGACCTGGCGGACGGTGCTGGCCTGGGCCGCGGCATGTGCGCTGGCCGCGGCGGTCGCTACCTTCGTGCCCGGCCTCCGACCCGAGTTGACCTGGCTGTGACCGAATCCCCCGCACACTGGCGTTCCCCGCTCTCCGAGCGCTACGCGAGCCCGGCGATGCTCGCGAACTTCTCCGAGCACAAGAAGGTCGTGCGCTGGCGGCGTCTGTGGATCGCGCTGGCGGAGGCCCAGCGCGATCTCGGCCTCGCGATCACGCGCCAGCAGGTCGCGGAGATGGAGTCGCGCTGCGAGGACGTCGACCTGGCTGCGGCCGCGCGCTACGAGCGCGAGCTGCGCCACGACGTCATGGCGCAGGTCCACGCGTTCGGCGACCTGTGCCCTGCGGCGCGGCCGATCCTGCACCTGGGCGCCACATCCTGCTACGTGACCGACAACGCCGATCTGCTCGCGATCCGCGAGGGCCTCGGGTTCCTGCGCTCGAAGCTGGTGAACGTCCTGGCGGCGTTGCGGGTGTTCGCGCTGGAGCATCGCGCGCTGCCGACCCTGGGCTGGACGCACCTGCAGCCGGCGCAGGCTGTCACGGTGGGCAAGCGCGCCTGCCTGTGGATCCAGGACCTGGTGCACGACCTGGAGGATCTCGACCACGCCGAGCGCAGCCTGCGCTTCCGCGGCGTCAAGGGCACGACCGGGACGCAGGCCTCGTTCCTGGAGCTCTTCGGCGGCGACCACGAGAAGGTGCGCGAGCTGGACCGGCGCGTCACCGCGCGCTTCGGCTTCGAGCGCTCGTACGGCGTGACCGGCCAGACCTACCCGCGGCAGGCGGACTTCCGCGTGCTGTCGGTGCTGTCCTCGATCGCGCAGAGCGCGCACAAGTTCGCCACGGATCTGCGCCTGCTCGCCAGCCGCAAGGAGATCGAGGAACCCTTCGAGTCGCGGCAGATCGGCTCGTCCGCGATGCCCTGGAAGCGCAACCCGATGCGCTGCGAGCGCATTTGCGCGCTCGGCCGCTTCGTGATCAGCGCGCTCGACAACGCCGCGCACACCGCCGCCAACCAGTGGCTCGAGCGCACGCTCGACGATTCCGCCAACCGCCGTCTGGTGCTGGCCGAGACCTTCCTGGCGACCGACGCGATCCTGATCCTGCAGATGGACGTGGCGCGCGGCCTGGTCGTTCACCCGCACGTCGTGCGTGCGAACCTGGATACCGAGCTGCCGTTCCTGGCCTCCGAGCACCTGATGATGGAAGCGGTGAAGCAGGGCGCCGATCGGCAGGACGTGCACGAGTCGATCCGTCGGGCGAGCCGCGCCGCGTCCGAGTCGGTGCTGGCGGGCAAGCCGAACCCGCTGCGGGACCTGCTGGCCGCCGACCCGGTGCTCGGACCGATCGCGGGGCGCCTCGACAGCCTCCTCGATCCCGCGCGCTACGTGGGGCGCGCGCCCGAGCAGGTCGTCGAGTTCGTGGAGGCCGAGGTCGATCCGATCCTCGCGCGCCACCGGGCCCTGCTGGGGGAGGCGGCCCAGGTCCGGGTCTGAGCAGGGACCAGGGCGCGACCCTGCGGGGCCCGGCATCCAATTTGCGTCTTCCTTTGGACCCGGCTGCTGGCGGGGTCGACTTTGCGCGGAAGCGGCGGCATTTGGCAGGATCCCGCCTCGCTGCCGGGATCCGAGCAGGGAAACGGATGCCATCGGAACGGCAACGGAAGCTTGGGGTCGGACGGTCCGCGTCCCATTCCTGGAGTAGGTTTCTAGTTGTGGATCTAGGTCCCCCCAGCCGAACGGAAGTGGTCTCCACACAACCGCCCTCGCGGCCAGGGAGCGCGCGTTGACTCAGCCCGGGATCCCCAACCAGTACACCCTCTCGACGACGTGCTACGGCTCGCGTCTGTCGACCATCGAGGACCAGGCCTTCGCCGCGGTCGCGATGGGCTTTCGCTCGATCGAGCTGGGCCTCCTGGAAGCGCCCGTCCGCCTGAACGGCTTCGAGGACTCGCGCCGCGAGACCGGCATCACCGTCGGCTCGATCGTGACCGGCTGTCTCGACCCGCGCTCGCAGCACATGTCGGGCACGAAGCTCGGCTCGCTCTCCGAGGACCAGCGCGAGCGCGCCGTCAACTCGCTGCGCCGCCACGTCCGCCTCGCCTACCGCTACCAGTGCCCCGTGGTGATCATCCGCGGCTGCGAGGTCGAGGACGCGCAACTGCACGCCGAGTCCGACCGGCTGCGCGCACGCATGGTGCGCGAGGGACCGACCGACGACGTCAAGGAAGCGGTGCGCGACCTCGTCGGCCGCGTGCAGCGCAAGGGCCAGCCGCAGGTCGAGTACCTGTGCCGCTCGCTGCACCAAGTGATGAGCGAGTTCCCCGACGTGCGCCTGGCCATCGAGCCGGGGGACAACTACCTCGACCTGCTCAACTTCCAGGCCGTGGGCTGGGTCCTCGACGACCTGGAGCGGCACGGACTCTCGTACTGGCACGACACGGGCCGCATCTTCCAGCGCGAGCGCGCGGGCCTGCCCTCGCAGGGCCAGTGGCTCGATTCCTACGCCTCGCGGATGGTCGGCGTGCACCTGCAGGACGCCACCAACGGGACGGTCGAGATGCCGCCCGGGGCAGGCGAGGTCGACTTCCGCCTGGTCGCGGGCTACCTGCCCGGCAACGCGGCGCGCGTGCTCGAGATCAACCCGCGGCACGGCCGTGCGGAGATCCTGGCCGCGGTCCAGTACCTGGTCGACAAGGGCTTCTGAGCGCGCGGGCGGCGCGCTTCAGCGCGCGCGCTGCTCGACCCAGGGAATCCAGGCCTTCTCGATCGCCTCGGCCTTCGCGCCCAACACCTTCTCCAGGTCGGTCGACGAACCCTGGCCGCGCCACGCGCTGCGCAGGAACTCGAAGAACGGCTCGCGCCAGCGGCCGTTCTCGGCCTCGATCAGGAAGTGCACGAACGTGTAGGCCTGCGCGTACTTCAAGTCCTGGCGCGAGCTGGCCGCGAAGTCGCCCGGGCCGAAGTTCAGGACGCGCGAGAGGTCGTAGGGACGCTTGGCGTGCGCGTGCGCGCGCATCGACAGCACGTTGATTCCGCTGGGGTCGTAGGCCAGCCGGCCGCGCCGGCCGGTCAAAGTGGCGCGGACGTACTCGGCCAGGCCCTCGTCGAGCCAGGCCGGGATCGAGCCGCGCGCGCCGCGGTCCCAGGCCGACGTCGCGTCGAGCAGCATGTGCACCGCTTCGTGCACCATCAGGCCCGCGTCCAGGCCCTTCGATGCATTGACGAACAACGTGCGCGCGTCGCGGTCGTAGAACCCGGCGCTGCCCGAGGACTCGGGGAACGACGCGGCGTCGGCGTGGATCTGCGCGCGCATGGGCTCGGGGCGGTGCAGGAACTCCAGCTCGGCGGCGAAGAGCCCGTACCAGGCGCGGTAGGCGTTCTCCAGGTCGAGGATCGCGCGCAACGCCTCGGCCAGCGGCAGGTTCGAGCGCAGGGACCAGTGCGTGGTCTCCAGCACCCACGCGTCGCGCCAGTCGATCGGCTGCCCCGCGGGCCGGTTCCACGGCCTGCGCCGACTACCCTCGCGCTGGAACCACTCCTTGCCGCGGCGCTCGTGTCCCGCGGATTCGTGCGCCAGCACCGACTCGGGGTCGACCGTGAGGGCGTACAACCCGAAGACGCGCGCCTCCTCGGAGAGGCCGGCGCGCCGGCAGAACGCCGCGATGTCGGCGATCCTGACCGCGTCGTCGTCCTCGAGCGCGTCCCAGCGCTCCATGGCCTCGCGCCAGGCGGACAGCCGCGTGCGCGCTTCCCGCACGTCCGACCGGTCCACCGTGCGGTCGCGCGAGCCGATGCGAATCACCAGGCGTGTCTCGTCCTCGAGCAGCACGCGGCCCTCCAGGCGCGTGCCGTTCTCCAGGACGACCTCGTCGAGGGGGCGGCCGAACGCGACCGCCGCGCACAGCACCAGGGGCAGGATCACGTGCGAATCCTAGCAGCCCACCGCGCGGGTACTGTCCCAGTCGAATGCACCTTTCCGCCTGAGCACCCGCAACCCTCCC
>CAZKIO010000042.1:0-28561 GCA_964552795.1 uncultured Planctomycetaceae bacterium
GTCACGTCGGCGCAGGTCAAGAGCACGTCGCCCGGCTGCATCGGCTGGCGGTCGAGGATCGGTTCGCGGCCGCAGGCCTCGCCGATGATCCCGACCAGTTCGGTGAGCGACGTCGTCTCCGATTCGCCCAGGTTGTAGATCTCGTAGCCCGCGCAGCGCTCCAGCGCGCGCTCGACGCCGTCGACGATGTCGTCGATGTACGTGTAGTCGCGCCGCGTCGTGCCGTCGCCGAAGAACGGGATCGGCCGGCCTTCCAGGCAGGCCTTCACGAACTTGTGGATCGCCATCTCGGGGCGCTGCCGCGGACCGTAGACGGTGAAGAAGCGCAGGCAGCTCGTCGGGATGCCGTGCAGGTGGTGGTACGTCCAGCAGTGCAGCTCGCCCGCGCGCTTCGTCGCGGCGTAAGGCGACACGGGCTGGTGGATGTCGTCGGTCTCGGAAAACGGCACCTTGGAGCGGTCGCCGTACACGCTGGAGCTCGACGCGAACAGGAAACGCGTCGCGGGCCGGCGCTTGAGCTCCTCCAGCAGCACCAGGGTGCCGCGCACGTTGACGTCCTCGTAGTGCAGCGGATCCTGGATCGAGGGCCGCACGCCGGCCATCGCGGCCAGGTGGATCACGGCGTCGAAGCCGCCGTCTCCCAGCAGCTTGGCGACCAGTCCGCGGTCGCGGATGTCGCCGGTCAAGAGCGTCGCGCCGCCCACGTGCCGCAGGTTGCGGCGCTTGATCGCGGGGTCGTAGAAGTCGTTGAAGTTGTCGAGGACCGTGACCGCGTGCCCGCCGGCGAGCAGCCGCTCCCCCACGTGCGAGCCGATGAAGCCGGCGCCTCCGGTGATCAGGACGCGCATCGCCTACTCCACCGTCACGCTCTTGGCCAGGTTGCGCGGCTTGTCGATGTCCAGGCCCTTCAGGTCGGCCATGTGGTACGCGACGAGTTGCAGCGGGATCACGTTCAGCACGGGCGAAAGCCACTCCGAGCACTCCGGCACCGCGACGCGCTCGTCGGCCAGCGCCAGGCTCTCCAGGTCCGAGCCGATGGCGATCACGCGCCCGCCGCGCGCGCGCACCTGCTCCAGGTTCGAGCGCACCTTCTCGGCCAGCGATCCCGCGCTGTTGACGACCAGGATCGACATCTTGGGATCGATCAGGGCGATCGGCCCGTGCTTCATCTCGCCCGCGGGATAGCCCTCGGCGTGCACGTAGCTGATCTCCTTGAGCTTGAGCGCGCCCTCGAGCGCCACGGGGAAGTTGATGCCGCGGCCCAGGAACAGGAAGCCGCGCTGGTCCTGGTTCTGCTGCGCGATGGCGCGCACGCGCGAGACGGCCGACTCCCCCAGCAGGCTCTCCATGCGCGGGCGCAGGAGGCGCAGTTCGTGCACCAGCTCGCGGCCGGCCTCGGCGGAGATCACGCCGCGCGCGCGTCCCAGGCGCACGGCCAGGAGATACGCGGCCACGATCTGCGCGACGAAGGCCTTGGTGCTCGCCACGCCGATCTCCGGGCCGGCGTGCGTCAGGAGCGTGGCCTGCGACTCGCGCACCAGCGTGCTGCCGGCCACGTTGCAGATCGCCGCGCTGCGCGCCCCGAGCTGGCGTGCGAGGCGCAGCGCGGCCAGCGTGTCGGCGGTCTCGCCCGACTGCGAGATGGCGAGCGCCAGCGTGCCCGGGACGAGGCACGGGCCGCGGTACCGGAACTCGCTGGCGTAGTCGACGTCGACCGGGATGCGCGCCAGGCCCTCGATCAGGTAGCGCGCGATCCAGCCGGCGTGCAGCGCCGTGCCGCAGGCCAGCACCTGGATGCGCTGGATCGATTTCAGGTGGGCGTCGTCGAAGCCCTCGTCCTCGAACTCGACGTCGCCGCGGTCCTCGCGCAGCCGGTCGAAGGCCGTGCGCGCCAGCACGTCCGGCTGCTCGTGGATCTCCTTGAGCATGAAGTGCGGGAACGAGCCCTTGCCGGCCTGCTCGGGATCCCACTCGATGCGCCGCACGGGGCGCTCGACGGGACTGCCGTCGATGCGCACGACGCGCGGCGCGCGGCCCAGCGCCAGCTCGGCCACGTCGCCGTCCTCCAGGAAGACCACGTCGCGGGTGTGATGGATCAGTGCCAGCACGTCGGACGCGAGGTAGGCGCCGTCCGCCGTCGAGGCCACCGCCAGCGGCGGGCCCGAGCGCGCGCACACCAGGAGCGGCCCGTGCTCGTCGAACGACAGCGCCGCGACGGCGTAGTATCCGCGCACGCGCGCCAGGCTCCGGCGCACCGCGGCGAGCAGGTCCGCCCCGCGCGACATCTCGCGCCCGACCAGGTGCGCCAGCACCTCGGTGTCGGTGTCGGACGTGAAGCGCACGCCGTCCTTCTCCAGTTCGCCGCGCAGCTCGGCCCAGTTCTCGACGATGCCGTTGTGCACCAGCGCCACGCGGCCCTCGCGGTCGGTGTGCGGATGCGCGTTCTCGTCGCTGGGCGGCCCGTGCGTCGCCCAGCGCGTGTGCCCGATGCCGGCGCGCGCCGCGGCCAGCGCCCCGTCCGACAGCGCCTGCTCGAGGCGCTCGAGGCGCCCGGCGCGGCGGCGGATCGCGATCGCGCCCGCGTCGAGCACGGCCACGCCGGCCGAGTCGTAGCCGCGGTACTCCAGGAGGCGCAGGCCCCGCAGCAGCGTCTCGACGGCGCTGCCGGCCTTCTGCACCGCCCCCACGATGCCGCACATGCTCAGCGACCCCCGCCGGCGGGCGCGGCCCGGGTCGCCGGCGGCAGCCGGCGGCGGAAGTCCTCGAGCGTGCGCAGCAGTCCCGCGCGCAGCTCGACCTTGGGCTCCCAGCCCAGGAGGCGCCGCGCCTTGCCGATGTCCGGCTGGCGCACCTTGGGGTCGTCCTCGGGCAGCGGCTTGAACGCGATCTTCGAGTTCGAACCGGTCACCTCGATCACGGTCCTGGCGAACTCCAGGATCGTCATCTCGGACGGGTTGCCGATGTTGACCGGCAGGTGCTCCTTGGAGTTGAGCAGCCGCCAGATGCCCTCGACGAGGTCGTCGACGTAGCAGAAGGAGCGCGTCTGCGATCCGTCGCCGAAGACCGTGAGCGACTCGCCGCGCAGCGCCTGCGACATGAACGCCGGCAGCGCGCGTCCGTCGCGCAGGCGCATGCGCGGCCCGTAGGTGTTGAAGATGCGCACGATGCGCGTGTCCAGGCCGTGGAAGCGGTGGTAGGCCATCGTCATGGCTTCGGCGAAGCGCTTGGCCTCGTCGTACACGCCGCGCGGACCGACCGGGTTCACGTTGCCCCAGTAGTCCTCCGACTGCGGGTGCACCAGCGGGTCGCCGTAGCATTCGCTGGTGCTCGCCAGCAGGAAGCGCGCGTTCTTCGCGCGCGCCAGCCCCAGCGCCTTGTGCGTGCCCAGGGAACCGACCTTGAGCGTCTGGATCGGCAGCTCGAGGTAGTCGATCGGCGACGCCGGCGAGGCGAAGTGCAGCACGGCGTCGAGTTCGCCGCCCACGTGCAGGTACTCGGTCACGTCGCGCCGCTCGAAGTGGAACCAGCGGTCCTGGAACAGGTGCTCGACGTTGGCGAGATCGCCCGTGATCAGGTTGTCGATGCACAGCACCTCGAACCCCTCCGCCAGGAAGCGCTCGCACAGATGGCTGCCCAGGAAACCGGCGCCGCCCGTGATCAGGACCCGCGCGCGCGTCATCGCCCGCCGCCTCCGCCCGCCGCGCCGCCCAGGCCCGTGAACTCGGCCTCCTCGCCGCGGTCCAGGCGCACGCGCTGGCCCAGGCCGCGCACCTCGTGCTCGCCCAGCGCGCGCACGCGCACGCCGCGCGCGTCGGCGTCGGCCTCGACCGCGCCGCTGGTCAGCACGGAGAAGCCCGGGCCGCGCACCTCGTCGAAGCTCGTGGCGGTCTGCGTCGGCTGGCCGCCGGCGCCCAAGAGCGGCAGGTCGACGGCCTGGCCCGGATCGAGCAGGATCACGTCCTCGCGGAACGCCACGCGGCCGCTGTGCTTGGACTGGTTGCGCAGGCGCACGACGTCGGCGCGCACGCGTTCCAGCACGAAGGGACCGCCGGAAGCCGAGAGCCGCGCGCCGCCCATCAGGTCGACCTGCTCCTCGGTCGCGAGGTCGATCATCGCGTGCTCGACCTCGAGCAGCGTGAACAGGCTCTCGCCGCGCGTGGGCGAACCGACCAGGCCGAAGCCCTGGCCCGACATCAGGATCGAGCTGCCGTCCGACCACAGGACCTCGACGCGACCGCCGTGCGCGACCGTCACCGACGAACCCGAGTGCACGCGCACGGTCTTCTCGTAGTGCGACAGCGGGAAGCCGGCGCGCCGCCCCGCGGGCCGCACCTTCACCGGGTCGGCGTGGCGCACGACGAGCACCTCCTCGGGCCCCGCGGGGTACAAGAGGTGCGCGCCGGGCGGCAGCGGATCGATCGCGTCGGTGACGGGACCGGGGTGGCGCTGCGTGCTCCACCAGGGCCAGCGCGACCAGCTCGTGCAGGCCGAGGTGCACAGGCCCAGGCCCAGGCACAGGCCGAGCGCCGCGAGCGCTCTCACCGCGCCTCCCCGCTGGCCATCGGGATGGCGGGCCGGTTGCCGTAGTAGCGTTCGACGAAGCCCGTGTCGTGGTCGCCGGCGCGGAAGTCGGAGTGCGAGATCACGCTGCGCAGGATCGGGATCGTCGTCTTGGGCCCCTCGATGACGAACTCGTCGAGCGCGCGCAGCATCGTGCGGATGGCGAGGTCCCGGCGCGGCCGGTGCACGAGGAGCTTGCCGATCATCGAGTCGTAGTTCGGCGGGATCCGGTAGCCGCTGTAGCAGTGGCTGTCCAGGCGCACGCCCGGGCCGCCGGGCGGCACGAGGAAGTCGATGCGCCCCGGCGACGGCTGGAAGTCGCGGTCGGGATCCTCCGCGTTGATGCGGCACTCGATGGCGTGCCCGCGGAACTGGATGTCCTCCTGTTCGAACGGAATGCGCTCGCCCGCGGCGACGCGCAACTGCTGCTGGATCAGGTCGATGCCGGTGACCAGCTCGGTCACCGGGTGCTCGACCTGGATGCGCGCGTTGACCTCGATGAAGTAGTAGCTGCCGTCGCGGCCCAGCAGGAACTCGACCGTGCCGGCGTTGGTGTACTTGGCGGCGCGCGCGATCTTGACCGCCGACTCGCAGATCGAGCGGCGCAGCTCGGGCGTCAGCGAGGGCGAGGGCGACTCCTCGACCAGCTTCTGGTGGCGGCGCTGGATCGAGCAGTCGCGCTCGCCCAGGTGCAGAACCTTGCCGTGGCGGTCGGCCAGGATCTGCACCTCGATGTGGCGCGGGTTCTCGACCAGCTTCTCGAGGTACACGGTGTCGTCGCCGAAGGCCGCCTTGGCCTCGCTGCGCGCGGCGTGGAAGCCGGTGACCAGGCTCGGGTCGTTGCGCGCGATGCGCATGCCGCGACCGCCGCCGCCGGCCGCGGCCTTGATCATGACCGGGTAGCCGATCGCGTGGGCGACCTTCATCGCCTTGGCCTCGTCCTCGACCGGACCGTCGGAGCCGGGGACGATCGGCGCGCCGGCCGAGCGCGCCAGCTCGCGCGCCGCGACCTTGTCCCCGAGCATCGCGATGGTCTCGGGCTCGGGGCCGATGAACGTGATCTTGCAGGCCCGGCAGACTTCGGCGAAGTGCTCGTTCTCCGAGAGGAAGCCGTAGCCCGGATGGATCGCGTCGGCGTCGGCCACCTCGGCCGCGGCGATGATCGCCGGGATGGAGAGGTAGCTGCGCGCGCCCGCCGCCGGACCGATGCAGATGGTGTCGTCGGCCTGGCGCAGGTAGATGGCGTCGGCGTCGGCGGCCGAGTACACGGCGACCGTCTGGATGCCCAGCTCGCGGCAGGCGCGAATGATGCGCTGCGCGATCTCGCCGCGGTTGGCGATCAGGACGCGGCGGAACATCAGGAGGACTTCAGCAGGAACAGGGGCTGACCGAACTCGACCGGTTCGCCGTTCTCGACCAGGATCTCCAGGATCTCGCCGGAGGTCTCGGCCTTGATCTCGTTCATCACCTTCATGGCCTCGATGATGCAGACCACGGTGTCGGGCCCGATGCGCGAGCCGACCTGGACGAAGGGCTCGGCCTCGGGGCTGCCGGCGCGGTAGAAGGTGCCGACCATCGGGCTGGGGAAGGGCTTGCCCTGCGCGGCCGGCGCGGGGGCCCCGGGAGCGGCGGCGGGCACCGCGGCGGCTCCCGGCTGCGCGGCCGGCGGCGCCGCGGCGGGGAGGCCGGCCCCCGGCATCATGTGGATGACGGGGCTGGCCGGTGCTGAGGGGGCGCCCTCGCGCACCAGGCGCACCTTGACCCCGCTGCCGGGGTCCTCCAGCTCCAGCTCGGCGACGGCGCCGCGCTTCATCATCCCGATCAGGCGTTGGATCAGCTTCAGGTCCATGCGGGGGGCAGCTCCTGGCTCGGACCGGCGCGGATCGCGGCCGGTCGGGGCGGGAGGATACCGACTGCCGGGGCGCGCGTCCCCGGTTTCACACCGCCGGCGGCATCCCCGCCGCGATCTGGAGGGCGTTCAGGGCCGCTCCCTTGCGCAACTGGTCCCCCACGGCGAAGTAGGCCAGGGCCCGGCCGCCGCGCGCGCCGGCGCGCACGCGCCCGACGAAGACCTCGTCCCGGCCGGCGCACTCGCGCGGCCGCGGTCCGTGGGGATCGTCGACCACCTCGATCCCCGGCGCGCGGCGCAGTTCGGAGAGCAGATCGGAGAGCGCGAGGTTCCGCGCGGTGCGCAGGTGCACCGCGACCGAGTGGCAGCGCTCGACCGGCACGCGCGCGGTGGTGGCTTCCACGGCGAGCCCCGGCAGGTCGAGGATGCGCCGCGTCTCGTCGGCGATCTTCTGCTCCTCGCCGCTGATGCCGTCGGGGCCGACCTTGGCGACCGCGGGGATGACGTTCAACGCCAGCGTCGCCGGGAACGGGCTGGCGCGGCCGCCCTCCGGCGAGAGGCCGCAGGCCTGGCGCGTCTCGTCGCGCAGCGCGTCGAGGCCGGCCGCGCCGGCGCCCGAGGCGGCCTGATAGCTGACGACCACGACCTCCTCGAGGCCCGCCATGCGCGCGATCACCGCCAGGGGCATGCAGGCGATCGCGGTAGTGCAGTTGGGGTTGGCGACGAGACGCGGCGCGCGCGCGAGCTCGCGGCCGTTGATCTCGGGCACGACGAGCGGCACGTCGGGCCGCATGCGCAGCGCGCTGGAGAGGTCGATGGTGCGCACGCCGGCCTGCGCGAGCGCGGGCCCCAGTTCGAGCGAGATCTCGCTGGGCGTGCACAGGAACACGAGGTCGTGCGCGCGCAAGTCCGCGGCCTGCGCCGGCGTCGGCGCGACCCGCAGCTTCACGCCGGCGGCGTCGAGCGTGCTCTCGCGGCGCGCGAGGCAGGCGATGCGCTCCGCTGGGTGTCCGGCCTGCACGAGCAGCGTGGCGAGCTCGACGCCCACGGCGCCGGTCGCCCCCACGATCCCCACCTTCTGCGCACGGTGCGCCTCGGTCCAACCCCAACGTGCGCTCATCCCGCCCTCCGTCGCGCGCGGTACGTTCCCGAGCGGCCGCCGCGCTTCTCCACGAGCTCGACGCACTCGATGCGGATGCCGTGGCCGAGACCCTTGGCCATGTCGTACACGGTCAACGCCGCGACCGACGCGCCCACGAGGGCCTCCATCTCCACGCCGGTCCGCGCCTGGCAGGCGACGCGGCAGCGGATCTCCAGGCGCAGGGCCGAGACGCGCCGGAACTCGACCTCGACGGCGTCGAGCGGCAGCGTGTGGCAGAGCGGGATCAACGCGTCGGTGCGCTTGGCGGCGAGGACCGCCGCGGTGCGCGCGACCTCGGTGACGGGACCCTTGGGCCCCTTGCCGGTCATCACGGCG
The DNA here is from genome assembly GCA_964552795.1 of uncultured Planctomycetaceae bacterium. Classification (GTDB taxonomy): domain Bacteria; phylum Planctomycetota; class UBA1135; order UBA1135; genus JAEUHZ01. The sequence goes on from CAZKIO010000042.1 coordinate 7,887, forward strand.
GCGAGGACGCCGCGCGGGAACACGACGAGGGCGCGGGCGACGGCGTCGCGCGCCGTGACCGGCTTCGCGCCGACGTCGACCATGCGGGATTCGGGCCCGGATCGGCCCTTGACGATGTGGATCGGCATGCTGGGAGTGGGGTTCGCGTGCGGCCGGCGCGAGGGTCGCGGCGGCGGCCGGAGGGAAGGTACCGGACCTGGGTAGCTTTTTCGTTCAGGCACCCGCCGCGCGGGCTCCGAATCGTAGAGTACGGCGGCCCGCCCCTGTCGGAACCGCCCGGATCGTCCCAAGGACCCGCGACCACCACCATGCTGATCTCGATCGCCCTCGCGCTGCCGCTCGTCTTCTCCCCCGTCGGCGATCTGGACGAACTGGTGCGCGGCCGGGTGCAGGCCGCGGCGCGGGCAGCGCAGATCGAGGAGGTCTGGCTGGGCAGCGAGGCGCTGGTCGCGGCCGCCGGCGAGGAGCGCGGCGCCCTCGACCAGGCGATCGACCGCCTGCTGACCGCCGACGAGGCGCTGCCCGAACGCGGCGTGCTGCTGCTCGTCTCGGCGCGCCTGCGCGGAGCCGACCCGGACCTGGGCCGCATGGCCAAGCGCCTGGCGGGGCTGCTGGAGAGCGCTGACCTCGAGGTGGCGCAGGGCGCCGCGGGCTTGTTGTGCGACACGCTGTTCCGCGGGCTCAAGGACAGCGAGAACGAGGAGATCACCGGCCGGCTCTCCGCCGCGGCCAAGGACGGCGACCGCCCGCCGGCCCTGCGCCTGGAGTGCGCGGTGGCGCTGCACACGCTGGGCCGCGCGGCGCAGCAGCGCGAGGCGCGGGCGATCATGGTCGAGTTCCTGGGCTCGTCCGATCCGCGGCTGCGCGGGCTGGGCGCCCTCGCCGCCGCGCGCTCGGGCGATGTGGAGACGGGCCGCGCCGAGCTCGAGCGCCTGGCGGCGACGCCCGGGCCCGAGGGCCGGCTCGCCGACTCGTTCCTGAAGCAGGAGGAGATCCGCCGCTTCTACGACCGGCGCCAGAAGAACCTGCTCGACTACGCCAAGCAGAAGGCCGAGGGCGCCGACCTCAAGGGCAGCCACGAGATGCGCTTGATCGAGCAGGTCATGCGCCTGATCGAGACGACCGCGCTGGAAGGCGAGCAGGCCGACCGCGAGAAGCTGATCGACGCCGCGCTCGACGGCATGCTGCGCAGCCTCGACGACCACTCGAGTTTCCTCTCGTCGAAGTCGTTCAAGGACTTCGCGCAGGACCTGCTCGAGGCCGAGTACGGCGGCATCGGCGCCTACGTCGGCGAGGATCCCGACGACGGGCTGTTCACGATCCGCCAGCCGATCTACTCGGGCCCGGCCTACAAGAAGGGCCTGCACTCCGACGACAAGGTCGTGCGCATCGACGACTGGCCGACGTACACCGCGCAGGGCAGCCGGCCGCTCGACGACATCATCAAGCGGCTCAAGGGCAAGCCCGGCACCACGGTCAAGCTCTACATCTGGCGGCGCGGCATGGACACGGCCCTGATCGACCGGCCGACCGAGGACATGGCCGTCGAGATCACGCGCGAGGAGATCACCATCCCGCCGCTCAAGGCCGACCTCCTGCCCGGCGGCGTGGCGCACCTGCAGCTCGACACGTTCAGCCAGGTCGCCAGCGAGGAGCTCTCCAAGGCGATCACGGCGTTCAAGGAGCAGGGCCTGCGCGCCGTGGTGCTCGATCTGCGCCAGAACACGGGCGGCCTGCTGCCGCAGGCGCGCGACGTTTCCAACCTGTTCCTCGACAAGCGCAAGCTGGTCGTCAGCACCGAGAGCCGCGCGGGCGAGCCGCGCAAGCTGTTCACCTCCAACGCCCCCCTCGTCGGCGAGGACGTGCCGGTCGTGGTGCTGGTCAGCCGCTTCAGCGCCTCGGCCTCGGAGATCGTGGCCGGCGCGCTGCAGGACCACCACCGCGCGCAGGTCGTCGGACAGCGCACCTACGGCAAGGGTTCGGTGCAGGAGCTCCTGCCGATCCCCGGCGAGCGCGACGACGTCTACACGGACGAGAACAACAACGGGCGCCACGATCCGTGGGAGCCGCTGACGCGCGACTGGAACGAGAACGGACAGTTCGACTTCGCGCCGCGCGCGCGGATGACGGTGGCGCGCTACCGGCTGCCCTCGGGCCGCTCGATCCACCGCGAGCGCGGTCCGGACGGCCGCATCCTCTCCGAGGGCGGCGTCGATCCGGACGTCCAGGCCCACCCGCGGCGCCTGGAGGCCGCGACGGTGTCGGAGATGGCGCGCATCCTGCGCGGCAAGAAGTTCCGCGACTACCTGGACCGCGAATGGCGGCAGCACCGCGAGCTCTTCCTGGGCCTCGCCGCCTGCGACTTCGACGACGTGTCGCGGTACCCGGGGTTCGAGGAGCTCTACGCCTCGCTGGACACCACGCTGTCGCGCGCGGACGTCCGTTCCCTGGTGCGCCGCGAGGTCCGCGGGCGCGCGCAGGACGAGCGCGGCGCCGCGTTCCCCGACGGCGACTACCAGGACGATCCGATGCTGCAGACGGCCATCGAGACCGTCCTGAAGCCGCTCGGCATCAAGCCCGAGGAGGTGCCCGAGTACGCCGCGACCTTCGATCCGCGCGAGGCGCCCGCCGCGCGGCTGCCGCTCTCGGCCGCGTTGACCGACGCGCAGCGCTCCGAACTGCGCCACGCGCTGACGCTGATCGGACAGGCCAAGGACACGGCGGGCATGTCGCCGGAGCAGTTGGCCGAGATCCGCAAGGCGCTGGAGTCGGTGCTCGACAAGTAGGCCGCGCGCGGCGCTAGCCGCGCTTGCGCGCTGGTCGGCCGTCCTCGTCGGCGAGCTGCGCGAGGACCGGCAGCACCAGCTCGCGCACCAGGATGACGACGGTGGCCGTCAGCGGCAGCGCGATGATCAGGCCGAACATGCCCAGGGATGCCGCGCCCGCCATCAGCGAGAAGATCACGACGATCGGGTGCAGGCCCAGGCTGTCGCCCAGGATCTTGGGCAGCAGCACGTAGTTCTCCAGCGCCTCGGCCAGCACGAACACGATGCCGACGCGGACCACGCTGTCGATCACGGCGTGCTCGACCATCGCGACCACCAGCGCCAGCACGAATCCGATCGCCGACCCGACGAACGGGATCAGCGTCAGGAACCCGGTGCCCAGTCCGATCAGCAGCGCGAAGTCGACGCCCGAGACCCACAGGCCCAGCGCCAGGAACGCGCCCTTGGCCAGGCACACCAATAGGCGCCCGCGGAAGAAGTTGGCCAGCACCTCTCCGATCTGGCGGCCGATGCCGACCAGCCGGTCGCGGTCGCCGCGCGGCAGGTAGCGGGCCGCGAAGTCGTGGATGCGCTCCAGCTCGAACAGCAGGAAGTACGTGTAGATCGGCAGCAGGATCAGGAGCCCTGCGAAGGCCAACAGCGAGCCGAACACGCGCTGCACGATGCGCACCACGCCGCCCGCCGCGCGCATGCCCAGGTCGGTGGCCTGCTGCTGCTGCTCCTCAGTCAGGAACGAGTCCCACTGCTCGCGCAGCATCCGCACCAGCTCCTCGACGGTGAAGTCCGCGGCCGCGCCGTCCGCCGCCTCCGCGCCCGCCTCGCCCTCGACCGGTTCCGTCTGGTTGGGCAGGAACTTCAGCGCCCAGGAGATCTCGTCCTTGTGGTCGTGCAGCGCCTGCTCCACGCGTTCGCGGACCTTGCTCCCCAGGCCGTCCGGGCGCGTGAACTCGCCGGCCAGCGCGCGGCCCTGGAACCAGACGGTCAGGGTCAGCAGCGTGAACAGCACCGCGAACCCGAAGAAGATGAAGTTCACGGCGCGTCGGCGCCGCCAGCCCTTGCGCTCCAGGGTGAGCACCAAGGGGTGCAGCACGAACGCCAGCAGGTAGCCCAGGATCAGCGGGTTCAGCACGGCCCGCACCGACCACAGGAACCAGCCGGCGAGCAGCACCAGCGCGACGAGCGCGATGTTGCGCGCGGTCGGCGAGAGCCGGTCGATCACGGCGCGGCCTCGCCGCCGGGGCGCAGCGGCAGGACGTCGTCCCCCAGGCGCGGCGTGTAGCTGCCGGCGAAGGCCCGGTCGAACTCGAAGCGCGCGCGGAAGTCCTCGATCGTGTCGCTCTCCTGGCGGTTCAGCAGGCCCTCCTCGACCAGCAGGAACACGATGTTCCCCCAGTCGATCGTCTCGCGCACGCCCCAGGCGCGCCACACGTGCCCGCCCAGCGGTCCGAAGACCTCCAGCGCGTGGGCGCGCATGCCGGCCAGGAGCTCGCCGCCGCTGACGTGCTTCTCCACGCCCTCGGCCGACTCGCGGCCCGCCAGGCGCACCGCGTGGTCCAGGGACTCGAACAGGAACAGGAACGCCTCGGGGGCGTAGCGCCCGTCCTTCAGGGCCAGCTTGCGCAGGGGATCGCTCAACGTGTGCGGCTCGGACGCGGGCGTGCCTTGGCGAGCGCCAGCAGCGCGCGCTCGACGGCGATCGCCGGATCGAGGTTCCTGTCGACATCCTGCCGCGCGGCGAGGCAGCGATCCAGCGCCGCCTCCAGCACGACCTCCGCGCCGCCCATGCGGACCGCGAGGTCGCCGTGGGCGAGCCCCTCCGGCGCGGCGCCGGCGCGCGCGCGCAGTCCGTCGCCCAGGACCGCGCAGCACAGGTCGAGGAACGCGCGCGCCCGCGCGCGCGCCCGCGCGGACGGCGTCTTGCCGGAGAACTCGCCCGGCAGCTCGGCCAGCGTCCCCGCCGCCTCGAGCGGGTCGAGTTCGCCTGCGAGCACGCGGGCCAGCAGCGCCCGCGCGGCCGCGGCGCCCGTCGCGCGCAGATCGAGCGCGCGCCCCGGCGCGCCGCGCGACCAGCGCGCCAGGTCCGCACGTTCCGGCTCCGGCACGCGGGCCTCGCGCAGGCAGGCCTCGACCTCGCCGGGCGCGAGGCTGGCGAAGCTCACGGGCACGAGGCGGCTGCGCACGGTCGGCAGGAGGTCCTCGCGCGCCGCGCTGACCAGCACGAACAGCACCGATTCGCCCGGTTCCTCCAGCGTCTTCAGCAGGACGTTCTGCGCGTCCGGGCGCAGGCGCTCGGCGTCGCGCAGGAGCGCGCAGCGCCAGCCGCCCTCCATGGGCCGCAGCGCGAGGAACTCCTCCAGCGTGGTGTTCCCCGGCGGCCGTCCGCCCTCCTCGCGCGGCGTGATCCAGCCCACGGGGATGATCTCGCTGTCGTGCGCGCCCGGGTCGATCACGTGGACGTCGGGGTGCGAGCCGCTCAGCGCGCGCCGGCAGGGGCCGCAGGCCAGGCACGGCGCCCCCGGCCCGCGCGCGCACAGCAGCCCCAGCACGAGCCGCTCCGCGGCCAGGAACTTGCCGACGCCGGCGGGCCCGATGAACCACAGGGCGTGCGCCAGACGGCCGCCGCGCGCCGAACGCCACAGCCCCTCCAGCGTCGCCGCGTGACCCAGCACCTCAGCCGAGCGCACGCGCGACCTCCGTCCAGACGGCCTCGGCGACGGCGTCCGCCGCGCCCGCGGCGTCGACGCGCACGGTGCCCGGCGCCAGTTCCGCGTAGCGCGCGTAGCCGCGCGCGACGCCGCGCTGGAATTCGATCCCGCGGTCCTCGATGCGATCGCGGTCCACGCCGCGCCGGCGCGCGGCCGCGTCGGCCGAGAGGTCCAGCCACAGCACGAGGTCGGGACGCGGATCGCCGGCCCAGACGTGCAGCAGCTCCAGCACGCGGCGCTCGTCCAGCGCGCCGCCCACCGCCTGGTACGCGAAGGTCGAGGGATGGAAGCGCTCGCACACCACGTGCTCGCCGCCCAGCAGCGCGGGCGCGACGACCTCGTGCAGCAACTGCGCGCGCGACGCGGCGAAGAGCAGCGCCTCGACGCTGGCGGTCGGGTGGTACTCGCGTCCCAGCAGGATCGCGCGCAGCGCCTCGCCCACCGCCGTGCTCCCCGGCTCGCGCAGGTGCCGCACGCCGCGCCGGGTCGCGTGCCGCAGCCGCGCGGCGAGGCGCTCGGCCTGCGTGCTCTTGCCGCAGCCGTCGATCCCGTCCAGGACCACGAACAGCGGCCGCGCGGCGCTCGGGAGTGCGGGCATGGCGCTATTGGAGCCGATCGACGACGCCGCGCGCGACGTCGCAGTCGGCGTCCAGGCCCAGCGCCTCGCGCGCGGCCGCCAGGGCCTCCTCTTTGCGCTCCAGGCGCTCGAGGCAGGCGGCCTGCAGGCCCAGCAGCTCCGCGCGGTCCGCGTCCGAGTACGGCTCCTGGTCCCCGGCGTCGAGCTCCGGCGGCACGCGCAGCGCCATGCCGTACTCGCGCAACGCCTCCTCGAACCGCTCGGCCGTGCGCAGCGCGTCGCCCCATTCGCGGTGCAGCCCGCGCAGGAAGGGATCGACCTCGTTGGCCTCGGACAAGAGCGCGATCGCGCGTTCGGTGCGGCCGTGCTCCAGGTGCCACGCGGCGACCTCGCGCCGGCGCGCGTGGTCTCCCGCGTTCCAGCGCAGCCAGCGCTCCAGCGCCGCCATCGCGTCGTCCGCGCGATCGGTGTCCGCGTACAGCTCGGCGAGCTGCAGCTCGGCCGAGAGCTTCTCGTCGTCCCAGCCCGGGAAGGCCCGTTCGGCCGCCAGCAACTGCCGCTCGCACTCCGCGAGGTCGTCGGCGTCGCGCGCCAGCGAGGCCAGCACCATCCGCGCGCGGTAGTCCTCGGCGCCGCCCTCCAGCGCCGCGCGGTACAGCTCCTGCGCGCGCGCGGTCTCGCCCTGCGCGAGCGCCATCTCGCCGCGCAACAGCGCGGCGCGCGGCGGCTCCGGCCCGGCCTCGCGCGCGATGCGCAGCGCCTCCTGCGCGTCGACCCTGCGGCCCTGCTGCCAGTCGCCGAAGGCGCGCGTGATCCAGCGGTCGCGCCAGGCCGTGCGGTCGGCCTCGCGCTCGGGCAGGCGGCGCGCGAGCCCCAGCGCGAGCCGCTGAAGGTGGTCGGCGCTCCAGCGCGGTTCGACGCGCAGGCCCGCGACGTGCCGGCGCGCCCAGGCCTCGAAAGCCTGGTCGAGGGCTTCGGGCGTCGTCGCGAACACCTCGCGCAGCGCGCGGTCGAGATCGAGACCGCGGTCGAAGGCCTCGAGCAGCCGCACCATCGCCGGGAACCCGTGCTGCTCGATCAGCATCTGGCACGTCAGCCCGCTCTGGTAGTAGCCGAACAGGATGCGCGGGCCGCGGAACGCCCGGTTCATCTCGCGCGTCCCGATCACGTCGCCCGAGGCCAGCGCATCGATCAGCTCGCGCCGCAGGTTGCGCGTCCAGGCCGGGTTGCGGTTCACCTCCTCCCAGGTCGCCAGGCCCTCGGTGATCCAGCGCGGGCAGCGGTTGTGCGAGAGGCCCAGGTGCACGACGTGCGTGAACTCGTGGAACGACGTGCGCGCCCAGGACTGCGTCCCGCGCATCTCCCACAACGGCGAGACGGCCGTCACCACCGGTCCGAAGCACACGCCCAGCGCGGGGAAACCCTCGAAGCCCGTCGAACGCACCGAGAAGTCCTTGTGGCGGCGGAAGACCTCGATCAGCGTCGGCTCGGGCGTGAAGCCGTAGCGCCGCGCGAGTTCGGCGCGCGCGCCGGCGTAGAACGGGACGAGGTAGGCGGACAGCACCTCGTCGCCCTCCTGCTCCCAGGAGAACGACAGCTCCGCCTCGGTGCGCACGCGGTGGCGTTCGGCGATGCGCCGCAGCACGAGGCGCAGGTTGTCGCGCCACGCGTCCTGACGCCCGGCGGCCGCGCGCTCGGCGCGGTCCAGCGCGTCGCGCGCCGCGGCCTCGTCGCCCGTGTTGGCGAGCGCGCGGCCGAGCTGCGTCAGCGCCTCCCAATCGCCCGGATCGCGCTCGACCGCGCGTTTCAGGAAGGGCAGGCCCTCGGCGAACCGGTACAGCTCCAGCAGGTGGCGGCCGACCTCGCGCTCGGGCGTCGCGTCGCGCGGATCCTCGGCGGCGAGGTCCGCCAGGATGCGCTCGCACTCCTCCCTGGCGCCTTCGACCGCCGCCATGGACGCGCGCAGCGTGCGCACCTCGCGGCGCCGCGGCGCGATCGTCTCCAGCAGGGCGAGCCGCTCCCGCGCGGACACGCCCAGGCCGTCGTCGACGTCGGCCGAGGCCGCGGCGAGCAGCGTCTCGACCGCGCGCGGTCGGGCGCTCAGCGCCGAGGCGAGGAACTGCTGCGCGTTGCGCCGCTGGCGCTGCCAGTTGTAGCGGTGCAGCGTGAACAGCCCCAGCAGGGCACGCTCGTGCGTCGCGTGCCGCGCGAGCGCGGCGTCGTAGAGCTGCGCGGCCGAGCGCCGCTTGGCCCGCTCGATCTCGCGGTCGGCCTCGAAGTACAGGTCACCCAGCTCCGCGAGCACGTCGGGCTCCTCCCCCGCTGCCGCCGCCGAGGCCTCCATCGCGGCCATCAGGCTCTCCGAGGCGGCCTCCAACTGCCCCAGGCTCCGCTGGCAGCGCGCGCGCGCCAGCAGCCCGTCCCAGGGCTGATCCTTGCCGCTCGCGGCGCCCATCGAGAACGTCCGTTCGGCGTCCGCGCGCCGGCCGGCGGCCCTCTGGGCGCTGCCCAGCACCCAGGCGTCGCGCGCGTCGAGCACGAGGTCGAGGGTGTCGCGCGCGGCCTCCAGCCTCTCGACGGCCTCCTCCGCGCGGCCGGCCGCGACCATCGCCGCGCCCCAGACGCGCAGCGCGCGGGCCCGCGCGGGCCGCGCACCGGGACCGCCTCCGGCCGCGCTCCAGGCGCGCTCGGCGTCCTCCAGGCAGCCCGGCAGGTCGGCCTGGTCCAGGCGCGCCGCCGCGCGGATCGCCCAGGCGTCCGCGTCCGTGGGCGTCTCCGCCAGGAGCTCGTCGAGCCGCCGGATGGCGGTCTGCGCCTGGCCCCGGCGCACGAGCAGGTCGCACTCGGCGCGCTCCTCGGCGAGGAGCTGCGCGACGGATTCCGGCGCGTCCTGCACCGCGGGGCGGGCCGCCGCGTCCCCGGTCGCGACGGCAGCGTGCACGAGGAGGAGGGCGGCGGTGCGGAAGAGGTCGATCATGGACGGACGAGGCGCGCGACGAGTCGAACACGGCGCGAGGTCCGCGCCAAGGGGGAGCGCGCGGCCCCAGGTGCCGCCTTGCTTCGCCCCCTCTGCTCTTGTATGCCGGAACGGCATGATGTCCAGCCCTGCGCCCAGCCTCGTCCCGCGCGCCCCCAGGAGGATCGACCCGACGTGGAGGGTGATCGTGCTCCTCGCCTGCACGCTCCTCGCGGGCTGCCGCACCGGCGCGCGCACCCAGGCCACGGCCGGGCCCGGCATGGCCGAGCCGCCGAGCTACGCGCGCGAGGACGCGATCCCCGACTGGCTCGGCGAGCCGCTGTCGTGGGACAAGCTCGCACGGATCGAGGCCTGGCTCGAGACCGAAGGCCGCGGAGCTTCTCCCGCCTGGCGCATCGAAGGCGAACTGGCGTTGAACTCCGGGCGCGTCGAGTTCGCGCGCCGCGAGCTCGAGGCGGACGCCGGCAAGGCCGGCGTGCTCGTGCCGCGGCTGCGCACGGCGCGCGTCGGTTTCGAGCGCGTGCTGGCGCGCGAGGACCTGAGCGAGGCACAGCGCCGGCGCGCCAAGGACGGCCTGGCGCGCGCCGAGCGACTGCTGGTCGCGACGCCCAGCCCCGGCGGCCGGCGCATCGGCATCCCGGTCGTGGCGCGCGCGGAGTGGGGCGCCATGCCGCCCAAGCTCGCGCTGATGGACCGCACCGTGGGCGCCTACACGCGCCTCACCGTGCACCACTCGGCCGACCGCGACCCGGTGCAGCTCGACGGCAGCGCTGCACGATCGTTCCAGGCCGTGCGCGACATCCAGCGCGCGCACATGAACGGCAAGGAGACGCACTACGGCGACATCGGCTACCACTTCGTGATCGATCCCTACGGCCGGGTCATCGAGGGCCGGGACCTCGCCTACCAGGGCGCGCACGCCAAGGGCGACAACAACGTGCGCAACATCGGCATCTGCGTCATCGGGAACTTCGACAACGAGAAGCCGACGCAGGCGGCGCTCGCGGCCCTGCGCCGCACGCTGGACGACCTGCGTCGCACGTACGGGATCCCGGCCTCGCGCGTGTTCGGGCACAAGGACCTGCGCAGCACGGAGTGCCCGGGCCGGCACCTGACGCGCTGGCTGGAGAGCTACCGCGGCTAGCCGCGCGCGCCGCGCCGCGCGCCGACGCCCAGGAACTTGCGCAGCTTGGCCTCGAGCGCTTCCATGCGCACGGGTTTGCTCAGGTAGTCGTCCATTCCCGCGGCGAGGCACTTCTGCCGATCGCCGGACATGGCGTTGGCGGTGAGCGCCAGGATGGGCACGCGCCCTCCCGTGCCGGCCTCCTTCTCGCGGATGCGGCGCGTCGCCTCGAGCCCGTCCATGGTGGGCATGCTGAGGTCCATGAGGATGAGCCCGTGCCCGCCCTCCGCGTGGCGGGCGATCGCCTGCGCGCCGTCGGAGGCGAGATCGACCGTCAGGCCCAGGCGCTCGAGCATCTTGACGGCCACGCGCTGGTTCACGGCGTTGTCCTCGACCAGCAGCACCTTCAATCCGGCCGGCAGGCGGGCCGCCGGCGCGTCGACCGGCGCGGAGGGCAGGGCCGGCGGCTCGGAGCCGGAGGGGACGGCGTCCACCACGACCGTGAACCAGAACGTGCTGCCGCGCCCCTGCTCGCTGCTGTAACCGACCTGTCCGCCCATCAACTCGCTCAGGCGGCGCGCGATCACCAGCCCGAGGCCTGTCCCGCCGAAGCGGCGCGTGATGGAACCGTCCGCCTGCGTGAACGGCTGGAACAGGCGGTGGCGCGCCGTCGTGGCGATGCCGACGCCCGTGTCCGCGACCACGAACCGCAGTTCGACCCGGCCGGCCGGCCGCTCGCCGGAGGTGAGCCGGACGGTGATCCCGCCCTTCTCGGTGAACTTGACCGCGTTGCCGACGAGGTTCAGCAGGATCTGCCGCAGGCGCGTCGGATCGATCAGGACGAACGGCGGAACGCGCTCGTCGGTCTCGTGCACCAGCGTCAGCCCCTTCTGCTGCGCCTGCGGCTGGAACATCTGGCAGGCCTCGGCCAGCGCGACCCGCGGATCCAGCCGCACCGGCGCCAGCTCGACCTTGCCGGCGTTCAGCTTGGAGAAGTCGAGGATGTCGTTGACCAGGACCAGCAGGGATTCCGCCGACGTGTGCGCCGTCTGCGCGAACTCGCGCTGCTCCGCGTCGAGGCGCGTGGTGGACAGCATCTGCGTCATGCCGATGATGCCGTTCAGCGGCGTGCGCAGTTCGTGGCTCATCGTGGCCAGGAACTCGTCCTTGGCCTTGCCCGCCGCCTGCGCAGCCTCCAGCGCCTGGGCCAGGTCCTCGAGGGCCTTGTCCTTGAGCGTCCCCAGGCGCGTCAGCTCGACGTTGTTGGCCCGGATCTCGGAGTACGATGCGCGCAGGTTGCGCCGCATGCCTTCCAGGGTCTGGCCCAGGCGTCCGATCTCGTTGCCGCCCCGCGACTGCACGGGCGTGTCGAGGTCCCCCTCGCCGAGCGCGGCCGCCTGCTGGTCGAGGAGTTCCAGCGGGCGCACCACGCGCCGGCGCAGGACGAAGGCCAGGGTCACGCCCAGCAGCACGAACGAGCCCGCCGCCTCGAACAGGAGTACGCGTGTGCGCGCCGCCTTCAAGGCGTCCAGGCTCTTGGCGGAGAGGCCCAGCTCGATCCGTCCCAGCACCAGCGGCGGCCCGCCGTCGCCGTCGGGCCGCACCCACAGCACCGGCGCCTCGTAGCGCCGCAGGCGCTCGACGTCGAGCCCGCCCTCGATCGGACCGTAGGACTCGCGGATCACCTCGCCGTCGGGTTTCTCCGCGCGGCAGTACATCACGTCGGGGTCCTGGCGCGCGATCTCGACCACGATGGTCTCGACGCGCGGGTAGTCGCTCCCCAGCATCAGCTCCGCGCAGGCCGTCGCGCCCAGCCGGGCCAGCGCGTTGCCGCGCGCATCGAGCTGCTCGGACAGCAGCCTCTCCTCGCTGTCGATGGTGTTGGTGCTCGTGATCAGGAGCCCCACCGTCAGCACGAGCAGGGTCGTACCGATGAGCTGGACGCCCAGGCGTCCCAGGCGTCCGGCACCCGCTCGCACGGATTGCGTCACGACACGGCGCTCATCCGCGGGTGGCGGGGTCGAACTCCTCGGCCCTCTTCATTCCCGTGCGGACGAAGTCGTACTCCTCGTCGGACGTCGGCATGAAGCCCGAGATCTTGAGGCCCTTGAGCACCTCAGGATCGTTCAGGGAGTAGAACGCCTCCTGCAGGGCGGCGAACACGCGCGGATCCAGCGCGGCGCGCGCCACGACGGGCTTGGTGACGTTGGGGAAGGTCGCCAGCGCCCGCAGCGTCCCCTTGTCGCGGAACTTGACGAACGTGCTCCACTTGATGGAACCCGCGTCGAAGTCGCCGTGCTCGACCGAGGCGGCCACCTGATCGTGGCGCTCCATGTACTTGTGGTCCGCGAGGTGCTCGAGGAGGATCCCGTGCTGCACGAGCTCCGCCTGGACCAGATAGCGCCCGATCGTCGAGTTGCGGTCTCCGAACGCGAAGCGCTTGCCGCGCAGCTCCTCGATCTTCTGCAGCGGGCTGTCCTTGCCGACCACGATGACGCCGTTGAAGCGCTTCTCGCCGTTCTCGTGCTCCATCGCCACGAGGCGCAGGTCGGGATTGCGCGCCTTGGCCGTGATGTAGGAGGCCGGCCCGAAGTGCACGAAATCGACCGTGCCGCGGGCCAGGGCGTCGATGCCGTCGTCGTAGCTGCGGAAGATCGTGAGCTGGATGTCGACCGGCCGGCCCAGGCTCTTCGACAGCGCATCCTGGACCGACTCGAGCAGCGGCGTGAAGGCCTTGTACATGACCGTGGCCTTGTCCGTCTGGTAGACGCCGAACGAGAGGCCCAGGGGCTCCAGCGGACGCTCGCGGTGCTGGGCCGCCAGGGGCAGCGCGAGGCCGAACAGCGCCAGGGCCGGGCCGGCGAGGGCGCGCAGGAATCGCTTGGTCATGGGTCGGTCGGACTTTGTCCGGTAGGCGGGAGGCAAGGGCAGGGGGGGGGGCGACTCCCATCCTTCGACCGGCCGTAGCCCGCACTTGATTCCCTTCCGGCCGGCCTTGCGGCAGGCCCTTCCCTGGCGTGAGGGGCGGACATGAAGATTTCGTGAACCATTCTGCCCCCGACTCCCCCGGGGGCACGGAATCGAAGCCCCCGCTCCCTGTCCCGGGAGCCTGTTCGTTCGCTTCGAGTCCAGAGAGCCTCACCATGGTCACGTCCTGCCCGGTCGACCAGAGCGGCGCCCACCACTTCATCCAGCAGGCCCTGCGCGCCGGCGCCGCGGTCGTCGCGATCTCCGCCAGCGCCTGGGCCATTCCGTCCCCGGATGTGATGGTCAACCTGTTCGCCAGTTCGGCCCAGATCCTGGGCCTGGCGAGCGTGGTCCTGGGGCGCTGGCTGTGGGTGCGCAAGAAGCGCGGTGCGGGCCAGGGCCCGGGTGCGGGACGCGGCTACCGGGCCGCGTTCCTCGGCGCCCTGGCGCTGTGCGCCGCGAGCAGCATCGGCTGGGCGCTGTACGCCGCGCAGGTCGCCGACGAGCGCAACGAGCGCCTGCAGGTCAACCTGAACCGCAACTCGCGCGAGGAAGGCAAGAAGATCATCGACGTCTCGCTGCGCGAGCTCTCGTACAGCGGTCAGCTCCAGCGCCAGGACGGACTGGCGACGGAGGCGCTGGCCGCGCAGCTGGCGAGCGATGCCGGGATCCAGCTCCTGGACGTGCGCGAGTCCGAGGAGTTCGAGGTCGGCGCGATCGCCGGCGCACGGCACGCGCGGTTCCCCGACGTGCTGGCGGACCCCGCGCGCTTCCTCGACGCGGGCCGGCCGGTCACGCTCCTGTGCTTCAACGGCAATCGCAGCTCGGAACTGGCCGAGACGCTGGCCGGGCTCGGCTACCGCACCAACTTCGTGGTCGGCGGCTACGAGAAGTGGCTGGCCGAGGACCGCCCGGTCTCGCGCAGCCTCAAGCACGAGCGGCGCGAGCTCCGCGAGATCGCCAGCTACCCCGGTGACGACGTGCTGTTCGACACGCGCGACATCGTCGAACTGCTCGGCCGGCGCGACGTGCTGTTCGTCGACGTCCGTTATCCGGGCGATTTCGAGACGCTGGGCCACCTGCCGGGCGCGGTCAACATCCCGTTCCGAAAGCTGACCACGCCCGAGCTCGACGCGGCGCTGGCGGCCCTGCCGCGCAAGCCCGTCGTGGTGCCGTGCTACGACAAGCGCAGCTCGTTCTTCGCCTCGATCGTCGGCCTGCGCCTCACGCGCCTGGGCTACGAGTTCCTGGGCCGCTACACGACGCCGGAGAGCTTCGCGGTCCCGGGCAAGGAGAAGCCGCACGTCGCGGCCTGGAAGGCCTCGCGCGAGAAGAAGACCCTGCTGAGCCTGGCCGCCGCGCCGCTGGCGGGGGCCCTGGAGTGGGTGCAGGGCCTCACGGCCGGAACGCTGTGGACCGCGATCCTGCTGCTCGTGCTCCTGGTGCGACTCGCCCTGCTGCCGCTGACCGTGCGCGCCGAGCGCGACCGGCGCACCGAGGCTGCGCTGCACGGCGAATTGTCCGCGCTCAAGCTGCGCCTCCGCGACGATCCGCCCGCGCGCTCCAAGGCCTGCATGGCGCTGCTCGCGCGCCACGGCGTCCGGCCGTTCTGGAACCTCGCCAGCTCCGTGGCGCAACTGGTGCTGTTCACGGTGTTCTTCGGCGTCGTGTCCGAGGCCTCGCGCGGCTCCGCGGCGGAGTTCCTGTGGGTGCCCGAGATCGGCAAGCCCGATCCCACCTGGATCCTGCCGGTCGCCAGCGCCGTCCTCATGGGGCTCGTCGTCTGGCTGACCGCGGCGCGGCGCACGTGGAAGCGCGGCGCGGGAGCGGCCGCGGCCGGACTCGTGCTCCTCGCGCTGGTTGCCGGCCTCGCCGCGGGAACGCAGCTCTACCTGGTCGCGAACCTGGTCCTGCTGCACGTGCACAACGCCGGCGTCGGCCTGTGGCTCGCCTGGCGCGAGCGCGCGCCCGAACGGCGACAGGCGCGGATCCGCGCGCGGCACGCCGGCTCCGCCGCGATCCCCCTGGGCGCGGCGCACCTGTTCGAGACCACCGGCGGCAAGGCCCGGCGCCTGGGGCAGCTCCTGGAGGCCGGGCTGCCGGTCCCCGACGGCTTCGTCGTGCCCGCGTCGGCCCTGGCCGCCGGCCGCGTGACGCCGGACGCGCGCGCACAGGTCCTGGCCGCCTTCGAGCGCCTGGGCGCCCCGCTGGTGGCGGTGCGCAGCTCGGGCGCCAACGAAGACGGCGCAGCGCGCAGCTACGCCGGCGTGTTCGATTCCATCCTCGAGGTGCCGGCCGCGCGCTTGATCGAAGCCATCGAGGCGGTGGCACGTTCCTGGGACAACGAGCGCGCCGCGGCCTACACGGGCGGCGCGCGCGAGAGCGGCAGCATCATCGTCCAGGCGCAGGTGCCGGCCGAGTACGCCGGCGTGCTCTTCACCGAGCATCCGGCGGAATCGGGCTCGTTCGCCGTCGAGCTCGTCGAGGGCCTCGGCGACGGGCTGGTCTCCGGTCGCGTGCAGCCGCTCGCGATCCGCCTCGGCCGCGAGAGCGGCCGCGTGCTCGACGGCGGCGTCCCGCCGATCGATCTCGCGCCGTTGTACGCGCTGGGACGGCGGGTCGAGGCGCTCTTCGGCGCACCCCAGGACGTGGAGTGGGCTCATCACGACGGCCGCTTCCTGCTGCTGCAGGCGCGCGACATCACGCGCCTCGCGCGCGCGGGCGAGGACGAGGCTGCGCGACGAGAGGCGGAGCGCCATCGGCTGCTGACGATCGCGAGCGGCGCCGGTGATGCCGCGGATGCCGTGGTCCTGGCGCAGAACGAGCTGTCCGAGCTGCTGCCGCGCCCGACGCCGCTGTCGCTCTCGCTGATGGAGCGCCTGTGGGACTACGGAGGCAGCACGCAACTGGCCTGCGACGAACTGGGCGTGCCCTACGAGTCCGGTCCCGACGCTGCGCCGCTCCTGGTGACGGCCTTCGGCCACCTGTACGTCGACCTGCGTGAGCAGCGGCGGCGCACGCGGCGCGCACCCTCGGCGCTGGCCGCGTTCCGGCTGGCACGCGCCGCGGAAGAGCTCGAGCGGACCTGGCGCGAGGAGCACCGGCCGCGGGCCCTCGCGGCCGCCCGCCGCGACGCGGCGTTGGACTTCGGCCGCATGGCGTTGCCGGACCTGGTGGCGTTCCTGCGCGAGCGCCGCGCGCGTTTCGTCCAGGAGGACTACGCCCGCGCCGAGGTGATCAACGTCGCCGCGGACCTGTACCTGAAGACCGCCGTGCGCGAGCTCGAGCGGCGCGGACTCGACCCGGCCGAGCACCTCGGCCACGTGCCCGTCACGGTGGTGCAGGAAGGCCAGCGGATCCTGGCCCGCGCGGCCGACGATCCCGCGGCGTTCGAGCAGTTCCTCGAGCACTCGGGCCACCGCGCGCCGCACGACTGGGAGCTGGCGGAGCCGCGGTACGAGGAGGACCCCGGGCTGGTCTCGGAACTGGCGCGCCGTTTCCACGGCGACGCGGGGCGCCCGCCGTCGGCGCGCGTGCCGCTCCAAGGCCGCGTGCTCGAGCTGGCCGTGGTGCGCGCGCTGCGCTGGCAGGCGCTCAAGGAGGAGGCCAAGCACGTCGCGCTGCGCGACCTGTGCTGCCTGCGCCGCGCGGTCCTGGCCATCGCCGAGCGCACCGGCCTGGGAGAACGGATCTTCCTCCTGCGGTTCGAGGAAGTCGAACGCCTCGACGACGCGCGCTACCGCGCCGAGGATGCGCCGCGCCTGGTCGCCGAGCGCGAGGCCGAGCGCGACGCGCTGGCGGGCGTGCACTTGCCCGCCGAGATCACCGCCGCGTTCCTGGAGGATGTCGAACTGCGCGCCGCGGGCGCGCTGCCGCGCCCGGTCCGCGCGGGCGCGCTCAAGGGCACGCGCGTGTCCGGCACGGGCGGCGTGATCGGCCGAGCCCGGGTGCTGCGCGCTCCCGGCGAGATCGACAGGTTCGTCGACGGGGAGATCCTCGTGGCGCGCTTCACCGATCCGGCGTGGATGCCGTTGTTCTCCCGCGCGAGCGCGATCGTCACGGAGGTCGGGGGCTGGCTGTCGCACGCCGCGATCCAGGCGCGCGAGCACGGCCTGCCCGCGATCGTCGGCGTGCGCGGCGCGCTCGACGCCCTGCAGGACGGCGACCTGATCCGGCTCGCGCCGGACGGCACGGTCGAGCGCCTGGAGGAGCGTCGCAGCGAAAGGCGCCGTCCGGTCTCGATCCCGGTGATCGTCCGCGCCGCGCGTTCGGCGATCGACGGCTCGCTGGCGAACCTCTCGACGCACGGTGCGCTGCTGCACATCCGCGGCGAGCGGCTGGAGGTCGGCGAGGAGCTCACGATCCAGATCGCCTGCGGCGCGCAGCACGCGGCGGTCGTCGTCCGCAACGGCGTGCCGGGCAACTACGGCATCCAGGTGGCGAGCCCGATCCGCGAGGCGATCTGACGCGCCCCGCGCCCGCGGCTAGTTGCGCGGCGCCAGCCGGCTGCGCAGCAGGCCGGCGCGCAGCCGGTCGCGTTCGCTGGCCTCCAGCGGCGCGCCGGGCTGGCCCTCGGCGCCCAGCGCCTGCACGTGGCCCTTCTGCACCTGCACGCACAACTGGTTCAACAGCGCGAGCCGCGGGCCCTCGATCAGGCCCAGCTCGATCCCCAGGCGCAGGTTGGAGAGGTGCGCGAGCGCGGTCTCGGTCTGCATGGCGCGCGCCGTGCGCAACAGGCCCTGCGAGCGCTGGATGCGATCGACGAGAGCCGCGCGGCGCTCCTTCAGCAGCAGTTGGCGCACTTCGCGCTCGAAGCGCACGATCGCCGGCACCAGCGCCTTGAGGTCGTCGAGGAGCTGGCGCTCGCTGCGGCCCAGCGTCACCTGGTTCGAGACCTGGTACAGGTCCCCCGCCGCGCGGCTGCCCTCGCCGTACAGGCCGCGCACGGCCAGGCCCGTGCGCTGCGCGGCCGTGAACACCTTCTCCAACTCGCTGCGCACGAGGCTCAGCGCGGGCAGGTGCATCATGATCGAGGCGCGCAGGCCGGTCCCCACGTTCGTCGGGCAGCCGGTCAGGTAGCCGTACTGCGCGGAGTGCGCGAAGGGAAGGCGGCCCTCGAGCTCGTGGTCGAGCGCCTCGGCGCGGCGCCACGCGCCCTCCAGGTCGAACCCGCTGGCCAGCGTCTGCAGGCGCAGGTGGTCCTCCTCGTTGACCATCGCGGCGATCGTCTCGCTCTCGCCGAACGCCACGCCGCGCCCGGGCAGCACGCCCTGGCCGTCGTCGGAGGGCGAGAGGTCGCGGCTGATCAGGTGCCGTTCGCGCAGGACGAGGCGCAGGAGCGGCGCGGCCTCGGCGATGCCGACCCAGGTGGTGGCGCCGTCCATGCGCACGCGGGTCAGCTCCTCGCGCAGGCGCGCGCACAACTCCTCGGCCTGACGCGGTTCCAGCCGCGCCACGAAGGGCTGCCCCTCGATGTTGCGCGCGAGCCGCACGCGGCACGACAGCACGACGTCGGACTCGGGGCCGCTGGAAGCGAGCCAGGAGCCGACGCGCTCCGAAAAACGCCGCAGATCGATCTCGGGGGACGGCATGGGAACGCGGTTCGGTCCGCGTTCTAGCACAGCCGCGCTTGCCGCAGAAGCAGGCGACCGCCATGCTCCGCCGCGCGCCGCCATGCCCGGGCTCGATCCGCAGATCGCCGTCCTTTCGATCCTGGCCGTCAGCCTGGCGCTGTTCCTGACCGACGCCCTGCGTTACGACGTCGTGGCGCTCCTGGTCGTGCTGGCCCTGGCGGCGACCGGCACCCTGGCGCCGTCCGAGGCGTTCGCCGGCTTCGCGTCGGAGCCCGTCGTGGTCGTCGCCGCGCTGAGCCTCTTCGGGCACGTGCTGACGCGGCTGGGCGTCGGCGACGCGCTGTCGCGCCGGTTCGTCTCCGCCGGCGGCAGCGAGGGCCTGCTGGTGCTGCGCATCGTCGGCGTCTCCGCCGTCCTGGCTTCGCTCCTGTCCGACGTGGCGGTCGTGGCGATCCTCCTGCCGCTGGTCTCGGCCGCGGCGAGCGCGCGCGGCGTGCCGCTGGCGCGCTACCTCCTGGCGGTGAGCTACGGCGCGTTCCTCGGCGACCTGCTCC
Organism: uncultured Planctomycetaceae bacterium; assembly: GCA_964552795.1. Classification (GTDB taxonomy): domain Bacteria; phylum Planctomycetota; class UBA1135; order UBA1135; genus JAEUHZ01. Next base: position 27,149 of record CAZKIO010000042.1, read on the forward strand.
TCCTGGTGGGCAGCGCCAAGAACCTGGCGGTCAACGGCGTCCTGGCGGCGCGCGGCGCCGAGACCTTCGGCGTGTTCGGGTTCACGCACTACGGGCTGATCGTGCTCGTGGTCGGAGCGCTGTGGCTGGCCTGGCCCGGCCGGGCGCTGCTGCCGCGCGGCGCGGCCCGCGCGGCGCCGGCCGCCGCACGCGCCTGGACGGGTGAACTCGTCGTCGAGTCGACCAGCACGCTCGTCAACCGCGGCGCCGACGACCTGCCGGCGATCCTGGGTCCCGGCCTCGCCGTCCTGGGCTTCGCGCGCGCGGGCGAATCCGAGACGGTGCCGCTGGGCGCCTACGACCGGTTGCGACCGGGCGACGCGCTGGTCGTGCGCGGGGCCGCGGCGGACCTCTTGCGCGCGCGCGACGCGCTGGTGCACGCGCCGCCCCCCGGCAGCGCAACGGTCGAGGCGCTCGTGCCGCCGGGCTCGGACCTGATCGGCACGGGGACCGGGCCGGCCTCGAAGAGCCAGCGCCGCGGACTGGACGTCGTCGCGGTGGCGCGCACCGCGGACGGAACCGCGCGGCCGGCGGCCGGCGGCCTGTCGGCCGGCGACGCGCTGCTGGTGCGCGCGCGGGTGGAGGCGCTCGAAACGGCACGGGCGGACGGACAGGTCGTGACGCTCTCGGAGATGCATCCGCCGCGGATGGGCCGCAGCGCGTGGTGCGCGGTGGCGCTCCTGGCGGCGGTGCTCGTCCTGCCCCTCTTCTCGATCGTGCCGCTGCAGGTGTCGGCACTGGGCGGCGTCGTCGGGCTGGTGCTGCTGGGCAGCACGCGCGCGGACGAGGCCTGGAGGCACGTGGACTGGCCCGTGGTGGCGCTGCTCGGCGGAATGCTGGCGCTGGGCCGGGCGTTCGAGATCCACGGGCTCGCGCACGGCGCGGCGCAAGCGCTGCTCGGCGGCCTGGGCGCGGAGCCCAGCGCGACGGTCGTGCTGGTCGCGCTGCTCCTGGGATCGACGTTGCTGGCGCAGACGACGACGTCGATCGCGACGGCCGTGATCCTCACTCCGGTGGCGTTGTCGATGGCGGCCGCGTTGGGCGTTTCGGACCGCGCGTTCGTGCTCGCCGTGCTGACCGGCGCGAACTGCGCGTTCCTGTCGCCGATCGCTCACCCGGCGGGCGCGATGATCGTCGGACCGGGAGGGTTGCGCTTCCGGGACTTCTTGAAGGCGGGCGCGCCGCTGACGGCGATCGTGTTGGGCGTCGCGGCGGTGGTGCTGCCGTGGTTGTGGCCGTACCACCCGGCGGGAGGGTGAGGCGCGCGAGGCGGAGGAGCAGAGGCAGAGGGGGAGCGGCGCAGGAGAAGAAGAGGAAGAAGAGGGAGAAGGGAGAGAAGGAGAAGGAGAGAGAGGCCCAGGGGCAGCGGGCGGC
>CAZKIO010000042.1:28661-44640 GCA_964552795.1 uncultured Planctomycetaceae bacterium
GGGCCGATCGCACGGCCCAACGACTTCACGCGACTGCGCGCCTGCGCCCGCAGCAAGGTCAGCGTGCGGTCCTGCTCCTGCAGGATCTGCGCGACGCGCGCCAGCTCGGCGTGCGCGCCCTCCAGCCGCTGCCGCTCGACGTTGCGCTCGTGCAGCGCCGTCTCCAGTTCCTTGCGCAGGCTCTCCTGCTCCGCGCGCGTCGCCGCGAGCGCGCCGCGGTGTCCTTCCAGGTCGGCGCGCACGTCGCGCAGCACGCCCTTGTGCCCCGCCAGGTCCTGCTCCACGCCCTGCAGCACGAGGCGCTGCGCTTCGAGGCGGGACTCCGACGCGAGGAGTTCCGCACGCGCCGCCTCCAGCTCCCCCGCCGCGAGCGCGCGCGCATCGCGCTCGGTCCGCAACGCCTCTTCCAGGCCGGCCGCGTGGCCGCGCGCGCCCTCGAGCGCGGCGCGCTCCTCTGCCAGCACGGCGCGGTGGCCGTCGAGGTCTTCGCGCAGCGCCTGGCCTTCGGCCTCCAGGCGCTCGACCGCGTTCTGCAGACGCGTCCGCGCGGCGCGCAGGTCCTCGCGTTCGCGCTCGACGGCCGCGCAGGCCGCCTGCGCGACGGAGAGCTCGCGCTGCAGCTCGGCCTGCACCTGCTCCCAGCGCAAACGTTCTTCCGCGTGATCGGCCTGCGAGGCCGTCACCGCCCGCAGCGTGGCGGCCATCTCGGCCTGCTGCGCGGCGAGGGCGTCCTGGTGCCCGCGCAGGTCCTCGCGCACGCCGGCCAGTTCGCCGCGCACGGTCTCGACCTCGTTCTCCAGGCGCGTGCGCGCGGCGCGCAGGTCCTCCCGCTCGCGCTCGACCGCCGCCAGTCCGGCCCGCGCCGCCGCCAGTTCGCCGGCGATCTCGGCGCGCACGCGCTCGCCGTCGGCCAGCCCCCGCTCGAGTTCCGCGCGCACCCGCGCGAAGCCATCCCGCTCGTCGGCCAGCTCTCGATGCGCAGCCGACAGCGCGGCCTGCGTCTCCCCCAGCTCGTCGCGGATCGACGCGAGGCTCTGCCGGTGTCCCGCGAGGTCCTCCTGCACGGTGGCGAGCGACGCCAGCGCCGCCGCGCGCTCGCGCCGCTCGGACGCCAGCGAGTCGCGGTGTCCCGCCAGGTCGGACTCCAGCGTGCGCACCACGTTCCACAGGCGCTCGCGTTCGGCGCGCCATTCGCCGCGCGCGCCGTCGAAGGCGACCAGCTCGCCGATCACCTCGCCGAACCGCTCGAGGACGCCGGCCGGCGCCGCGGGCTGTGCCTGGACCGCGACGGGCTCGGGCAACGCCGCGTCGCCGAACGCGGCGACCAGCGCATGACGGTAGATCGGCGCCGTGTGGTCGGATGCGTACAGGCTGCCGTTGTAGAACCGGAAGATGCGCGTCGCGAGCGGCCGCAGCGCCGCGTCGTGATCGAGGTACATCGACAGGCACATCATGGGCAGCCAGCGCTCCAGGCTGCCGTGACCCAGCGCCAGCGTCCGCGCGCCGGCGTCCGCCAGCCCCTTGGCCGTCGCCGCCAGGTCCGGCAGGCCGTTGTGCCGGTGCTCCTCGAGGTAGCGGTGCTCCAGTCCCAGCTTGTCGCGCAGGAAGCGCTGGAGCAGGACCTCGGCCTCGTCGACCTCCGGCGCCTGGTACGGGCCGGCCAGCACGACCCAGCGCCGCGCCACGCGCGCGCACTCGGCCACGAAAGCCGCGCGGTGGCGCGGCGGCACGTGCTCGAGCGTGTCGAAGGCCGCGACCACGTCGAACGCGCCGTCCGCGAACGGCAGCGCGCTGCCGGTGCCGAGCACGAGACCCTCCTCCCCGGAAGGCTCCACGTCGACGAGCCACACGCGATCGCGCGGCAGGAACGCCCGCAACAGCGCCGTGCGCCCGCCGACGTCCAGGATCGTGAGCTTCTCGCGCTTCCGGCGCAGGCCCTCGATCAGGTCGGAGACCAGGCGGTAGCGCTGGTACTGGTCGAAGGGCAGGTCGAGCGGGTCGGGCATCACGCGTCCGACTCCAATCGGCTCGCGCCGCGCCCCGGCTGATCGCGTTCCAGCGTCCAGCGCGAGGGCAGGAACAGGAGGCCGTGCTGCAGGCGCCGCACGTCGACGACCTCGAACGACAGCACGTGCTCGCGGTGGTCGATGGCCGTCGGCGCGGCCTTGCTGTGGTCGTACAGGAAGGTCGTCAGGTAGTAGGAGCCCGAGAGCAGCGGCAGCGCGTCGAACTTCATCTCCACGACGCCGGTCTCGCCGGGGACGGCCTCGTCGATTTCGATCGGCTTCTGGCGCCAGTGGTGGTTCGCGCCGTTCACGTAGGTGCCGTCGCTGCGGTACAGGCCGAACCCGAACACGGGGTTCCTCACGGCGCGGTGCACCTTGTAGCGCACGCGGATGCGGAACGGCTCGCCCGGCTGGAAAACCAGCGACGGATCGCCGGCCGGATCGAGCATCTCGACGTCCAGCGTCTCGATCTCGCCGGTCCCCCAGCGCGGGTAGGCGCTGGTTCCGCGCTCGAACGTCGAGAGCTTCTCGTTGCCGCGCGCCTTGGCGCGCTTCAGGTACTCGTCCGAGACCTTCTCGGCCGTGCCCTGCTCCAGGATCACCCCGCGGTCGAGCAGCACGACCCACTGGCACATGCTCTTGACCGCGCCCATGTCGTGGCTGACGAAGATCGTCGTGCGTCCCTGCTCGCGGAACTCGTTCAGGCGGTTGATGCACTTGCCCTTGAAGTGCTCGTCTCCCACCGAGAGCGCCTCGTCGATCATCAGGATGTCGGGATCGACGCTGGAGGCCACCGAGAAGCCCAGGCGCACGTACATGCCCGAGCTGTAGGTCTTCACGGGGCGGTCGATGAAGTCGCCCAGCTCGCTGAACTCCACGATGCGCGGGTAGCGCTCGGCGGTCTCCTCGTCCGTCATGCCCAGGATCGAACACGCGAGGTGGACGTTGTCGCGGCCCGAGAACTCAGGATGGAATCCCGCTCCCAGCTCCAGCAGCGACGAGACGCGGCCGCGCACGCGAACCTCGCCCTCGGTCGGCCGCGTGATGCCGGTCAGGACCTTGAGCAGCGTCGACTTGCCCGCGCCGTTCTCGCCGATGATGCCGACCGTGCTGCCGTGCGGCACGTCCAGATACACGTTGCGCAGCGCCCAGTACTCGCGGTGCAGCTTGCGCCCGGGCAGGAGCGCCTCCACCAGCCGGTGGACCGGCTTGTCGTAGATCCGGTAGGCCTTCCCCAGGCCGCGGCACAGGACGGCGCTGCCGCCCGAGCCCTCGGCGGTCTCGACGCTCATGCCCTTGGGCGTGGTGACGACGGTGCTGGTCACAGGAGGTCGGGAAAGCGCGGTTTCTGCGCCAGGAAGAAGGCCGATCCGGCCGCGAACAGGAGCAGCGCGACCGTTCCGAAGGCCGCGACGATCGGCGGCTGCGGCCACAGGCCGTAGATCAGGACGCGGCGGTAGCTGTCGATGAGCCAGTACATCGGGTTGGCCTGCAGCACCCACCCCAGTCCGGCCTCGTGCACCATCCGCGCAGGATAGAAGATCGGCGTCATGAACATCCAGATCGTCAGGCCCACGCCGACCAGGTGGTACACGTCGCGCAGCAGCAGGTTGAGCGTCGCCAGGAGGTAGCCCAGACCCAGCGTGAACACGGCCTGCAACGCCATCAACAGCGGCAGGCTCACCAGCGTGACCGACAGGCCCAGCGCCTGGAACGGCCGCTCGGGCGAGACGGGCGCGCCGGTGTCGAGTGGCGCGACGTAGGCGTAGAAGATCACGGCCAGCGCCGTGATCGCGACGCCGATCAGCATGTTCACCAGCGCGCTCGCGACCAGGTACACGGGCAGCACCTCGGAGGGGAACACGACCTTCTGGATCAGGTTGGCGTTCTCGACCAGCGTGTTGGTGGTGCGCGAGATCGTCTCGGCGAAGGCCTGCCAGACGATGATCCCCGCCAGCATCAGCAGCGCGACTTCCTGCTTGGACTGGTTCTCCTCCCAGCGCATCTTCAACACGATGCTGAACACGAACATGTAGACGACGAGGTTCAGGATCGGGAACACGACCGACCAGAAGAACCCCATGCTGGAGCCCACGTAGCGCGCGCGCAGGTCCCGTCCGACGAGACCCGCGAGCAGCCGGCGGTTGCGGCGCAACGCTCCCAGCAGCGCGATCACGCCCGCCAGCTCTCCTGCGCCGATCGCCTCACAAGACCGCCTTGCCCAGCGCGGAGAGCACCAGGTCGACCGCGGCGCGCGCGGTCGCGTTGTGATGGTCGAGGATCGGGTTGATCTCGGTGATCTCCAGCCCCAGGAGCCGGCCCGATTCCGCCGCGTGCTCCATGATCAGGTGGCCCTCGCGCAGCGTGGCCCCGCCCGAGACCGGCGTGCCGACGCCCGGTGCGACCGACGGATCCATGCCGTCGACGTCGAACGAGAGATGGAAGCCGGCCGTCCCCGCCGAGGCGATCTCGATCGCCATCTTCATCACCTTGTGGACGCCGTGCATGTCGATGTCCTTCACGGTGAACACGTGGATGCCCGAGGCGCGGATCTCCTGCTTTTCGCGCGGGTCGATGGTGCGCACGCCGATCAGCACGGCCTTCTCGACGTCGACCATCGGCACCCGGTCGCCCAGGCGCACCAGCTCGGGCGCGCCGCGGCCGATGCAGGCCGCCAGCGGCATGCCGTGCACGTTGCCGGACTCGGACGTCTCCGGCGTGTTCATGTCGCCGTGCGCGTCGAACCAGATCAGGCCGATCTTCTGGCGCCGGCGGTGGTGGAAGCTGCTGATCCCCGCGACGGTGCCGCAGGCGATCGAGTGGTCGCCGCCCACGACCACTGGGAAGGCGCCGTCCTCGAGCACCTTCTCGACGCGCTCGCGCAGCACGCGGCACGAGGCCGCGATCTCGTCCAGGAAGCGCGCGCGCGGATCGCGCGGCACGCGCGAGACGGGCTCGGCGACCGGGACGTTGCCGCGGTCCTCGAAGACGAGACCCAGCGCGCGCACGCCCTCCTCCAGGCCCGCGATGCGCATCGCGCTCGGACCCATGTCCACGCCACGACGGCCGCCGCCCAGGTCCATGGGCACGCCCAGCAGCGCGACTCTCCGTTCCATCATCCGATCCTCCGCAGGCTCACGCGGTCTCCGCGCGCGAGGCCCAGTCTGTCAGCGGCGCTGCCGTCGCGCACGGCGATCTCGAGGGTTCCGAAGGAGTTGACGAGCGCCAGCAGGGCGCCCGGCTCGGCCTCCGCGTACGTGCCCCGCACCGGGATCGTCGCGCCCGCGCACTCCAGGCGCCAGCGCCCGGGTTCCGCGCCCAGGTCCGCCGCTTCCACGTCCAGGACGAGGTTCCCGAACCGGTCCGCGCACACGACGCGCGCTTCGCCGCCGTCCGGCCCCGGCCGCGACGCGGGCGCCGGACGGGCGAGCGGCTCGATCGGCGCGCCGCGCCCGGCGGCGCGCGGCGCCGTGCCGGCGGCGATCGCGGCGGCGGCGGGAGCGAAGACGTCGCGGCCGTGGAACGTGCGACTCCGCGCCGTCAGCGCGAAGCGCTCGACGTCCAGCTCGTACACGCGCGCGGCGCGCGAGAGAACCGGCGCGAGCAGGCCGTTGTCGGGCGCCACGAACGCCTGGCCGCGGTCCTCGGCGACCAGCGCGCGCCGCGCCGTTCCGACCCCCGGATCGACGACGGCCACGTGCACGCTGCCGGCCGGGAAGTACTGCACGCTGCGCGCCAGCAGGAACCCGGCGAGGTCCACGGCCTGCGGGGGCACGCCGTGCGTCAGGTCCACGATCCGGGCGCGCGGCGCGCGGCCCAGGATCACGCCGTGCATCACGCCCACGTACGGATCGACCAGGCCGAAATCGGTCGTGAGCGTCACGATGCCCGACGGGTTCCAGGGCGCGGTCGCCGCGTCGCGTTCGGTGTCCATGCCGCGTCCCTCAATGCGTCCGGGCCGCCAGCGCGCCGAGCCACGCGCCCTGCACGGCCGGATGCGCCGGGCCAGCGCGCAGCTCGCGCGACAGGCGCTCGAACTCGGGCCAACCGCCCCATTCCCCCGCCGCCCAGCCGACGCGCCGCAGGTCGCTCGACGCCGCGTCGACCGGCGGGTTCTGCAGCTCGCGCAGCAGCGCCAGCGGCCCGCTGCGTTGCAGCAGCAGTCCGCCGGCCAGCACCGACACGTCGAACTCGCCGCGCCACAGCGCGGTGCGCAGGAGCGGCTCGGCCGCGGCGTCGCCGAGCTGCACCAGGGTGCGCGCCAGCTCGACGTCGAGCTGGCGGTCGTCGGGGCGCGGGAAGAGCGCGCGGAACACCTCGAGGTCCTCCGAGCTCTTGTTGCGCGCCAGCGCGCGCACCAGCCGCACGGCGCGCGCGCCGCGCGGCGGCGGATCGGAGCTCAGGGCGAGGCGCACCGTGGCACGGCCCGACAGGCGGCCCGCCAGCGAGAGCGCCGTCGCGATCTCCAGGCGCTCGTCGCCTTCGGCCTCGGCCAGCCGGTTCTCCAGCGCGAGCGCCACGTCCGGGTCGCGCGCCACGCGGCACAGCGCCGCGACCAGCGGCGCGTGTCCGGCGTGCTCCGCGTCGGACAGGACCGCCTCGACCTCGACCTCGGGCTTGCGCAGACCCTGGCGGAACCCAGCCACCAGGTACGCTGCGCGCACGCGCGCGTCCGGGTCCTCGCCCAGGGCCGCGAAACGGCCGAGCCAAGTGGAGTTCGGCAGTGCGCCCAGCGCGACGCACAGGTCGATGCGCTCGGGGACGGGCAGCGTCGCCGCGTCCACGTCGAGCCAGCCGCCCAGCGACTCGTCCCCGGCCAGCGCCGCCAGCGCGAGGCCGCGCCAGCGGACCTCCGGCACCTCGAGCGCCGCACGCGCGATCTCGGGCGTCAGCCGCTCGACGCGCTGCTGGTCGATCTCGTCGAGCAGCACGCGCCACTCCGCGGCGTCGCGCGGCGCCCACAGGCCGTTCTCGACGACCAGCGCGAGCTCGCGCGGCAGGATCGCGACGGCCGCGCGCAGGCGCGCGTCGCCGGTGCCGTGCATCACGAGGGGCAGCAGATGATCCGCGACGCCCGGGCGCGTGAGCACCGGCAGCGCGCCCAGCACCACCTCGGTCAGGAGCGCGGGATCGCGGCCGAGAGCCTGGATCGCGAGCACGCGCCACGCCTGGCCCTCGACCAGCCCGAACTCGCGCGCCGCCTCCCAGCGCAGCCGGAGCAGGAGGTGGCCCGCGCGGCTGGGTGCGGACGACTCGGGATCCAGCGCCAGGACGAGGAGTTCGCGGGCCGCCTCCGCGTGCGGGTGCACCGGGTCGTAGGCCAACTCCTCGACGCGCCGTCGTCCGCTGTTGCGACCGTCGCGCAGCAGGGCGAGCAGCGCGCATTCCGCGGTGCGTGCATCCTCGTTCGCCACGAGGTCGAGGAGCAGCGCGGTCGCGCCGGCGTTCATCTCTCCCAGCGCCAGGATCGCTCCCCAGCGCTCGACGCCCGTGCCGCTGCGCGCGGTGGTCTCCAGCCGCGTGCGCTCGCCCTCCGCCGACGCGCAGCCCAACGCGACCAGGGCCGCCGCCCGCCGGTCGGGCGACAGACCGTCCAACGCCAGGAGCGCGCGGGCCTCCGACGGCGTGCGGTCGGTGAATCGAACCGTCCGATCGCGAGCTACCAGGGCCCGCCACTGCTCGGGTGTCGGCAGGGCTTCGTCGCGCGGCTCGGGCGCGCGCGCCGGAGCGGGCCGCGCCGGGGGCGTGCCGCGCTGCGCGGGGAGCGCCGGAGACGGCCACAGGCAGGCGACCAGGAGGCTGGGGACGAGTACGGGGAGCCGGTACATGGGGCGGGGGCGCCAGACCCTCATCGGCCGGCGACGCCCGAGGGCCGAGGTGGGAATGGAGTACCCGACGCGGGGTCGCGGGGCCACACCCCCGCCGATCCGCCCCGTCGGCCGCCCCCGGCGCGCGCGGTCACGCCTCGGGCGTGCCCAGGAGGGCCACGATCTCGGCGCGGCGGCGGTCGCGCAGGGCCGGCGTGCTGGCCTCCAGGTTCAGGCGCAGGAGCGGCTCGGTGTTGCTGGCGCGCACGTTGAACCACCACCATTCGCGGTCTCCCAGGTCGCCGTACTCGACGGTGATGCCGTCCAGTTCGTCCTGTCGGCCGTCCTCGTAGCGGCGCTTCAACTCGGCGATCGCGGCGGCCTTGTCCTCGACGTGGAAGTTGACCTCGCCCGTCGCGTGGTAGCGCCGCAGGTCGCGGACGAGCGCGCTGAACGGCTGCGTCGAGCGCGAGAGGAGATTGAGGGCCGAGACCATCGCGATCACGCCCGAGTCGCACACGTGGTTGTCGGCGAAGTAGAAGTGCCCCGAGAGTTCTCCGCCGAACACGGCGCCGCGCTGGCGCATCGTGGCCTTGATGAACGAGTGGCCCACGCGGTCGCGCACGGCGACGCCGCCGGCGCGCCGGATCTCCTCCTTGACGACCCACGAGGAGCGCAGGTCGTAGACGATCGGTGCGCCGGGCTGGCGCGCCAGGATCTCGCGCGCGAGCAGGGCCGTCATCAGGTCGTTCCCGACGGTGCGCCCGGTCTCGTCGACGAAGCAGCAGCGGTCGGCGTCGCCGTCGAATCCGACGCCGATCTCGGACGAGCGCGCGCGCACCAGCTCGCGCACGGGGTCCAGGTTCTCATCCTTGAGGGGGTTGGCCTCGTGGTTGGGGAACGTCCCGTCGAGCTCGGTGAAGATCGTCGTCGCGCGCACCTCGGGCAGGCGCTCGAGGATCGGGCCGATCGTGTACCCCTCCATGCCGTTGGCGCAGTCGATCGCGATGCGCACCGGCCGCACGACGCGCGCGAAGCCGGCCACGTGCGCCGCGTAGGCGTCCAGGAGGTCGCGCTGCTCCAGGCCGCCCCGGCGCGCCGCGGGCGCGGGCTCGGGCCCCTCGACCGCGCGCTCGATGTCGCGGATCCCGTTGGCGGCCGAGATCGGCGTCGCGCCGCGGCCGCACAGCTTCATGCCGTTGTATTCGCCGGTGTTGTGGCTGGCCGTCACGATCAGGCCGCCGTCGCAGTCGATCGAGCCGATCGCGAAGTAGCCCATCGGCGTGCTGGCGAGGCCGATGTCGATCACGTCGGCGCCGGCCGCGCGCATGCCCTCGATCACGGCGGCCGCGACGGCCGGCGAGTGGGTGCGCATGTCGCGGCCCACGACGAGCCGCCGCGCACGGAGGTGTCGCGCGAACGCGTCGCCGATCCGGCGCGCGATGCGCTCGTTCAACTGGTCGGGGACGATGCCGCGGATGTCGTAGGCCTTGAAGATTCCCATGCGTCGGGGCGGGGGGGGGGGGCGCCGGTCGTGGAACGGGGCGGGGAGGATAGCGGAGCCCCCCGCTGCCGTCGCCGATCGCTTGCGGGGCGCCTGATCTGCAAGGGTTCCGTGAGGCAACCCTCACGAGCCGTGGACGGGGTGCGAATCCCCGGATCGGCGTTGTCAACGCCTTGCAGCGCGCCCCGACCCCTGGCGTAGGATGGAGAGCAGAACGGGCGGAATCCCGGCCCCGGGTCGCCGCTCGCTCCGGATTCAGGATCCGTTGGTAACCAGAGCCCAGGAGGCCGAATGCGCTCCGTCAACCTGCACCTGATCGGTGCCACGAAGGAAGAGGTCGCCGCTCAACTGTCGCGGATCGCCCAGAAGGGCATCGCGGACCATTGGTACCACCCCAACCGGGAGCACGCGCGGTTCACCATCCGCTTCAGCCCCGGAGCGCACTCCCCGCAACCGCCCAACACGGACGACGAGTTCCGCGGAACGCTCGGCGCGCCTCCCGACCTGACGCTCTACCTGGACTCCGGTCACCGCATCAACCCCGACGAGGCCGGCAAGCAGATCGGCGCCCAGGAGGTCCACGAAGTGGTCGGCCAGGTGCTCGAGCGCTTCCAGGGCGTCGCACGCGACGACCTGACCAACCATCTGTGGACGCTGGACGAGATCCGCTCGGGCAAGAAGATCAACGGAGCGGGGTTCGGCGATCACGAGGCCTGGCGCAAGTCGCACACGCGTCAGGGCTGAGCACGCGTCTGGCGCGGCGCGCGGTCAGCGCCGCGCCGCGGGCGCGCCCGACAGGCACTCGCGCACGCGTTGGACCGCTTCGACGATGGTCGCCTCGCTGCTGGCGTAGCTGAAGCGCAGGTAGCCCTCCCCCAGCGCGCCGAAGCTGGTGCCCGACAGGCACGAGACGCCGGCGTCCTGCAGGAGCCGGCGCTCGAGTTCCCGCGAGGCGATGCCCGTGCCCTGCGTGTTCGGGAAGGCGTAGAAGGCGCCCTTGGGCAGGGTGCAGCGGAACCCCGGCACCGTCGCCAGTTCGCGCACGATCACCTTGCGGCGCGCGTCGAAGGCCGCGCGCATCTGGTCGACGCAGTCCTGCGGTCCGCGCAGCGCCTCCATCCCCGCCATCTGCGCGGCCGCGTTCGTGCACGAGTTGCAGTTGATCTGCAGGCGCTCGGCGTGCTCGACCAGCGCCTTGGGCCACACGCCGAAGCCCATGCGCCAGCCGGTCATGGCGTAGGTCTTGCTCCAGCCGTCGAGCAGGATCGCGCGGTCGGCCAGCTCGGGGTACGAGAGGATGCTGACGTGCTCGGCTCCGTCGTACAGGAGGCGCGAGTAGATCTCGTCCGAGAGCACCGCGACGTGCGGGAAGCGCTCGAGGCCCTTCACCAGGGCGTCCATCTCGGCGCGTGACGACACTCCGCCGGTCGGATTGGCCGGCGAGTTCAGGATCAGGAGGCGCGTGCGCGGCGTGATCTTGGCCAGCACCTCGTCCGCGCGGAACGCGAAGCCGCGGTCCTCGCGCAGCTCGAGCGCGACCGGCGTCGCGCCGGTCCAGTGGATCGCCGACTCGTAGATCGGGAAGCCCGGGTTGGGGTAGATGATCTCCGCGCCCGGCTCTCCGAACAGCAGCACGGCGTAGAACAGCGTGGGCTTGCCGCCGGGCACGATCACCACCTGGTCGGGGTGGACGTCCCCCTTGTGGAAGCGCCGGCAGTAGTCGGCCACGACCTCGCGCACGGGCAGCAGGCCCTTGGCCGCCGTGTACCCGTGGAACCCGTCGGCGAGCGCCTTGCGCCCGGCCTCGACCACGTGCTCGGGCGTGCGGAAGTCGGGCGCGCCGATGTGCAGCTTCAGGATCTTCTTGCCCGCGGCCTCCAGGGCCCCCACGCGGTTCACCACCTCGAAGGCGGTCTCGGTGCCCAGGCGCGACACGGCCTTGGCGAGTTGCAGACGGGATTCCACGGGCGCGCTCCTTCGCTGATGGGCCACGAACGGCCCGCGCCGAGAGGGTACGGGCGTTCGCGCGGCAGGGTCAAGCCGCGCCGCGGGGATCGCGGATCAGCGCGAGCGCGCCGCGACCCACGCGACCGTCGCGATCCAGCCCGCGGTGTTCAGCGCGAACAGGGGATCGCCGCCCAGGAGGATCTTCGTCGGGCTGCCGCCGCCGCGGCGCGTGTGCACCAGGAACAGGTAGCGGCCCAGGCCGAACACGACGAACGGCACGGTCCAGACGAGCTGGTCGCCGCCGAACTTCAACACGGTCTCCTCGGCGACCGTGTACATCGTGTAGGTCACGATCGCGCAGGCCGCCAGCACCGTCGTCATCTGGTCGAGGAACGCCGCGTTGTACTCGCGCAGGATCGCGCGGTGCTCGCCGCGCCCGTCGCCCAAGAGGTCCATCTCGGCCTTGCGCTTGCACAGGGCCAGGAAGAGCGCCAGGAACATGGTGCACAGGAGCAGCCAGTGCGAGATCACGGCCGGCACCGCCAGCGCTCCGGCGATCACGCGCAGCAGGAACCCGGCCGCGATCGAGAATGCGTCGACCAGCACGACGTGCTTGAGGCGCAGGCTGTAGGCCAGGTTGAGGGCCATGTAGCCGAGGACCACCGGCCAGACCGGGAACGGCGCGCCGTCCGCGCGCAGCGCGCACAGGTGCGCGCCGGCCGCGCAGATCAGCGCCGTCATGGAGGCGGTCGCCACCGAGACGCGCCCGGCGGCGATCGGCCGGTTGCGCTTGGTGGGGTGCTGGCGGTCCGACTCGCGGTCGAGGATGTCGTTCAGCAGGTAGATCGCGCTGGCGCCCAGGCAGAACGCCGCGAACGCCCAAAGAGTGCGGCGCACGTCGTCCATCCGCCCCTGGAACAGCCCGCCCTGCGAGCCGCGCGCGAACACGAGCGCGGCGAACACGAAGACGTTCTTGACCCACTGGTGCGGGCGCAGGGCGGCGAGCAGCGGCACGGCGGCGCTGGCCTAGTCCAGGCTCAGCTTGCGCAATTCCTCGACGGGCGAGTCCGGACCCACGACAAGGTGCTCTTCGTCCGGCGTCAGCACGCCCTTCTCGCGCAGCTCGCTGAGCTCGAAGGTGCCGACCACGCCGCTGTCGTAGAGCACGCAGGTCGTCGTGCGGTGGTTCATCTCCGGATCGTTGTCGTCGGCCACCAGCACCTCCTTGCCCGAGCCGTCGGGGAAGCGCCGCAGCGGGAAGCGTTTCACGTCGCGCCCGGCGTAGGCCGTGTACGTCCCGTCGACGCCGCCGAGCTCGCGGAACCAGTCCTCGGGGTTCTCGGCCGACAGGCCCGAGAGGGCGCTCTTCTTCACCGCCGGGCACGAGAGGCTCTCGGCGCGGTCCTTCGTGTTGTTCCACACGCCGCTCGAGATCAGGGCGCCCAGGAACTTGGCCCCGCCCTCCTTGGGCAGGTCCTTGTGCTTGGTCTCGTACATCACGAGGCCGCCGTAGATCTCCTGGAGGTTCTTCTTGCAGGCGGTGACGCGCGCCTGGTCGATGGCCTCGGGGATCTTGGGCAGCAGGTAGACCATCAGGATCGAGATGATCAGGATCACCGCCAGGAGCTCGACCAGGGTGAATCCCCGGCGGCGGGCGGAGCGATTTCGCGGGGTGAGGTGGCGCATCGCCCACCTTGTACACCGGGCGGCCCGACGGGTCACCGGAAAGACCGTCGGCCCGGTCCCCGCGGGCGCGAGGGCCGGGCCGACGGCGGACCGGGTGCGTGTCAGCGGCGCGCCAGGCTGGCCACGGCCTCCTGGAGCTGCGCCACGCGGTCGGCGCGCTCCCAGGGGAACGTGTCGCGGCCGAAGTGGCCGTGGTACGCGGTCACCTCGTAGATCGGGCGGCGCAGGTCGAACTGCTTGGTGATGGCCGACGGCCGCAGGTCGAACGTCTTCTCGACGGCCGCCGTCAGGTCGGCGTCGCCGACCTTGCCCGTGCCGAACGCGTCGACGCGCACCGACAGCGGCTTGGCGATGCCGATCGCGTAGCTGAGCTGAACTTCACAGCGCTCCGCAAGGCCCGCGGCCACGACGTTCTTCGCCACCCAGCGCGCGGCGTAGGCGGCCGAGCGGTCGACCTTGCTGGGGTCCTTGCCGGAGAAGGCGCCGCCGCCGTGGCGGCCCATGCCGCCGTAGGTGTCGACGATGATCTTGCGCCCCGTCAGGCCGCAGTCGCCGTGCGGTCCGCCGACCACGAAGCGGCCGGTCGGGTTGACGTGGTAGATGGTCTTGGCGTCGAGGAACTGCGCCGGAATCACCGGCTTGATGATCTTCTCGATCACCTCGCTCCTGATCGTCTCGTTGCTGACGTCGGGCGCGTGCTGCGTGCTGATCAGGACGGTGTGCACGCGCACGGGCTGGTTGCCCTCGTACTCGACCGTGAGCTGGCTCTTGGCGTCGGGCCGCAGCCAGGGGAGCACCTTCTTCTGGCGCAGCTCGGCCTGGCGCTCGACGAGGCGGTGCGCGTAGTAGATCGGGAACGGCATCAGGCTGGGCGTCTCGTTGCAGGCGAAGCCGAACATCAGCCCCTGGTCGCCCGCGCCCTGCTCCTTGTTGGGGCCGTCGTTCACGCCCATGCTGATGTCGGGCGACTGCCGGTCGAGGCACACCATGACCGCGCACGTGTCGCCGTTGATGCCGTACGCGTCGTCGGTGTAGCCGATGCGCTTGAGCGTCTCGCGCGCGATCGTCGCGTAGTCCACGCGCGCGTTGGTCGTGATCTCGCCCGCGATGACGACCAGGCCCGTGGTGACCATCGTCTCGCAGGCCACCCGGCTGGCGGGATCCTGGGCCAGGATCGCGTCGAGGACGGCATCGGAGATCTGGTCGGCCACCTTGTCGGGGTGGCCCATGGAGACGGATTCGGAGGTGAACAGTTGGCGCATGTGCTTCCTGATCGGAAGGAGTCGGCGATGGCTGGAGGGGTCGTTCCCGAACCCGTGCCGCCGCCGCTCGAGCGGCGCGACGGGGCGCGGGTGACCCGGCAGGATAGCCGATCCGGTGCGCCGTGGGAGCCCGATCCGCGGCCACCCGCGCGCGCCCGCGTCTCGCAGCCGTCAGCCCAGGATCCGCTCGCGCAGCGCGGCCAGGGTCAGGGCCGTCGCGCCCTTCTGCCCCTCGACCGCGCCGCGCCCCGCCGCGCCCATCTCCGCGCGCCGATCGGCGTCGGCGAGCAGGGCGGCGAGCGTCTCGCCCAGGCGCGCCTCGCCAGGGACCCGCACGGCGGCGCCGGCCTTCTCCAAGAGGAGCGCCTCCTGCTGGAAGTTGTGGACGTGCGGTCCGAAGACGACCGCGCGCCCCTGCGCGGCGGGTTCGAGCATGTTCTGGCCGCCGTGCGGCACGAGGCTGCCGCCCACGAACACGAGGTCGCTGAGCGCGTACACCTTCTCGAGCTCGCCGATCGTGTCCACGAGGAGCGGCCGCGCCGGATCGGGGGCCTCGCCGGCGCGCAGTCGCGTCAGGAGCTGCGCATCCGCGCCGGCGCCCGCGAGTTCGCGCACCAGCGCGGCGGCGCGCTCGGGATGGCGCGGCACGAGGACCAGCCGTTCGCGCGGGAAGCTCGCGCGCCACGCGCGCACCAGCGCGGCCTCCTCGCTGGCGTGCGTGCTGCCGGCGACGACGACGCGCTGGCCCGGCGCCGCGGCGACCAGGCGCGCGAGCTCGTGCGGGATCTCGCGCGGCCCCGTGCGCAGCCCGTCGGCCTTGACGTTGCCCGTGATCAGCACGCGGTCGGGGTCGGCGCCCAGCGCGCGGAAGCGCGCGCCGTACTCGTCGTCCTGCACGCAGAACAGCGAGATGCGCGCGAACTGCGGCAGCAGCCGGCGGAACCAGCGGTAGCGCCGGTAGCTGCGCTGCGTGATGCGGCCGTTGACGACCGCGATCGGCACGCCCGCGCGGTTGGCCTCGCGCAGGAAGCTGGGCCACACTTCGAGCTCCACGAGCACCGCGCAGCAGGCGTCGATGCGCCGCAGGAAACGGCGCACGATCGGCGAGAGGTCGAAGGGGAAACGCACGACCGTCGCGTTCGGGTAGAGCTGGCGGGCAACGTCGAAACCGGTGGCGGTCACGGTGCTGACGACGAGCTCGAGGTCGGGCCGCTCGGCGGCCAGCTCGCGCACCAGCGCCTGCGCGGCCTTGACCTCCCCCACCGAGACGCCGTGCACCAGGATCCGGGCCCGGGCGCCCGGCGCGCGGGCGGGCGGCAGGCCCGCACCCAGCCGCGCCGCGGCCATCGTTCGAAAGCGCCGGTCGAACAGGCTGCGCAACGCCCACACGGGCGCGGGCAGGACGAGCGCCAGGATCCAGGCCGCGTCGTACAGCGCGTAGAGCAGCACGGCCAGCAGGCCGCGGCCGGGGTCGTGCAGGATCGGTGCGGGCGGAGCCGGCGTGGAACGGGACGGCGCGGCATCACCCGCGGACCGGGGCGCCGCGCGGCCTTCGTTCACGCCTCGCGACCGTGGCACTTCTTGAACTTCTGCCCGCTGCCGCACGGACAGGCGTCGTTGCGGCCCACGCCCTCGAGGTCCTTCTTCGTCAGCATCGGAGCGCTCGCGCGCGCCGGCGGCGCGGCCGGGCCGGGTGCGGGCGGGGGCGCGGAGGGCGCGCGCGCGGCCAGCGCCTGCTGGCGCCGCGCGAGGTCGAAGGCCTGCGAG
>CAZKIO010000043.1:0-44461 GCA_964552795.1 uncultured Planctomycetaceae bacterium
CGGCATGCCGGTGTCCAGCGTGCCGATCTCGTCGGCTGTCGAGGCCGCGGTGAGCCGGATCTACGCCGACGCGGGCGCGCGAGGGTGGCCGCCAGCGCCGCGTTGAACCCGCAGCGGGGGGGGCAGCGGATTCCGCCGCACCCGCGTACGCTGGGCGCGCCGTCCTCGCGACCGGCAGGAGAGTTTCGATGCCGACACCGCGATCGTTCGTTCCTCCGCGCGCGCGCGTGCTGACGCGCGGCGCGCTAGGCCTCGCCGTCCTGTGCGCCGCGCCGTCGGCGGCAGCGCAGGGCCTGAACCTCGACTTCGGCGACGATCCTGTCGCCGGCTCGTTCGGCAAGCCGCCCGACAGCTACGGCGGCGCGCCGTTCCAGGCGGGCTACTGGAACGCGATCGGCGACGGGCAGTCCGGCCTGGGCGCTCCGCCGACGACGGGATCGCCGTGGTACGTCACCGCGCTCCGTGACCTCACCGGCGCGCCGACGGCGGTCGTGGTCGTGGTCCACGTGAGCCCCGGGACAGACGGCCTGGGCGACGTCGAGTTCGATCACCCCGCGACCGGCGGCGGGCATCAGGCCCTGTACGACGACGGCGCCGACCTGGGGAGCAGTGCGAGCAGCGCCACCATCGAGATCACGAACCTGATGAATGCGACCTATGACCTGTACACCTACGCCTGGAGCGCCTCGGATCCCGGGGCGTCCGTTTCCGTGCATGCCTCGAGCACGGCCAGCCAGAACCCGCAGTTCTGCGGCGGCGCGTGGCCCGGCGGTCACCAGCAGGGAACGACGTTCACGACGCATGCGGTCGTCGTCACGAACAACACGATCCTCGTGAACCTGAGCTCCGTGGCCGGGCGCATCATGCTCGACGGCCTGCAGCTCGTCGTGCAAGGCAGCCTCGCGGTCGGCAACCCCTTCTGCCCGGGCGACGGCACGGGCACTGCCTGCCCGTGCGGGAACCACTCGCCCGCGGGGATCGGCTCGGGCTGCCTGAACTCGCTGGGGATCGGCGCGCGCCTCGACATGACGGGAACGGCCAGCGTCTCGGGCGACACCATCCTTCTGCTGGGTTCGAACATGCCCAACTCCTCCGCGCTCTACTACCAGGGCACCACGCGGCTGAACGGCGGCGCGGGCGCGGCCTTCGGCGACGGCCTGCGCTGCCTGGGAGGCACCTTGATCCGGTTGGGCACCAAGACCAACATCGGCGGTACATCGCAGTACCCGTCCGGCTCGGATCCGACCGTTTCGGTCAAGGGCATGGTGCCGGTCGGCGCCACGCGCACCTACCAGATCTGGTATCGCAACGCCGCGGCGTACTGCACGAGCGCGACGTTCAACCTAAGCGCGGCGGGCGAACTGGTCTGGGGAGCGTGACCGGCGCGCGCGCTCCCGCGCCACGCGGCGTCGAAAACCGGGGAATGCGCGATGCAGAAGTTTCCCGGCGGCGCTCCAGGAGCGGGGCGCCCGGTCCAGTCCTGGCCGCTCCTCGCCCAACCCCAGCCCAGGATCCGACATGAACACCCTCGGTCGACTCACGTGCATCGCGGCTCTCGTCCCGGCCGCGGCGCCGGTGCACGCGCAATGCCCCGATCTCGATCTGCGCTTTGCGGCACCGCGGAGCGGCGTGATCACGTCGCTGGTCGTCCACGACACGGGCGCGGGGCCGCGCCTCTTCGCCGGCAGCGGCAACCCGGGGCTGAGCGCGTGGGCGGGCGAGCGTTGGGAGACCGTCCCGGGGACCGAGTCGGCGTTCGTGCGCGCGCTCGCGGTGCACGATTTCGGCGCCGGCCCGGAACTGGTCGTCGCGGGCGACTTCAGCGCGATCGACGGCGTCGCCGCCAACCGGATCGCGCGCTGGAACGGCACGACGTGGAGCGCGCTGGGCGCGGGCCTGGGGAACGCTCCCGGCGCGACCGTGTACGCGCTGGCGTCGTTCGATGCCGGCGCGGGCGCGCGCCTCGTCGCGACCGGTTCGTTCACGGCATCGGGCGGCACGCCGGCGGCGGGCATCGCGGCGTTCGACGGCGTCGCGTGGCAGCCGCTGGGCGCGGGCCTGGACGGCTACGGCCGCGCGCTGGCGGTCGTCGATCTCGGCGCGGGCGCGGAGCTCGCGGTCGGCGGCACCTTCGGGCAAGCGGGCGGCGTCGCCGCGGCGAACGTCGCGCTGTGGGACGGCGTTGCGTGGAGCGCGCTCGCGGGCGGCACGGAGGCCGAGGTCACCGCGCTCTGCGCGCGGGGTCCCGCGGGAGCGCAGACGCTGGTCGCCGGCGGCGCATTCCGGACGGCCGGCGGCGTGCAGGCCAACTTCATCGCGGGATTCGACGGTGCGACGTGGGCGGCCTTCGGTCCCGGCCTCGCCGCCGGAGCCTCGCCCTTCGCGGGTGTGAGCGCGTTGATCGCCGATGGACTCGGGTTCATCGCCGCCGGGCGCTTCGAATCGCCGACGCTTCCGGTGTCCTCCAACGTCGCGCGCTGGGACGGCGCAGCGTGGCAGCCGTTCGCGGGCGGTCTGGGCATCACGACCTACGTGGGCGTCGACGCGCTCGCGCGCTTCGATCCGCTCGACGGCGGCGGCGAGCGCCTGTTCGCAGCCGGCGCCTTCGCGCCGCAGCCGGGCCAACCCGCGTCGATCGCGCAATGGAACGGCACGGCCTGGCGCGCGCTGCGCGACGACGGCGCCCAGGGCCTGCGCCTGGATTCCGGCGCCAGCGGCGCGGTGAGCGCGACCCTCTGGCAGGGCGATCTGGTCGTCGCCGGCGAGTTCCTCGGCGCGGGTTCGGCGGCGGACGCCGCGGGCGTCGCTCGCTTCGACGGCACGACGTGGCACGCCATGGGCACGACGCCGGCGCAGACGTACATCGACCATCCGTGGGTCGTGCGCGCGCTCGACCTGGGCGCCGGACCCGAACTCCTGATGGGGATGTCGCGCTACTTCACGCACGACGCGACGGTGCCGGTCTACCGCTGGACGGGCACGGACTGGCTGCCGCTCGCGTCCGGCACGCTGCCCGCGGAGACCGACGTGCGCGTATTCGACGTCGCGGCCTTCGACGACGGCGGCGGGACGAAGCTGTACGCGGCGGGCTACGGCCTGCGCGCGCAGGCCGGCGGCGTGGTCGACACCGTGCTGCGCTGGGACGGCAGCGCGTGGTCGCGCCTCGACAACGGTCCCGTCGCGGCGCTGGGCGGCATGGTGCACCGCCTCACGGTGTTCGACGACGGCACGGGGGCCGCGCTGTACGCCGGCGGCTCGTTCGCCGGCGGCGTGAAGCGCTGGAACGGGGCAGTCTGGACGCAAGTCGGCGCGAACTTCGAGGCGCCCTCCGGCATCCCGCCGGCGGTCGTCGACTTCGAGGTGTTCGACGCCGGCGCCGGGCCGCGCCTGATCGCCGGCGGCGGGATGCACACGATCGGCGGCGTCCCCGTCCACGGCGTCGCGCGCTGGAACGGGACGGCGTGGGAGCCGCTGCCGGGCTCCAGCACCGTGTTCCCCGGCGTGCTCGGCCTCGAGGTGTTCGACGACGGGCGCGGATCCGGCCCGCGGCTCTTCGCGATGAAGCACACCGACGAACTGGTCGCGTTCGACGGCACGACGTGGGAGTCGCTGGCGCGCACGGACCCGTACTTCACGTTCGCGCGCATCTTCGCGAGCGACGGACTGCCGGGGGGCGGCGGCGTCGTGATGATGGGCGACTATCGCAGCGTGGCGGAGACCGGCGCGGCCCTGGTCGCGCAGGCCGGGATCACCATCCTGCGCAATTGCCCGCGCGTGATGGGCTTCTGCGCGGGCGACGGCCTCGACGCAGAGCTCGCGGCCGCGTGCCCCTGCGCCAACACGGGCGCGGTCGGACGCGGCTGCGCCTGGAGCGCGAGCGGCGCGGGCACGGGCGGCGCGCGCCTCGCGTCGACCGGTGCGCCCGGCGCGAACGACCTCGTGCTGGCGGCCGACTCGATGCCGACGGGCGGCACGTCGCTGTTCTTCCAGGGTTCGCCCGATCCAGCCGGCGCGGTCTTCGGCGACGGCTTGCGCTGCGCGGGCAGCCCCACCGTGCGGCTGCGCACGCGCCAGAACGTGGCGGGCGCGGCCCAGGTGCCTGCGCCGGGCGAACCGCCGCTCTCGACGCTCGGCGGCGTCGCGCCCGGCAGCGGCGAGGTGCGCGCCTACCAGGTCTGGTTCCGCGTGGCCGCGCCGTTCTGCACGAGCGCGCCGTTCAACACGACGAACGCGCTGCGCGTGCACTGGTGATCCGCCGCCTGGACGGCGGGTGTCACGTCGACTTGCGCGACACCCGTTGTCCTGACTCCGCATCCCCGACGATCAGGCGCGCGCCGCGCTCGTGGAAGAGCCAGGCCCACAGCCAGCCGAGAAGCACGAACAGTCGGTTGCGGAACTGGATCAGGTACGAGACGTGCACCAGCGCCCACAGCGCCCACGCTGCGAAGCCCGACAGACGCAGGCGCGGCAGGTCCGCGACCGCCTTGCTGCGGCCGATCGTCGCCAGGTGCCCCTTTTCGCGGTAGCGGAACCGGGAGCGTGCCGGCGGCGGCTCGCCGCGCGCCAGGGCGCGTGATTCGCGGGCCAGCAGCCGGCCGACGTGGTCGCCCATCTGCATCGCGGCCGGCGCCACGCCGGGCACGGCCCGGCCGGTGCGCGCGTCGGTGAGGTGCGCGAGGTCGCCCGCCACGAACACGTGCGGATGGCCCGGGATCGAGAGGTCCGGCTCGACGCGCACGCGCCCGGCGCGGTCGCACGGCGCGCCCAGCGCGGCTCCGAGCGGCGAGGCCTGCACGCCGGCGGCCCACACCACCGTCCGGCACTCGATGCGCTCGTCGCCCACGGACAGCCCACCCGCGTCGATCGCGGTCACGCGCGCATCGGTGCGCACTTCCACGCCGAGCTCGACGAGGTGCGCCCGGGCCCTCCGTGAACTCGCCTCGGACATCGTCGGCAGGACGCGCGGACCGGCTTCGAGCAGAACGATGCGCGCTTCTCTCGTGTCGCACGCGCGGAAGTCCGGCGGCAGCACGCCGCGCGCGATCTCGGCCATGGCGCCGGCCATCTCGACGCCCGTCGGCCCCGCGCCGACGACGGCAAACGTCAGTGCTGCGGTGCGTTCGGCGTCGTCCCCGCTCGACTCGGCGCGTTCGAAGGCCAGCAGGAATCGCCGCCGGATCTCGGTCGCGTCCGCGACCGTCTTGAGCCCCGGCGCGACCGGCGCCCACTCGTCGTGGCCGAACCACGAGTGCGTCACCCC
Source organism: uncultured Planctomycetaceae bacterium (assembly GCA_964552795.1). Lineage (GTDB taxonomy): Bacteria > Planctomycetota > UBA1135 > UBA1135 > JAEUHZ01. Next base: position 5,261 of record CAZKIO010000043.1, read on the forward strand.
GGGCGCGACGACCAGGCGGTCGAACGCGACGTCGCGCTCGCCCATGCGCACGACGCGGCGCGTGAGATCGAAGCCCGTCACCTCGCCCAGCAGCACGCGCGCGTTGCGCTGGTCGCGCAGGATCTTGCGCACGGGCACGGCGATGTCGGCCGGGCTCAGCGCGGCCGTCGCCACCTGGTACAGCAGCGGCTGGAACAGGTGGTGGTTCTGGCGGTCGATCACCACGACGTCCACGGGTGCGCGCGCCAGGCGCTTCGCCGCGCGCAGGCCGGCGAAGCCGGCTCCTACGATCAGGACGCGCGGCCGCGGCGCGGAATCAGCCATCGACCGCCGGCCGGATCACTTGCCCATCTCCTCGGCGACCTCCTGCCCGATGCGCTGGCCGTACTCCATGCCGGCGCGCATCGATTCCTCGGTGATGACGGGGAACGCTTCCGCGTAGGACTGGCCGGCCTTGGTCCCGTAGAACGCGAGGAGGGCGTCCACGACCTCCTCCTCGAGGTGCTCCGCGTGGACGCGCACGTTCATGTCGAGGACCTCCTCGACGTCGAAGCGGTCCTTGAACTTGTCGATGAACTCGGAGGACAGCCCCATCGTGCGGAACTGCTCCATGATCTGGTCGAGGCTGCGTTCCTGCACGGTCTTGACGCCGTTGATCTCGAACAGGCGCCGGATCTTGCGCTCGAGGCGCTGACGCGGCGTCTCCTCGGCCTTCTCGTCCTGCACGTTCGCGGCGGACACCGTCGCGGAGGGCGGGCCGATGAAGCCCAGGGTCGCGCCACAGATTGCGAGCGTGAGGAAGGCGAGGGCAGTGCGTTGCATGGGGTTCCTCGGAGTGCGTTGGGGAAGTCAGGGCGAGGGCGGATGGCACTCGCGCGGAGCGGTCGGCCGCGTCGAATCCTGCCGTTGGCTCCGCGCGCACAGTAGTATGCCCGGCCGGCATGCATTCCAACCCCGTCGAACACCGCGCCTCGACCGCCGGGCTCTCCGCTGGCGCCCATCCGGGGACCGGGCCGGACAGCCTGCTCGAGGGCCTGAACCCGGCCCAGCGCGAGGCCGTCACCGGGTCGGACGGGCCGCTCCTGATCGTCGCCGGCCCGGGTTCGGGCAAGACGCGCGTCATCACGCGGCGGATCGCCTGGCTGGCGCGCGCGCGCCACGTCGATCCGCGCCGCATCCTGGCGATCACGTTCACGAACAAGGCCGCGCGCGAGATGCGCTCGCGCGTGGAGCAACTGCTGCCGGGCGCGGGCGGCGCGTGGATCAGCACGTTCCACGCCCTGGGCGCGCGCGTCCTGCGGCGCGAGATCGAGGCGCTGGGCGGCTGGACGCGCGACTTCACGATCTACGACCAGAGCGACCGCGTCGGCGTGATCAAGCGCGCGATCCAGGAGGCGGGGTTCGACACGACGCGCTTCCGTCCGGCCGTGGTCGGCGGCTGGATCAGCGCCTGGAAGAACCAGGGCTACGAGGAGGACGACGAGAGCGGGACGGAGGAGGACGAGGACTCCGCGCTCGAGATGGAGGTCTTCAAGAAGGTGCGCGCGGCCTACGAGGCGGCGCTGCGCCGCGCGAACGCCCTCGACTTCGACGACCTGCTCGTGAAGCTGCTCGAGGTGTTCGAGACGAACCTCGGCGTCCGCGACGCGTGGTCGGAGCGCTTCCAGCACCTGCTCGTCGACGAGTACCAGGACACCAACCGCGTGCAGTACCGCCTGGTGCGTCACCTCGCGACGCGCCACGGCAACGTGGCGGTGTGCGGCGATCCCGACCAGTCGATCTACGGCTGGCGCGGCGCGGACATCCGCAACATCCTCGATTTCGAGCGCGACTTCCCCGGCTGCCGCGTGGTGCTGCTGGAGCAGAACTACCGCTCGGTGAACCGCGTCCTGCGCGCCGCGCAGGCGGTGATCGAGCACAACGGCGCGCGCAAGCCCAAGCGCCTGTGGAGCGAGCGCGGCGAGGGCGATCCGATCGCCGTGATCGAGGCCGAGGACGAGAACGACGAGGCGCAGCGCATCGCCGACGCGATCGCGGTCCTGCGGCGCGAGGGCGTGCGCTGCCGCGACATCGCCGTGTTCTACCGCGTCAACTTCCTGCAGCGCGCGCTGGAGACGGCCCTGCGCCTCTCGCGGACGCCGTACCAGGTCGTGGCGGGCCTGGAGTTCTACGACCGGCGCGAGATCCGCGACCTGGTCGCCTGGGCCAAGCTGGCCGTGAACCCGCGCGACGAGGTCGCCTTCCGGCGCGTGGTGAACGTGCCCGCGCGCGGCGTGGGCGACAAGTCGGTCGAACTCCTGGCCGAGTTCGCGGCGGACCGGCGCATCGCGCTGTCGGAAGCGGCGCGGTCGGCGGAGATGCAGTCCCGGCTGCGCGGCCGCGCGCGCGCCGGCGTGCAGGCGTTCGCGGCGCTGCTGGACGGGCTGGCGGCGCTGGCCGACCAGCCGGCGGGGACCGCGCTGCGCGCGATCCTGGCGTTGATCCCGCGCGAGGAGTGGCTGCGCGAGATGGAGACCGAGCAGGAGGTCGACCGCGAGTCCAACGTCGACGAGCTGATCGCGCACGCCGACGCCTACGACGCCGGCGTGGAGGAACGCCGCGCGGCCGGGGAGGAGGTGCGCGGCCTCCTGCCGGGCTTCCTGGAGGAGATCGCGCTCGTCAGCGACGCCGACGCGCTGGAGGACGACACCGACCGCGTCAGCCTGATGACGCTGCACGCCGCCAAGGGCCTGGAGTTCCCGGTCGTGTTCCTGGCCGGCTGCGAGGAGGAACTGCTGCCGCACTCGCGCGCGATCCAGGAGGCGCTGGACTCCCCGGATCAAGGCGGCGTCGAGGAGGAGCGGCGCCTGTTCTATGTCGGCCTGACGCGCGCTGCCGAGCGCCTCTGCCTGTCGCACGCGCGCACGCGCCGCTACTTCGGCGATTGGTCGTTCCGCACGCCGTCGCGGTTCCTGGCCGAGATCCCGGCCGAGCTCCTGGGCGGCGGAGCGGAGCCGCAGGACGACGCCGGCGTGCTGGGCGACTTCGAGCCGCCGCCTTCGATCCCGAAGCTGTCGGTGGGCGACCGCGTCGAGCACGATCACTTCGGCCGCGGCACGGTCGAGTCGCTGCAGGGCAGCGGCATCAACGCCCGCGCGACCGTGCGCTTCCCCGGGCAGGGGAGCAAGCAACTGCTGCTGCAGTATGCGAAGCTGCGGATCCTGGGAAAGGCGCAACGATGACCAAGGATGCCGACCTGCGGGCGCGGCTCGCGGAGCTGATCGCCGACGCGCGGCGCGAGAACCGCTTCGAGGAGCTCGAATCCGACTGGAACGAGCTGACGGCGGCCGCGCCGGCCGATCTCGCGGGCGAGATCCCGATGCGCTTCGGCATGGTCGGCGCGAGCAAGCCGATGCGCGCCGCGTTCGACCTGATCGCCAAGGTCGCGCCCAGCGACGTCAGCACGCTGGTGCTGGGCGAGACCGGCACGGGCAAGGAGCTGGTCGCGCGCGCGCTGCACGAGCACAGCCGTCGCAAGAAGAAGCCGTTGCTCGCCGAGAACTGCGCCGCGGTGCCGCCGAACCTGCTGGAGAGCGAGTTGTTCGGGCACGTGAAGGGCGCGTTCACCGGCGCGGTCGCCGACCGCACGGGGCACTTCGTGGCCGCGGACGGCGGCACGGTCTTCCTGGACGAGATCGGCGACATGCCGCTCCCCATGCAGGCCAAGCTCCTGCGCGTGCTGCAGGACGGCGAGGTCCGCCCGGTGGGCTCGAGCAAGGTCCAGAAGGTCGACGTGCGCGTCGTGGCGGCGACGAACAAGGACCTCGCGGCGATGTGCAAGAAGGGCGAGTTCCGCGAGGACCTGTACTACCGGCTGAACGTCATCACGATCCCGCTGCCGCCGTTGCGCGACCGCCCGGGCGACCTGGTGCACCTCGTGCGCTTCTTCCTGGGCAAGATCGGCGAGGAGCTGGGTCGCAGCGTCGAGATCAGCGTGCCGGCCCTCGCGGCGCTGGAAGCCTGGAAGTGGCCCGGCAACGTGCGCGAGCTGGACAACGTGCTGCGCCGCGCGGCCGTGTTCGCCAAGGGCGCGATCCAGCCGCGCGACATCGGGCCGCCCGTGGTGCCCTGACGCGCGGACCTAGCCCGGCCCGAACGGCAGGTCGAGCAGCATCCACCCGGCCAGCATCACGATCCACGCCAGCAGGAACGCGACGGAGTAGGGCAGCATCGTCGCGACCAGCGTGCCGATGCCGGCGTTCTTCTCGTGCCGCTGGAAGAACGCGATGATCAGCGCGAAGTAGCTCATCATCGGCGAGATGATGTTCGTGCACGAATCGCCGATGCGGTACGCCGCCTGCGTCAGCTCGGGGCCGTAGCCCAGGAGCTGGAACATGGGCACGAAGATCGGCGCCATGACGGCCCACTTGGCCGACGCGCTGCCGATGAACAGGTTCAGGAACGCGGCAACCAGCACGAACCCGATCATCAACGGGATGCCGGTCATGCCCGAGGCCTCGAGCATGCGCGCGCCCTTCACGGCGACGATCAGGCCCAGGTTCGTCCAGTTGAAGAAGGCCACGAACTGCGCGGCGAAGAAGACCAGCACCATGTAGCCGCCCAGCGTCTCCATGGCCTTGCCCATGCCGTTCATCGCATCCGAGTCCGAGCGGATCGTGCCCGCCGCGATGCCGTAGGCCAGTCCCGTCAGCGCGCCCGACAGGAAGATCAGCGCGACGATGCCCGACAGGAACGGCGAGTGCAGCAGGCCGCCCGTCTCCGGGTCGCGCAGGAAGCCGTCCGCTGGGACCGTGCCCCACAGGAGCACCGCGGTGAAGACCGCGGCGGCGATCGCGGCCCACAGGAGGCCGCGGCGTTCCTCGGGCTTCAACTGCTCGATGCTCTCGCCCTTGCCGCTCGCGCCCTGCCACGCGCCCAGGCGCGGCTCGACGATGCGCTCGGTCACGAACCAGCCCACGCCCGTGACCAGGAACGTCGACACGGCCATGAAGTAGTAGTTGCACGCCGGGTTGACGAGCGCCGCGGGATCCAGGATGCGCGCGGCCTCCTGCGTCAGTCCCGACAGCAGGGGATCGACGGTGCCCAGGAACAGGTTCGCGCTGTAGCCGCCCGAAACGCCGGCGAACGCGGCCGCCATCCCCGCGATCGGATGGCGGCCCGCGGCCTGGAAGATCAGCGCCGCGAGCGGCACGAGCAGCACGTAGCCGATCTCGCTCGCCATGTTCGACAGCACGCCGGTGAACACGACGACCAGCGTCAAGAGGCGCGCCGGCGCCTTCAGCACGAGCAAGCGCATGCCCGCGCCGATCAGGCCGCTGCCCTCGGCCACGCCGATGCCCAGCAGCGCGACGAGCACCGTGCCCAGCGGCGCGAAGCTCGTGAAATTCGTGACCATCTCGGTCAGGATCCGATGCAAGCCGTCGATCGAGAGCAGGCTCACGGGCCGCACGACCGTGTCGGTGCCGGGCTTGACGACCTCGACGCCGCTCCGCGCGGCCAGCTCCGATCCGACGATCACGAGGAGCGCCAGGATCAGGAACAGCGTGGCGGGGTGCGGCAGGGCGTTCCCGACCCGCTCGACGAAGCGCAGCGCGCGGGCCAGGGCGCCCGCGGGCGCCGTTCTCGTCGTGGTCATCCGTCTCCTCGTCAGCGTTGGAACGCGCGGAACTGGAAGCGCCCGCGCGCGGCCCGGAACCCCGGCAGGCGCTCGAGCGCGGACAGCATACTGGCCAGCCCCCGAGCGAGCGCGCGTTTGCGCGGGCCGAAATTCCGCGTGCGAAACTCGACCTCCTCGCGCGGCGGCGCGGCCTGCGTGCCCAAGCGGCCGGTCTCGCGCAATCCGGCCTGTGCGGCCCAGCGGCGCACGTCGTCCGGTGCGAGCGACTCGAACGGCCCGATGCTGGGGTCGGGCGCGAGCACGTACTCGACGCCGCCCAGGCCCTTGCGGCGCGCGCGCAGCCACTCGCTCCAGTCGTGGTACGAGCGCGCGCTGACGAACGCGATCAGCACCGTGCCGCCCGGCTTGCACCAGCGCGCGAGCCGCTCGACCAGCGCCGGCCGGTCCTCGGGCCGGAGGTTCTCGAGCCGGTAGAAGCACGAGACGACGTCGTAGGCGCCTGCGTCGGGCGCGGGAAGGTCCGGCCGCGCCTCGGGCCAGCCGTGCATTCCCGCGCGCGGACGCGTGCGTCCGGCGACGAACTCCGCGACCTCGCGCGTGCGCTCGACGACGTCGAAGCGAAAGCCGGGCCGCAGGCGCGCGAGCCGCTCGGTCACGATGCCCGTGCAGGGCAGCACGTCGAGCCAGCGCGGCGCGTGCTCCGCGCCCGCCGGCGGAGCCTCGCGTCCCGCGGGCACGAACCGATCGAGCGCCTCCTCCAGCGCGCGCACCTCCCACGCGCGCGGCTTGTTGTGCCGCAACCCGTTGAGCACGCGCGCGCGCTGGTACACCGCGAGCAGCTCCGGGTCCCAGTCGGCCGGCCGCGCCGACCCCGGGATGGGCTTGCCCGCGTAGTCGTTCCAGTGCGTGACGTGCGCCAGCGGCCGGCGCTTGGGCCCCGATCGCGGCGGATTCGCCGGGTAGCCGACGGCCAGCACGGCGACGACGAGGCGGTCCTCGGGCAGGCCGACGATCTCGCGCACGCGCTCCTTGTCGCCGGTCTGCGTGATCCAGAACGTGCCCAGGCCGAGCACGTGCGCCGCGAGGCTCATGTTCTCGATCGCCGCGCTGGCCGACTGGATGTTGGCCCAGGCGTCCTCGCTGAAGTCGCGGCCGTACGACACGATCACGTTGACCGGTGCGTTGCCCATCTGCGCCGACAGCGCCGCGAGCGCGGCGTTCTTCGCCGGGTCGTCGACCGCGACGAAGTCCCACATCTGGTAGTTGCACGAGCTCGGCGCCCAGATGCCGGCGTGCAGCACCTGCATCACCAGGTCGCGCGGCACCGGATCGGGCTTGAAGCGCCGGATCGAGCGGCGCTCGTAGATCGCGCGCCAGAAGTCGAAGGCCGGCGTCGGCCCCGGCGGCGCGCCCGCGTCGGCCTCGGCGGAGAGTTGCGGCGTGCCGACGGGCTGCTCGGGAATGCCGCCGGGCCCCGTGGGGCCGGCGGGCGGATCGTCTCGGTCTTGCGGGGGCATCGCCGGGGCGGCGGAAGTCTACCCCGGCGGACCCGCGGGGCGATCAGCGCTTCGCGTCGCCCTCGATGGGGGAGACGTGCGCGTGGAAGATCTTCCAGCCGCCGTCGACGTAGCGGACCAGCGACGTCCACAGGAAGCGCTGCGTCCGCCGCGCGTCGTCGGCGCCGACCGAGCGCTCGATCTCCATCACGGCGTAGGAGACCTCGCCGGGGCAGTCGGCCTGCGAGCGCACGACGCGCGTGGTCGCCGGGCCGGAGGTCTTGGTGGTCGCGGAACCGGCGAAGCGCCGCAGTCCCTGCCGCGCGCGCTCCAGGCCGTCGAAGCTCTCGAGCACGCCGTTCTCGACGGGCAGGCGGATCCAGGGCCAGCGGTTGGCCTGGGCGTCCTTCGTGTTCGTCTCGGCGACGAGGAACCCTTCCGCGGCGGCGTGATCGCCGCGATCGAGCGCGGCGAAGAATTGCTTGTGCATCGCCTCGACCGCGCCGGGGCCGGGCATGGGCACGGGGCGCAGGGCGAGCAGCGCGGGAACGGCAAGGGCGACGAGGGCGAGAACGGACAGGAATCGACGGGCCATGGGGCGCTCCTTCAGGGTTGGTTCCTCGGGACGGGCGGCCAGACGCGCGGGACGGGGGAGCGTTAGCAACGTAGCATCCGCATCCATGAGCCCCCGCCTCCCCCTCGCCGTCGTCGCGTCGCTCCCGCTGCTCTCGTGCTCCGCGCTGGCGCAGGCGCCGCGCGTCACGGCGCCCGAACAGCACCTCGGCCGGCCGGTCGCGTCGGACTTCTTCCTGCCGGACTGGAACACCGTGCGCGGCTACTTCGAGACGCTCGACCGCGAGAGCTCGCGCGTCGTCGTCGAGAAGGCCGGCACCACCACCGAGGGCCGCGACCTCGTGCTGGCCACGATCAGCGGCGAGCGCAACCTGCAGCGCCTCGACGCCTTGAAGGGCATCGCGCGCCAGCTCTCCGACCCGCGCGGCCTCACCGCCGCGCAACGGGCGCACGCGCTGGCCGAGGGCCGGCCCATGGTGATGATCTCGTGCGCGATGCACGCGACCGAGTGCGCCGGGCCGCAGTTCGCCATGCGCCTCGCGCACGAGCTGGCGACCAGCGAGGAAGAACCGTGGAAGAGCGCGCGCGAGGAGCTGGTGGTGCTGCTGATCCCGAGCACCAACCCCGACGGGCTCGACCACGTTTCGGAGTGGTACATGCGCACGGTCGGCACGCCGTACGAGGCGACCGAGCTCACGAAGCTCTACCAGCTCTATTCCGGCCACGACAACAACCGCGACTGGTTCACGCTGACGCAGGCCGAGACGCGCATCGTCTCGCGCCTCCTGTACGACGAGTGGCGGCCGCAGGTGTACTGGGACGTGCACCAGCAGGGTTCGCGGCAGGAGCGCATGTTCGTGCCGCCCTTCCGCGATCCCTTGAACCCCAACCTCGATCCGGGCGTGATCGCGATGATCAACCTGCTCGGCACGCGCGGGCAGCTCGACATGACGCGCGCGGGGCTCTCGGGCGTCGCGACCGGCGGGACCTACGACATGTGGTGGAACGGCGGCAACCGCAACGTGCCGGTGCGCCACAACATCGTCGGCATCCTGACCGAGGCGGCATCGGCGCGCCTGGCGAGCCCGATCTTCCTGGCGCGCGGCGACCTGCGCGCGCCGGACGGCACCAGCGGCTACGCGCCGAGCAACTCGTTCCCCGATCCCTGGCCGGGCGGCTGGTGGCGCCTGGCGGACATCGTCGAGTACGAGATGGGCTTCGCGCGCTCGCTGTTCGCGAGCCTCGTGCGCGACCGGCGCCTCGTGCTGGAGAACGCGCTGGAGGCGGCGGAGCGTGCGCTGAAGAAGGGCGCCGAGGACGTGCCGCAAGCGTGGATCCTGCCGTCCGACCAGGACGACGGGGCGGCGACCGAGCGCCTGTGCGACGCGTTGATGGCGACCGGCATCGAGGTCGAGGTCGCGCGCGAGGCCTTCGAAGCCGACGGCCGTTCCTGGCCCGCCGGCAGCGTCGTGATCCGCCGCGCGCAGCCCTACGGGCAGTACGTGAAGGACCTGTTCGAGGTGCAGCGCTACCCGGAGGCCGCCGATGCGCCGTACGACGTGGCCGGCTGGTCGCTGCCGCTGATCCTGGGCGTGCGCCGCGTCGAGGTCGTGCAGCCGCTCACGGCGAAGACGCAGCGCGTGGCGAAGGCGGCGGACGCGATCGCGGCGTTCCGCAGCGAAGCGCGGACGGACCGTGCCGCCGGGGCCTTCGATTCGCGCGACGGGCGCGGCTGGAAGCGCGCGTTCGAACTGCTCCGCGGCGGCGGCGCGCTCGCGTTCGGCACGAAGGGCGCGACCGAGGGGCTGTTCGTGCCGGGCGAGCCCGCGCAGGCGGACAAGACGCTCGGCGGCGGCGTCGCCATCCCGCGTGCGCCGCGCATCGGGCTGTACTCGCCATGGACCGGCGACATGGACGAGGGCTGGATGCGCTGGGTGTTCGACACCTTCGGCGTGCCGTACGTCACGGTGCGCAACGAGGCGCTGCGCGCCGGTTCGATCGCGGACTGGCTCGACGTGCTGGTGTTGCCGGGCACGAGCGCGCGCGAACTGCAGGGCGGCCGCGCGGAGGGCAGCGTGTTCCCCGAGTTCGCGAGCGGCCTCGAACCCGAGGGCAGTGCCGCGGTCGAGGCCTTCGTGCGCGGCGGCGGGACGCTCGTCGCGGTCGGTTCCTCGTGCCGCTGGGCGGTCGAGCAGCTCAAGCTGCCGCTCGTCGACGTGACGACGGAGGCCGAGGCCAAGGACTTCTCCTGTCCCGGCAGCGTGCTCCGCGCGATCCCGGAGGCCGGGAGCGCGTTCACGGCGGGGCTGCCGGACACGATGGCGATCTTCGGCTCGCGGCCGCAGGCGTGGCGCGCGATGAAGGACAAGGAGCGCGAGACGGCGGGCGCCGGCGCGGGCAGCGTCGACGTGCTGCTGCGCTATGCGCCCACTCAGTTGCTCCTGTCGGGCTGGATCAAGAACGGCAACGCGATCGCCGGCCAGCCCGCGTGGTCGCGCGTGCGGCACGGCGCCGGTTCGGTGCACGTGTTCGGATTCCGCCCGCAGTATCGCGGCTGGTCGCAGCAGTCGTTCCAGCTCTTGTTCCGGAGCATGATCCTGCCCGGTTGAGCGCGGCGGAACCGATCCGCGGCCGCGCGCGGCGCACGGTCGCCGCGGACGGATCCTTGCCCAATCAAGTTGCGCGAGCGTGCCGCGCGTGTTGGCTCCATGGGTGACACCCGTCGTGATACCCACACACGCGCTCGCGCGGATCGGCGCGCGATCGAGTGCCGCCCGCAAGGACCGCGTCAGTAGGGGACGCGGTCCGGATTCGCGAGCCAGGTCTGGAACGCCTTCAGGCCTTCCTCGCGGTAGGCCTGCACGACCGGCAGGCGGCGCTGCGACGAGGGGCGCTCGAGCTCCTCGTACAAGAACGCGTCGTCGAATCCGGCGCGCGCGGCATCGGAGCGCTCGCACGCGAACCACACGCGCTCGATCCGCGCCCAGTAGATCGCGGCGAGGCACATCGGGCACGGCTCGCAGCTGGTGTACAGCTCGCAGCCGCGCAGCGCGAAGCTGTCGAGCTTCCGGCAGGCCTGCCGGATCGCGACGACCTCGGCGTGCGCCGTCGGGTCCTTGAGCGCGACCACGCGGTTGAAGCCTCGGCCGACGACCACGCCGTCGCGCACGATCAGCGCGCCGAAGGGCCCGCCCTGGTTCTTCTGGACGCCGCGCAGCGCGAGGCGCGCGGCCTGGCGCATGAACTTCTTGTCGGGCTGTGCGGTCACGGGCGGGGGAGAGAGTAGGGACCGAGCGTGGCGTGTGGAATAGAATGATCCTCGGTGTGTCGTCCGGCGGCGCCAGGCGCGCTAGCCGGGTGTGCGATGTCCACCCAGGGGACCCAGGATCGCAAACGGAACCTCACGCTCGCGGGGCTCGCCGCCCTCGCGCTCGTGCTGTTGGTCGCGCTCTCGCTGCTGATCGGCCAGAGCGGGTGCGTGCCGAGCCTCGCGAACGCGGGTCCGGACCCGGTGGCGGCCGCGGACGCCGGTGCAGCGGAGGCGGCGCCGCCGGTCCCCGTCCCAGCGAGCGAGAACGCCGCCGTCCCGACTCCGGTGATCGCGTCCGCGGTGCGGCCGGAGATCCCGGGCCGCGTGTCCGGCATCGTGACCGACGCCGCGACGCGCGAGCCGGTGCCGTGGATCCACGTCGAGCTCAGCGGCGGCGGCGTAGCCGAGAGCAAGTTCACCGGCGCGGATGGGACCTTCGTGTCCACCTCGAGCTTCGCCAGCGGCGAGATCACGGCGCGCGTCGTCGACGACGAGGTGGTCGTCGCCGTGCTCACGACGCAGCACGACGAGGAGCGCGGCACGCGCGCCTGGCGGCTCGAGGTCCCGATCGGTCCGACGATCCCGGTCGCCGGGATCGACCGGCGCGTGCCCGATGCGACGAAGTGGTGGGCGCGCCTCGTCGAGAGCGCGCTGGTGCCGGGCGTCGCGGGCGAGATCGACGTCGAGGCCGAGAAGCTCACGCTGCGCGCCCCCAGCGCGGCGCTGCCCGACCGCGAGTGGCCCGGCGTGCGCGTGCGGTCCGGCGACGTGCCGTGGGTCCGCTATCCGCTGCGCGCGCACCCGCCGTCGCCCAAGCAGCACGTCGAGATCGAGCTCAAGAGCCTGGAACCGATGCGCAAGGGGCGGGCGCCGGTGGGTTCGACGGTCGGCATCCAGCGGGCCGTCGAGGTGAGCACCGTTGCGTTCGCCATCGTGAGCGGGAACGTCGAGCGCGCCGGGCGTCCGGGAGCGGAGGACGCGCGCGGACCCGTGCGCGTGCTGCTCTGCGACGATCTCGACGCGGCGACCGGGTTCGCGGGCACGACGCCCGAGTTCGACGAGGTCAACGCGGTGGGAGGCGCGTTCCAGTTCCCCGACGTCACGCCGGGTCGCAAGCGAGTCTTCGCGTGGTCGCCGGGCGGGAGCAGCGTCGCCACCCCGTTGTTGGCGACGCCTGATCGGGTCCGCGAGCAGAGCGTGACGCTCCGCGCCCTGGAGTGGGAGGACCCCGTGGTCCTGCAGCGCTTCCGCGAGAAGCTGAGCGACCACGATCCAGGCTGGCGCGGCCGCCTCGTGCTCGCGCCCACGGAGGCCGGCGGGCGGACGCGCGCCTTCGTGGCCGATCTCGAGCCGCAGGACTTCCTGGCCGGGAAGCCCCGCATTCCCGCCATGCCGGACTACGACATCGAGCGCGTCGCGAGAGACGCCGCCGTAACCTCGGCCGGATTCGCCGCACAGCAGTGGGCCGCTCACGAGTTCCGCATCCTCGGCGCCGGCGAAGCGCCGTTCCGCACCGGCGTCTCGGTCACCTTCGGACCCCGCGGCGGCCTGTTCACGGCATGGTCCGTCCACTCGGGCGTCCTCGCGCTGCGACGCGACAACGACTGCCGGTGGATCGTGTGGAGATCCGGCTCCGCGCCGGTGTTCGGTGGTCCGACCGACTTCCAGGAACTGGAGGACGGCACGCGCGCCGCGACGGTGCGCCTGGAGCCCGGCTGGGGCGCCCAGCTCCTGTTGCGCGCGGGCGATCCCGAGGCGATCGCGCGCGATCCGTGGCCGTGGGCTCCCGAGGACGTTCGTGCGCACGGAGGGGTGACCGAGCTGGGCGCGCTCGGCGCTCCGCCGCTCGCGGGTGTCGAGCTCTGGATCGACGGCGTGCGGGCGGGCGAGAGCGATGCCGCAGGCGAACTGTGCCTCCGGCATCCGATCCTGCCGCGGCGGCTGACGCTGCGCTGCGATGGATGGCGCGTGTGCGCGCTGCAGAAGCTGCCGGACGCGGGACAGCGCTACGTGGTGTGGATGAAGCGCGCGCCGTGACGTGCGATGAGGGCAGTTCGATCATTGCCCTTTCAAGTTGTGGGGCGCAACGCGCGCCCGACAGCGATTGTCGCAGAAGAGAGACGCACACCTAACTGGCGGAGGAAGTTGCGCGAAAATCCTGCTCCAACTGCGACCGAACGCGCGCCCGTTCGTCGTGGAATCGGTGGGGACGCGCGGCACAGCGAAGTCGAGACAGAGCACGCTCGAGTTCCCCGAGTGGGGCGGTGCGCGCAAGGGCGCGGGGCGCAAGCGATCCGCGCCGCGACCGGGGGTGGCGCACCGGACACGCGCGCCGATCGCGGCGCGCTTCCCGGTCCACGTGACACTGCGCATCGCGGCCGGGCTGCCGAGCCTGCGCGGAAACCGAACGCACCGGGCGCTGCTCGGTGCGTTGATGGCCGGCGCGGACAGCAGCGGTTTCCGCATCACCCAGTACTCGGCGCAGACGAACCACGTGCACCTGATCTGCGAGGCGGGCGAGCGCGAGCAACTCACCCGCGGCATCCAGGGATTGTGCGTGCGCGTCGCGCGTGCGTTGAACCGCCTCTGGAATCGTCGCGGCCGGGTGTTCGGCGATCGGTACCACGATCGAGTGCTGCGCACGCCGCGCGAGGTGCGCAACGCACTGGCCTACGCGCTGCAGAACGCCAGGCGGCACGGCATCCACCACGCGGGCGGCATCGATCCGTGCTCGTCCGCGGCGGCTTTCGACGGTTGGCACAGCGACGGTGGGTTCCGGCGCGCGCCATCCCCGCTCGCGGCGGCCCGCACGTGGTTGCTCACGATCGGCTGGCGGCGGTGGGGGCTGCTCGCAATCGATTGACGAGGCGCTGGCGATGGATGCCCGCATGCGTCGAGACTGCCATCGCGATCGCTGACAGGCCGAACGGTCGCGGTTCCGATCAATCGATCGCCTCCTGACCAACCGGGCCTTGACGGGATCGGCCGCTTCCACAGATGCCGAATCAAGTCATGCACCCGCCGCGGCTCGAGCCCTCGCTGCACTGAGCGAGGCCCGCCATCCGCGGCTCAGCCCAGCGCCGCCAGCACTTCCGCTTCCTTCTCGGGCGTCAACCCCGCGCGCAACTTCGAGCGGCGCTCCTCCGGCAGCGTCCCGAACCACGCGAGCGTGTCGCGGATCGTCGTCTCGATCGGGCGGAACGTCATCCCGGCCTTCACCGCGCGCGCGTTGCTGACCGAGTGGAAGCCCTTGGTTTCGCCTTCGAACGGCGCCCAGATCGGGAGGTTGAGCCCCGGGAACGGCTCGAGCTCGGCCACGCTCGCCCAGCGCACCTGGATGTCCTTGGCACTCGACTGCTTCTGGCAAGCTTCGATCACCCGGCCCCACGGCAGCTTCTCGCGCGGGCCGCAGGCGTTGAACGTGCCCGCCACGCGCGCGACGCCGACGCGCGCCATCCACTCGGCGAGGTCGCGCACGTCGATCACCTGGATCGGGTCGCTGGGCGCGCCCGGCACCAACACGCGTCCGCCGCGCTGGAAGCGCACGGGCCAGTACGTGAACCGGTCGGAGCCGTCGCCGGGCCCGACGATGTAGCCGGGGCGCACGATCGTGCAGCGGCCGGGGAACGCAGCCTGCGCGGCCTCCTCGCACAGCACCTTGAGCGGACCGTAGTACTGGAACTGCGGCCCCATCGTCTCGAGCGTCGGATCCTCCATGCGCGCGACCTCGGCGGTCTCGTCGGCGCCCATCACGTCGTTCTTGGCGTAGGCCGAGATGCTCGACACGTACAGGTAGTGGCCCGAGCCCGCTCGCGCGAGCATCTCCGCGCTGGCCTTGACGTGCCGCGGGTAGAAGCCCACGTCGTCGAGGATCACATCGAACGCGCGGCCCTCCAGCGCCTTCAGACCCTCGCCCTTGTCCGGATCGCGGTCGCCGATCAGCTTCTCGAGATCGGGGAACAACTCGGCGCGCGTGCGTCCGCGGTTGAACAGCGTCACGGTGTGCCCATCGGCGACCAGCGTTTCGACCAGTGGCGGTCCGATCAGGCCCGTGCCGCCGAACACCAGCACCTTGAGCTTCTTGCGCGCCTTGCCCGGCGACGCCTCGCCCTGTTCGGAGCCGCTGCTCTGGCACGCGAGCAGGGCGCTGGCGGCGAGGGATGCTTGCAGGAACTGACGACGGTCGGTGCGCATGGGAACTCCGGGGGGGCCAAGGTCGGAACGCACCCATCCTGCCGTCCGGACCGCGCGCGCGCTCGTTCGGCCCGTGTTTCCTTGCACACGCCTCACCGCGTGTGCAGCGTGTCGGCGCATGTCCCGCGAAGCACCCGTGCGCACCCGCTGGCGCGAGCCCGACCCGTCGATCACGGCGATCCTCGACGCCCCGCCCACGCCCTGGATCCTGATCGCGCCCGACGCGGGGCACCTGCTGCTCGTCGGGCACGCGGCGCTGCCGAGCCTGGCCGACGTCGCGCGGCCCAAGCAGAAGCTCGCCGGGCTGCGCATCGACGCGCCGCGCGACGCGCGGCACCAGCTCGCGTTCGGAACGAGCCTCGTCTTGCGCGACCTCGCCGGCGCGCGCGAGCGCGCGATCGAACTGCCCGCCGGCCGCCGCATCCGCATGCTGCGCTGGTCGCACGACGCGCGCCGTTTCGCGCTCGTGCTGGAGGCGGACGGACCGGGCGAGCTGTGGTGGGGCGCGGTCGACGCACCCCGGTTGCGCCTCGCGGCGACCGGGCTGCACTCGGTGCTGGGCGACGGGTTCGTCTGGATGCCCGACGGCGCGACCGTGCTCGCGACCTTGATCCCGGAGGGCCGCGGGCCGGCGCCCGTGCGGCCCGCGGTCGCGGAGGGCCCCGAGGTCGTCGAGGCGCGCGGCGAGCGCACGCCGCTGCGCACGTACCAGGATCTCCTGGCCGACGAGCACGACGAAGAGCTGTTCGAGCACCACGCGACCGCGCAGCTCGCGCGCATCGACCTCGAACGCGCCACGCTGACCCTGCTCGGCGAGCCCGACTTGATCGCGAGCTCCGAGGCGTCGCCCGACGGCCGCTGGGTCCTCGTGTCGCGGATCGCGCGGCCGTTCTCGCGCCTGCACACCGTCAGCGGGTTCGCGCACGAGGTCGAAGCCTGGGAACTCGCGAGCGGCCGCCGCGTACCGGTCGCGTCGCAGCCGATCGCCGAAAACGTCCCGATCGAGGGCGTGCGCACCGGCCCGCGCGCCGTGCAGTGGTCGGCGCACGGCGACGCGCGGCTCGTGTGGGCCGAGGCGCTCGACGGCGGCGATCCGCGCGCCGCAGCCGAGCACCGCGACCGTTGGATGGAACTCGACGCGCCGTTCGACGGCGCGCCGCGCGAGCTCCTGCGACTCGAGCACCGCGCGAGCGGCATCTCGTGGCTCGCCGACGGCCGCTCGGTCCTCGCGCGCGAGTGGGACCGCGACCGCCGGTGGACGCGCCTCTGGATCGTGCCCGACGGCCAGGATCGCGCGAGCTGGCGCACGCTCGACGACCGCAGCGCGCGCGACGACTACGGCGATCCCGGTTCGATCCTGTTCGAGCCGCGCGCGCGCGGGCGCCGCATCGTGCGCCAGCGCGGGCCGTGGATCTTCCGCATCGGTTCGGGCGAGGAGGACGGCGGCGCGCGTCCGTTCCTCGACCGCCAGCGCCTCGACACGCTGGCCACCGAACGCCTGTTCCACTGCGCGCCGGGCCAGCACGAGCGGCCCGTGACGCTGGTCGAGGACGCGGCCGGCGAGTTGGCCGCCTTCGTGACGCGGCACGAGAGCCCGGCCGAGCCGCCGAACCTGCGGCTGCGCCGGCCCGGGCGCGCCGAGTGGGAGCCGCTGACCTGCTTTCCCGACCCCGCGCCGAGCCTGCGCGCGGTCGAGAAGCGGCTCCTGCGCTACGAGCGCGCCGACGGCGTGAAGCTCTCGGGCACGCTGCACCTGCCGCCCGGCTGGAACGGCGAGCGCCTGCCGCTCGTGATCTGGGCCTACCCGCGCGATTTCGTGGACGCGGACACCGCGTCGCAGGTGCGCGGCACGGCCTCGGACTTCACGCACGTCGGCGGCCCGTCGCACCTCCTGTTCGCGCTGCGCGGTTACGCGGTGCTCGACGGCGCCGAGATGCCGGTCGTCGGACCGCCCGCGACGATGAACGACACCTTCGTCGAGCAGGTCGTCGACAGCGCGCGCGCGGCGATCGCGCACCTCGACTCCCTCGGCATCTGCGATCCGGCGCGCGTCGGCGTCGGCGGGCACAGCTACGGCGCGTTCATGGCGACGATGCTGCTGGCGCACAGCGACCTCTTCCGCGCCGGGATCGCGCGCAGCGGCGCCTACAACCGCACGCTCACGCCGTTCGGCTTCCAGGCCGAGCGGCGCACGCTGTGGGAGGCGCCGGCGAGCTACTGGAAGCTTTCGCCGTTCGCCGCGGCCGACAAGATCCGCGCGCCGCTGCTGCTCGTCCACGGCGCCGACGACGACAACCCCGGCACGCACCCGCTGCAGTCCGAGCGGCTGTTCCACGCGATCAAGGGCACGGGCGGCGTGGCGCGCTACGTGTCGCTGCCGCACGAGGGGCACGGCTACCGCTCGCGCGAGGCCGCGCTGCACGTGCTGGCCGAGATGTTCGATTGGTTCGACCGGCACGTGCGCGGCGAGCCGCCGGTCACTGCTTGAAGAACAGCGCTTCGAGGCGCTCCGCCCAGAGTTTGCCGTGCGCTTCGAGCCCGGCCTTGCTGAAGTGGATGTGGTCGCGCGAGTGGCGCATCGGGCCCGACAGGCCGTCCGTGTCCGGGCCCTGCAGCGCGACCTTGTCCTTCCACAGGTCCTGCTGCGCGCCGCGGATCGCTTCCATCTTCTCGGCCGCGAGCTCGGGCACGAAGCTCGCGTTCGCGACGACCCACGGACCGCCGCCGGGCGCGTCCTTGGAGAGCGCGTCGCGCAGCGCGCGGAACTTGGCGGCGTAGTCGGCGCGCGCGGTCCCCGTGTGCGCATCGCTCTCGCCCTGGTGCCACAGGATCGCGCGGTAGCTGGCGACCGCGCGCGCGCGCTGCAGCAGCGCGTCGTACAGCACCTTTTTCGTGCGCGGGTGCGGTTCCGCGTCCTTCTGCCACTGCGCGATCGACGTGCCGCCGAACCCGCACGACGCGAACGCGACCGGCACGTTCAGCTTGGCGACGAGCGCCTTCCCGACGACCGGCCAGGGGCTGCCGCCGGTGGAACCGTCCTGCACGCCGGGCATCGGATCCGCGGCCAGCGTCCACTCCGCGCCGTCGAATGCCGAGACGCGGTCGTCGAGCGCTCCGATCTTCTCCTCGCCGGAGTTGGTGGAGTTCGACTGGCCCGCGACCAGGAACACCTCGCCGACGCCGAACGCCTTCACGAACGCGACCTCCACCGGGCCGGCGATGCCGTCGACGAACACCGACATCCGGTACCAGCCGCCCGCGGGCACGCGCAGCGTCGCGCCGAAGGTCGGCGGCTCGCCGCCGACGGCCGCGAGCGTCGCGGTCGCGAGATCGGCGCCGCCGGCGCTGGGTTTCACGCTGGCGGTCAGCCGTCCGATGCCGGCCGGCGCCTTGACGCGCAGCTTGACGTCGGCGCCGGCGCGGTCGTCGCGCTGGATCACCTGGCGTTCCTGCGGATGGAGGATCGTGATCGCCGGATCCTGGACGGCGGGAGCGAGCGCGAAGAGCAGCGTGGCGAGCATCATCGTGGGTTCCTGTTGAAGGTTCGACTCGGGGACCGGGGAGGCTAGCATCGCGGCCCCGGCCATGACCGACAAGCTCCCGCCCATCCCGCGCGCGCGCAACGACGACGACTGGTCCAGTCCGGCGGTCGAGGCCCGGCGCGACGTGTGGGAGAAGGCGGCGGGCGTCCGGCCGCGGCACGTCGGTGGAGATCCGGTGCCGCTCGAGACCGCACGCGGAAAGATCGAGAACCTCGTGGGCTACGCGCAGGTGCCGCTGGGCATCGCCGGGCCGCTCCTGGTCGACACCAGCGCCGGCCGGCGCGAGGTCTACGTGCCGCTGGCGACCACCGAGGGCGCCATGGTCGCCAGCTACAGCCGCGGCATGCGCCTCTTGGCGGCCGGCGGCGGCGCGCGCGCGCGCGTCCTGGGCGCGGGCCTCACGCAGAACCCGATCCTCGTGTACCCGGACGCCGAGCGCGCGCAGGCGGCGGCCGACCTCGCCGTGCGGCGCTTCGACGAGCTGGCCGTGATCGTGCGCCAGACCACGCAGCACGGCGCGCTCGTGGCCTTGCGCCCCGAGGTGATCGGGCGCCGGCTGCTGCTCTCGCTCGTGT
This sequence comes from uncultured Planctomycetaceae bacterium, assembly GCA_964552795.1. Lineage (GTDB taxonomy): Bacteria > Planctomycetota > UBA1135 > UBA1135 > JAEUHZ01. Next base: position 24,568 of record CAZKIO010000043.1, read on the forward strand.
TCACGACCGGCGACGCGATCGGCATCAACATGGCGGCGCGCGCGGCGGACCTGGTGTCGGCCGAGCTCGCGACGCGCACCGACGCGATCGAGCGCTACGTCCACGGCCAGGACGTCGAGAAGCGCGCGTCGGCGCGCTCGCTCGTCGAGGGTCGCGGGCGGCGCGTCGTCGCCGACGTCACCGTGCCGCGCGCCGCGCTGGAGTCGCTGGCGCGCGCGACGCCCGAGCAGCTCGTCGCCTGCCTGCGCTCCTACGCGGTCGGCTTCGCGCAACTGGGCACGCAGAACTGGCTGGTGCAGGCCGCCAACGGCCTGGCGGCCGCGTTCCTGGCCTGCGGGCAGGACGCGGCCTACGTCACCGAGAGCGCGACCGGCCTGCTCGACTTCCAGGTGACGCCGGCCGGCGACCTGTACGCCAGCGTCCACCTGCCGTCGCTGCTCGTCGGCACGGTCGGCGGCGGCACGGCGCAGGGCACGGCGGCCGAGTGCCTCGACCTCCTGGGCTGCCGCGGGACCGGCCACGCCAACACCTTCGCCGAGATCCTCGGCGCGACCGTCCTGGCCGGCGACCTGTCGCTGATGGCGGCGTTCGCCAGCCACGAGTTCGTGGCCGCCCACGAGCGCCTGGGCCGCAACCGGCCGGGCGGCTCAAGCGCCCCGCGCTGACCGTCCGATAGCGGGCGGCGGCGATCCCGGCGCTTGACGGCCCTTGGGGCCTCGCTATCCTCTTTAGCCTCAAAAACTTGGGGAGACGCGCCAGAGGTGCGTCGCCCCGTTCCGTCGGCGCGCCCGCGCCGACCCCAGATCGACCGATCCCGATCGACCCCGATGACGACCGCACTCAAGACCCAGTCGCCGCGCACCTTCAAGCCCAAGAAGGGCTCGCTCGAGCAGCACCGCAACATCGGCATCATGGCGCACATCGATGCCGGCAAGACGACCGTCACCGAGCGCATCCTCTTCCTGACGAAGAAGATCCACACCACCGGCGAGGTCCACGACGGCGAGGCCACGATGGACTTCCTCGAGGAGGAGCGCAAACGCGGGATCACGATCCAGTCGGCCGCCACGTCGTGCGAGTGGAACGGCCACACGATCAACATCATCGACACGCCGGGCCACGTCGACTTCACGGCCGAGGTCGAGCGCTCGCTGCGCGTGCTCGACGGCGCGGTGGCCGTGTTCGACGCCGTGTCGGGCGTCGAGGCCCAGTCCGAGACGGTCTGGCGCCAGGCCGACCGCTACGGCGTGCCGCGCCTGTGCTTCGTCAACAAGATGGACCGCGTGGGCGCCGACTACTGGGCCTGCGTGGACCAGATCCGCACGCGCCTGGAAGGGCGCCCCGTGCCGATCCAGATCCCGGTCGGCATCGAGAAGGACTTCCGCGGCGTGATCGACCTCCTGCGGATGAAGATGTACACGTTCCCCGAGTCGGCCGAGGACAACGCCTACATGGAGGAGGACATCCCCGCCGACCTCCTCGACGACGCCAAGCTGCACCGGCACGGGATGCTGGAGGTCGCGGCCGAGTTCGACGAGAAGCTGCTCGACATGTTCGTCGAGGACATCGATCCGCCCGAGGAGCTGGTCGTCGCCGCGCTGCGCCGCGGCGCCGTGAAGATGGAGCTGACGCCCGTGCTGTGCGGCTCGGCGCTCAAGCACAAGGGCGTGCGCTTCGTGCTCGACGCCGTGGTCGACTTCCTGCCCGCGCCGGCCGACCTGCCGGAGGTCGAGGGCACGGTCCCGCGCAGCGACGAGCGCGTGACGCGCAAGCGCTCGGAGACCGACCCGGTGTGCCTGATGGCCTTCAAGACCATCGCCGAGAGCACGGGCGACCTGACCTTCGTGCGCGTCTACTCGGGCGTGCTGGCCAAGGGCTCGGCGCTGCTCAACACGCGCACGGGCAAGACCGAGCGCATCGGGCGCCTGGTCAAGGTGCACGCCAACAAGCGCGAGGCCGTCGACCAGATCGTGGCCGGCGACATCGGCGCGATCATCGGACTCAAGAACACCGTCACCGGCGACACGCTGTGCGACGAGAACAAGCCGATCCAGCTCACCAAGATCCAGTTCCCCGACGCGGTGATCTCGATGTCGATCGAACCCAAGAAGTCGCAGGACCGCGACAAGCTGGGCGAGATGATCGGCCGCCTGATGCGCGAGGACCCGACGTTCCGCGCGCAGACCAACGAGGCCACCGGCGAGCTGATCATCTCCGGGATGGGCGAGCTGCACCTGGAGATCGTCGTCAACCGCCTGCAGAACGACTACAAGTGCGAGGTCACGACCGGCAAGCCCAAGGTCGCCTACAAGCAGCGCCTCAAGCGCAGCCTGGAGACCGAGGCGCGCTTCATCCGCCAGTCGGGCGGCCGCGGACAGTACGCCGTCGTCTGGGTGCGCTTCGAGCCGGTGGCGACACCGGGCGGCGACCTGGAGTTCGTCGACGGCATCAAGGGCGGCTCGGTGCCGCGCGAGTACATCCCCAAGGTCGAGGACGGCCTGCGCGAAGGCTTCAAGAGCGGCGGCCAGACCGGCTTCCCGTTCGTGAACGTGCGCGCCACCCTGTTCGACGGCAAGTACCACGAGGTCGACTCCAGCGAACTCGCGTTCCACCTGGCCGGCGTGCTGGCCTTCCGCCAGGCGGCCGAGAACAACATCGTGCTGCTCGAGCCGATCATGAAGGTCGAGGTGCGCGTGCCCGAGGAGTACCTGGGCGCGGTCGTCGGCGACCTCAACAGCCGCCGCGGCGAGGTCAGCGAGGTCGACTCGATCGGCAACCTGCGCGTCGTGCGCGCGCTGGTCCCGATCGCCGAGATGTTCGCCTATTCGTCCTCGCTGCGCGGCGCCACCCAGGGCCGCGGCAGCTACGCGATGGAACTCAACGAGTACCGCGACGTGCCGACCAACATCGCCGAGGCCGTCCTGAAGAGCTGATCCGGCGCCGGCATCGTTCGTCCTGGGGGCCGCGGGGGTTTTCCCGCGGCCTCCGTCTTTACGGCGACCCCGGCCAGAGGGTACGTGACTGTGCATGACACGCACCGCTCGCCGCCGATTCACCCGTGAGATCCAGAGCGTCGTGGACGGCATCGCGTTCGGGAGCACCGGCCCCGCGCTGCTGCACGTCTACGATCCGCCCGCCGGCGGCAAGTGGGCCGAGGACGTGATCCCCGGCAAGCTGGCCGCGCTCGACCGCCACACCGGCGAGACCCTGTGGCTCTCGCCCTGCGAGGTCGGCTACGGGCGCGGATTCGCGGCCGGCTTCGGCGTGCAGGACGACGTGGTCGTGCTGGGCCCGGGCGCGCAGGGCCACCGGCTCGTGCGCATGTCGCTGGCGAGCGGCGAGCTCCTGGGCATGGGCGAGATCGAGGCCTTCGACGAGGCGCTCGTGGGCGGCGACGTGTGCGTGTGCGTCACGCCGCGCCGCGTGCTGGGCTACGCGACCAGCACGATGGAGGAGGTGTGGGAGTACTCGCGGCCGCAGGAGCGCTACCACCACGCCGCGCGCAGCGGCGACCAGCTCTTCGTCGTCTACTCGCACGGCCAGACCGGCAAGCAGGGCGTGCTGCGCGTCGACGCCCTGGGCGGCGAGTTCCAGAGCGAGGTCGTGTCGCCGCGCCAGCCCGTGATCCACGGCCTGGCGGTCAACGGCGACGGCCTGGTGATCCTGACGCGCGACCTGGGCAGCGCCCTGCCGCCCGAGATCCAGCCGCAGCTCCTGCTCGATCTCTCGCGCCGCACCGACGGCGGCGTGAGCGACACGCTCTCGCTGCTGGCGCTGACGCTCGACGCCGAGCCCGGCGAAGCGCCGCTGTGGTTCTCGATCCTCTCCACGCAGCGCGGCGACGACCTGCCCGACGCGACGATCGCCGCCGACAGCGGCAAGCTGTACGTCGAGCGCGGCGCGCTGCTCGAGGTGCGCGACACGCTCAGCGGCCGCAGCCTGGGCGAGTGGGCCGTGCCCGGCCTGGACGAAGCCGTCGCCTGGCAGGTCAGTCAGGGCGCGGGCCTGGTCGCCGAGGAGTCGCGCGTGGCGGTCTACGAACTCCCGGCCTGATCGGGGTCGCCGCCGCTCCCGGCGCGGATCGCGCGCGCTCCGCCGGCAGTTGCGCACCTCCGGGGCCGACTCCTGGTATCCTTCTCGGCCCCCCGCAGCCGGGCACGCCCCCGTCCCTGCACGCACCCTTGTCCGCATCCGAGGCGGAAGCCGTGACTGTCCCTCCGATCCTGGAGACCCTCGCCCGCGAGTTCTCGACCTCTCCCGAGAACATCCAACGCGCCCTGGAGATGCTCGACGCCGGACTCTCGGCGCCCTTCATCGGCCGCTTCCGCCGCATGCAGACCGGCATGCTGAGCGAGGGCGCGTTGCGCGGACTGCAGCGCTACCGCACCGACCTCGAGGAGCTGGATCGCCGCCGCGGGACGATCCTGCGCCTGCTCGAGAAGGAGACGAGCGTCACGCCGCAGGAGCTCGCCGCGATCCGCGGCTGCATGGATCGCTTCGAGCTGGAGGACCTGTTCGTGCCGCACCGGCGGCCCGAGCCGGAGGTGCAGTTGGCGATCGATCGCGGGCTCGCGCCGCTGGCCGATCTCCTGGTCGCGCCCGTGCCGCGCGCCGATCGCGCGCCCGGGGCGCCCGAGCAGGAGCACCAGGATGCGCACGACGACGCGCACGACGACGCGCACGCGGCGGCCGAATCCGCCGACGCGCACGAGGACCACCCCGGCGGCGAGGAGGAATCCTCGACCGAAGCGCAGCCGCACGAGGCCGAGCACGCCGAGGCCGCCGCTGCTCCGGGCTCCGAGGAGAGCGCCGCCTCCGACGCGCCGGCCGCGGAGGGCGACGACGCCGAGCACGAGGAGGAGAAGCCGGCGGCCGCGCCGACCCTCGAGCCGCAGGCCTCCGTGCAGCCGCACGCGCACATCGACGCCAAGGCGGCGATGACGATCCAGCTCGCGCGCCTGTGCAAGGACTTCGTCAGCCCCGACAAGGGCATCCACACCGACGCCGAGGCGCTCAACGGCGCGCTGCGCATCCTGTCGGACCGCCTGGGCCGCAACGCGCGCCTGCGCGGCGTCGTGCGCAACATGCTGCGCAAGCAGGGCGTCCTGACCGTCAAGCCGGCCGGCGACGCGGGCCGCATCGGGCGCCACAAGGCGCTGCTCAAGGTGCGCCAGCCGCTGCGCCAGATCCAGGGACACCGGCTGCTGGCCATCCGCCAGGCGCAGAAGGAGCGCGCGGTCAACGCGATCCTGACGCTCGACCTGAAGGCCGCCCTGCCCAAGGTGCGCAACGTCCTGGGCCGTCACCTCAACCCGGCGTGGAGCGAACTGCTCGACGAGGTCGCGCTGCAGGCGCTGCAGTACCGCCTGCTCCCGATCGTGGAGCAGGACGTGCGCCTCGAGCTCAAGGAGCGCGCCGACCAGGAGGCGCTGCGCTTCCTGTCGCAGCATCTGCGCCAGATCCTGCTCGCCCCCGTTCTGCCCGACATCCCGGTCGCGGGCATCGACGTCAGCGCCAAGGGCGACTACACGCTCGTGCCGATCGACGCGGGCGGCAAGCCCATGGGGCCCGACGTGCGCATCGAGGTCGGCGAGAAGGCGCCCGACGCGCTGGGGGCCGAACTCGCGGCGGCGATCGCTCCGCACGAGATCCGTCACATCGCGGTCGGCAGCGGGAAGCCGGGTCGCGCCGCGGCGACGCGCATCCGCGCCGCCCTGGCGGCGGCGGGCCAGTCGGCGTGGGTGATGGAGGTCAATGACGGCGGCCTCTCCACCTACGCCGGCTCGGAGTGGGCTCGCCGCGAGCTGCCCGACCTGGCGGTGCCCGCGCGCATGGCGGTCAGCCTGGGCCGGCGCCTGCAGGATCCGATGTTCGAGATCCTGAAGGTCGATCCGCGCCACATGGGCCTGGGCTGGGAGCAGGGCCTCGTCAGCAAGGCGAACGTGCGCCGCGTGCTGGTCGAGACCGTCGAGTCCTGCACCGCGCTGTGCGGCGGCGACGTGAACTACGTGCCGCTCTCGTTCCTGATGCACCTGCCCGGCCTCGACCGCGCCGCGGCCGAGAAGATCCTGGCGCGCCGCGCGGAGAAGCCGTTCACCAGCCGCGAGGAGCTGCGGCAGGAAGGCATCTTGACCGAGGCGCAGTGGACGAACGCGGCCGCGTTCCTGCGCGTGTACGGCGGGACGGAACCGCTCGACACGACCAACCTGCACCCCGAGCAGTACCCGCTGGCGCACCGCCTGCTGGAGGCCGCGGGCGGCAGCGTCGAGCAGGGCCTGGGGCGGCCGGGCGTCACGCGCGGCCTGCGCCGCGCGGACTTCGACATCGACGAGGCCACGTGGCGCGACCTGATGCGCGAGCTGTCGTTCCCCGGCGGCGACGTGCGCTACCGCCAGTGGGGGCCGGCGCTGCTCGATCCGGCGACCGACGCCGTGCGCCTGACCAAGGACCGCGTGGTCGAGGGCATCATCACGAACGTCGCCAGCTTCGGCGCCTTCGTCGACGTGGGCCTGCCGAGCGACGCGATGGTGCACGTCAGCGAGGTCTGGGACCGCTACGTGCGCGATGCGCGCGAGGTGCTGTGCGTCGGACAGGTCGTGCGCGCGCGCATCCGCGAGATCGGCGGCGCGCGCCTCGCCCTGTCGCTCAAGAACGTGCCGCCGCCCGAACGGCCCGAACGGCCGGCGCGCGGCCCGCGGCGCGAACGCGGCGGCGAAGGCGGCGGCGAGCGCGGGGGCGAGCGCGGGGGCGAGGGCTCCGACCGCGGGCGCGGGCGCGGACGAGGGCGCGGCCGCGGTCGCGAGGAACCCGCCGGACATCCGTCCGGCAACCTGCGCGCGGCGTCCACGCGGCGCGACGGCATCGGCACGCGCTCCAGCGGCGGCGGCCGGGGCGGTCACGGCGGCGGCCCGGGCGGCCGGCGTCCCGACGGCCGGCGCGGCGACTTCGGCGGCGACGTCGCGGACCGCGAGGACATGGCGCGGCTCTCCGCGCTGCGGCCCGAGAACAAGCCGGCCAACACGCCCTTCGCGAGCTTCTTCAAGCCCAGGAAGGACGCGGGCGACGCCGGCGAGACGAAGGACGGCTGAGCCCGCGCGCGCACGGACCCGCGTGCGCCGCGTTCAGCGCGCTTCGTTCTCGATCACGCGCATCACGGTCGGATCGGCGAGCAGGTCGCGCAGGAGCGCGAGCTTCTCGGCCAGCGGATCGGCCTCCGCCTCGCCGCCGCGCGGCAGGGCGGGCGACGGCTTGCCGAGTTCCTTCGCCAGGATCTCCGGGCGGCGTTCCGCGCCCGGCTGCAGACGCGGCGACGTCTTCGTGACCGGTGCGGCGGCCGGCTCGGCCGCGCGCGCGTTCGTGCGGTCGTCGTCCAGGATGTCGAGCAGGCCCAGGCCGGAGGGCCAGACCACCTCGTCCTCCAGCGTGACCTCGACCTCCAGGTCGTCGCGGTTCTGGACGTAGCCGTCGACGACCTCGACCTCGTGCGCCGGCCCGTCGAAGCCGCTGGCGTACGGATCCGCGTCGTCCTCGAAATCGCCCTCGTCGCGCGGCGCTCCGCGGTGGGCCGCGAGCGAGCGTTCGAGCTCCTCCTTCCACCACGCGCGCTGATCCCACAGGCCCTGCATCACGCGGCCGCCGACCTGATCGATGCTGGCCGCCAGCCGGAAGATCGCGGTCTCCGACTCCCGCGGGCCCGTGTCCTCGGTGCGCATCGCGACCTCCTGCTGCAGGCGCGCCAGCGCGTCGCGGCCGTGGGCCGCCTCCACGCGCATCTCGTGCAGCGCGGTGCGCAGGCGACCCAGGTCGGTCGTGATCTGGGCGAGCACCGGATCGGGCGCGGGGGCCGGAGGTTCGACGGCCGCCGCACGCTCGATCGCGCGCTCCAGACGGCGTGCATTGCCGCCGATGGCGCACAGGACGATGCCGCCGACCGCGAGCAGCGGCCAGGTGACGCCCTGGCGTCCGAGAAGTTCCAGCGTCCACGGGCGCGCGCCCAGGACCTGCGGCGCGGCGACCATCGCGCCGGCGGCCACCAGGCACAGGCAGCCCAGCAGGCTGGAAGCGAGGCCGGTGCGCGCGCGGCCCGCCCGCGGCGGCGCGCCGCGCTCCGTGCCCTCGACGTTCGTGTCCGTACTCGTCCTTTCCATCACCCAGCGCTCCCTTTCCGTCCGACCCGCCCGGCACCCCGGCGCGGCCATCCTCCCCGGCCGAAGGGTCGCGGGGATCCTGGGCAGCATCGGGAGGGCGGGGCGGCGGTCTTGAGGGCATCGCGGATCCTGCCGGGAAGGGCGCTTTCCAGGGGGAAACGTGCGATTCCGCGCAGTTCCATCCCGCGAAACGTCTTCCGCAGACCGCCTCCGCCCGCTACATTGAAATCTCCTAATACGGGCGGAGAGGAGACGCCCGGCCGTGCGCGCAGTCCCGCCCTGGGCGGGGTCCGGCCGCACGAGGCCGTGTCTCCCGCCGTCCCCGGAGGCGTGTCGAGATCGGGATGGCGCAGCACAGGATCGTCAAGGGCGTCGCAGTCGCGCCCGGGCTGGCCTTGGGGCCGGTGCACGTCGTCCACGCGTGGCCCGACGTGGTGCCGACGTGGTCCGTGCGCGAAGGCGATCTCGCGCGCGAGCTCGAGCGGCTGCACGAGGCCATCGACCAGGCGTCGGAGGAGTTGCGCCGGCGCCAGCGCGGCGTCGCGGCGCAACTGGGCGAGCGCGACGCGGCGATCTTCGCCGTGCACCGCACGCTGCTGCTCGATCCGGCGACGCTGAAGGACCTCGAGGCGACGATCCGCGATCAGCGCATCAACGCCGAGGCCGCGGTGCAGGCGTTGATCGACCGCGTCACCAAGAGCCTGGGCGCCGTGGAAGGCGACCGCTCGCGCGGCTGGGCCGCGGACTTCTCCGATCCCTGGCGCGCGGTGCTCGACGTCCTGATGCAGCACGACCGCGAGACGATCGAGCAGGCCGAGGAGCAGGTCATCCTGGCCGCGGCCGAGCTGACGCCGCAGGTCGCCACGTTCCTCGCGCGCGAGCGCATCCTGGCCGTCGTCACCGAATCCGGCGGGCGCTTCTCGCACGGCGCCGTGCTGGCGCGCTCGTTCGGCATCCCGTGCGTCGTCGGCCTGCCCAACCTGCTGACGCGCCTCGAGCAGGGCATGCGCATCAGCGTCGACGGCGACGCGGGCACGGTGCAGTTGCGGCCCGACCAGGAAGACGTCGACCGTTTCCTGGAGCGCCTCGAGCGCCGCAAGGCGCGCCAGGACAAGCTGGCGCTGCACGCGTCGCTGCCGCCGGTCACGACCGACGGCCGGCGCTTCTCGGTGATGGTCAACGTCGAGAGCCTGCGCGACCTGGACACGTTCCCGGCGCAGAACGCCGACGGCGTGGGCCTCCTGCGCACCGAGTTCCTGTACATGGAGCGCCAGCAGTTCCCGTCCGAGGACGAGCAGTACCGCCTGTACCGGCGCGTGCTGGAGCGCATGGCGGGGCGGCCGGTCGTGCTGCGGACGCTCGACATCGGCAACGACAAGCAGTTGCCGTACTTCAAGACGCCGCGCGAGGCCAACCCGGCGCTGGGCTGGCGCGGGCTGCGGATCACGATCGAGTGGAAGGACCTGATGCGCGTGCAGTTGCGCGCCGCGCTGCGCGCCAGCGCGCACGGCGACCTGCGCATCCTGCTGCCGATGGTCACCGCGATCGAGGAGGTGCGCGAGGTGCACCGCATGTTCGACGAGGTGCGGCGCCAGCTCATCGACCAGGGCCACGAGGTCCCGGCCAACGTGCCCGTGGGCGCGATGGTCGAGGTGCCCTCGACGCTGTTCATCCTGGACGCGCTGCTCAAGGAGGTCGACTTCGTCAGCGTCGGCACGAACGACCTGGTGCAGTACCTGCTGGCGGTCGACCGCGACAACCCGCTGGTGGCGCGCCTGTACGACGTGCACCACCCGGCCGTGCTGTCCGCACTGGACATGGTGGCGCGCGCCTGCCGGGCGGCGAAGAAGCCCTGTTCGGTGTGCGGCGAGATGGCCGGCGACTACGCGACCGCGCTGCTGATGATGGGCCTGGGCTACGACACGGTCAGCGTCGTGCCCATGCTGCTGCCGGAGGTGAAGTACGCCGTGCGCGAGACGCACTCCGAGGAGGCCCGCGACGTGGCCGCCAAGGTGCTGCGCGAGACGACGTCGGAGGGGGTTCGCGGCGTGCTGGCCGCGACCCGCGATCGGCTGCACATGCGACAGATCAACGGACGCGACGGCGAGGAGGCCGTCCTGGAGGCCGGACCGGAAGCGAACAAGAAGGAAGGGCGGTGACCGGGCGCAAGAAGGTGGAGCAAGCCGGCAGGGGATCCTGCTAGCCTGCGCCCGCCGGCGACGGGAGAACCACGAGACCAGGGCAAGGACCAGAGGCGCGAAGCAAGGAATCGGGAGCGAGGAGCAACGACGTGCGAAGGGTGACTTGGGGAACGGATCGATCGGGGACGCCGCGGCGAGGCCGCTGGTCGTCCTCGGAGATTGCGCGCCTCAAGGAGCTCTACGGCCTGCGCGACGAGAAGGCGATCGCCAAGGAGCTGAACCGCCCGGTCGCCAGCGTGCGCAAGATGGCCGAGCAGGTGTTCGAGCTCGCCACGCGCACCGGCCCCTGGAGCGCGGCCGAGGTGCAGGAGCTGAAGCGCTACCTGGGCGGCACCAGCCACGAGACCATCGCGCGCATCCTGGGCCGCACCGCGGCCGAGGTGCGCCAGCAGATCGAGGAGCTGCGCCGCGTCCAGTTCACCGGGCGCTGGACGCAGGACGAGATCGCCGAGTTCAAGCGCCTGTACGGCACGCGCACCGACGAGGACCTGGCGATCATCTTCGGGCGTTCGATCGAGTCGGTGAAGCGCCTGGGCGCGCGTTATTGCCTCGCGAAGGACAAGGCCTTCGTGCGCCGCCTGACGGGCTCGGCGGCGACGCGCATGCCGCGCTGGTCGGACGCCGAGATCGAGACGTTGAAGGAGCTGTACCCGACCGAGGCGAACCTCGACATCGCGCAGAAGCTCAACCGCTCGCTGAAGAGCGTGGTGTCCAAGGCGCACAACCTGGGCCTCAAGAAGGAGGCCGAGCGCCTGCAGGAGATGGGGCGCCAGAACGTCAGCATGCGCTACCAGAAGCGCTCGGGGCCGGGCGCGAGCTGAGCGCGACCGCGGCGGCCCTCAGGCCTTGCCGTGGCACTGCTTGAACTTCTTCCCGCTGCCGCACGGGCACGGGTCGTTGCGGCCGGTCTTCGACGCGCCGTGCACGAACGGCTTCTGCGGCGCGGCGTGCGCGTGGTGCGCGTGCTCGCCGGTGCGCACGGCGTGCTCGAACTCGCCCAGCGTGCCCTCAAGCGCACGGCGCAGCTCGAACATCTGCGACACGACGGCGTGCTCCTCCAGGAACGCGAGGTACGCGCGCAGCACCGCCGGCACGTGCTCCGCCAGCGGGTCCTTGCGCCCGAAGTGACCCGGCAGCATGTGCCCGACGATCCCGTGCAGGTCGTCGCCGTCGAGGTGGCGCGGCGCCTTGCCGATCTCGTCGTAGCAGCACGCCAGGAAGCGGTCGGCGATCTTGTGCGCGTCCTCGCGCTTCACTCCGCTCAAGGCCTGGAACTGCGGCGAATCGAGGAACGCGGCGGTGTCGAGCGTGATCTCGCGCTGGGGCATGGTGCTCTGGATTGTACGGGGCCGGCCGGGCGATCCGGTCACGGTCAGGATCGGTTCAGGCGGCGGGCGGGGCGATGTAGCGCGCGATCGCCTGGGCGAACGCGTCGAAGGCCGCCAGCCCGGCCGGCACTTCGTTCCACAGCCGTTCGACGTCCAGGGTCCCGTACAGATGTGCGATCCGGTTGCGCACGGACGTGATCTGCGCCAGCTTCCGCGCCAGATCCCCGTCCACGACCCCGCGGCGGGCGATCACGTCGAAGCTCTCCGCGTAGGACGCCGGCGTGCCCCAGCCCTCGTCCGCGGCGATGTGCAACGCGATGTCGACGCACTCCTGGAGCGCGACGAGCAGGCTCATCGACAGCGCGTCCTGCCGGTCGACATCCGCCAGGAACCCCCGCAGATCGCCGGTGCGCCGCCGCCGGATGCGGTCGGCGTGCTCGCGCAGCGTGGCGAGCTTCTGCAGCACCAGCTCGCGGTCGGTCATCGCCCGTCGCCCTCCGCCAGCCGGCGCCGGAAGCGCTCGGCGTGGTGCGCGAACACCGGCGCGAAGTCCAGGTACTCGGCCGTCGCCTGCGCCCGGAAGCGCGCGAACTCGAACGGCCCCGCGGCCAGGATCGGGACGCCGTCGCGCGCGATCTGCGCGCGCAGGAGCGTCGTCGCGCGGTCGAGCCGCACGAGGTCGACCTCGCGGCCGGCGGCCCGCGACAGCTCGGCCGCGAGGTCGAGCTCGCCGTCGGTCGTCCACCCGTCCGCCGCCGGCAGCACGGCCACGTCCACGTCGCTGTCGGGACGGTCCGTGCCCTTGGCCATCGAGCCGAACAGGACCGCGAGACGCAGCGCCGGCCCCCGGCGCAGGACGCCGGCCAGCCGCTCGATCAGGGGGTCTTGCTGGGCCGCCACGACCGCAGCATAGCGCCCCGGCGCCTACCAGATCACCTCGGCGTGCAGCGTGCACGCGCCGAGCTGGTCCTCGACCGTGCCCGTGACGCACAGCGTCCCGAAGCCGGCGAGCTGCGCGCCGTCGCGCTCGTAGACGTCGGGGAAGATCACGACCTCGGCCAGGCCGCTCTCGTCCTCCAGCGTCAAAAAGCGCATCGCGCGCCCCTCCGCGGTGCGCACGTGGCGCGTCGCCGCCGGCCAGCCGCGCAGCGTCACGCGCGCGCCGGCGCTGCGCGGCACGTCGGCGCAGGCGAGCGGGTTGGCGGGCCGCGCTCGCGCTCCTCCGGCCTGCGTCCGCGCGGCGATCCGCGCGTCGGCCGGGCAGGGGAACAGCGTGGTCGGGTGCGCGCCGACGGTCAGCCCCAGCGTCTCGTACTCGATGCGCCCGCGCGTCGCCGCGTCGTAGTCCGGCAGCAGCGGCAGCGCGGGCGCGGGCGTGTCGGGCGCCGCGAACAGCGGCGCGGTCTCGCCCGGCGCGAGGTCGGCGTTGCCCACGCCGATGCCCGCTCCGCCCCAGCCGGCGGCGCGCGCGCGCGCGGCCTTCAGCGCGTCGCGCGAACGCGGCGTGGCGCGCAACGCAGCCAGCTCGGCCGGATCGAGACCCGCGTCGCGCGGCACGCGGCGCGCCGGCGCGCGCAGGAGGTGCAGGCGCCACAGGAGCTCGGGGATCGTGCGGTCGAGCGCGTCGAACGCGCCGCAGCGGATCAGCGCCTCGGCCTCGTCCGTCGCCGCGCCCGTGCGCTCCAGGAAATCGGGCAGCGACACGCAGGGCCCGTGCTGCGCGCGCGTGTCGAACAGCGCGTCCAGCGTGCGCTCGGAGAGCCCCTTCACCTGCCCGAGGCCGATGCGCAGCGCGCGCCCGCCCTCGCAGGTGAACGTCCGCGCGCTCCGGTTGACGTCGGGCCCCAGGATCGCGACACCGAGCCGCCGCGCCTCCTCGACGTACACGCGCGGGTCGTAGTAGCCCGTCTCGCTGGCGAGGAACGCCGCCAGGTACTCGGCCGGATGGTGCGTCTTGAGCCACACGGCGCGGTACGCGATGCGCCCGTAGGTCACCGCGTGCGCCTTGCAGAAGCCGAAGGACGCGAAGTTGGCGATCAAATCCCACACGCGCAGCGCATCGGCGCGCTCGACGCCCTGCTCCTCGCAACCGGCGACGAAGCGCTCGCACAGGCGCTCGAGATCGCCCGGCCGCTTCTTCTGCAGCGCGCGGCGCAGGAGGTCCGCCTCGGCGAGGTCCATGCCCGCGAGGATCGACGCGACCTGCATGACGTCCTCCTGGTAGAGCATCACGCCGTACGTGTCCCACAAGAGCTCGGTCAGGCGCGGGTGCGGCGCGGCGCGCGGCTCGAGGCCGCGGTAGCGGCGGATGTAGGCGTCCTTCATCCCCGAACCGGCCGGGCCCGGCCGGATCAGCGCGACGGCCTGGATCACGTCGTCCATCGTGTGCGCGCCGATCTGCTGCAGCAGGTTGCGCATGCCGGGCGATTCGACCTGGAAACAGCCCAGCGTGCGCCCCTCGCGCAGCGTGCGCGCCGTCGCCGGATCGTCCTCGGGCAGCGCTTCCAGGTCGACGTCGACGCCGCGCGCCGCGAGCGCCTTCACGCAGTCGTCGAGCGTCGTCAGCGCGCGGTTGCCGAGCAGGTCCATCTTGACGAGGCCGATCGCCTCGACCGCGTCCTTGTCGAGCTGCGTCACGATGCAGCCCTTCGCCGCGCGCTGGCAGGGCGCGAAGTCGGTGATCGGCCCGGGCGCGACGACGACGCCGCCGGGGTGCAGGCCGTAGTGCCGCGGCGCGCCGGTGAGGCGCGCGGCCGCGGCCAGCACGCGCTGCAGGCGCGGATCGTCGAACGGGAAACCGCGCGCTTCGGGCGTGCGCGCGAGGAGCCGCGCCAGCGGATTGCCGTGCAGCGCGGGCGGCAGCTCGGGTGCGCGCTGCGAACTCGTGCGGCCCGCGCGCGCCGGCCCGGTCAAACCCAGATCCGCGGCCAGATCCCGTTCGTCGCCGGAATCGCGCAGGGACCAGTACATCGGCAGGCGCCGCGACCAGCGGTTGGCCTCCGCCGGCGGCACGCCCTCGACCAGCGCCGACTCGCGGAACGCGGCGCGCACGCCGCACGTCGCGAGCGTCGAGATCATCGCCGTGCGCTCGGGCCCGAACAGGCCGTAGACGTGCTCGAGCACCTCGTCGCGCCGCCGCCAGCAGAAGTCGAGGTCGATGTCGGGCCGGTCGCGCCGCGCGGGGTTGAGGAAGCGCTCGAAGGTCAGGCGGTAGCGCAGGGGATCGGCGTCGGTCAGGCGCAGGCAGTACGCGACGAGCGAATCCGCCGCCGACCCGCGCCCGACGCAGGGGATGCCGCGCTCGCGCGCGAAGTCGGCGATCTGCTTGACGAGCAGGAAGTAGCTGGCGAAGCCCAGGCGCTCGATCGTCGCGAGCTCGTGGTCGAGGCGCCGCAGCGCTTCGGGCTTGAGCGGACGGTAGCGCTCGCTGGCGCCGTGCATCGCCAGACCCGCGAGGCGCGAGTAGGGCGTCTCGCCCGGATCGAGCGCGATGGTGGGGAAAAGGATGCCGCCCAGTTCCGGCCGGAACGCACAGCGTTCGGCGACCGCGAGCGTGCGCTCCAGCGCGTCCGAGGCGCGCGCGAACGGTCCGGGGACATCCGGCAGGTCCGCGTACAGCGCGCGCATCTCGCCCGGCGCGAGCAGGTGCGCGGGCTGCGCCGCGAGCCAATTCTGGGGCAGGTCGTGCAGCAGCGCGTTGTGCTTGATGGCGACGCGCGCGCGGTGGTCGGCGAAACCGGCGGCGGTCGCGGTGTAGACGTCGGGCACGGCGAGCGTGGCGAGGCCGGCCGCGCGCGCCGCCTCGATCAGCTCGTGCGCGGGGACCGGCGGCTCGGGCGCGGGCACCTTGGGCGTCTCGAGCAGCTCCTCGTCGTCGCGCCGGCGCAGTTCGAAGGGGTCGATGCCCGCGCTGCGCCGCGGGGCCGCGTGGGCGGCGTTGCGCGGGAGCAACACACCGCGGCCGCGACCCGCGCGCAGGCTGGCGGGCGAGATGGCGACGAAGAGCGCGCGCTCGTCGACGCGGCCGGAGAGTTCGAGGACGAGGCGCGGGTGATCGACGAGGTAGACGAGGCCGGGTTGGCAGCGCACGGCGGCGTCGACGAGGCGGAAGGAGTCGGGTCCGTCGAGGCGCGCGTCGCGCTCGCCCGGATCGGCGCCGAGCTGGCGCGCGCTGACGAGCTTGCAGAGGTTGCGCCAGCCGTCGGCGTCGGCGACGAGGGCGACGAGGCGCCCGGGCAGGCCGGTGGGGTCGGAGATCTCGGCGGCGACGATGGGTCGCGGTGCGTCGGGGGTGGCGGCGGCGCGGAGGTGGTCGACGACGCCGGCGAGGGTGTCGACGTCGGCGAGGGCCAGGGCCGGGAGGCCGAGCGCGGCGGCGCGGGAGTGGAGCGTGCGCGGGGCGTCGACGCCGGTGAGGAGGGAGTGGTGGCCGTGGACCCTGAGGGGGACGTACATGCGCGCGCCGGCGCCCGTGGGATCGGAAGAGTCCGGCGGCCGGCGGCGGGGGAGTGCGCCCGCCGCCGGCGCCGGAGTTCCCCCGCGCGGCGGGCGATGGGCGTCCCGGGTGTGGAGGGCCGCGCGGGGGAGGGGTACCCTAACAGATACCGAATCTGGTGGGAGGGGGATTCCGGTTGGGAGGGGCCTCGAGCGGGCCGGGGGGCGACTGTCCCGACGGCTGCACCTGCCTCGGAATGGGTACCAGTCACTCAACGTGACCCCGGTTCGGACACGAGCCGGGACTCCACCTCGCTCGTCCCACTTCATGGCGGAGAGGGCGGAAGGCTTGCATTCGTCCCGAGCCGCGAGGGACGATGCTCGCCCTTTCCGGAAGAGTGGAATGCTCGCCATCACACCGCTGCAAGACGAACCGCGTCCGTTTCTGAGTCAGCGCGCGCACAGGCACCGCAGATGCTGCAGGCACTACTGCGGTATGCAATGGCGCCCAACAACAGCGTGCGGCGGATGGCGCTGCACGCCCCCTCTAGTGCTGGGCGTTAGCTATTCGCAGGTGGCCTGATGAAGACTCGCTTCACTCCTCACTTGGTTGATCTAACCTTCGACGCGGCCCTGCGGTCGTTTTGGCGAAAACGCGCACTATCCAAGTTTCTTCAACTGGCCGAGATTCCAGACTTGCCAGCGTGGCTGCCCGATGAGTACAAGCGGGATTACCTCAATCGTGTATTTGAGATTCTCCGTTCCACGGACCACGGCAAGGCGAAGATCATCCAATTGTCTCGGTTCCTCGCTGAACAAACCGCGTTCCCAGACCTTGCGGGTTGGGAGGACACGGCCGACAAAATCGACGCTGCCAAGCGTTCAGTCGCGGCTCTCAAGAGCTATCTGACTGAACAGGAGGAGAGCATGGCCTCGGAACAACAGCGCCAGGAATCGAGGCAACGCCTCCGGGAGGTTCAGGCTAGAGCGCGAGCGTCCCAGCAGACTCTGCAAACACTTTCTGACAGGTTGACCGAACTTTCAGGCGACATCGGGACATCTGAGGCTGGTCGGGCATTTGAAGTGTGGTTCTATGACCTGATGCAATTCAGCGAGATTCCTGCAAGGCCACCTTATGTTGCCGAGGGGCGGGAGATCGACGGCTCGGTAACTCTAAGAGATACTACGTATCTGGTCGAATGCAAATTCACGACTGAACAGTCTAGCGCGCCGGACGTCGACGTGTTTCGTGCGAAGGTTGAGAGCAAGGCTGACAACACCATGGGCCTTTTTCTGTCGATTTCTGGGTTCTCTTCAGTCGCAATCGAAGGGGCGTCGGGCAAGAAGACGCCGCTTCTGCTGCTCGACCATGGGCATCTGTACCGGGTCCTCGGAGGCGTTTCGAGCTTCCGCGACGTCGTCGAGCGCGTCCGGCGGCACTCATCCCAGACCGGTCAAGCCTACCTGCCAGTCGGGAAGTTCGATGGTTAACCACCGCAAGCATCGGAGGGCACTTCGCGCCCCCGCTCATGCTGAGCGCTAGACGAGAGTAGAAACCATGCCCAAGGATCTAGGACTCGACAGAATTCTCCGCTACGGCTACGGTGGTTTCTTACTGCTTGCGCTGGCGCTGCTGTGCGGGAAGGCTGGCGCCCTTAAGCCAGCGATTGAAGCTGCAGGCTCCGTACTTGGACCGCTGGTCGTGTTTGCTTGCGGCGCTGCCATCTATACTGTGTACCGCTACCTGCTCGGCGAGTGGGTGCTTTTCCCAATCGCACACGGCCTAGATTGGCTGGTTAGCAAGGGAAACAAGAAGCCCACAAATGCCGTATCGCCAATCTGGTACTGTGTTCAATTGGGCGTTCCGATGCTCAAAGCAAGAGCCGCATACAACGCCTTACGACGCGAGAAGCTAAAGGATTCGACGGCGCAACGGCTGAACTTGTCGCATTCCGAGGCCCATCTCCTCTATCTCACGTCGGTCATCACGATTGCGTCGTACTGGCTAATCGCACACGAGGCTCTCTTGCTGACGGCTGGCTTTGTCGCACTTTGCGCCGCGCTGGCAAACGACGTTAGGCAGCACCGAGAGGAGCTTCCTACGATACGCGCCGATGTTAGTGATCAGGAGTTAATTGACTTCTTCAAAGAGCGAGGATTCATCAGGTGAGCGTTTGCCGCTTGGCTTGCCAAGGTGGAGGTCCGGCTGCGCGGCCGCTGATGGGTGGCGTTAGTGCCCACCATTTGCCATGAGCTACCGCGAACTACAAGAAGCAGTGAAGGGCCTGCCTTGGACGCTAGGAGAACAGGTCCTGGGCTACGCGCGAAGTGTTGAAGATGCCCTTCCTGGTATATTCCAAGACGCCGGCCATGACTTCGATCGCGTTACAGGAAACAAGATTGTCTTCCTTGCCGGAATAAGAAAACTCCACAGTATTGCCGTGTCCAGTTACTGGACCCTGGACAACTCCAGCATGTTGCTCCAGGCCCTGCATGTCTCCAGCATTCGTGCCGGTGGAGTTGATCTCTCCCGCGGTGGGGCGATGCATAGTCGATTGGATTCGCTTGTAAAAAGCCTTGAGCAGGTTCTCGGTAAGGAAGAGATACGAAACTATTTGATCTTGGACTACGTGTCCCTGGTGCAAGCGCTAGAGGCAGATGGACGTAGCTGAACTTAAGAATGCAATTAAGCGCGTGATCAAAAACCACGCTCAGGCGTTCAGGGACATAGGCTCTAACCAACCCAAGTTGCTTGAGTTGGCCGCGATAACAGGGTTCGCTCGGCATTATGAGTCGCACGGGTATGTCGTGACGGTTATCAACCCGAAGTCCAAGAAGGGCTTCGCAGTCAAAACTGGGACGCGGGGCTATCCGTGGAATTTCTCTCGTATCGCGGCTGTACACCGAGCCGAAACAGTCGAGCTGCACATGAACCTAATGGTTCGTAGCGCACACGACGATGGCATTTACTGCGTCGATGTTGGCGTAGTTCGGCGCGATTGTGTCCCAAGTGAGAAGCCGGAGGGCGGGTGGATCTGCTTGGGCAACTCGGACTTGATCACTTTTGGTGAGGTAAAGAAGCTTGTCGTGTACCCGATGCTGCTCGCGCAATTCCTTGGGATTGTCCACGAGATTCGACCGGAGTTCCTCACGAACGGAGGGACTGCAAACGGATCTCACCTGCCTCCTGTGCTGATAGCCCTAGGTCATTTGTCTGGGAATGCGGCTGTAATAGTAGGTGCGTACCCAAAGCGTGGAATCCGTGTTACGATAGCAGAGAATTACGATGTGCGCTTGGCCAAGGTCCGGAGTGGCATTGAGAGTTCCCCGTTTCCCTGAACCGTTGAGCTTCAACATGCCTTTGCGGATGAGCCTTTCCCCGCGGCGTTACATTTGTGCTCACCCCTTGAAACGTCAGCGTCTAGACGTGCCCTGTTCTGGACTGCGTTGACCTGCGTCCGGCAACAAGCGGCAAGCCAGCTCAGCCGCTGAGCATCTCCCCGCGGTTCCCGGGGTACCGTATCCCCGCCCACGTGAACCAGGAGGCCAGCCTCGATGCACCTCGCCTTCGCCACCCTCGCTACCCTCCCCGCGCTCGCAGCCCAGCAGGATCCCGTGACCGCCGCGCAGCGGCCGGACCTATTCCAACCCGCGCCGGAAATCGATGCGCCCGCCTGGCTCGGCGCCGACCCGTCCAAGACCGACTCGAAGGTCGTCAGCGACGCCTCGGGCCGCAACTCCCGGCGCGCTCGCAAGCTCTCCGAACTCCGCGACCACGTCGTGC
>CAZKIO010000044.1:0-43615 GCA_964552795.1 uncultured Planctomycetaceae bacterium
GAACCCGCGCGCGCGCGCCGCCGACTCGTCCGCGAAGGGCTCGCAGCGCTCGGGGGCGAAGCGTTCCACGGCCGGATCGCCGGGCGCGGTGCAGCGCCGTCTGCGCCAGTCGCCCACGCAGCGCGCGCCGATGCGCTCCGCCCACGCCGGCACCGCTTCGCCCGCGCGCGGGCGCGCGCCCTCGGCGCGCAGGCGTTCGAGCTGCAGCGCGGCGCGGCCCGGCTCCTGCGCCAGTGCGCCGGAGGCCGAGACCACCCGATGCCAGGGCGCGTCGGCCGCCTCGGGCACGGCGGCGACGGCGCGCCCCGCGGCCCGCGCGGCCATGGGCCGGCCGGCGTTCCGCGCCAGCTCGCCGCAGGCGACGGTCGTCCCCGGGGGGACGCGGTGCAGAGCTTCGAGGTAGGGGTTGGTCGACATGGGGCCTCGCATCCCACGACGCGCGGGGGGCCTGGCGGTTGCGGGCCCCCGGAGGTTTTCGCGCGGGCGCCCCGCGGGCACAATCCCGGGCTCCGCGCGATCCACGCACATGGCCACCACCCGCTTCCTCTCCCGGACGACCGCCGACGCTCCCGCCGGGGCGCCGCGCGTCCACGTGGTGACCTTCGGTTGCCAGATGAACAAGTACGACTCGCTCCTGGCGGAGGGCCGCTTCCGGCGGGCAGGCTACGTCACGACGGAGCGCATGGAGGAGGCCGACGTGGTCCTCTTCAACACGTGCTCGGTGCGCGACCATGCCGAGGAGCGCACGTACTCGTGGCTGGGCGAGCTCAAGCGCGCGAAGCAGGAGCGGCCCGACCTCGTCGTGGGCGTGATGGGCTGCATGGCGCAGCGCGTCGGCGAGGAGATCTTCGCGCGCGCCGGGCACGTCGACCTCGTGGCCGGGACACGGCAGTTCGCCAACCTGCCGGACCTCGTCGGCGACGTGCTGGCGACGCGCGGCCGCGGCCAGCGCGCGCGCGTCGTCGCGCTGGGGCTCGACGATCCGCTGGAGGTCGATCGCCGCGCCGAGCCCTGGCCGGGCGGGCTGCACGCCTGGCTGACCGTCATGCGCGGCTGCGACCTCAACTGCACCTACTGCATCGTCCCGGCGGTGCGCGGGCGCGTGCTGTCGTATCCGGTCGAGCACCTCGTGCGCGAGGCGCGCGGCTACGTCGACCAGGGCGCGCGTGCGATCACGCTGCTGGGCCAGACCGTGAACAGCTACGGCGAGGACTTCCCCGCGCCCGCGCCCGGGGCGCAGCGCGGCCGCGGGCGGCAGGGCCGGCCGGCACTCGCGGACCTCCTGCGCGAACTGCAGGAGATCGACGGCCTCGAGCGCATCCGGCTGATCACGCTGCACCCCAGCTACGTCACCGACGCGCTGGCCGAGGCGCTGCGCGACTGCGACAAGTGCGAGCGCTTCCTGCCGCTCCCGGCACAGTCGGGCTCCGACGACCTGCTCCGCGCGATGAAGCGCGGCTACACCACCGATCTGTACCGCCGGCGCGTCGACCTCCTGCGCGCGCGCGTGCCCGACCTCGAGCTCGCCAGCGACTGGATCGTGGGATTCCCGGGCGAGACCGACGCGGACTTCGCCGCCAGCGAGCGCTTCCTGCACGAGCAGGCCTTCGCGATCAACTACGTCTTCAAGTACAGCCCGCGGCCCGGCACGAGCTCCGCGGAGCGCCTCGCCGACGACGTCCCGGACGCCGTGAAGAAGGAGCGCAACCAGCTCCTCTTGCGCGCGGCCGAGCAGGCGGGGTTGAGGCGCCACTCGTCGCACGTGGGTGCTCTGCGGCGGGTCTTCGTGGAGAGCCCTTGCGACCGCGGCGACGGCCAGTTCCTCGGGCGCAGCGAGCACGGGTTGACCGTCAGCCTGCGCGGCGGCGACGAACTGCTGGGCCGCACCGTCGTGGCGCGCATCGAGAGCGCGACCGCGTTCGCGCTGGCGGGGACGGTGGCGGAGCCTGGATAGACCCTCGGCATGAGCCCGCGCGCACCGTCGAACGCGACCCTGTCGTTCCGCCCGCTGACGCCGGACACCTGGGACGATTTCGCGGCGCTGTTCGGCGCCAACGGCGCCTGCGGCGGCTGCTGGTGCCTCCTGCAGCGCGTGCCGCGCGCGCGCTTCGAGCAGGGCAAGGGCGCGCCCAACAAGCGCGCGATGCGTGCGCTCGTGCTGGCCGGACGCGTGCCGGGCCTCTTGGCGTACGGGGGGGGCGAGCCGGTCGGCTGGTGCTCGGTCGAGCCGCGCGACCTGCTTCCGGGCCTCGCGACGTCGCGCATCGCACGCGCGCCCGACGCGACGCGCGCGTGGTGCGTGACCTGCCTGTTCGTCCGCCGCGATCTGCGCGGCCGGGGCGTCTCGGTGGCGCTCCTGCGCGCCGCGGCCGGGTTCGCTGCGCGGAAGGGAGCGCGCTGCATCGACGGCTTCCCCGTCGACGCCGGCCCGCGCACGATCCCCGCGGCGTTCGCCTGGACCGGAACCGCCGCCGCCTTCGAGCAGGCCGGCTTCCGCGAGATCGAGCGGCGCGCGCCGACGCGGCCCTACATGCGCCGCGTGCTGCGCGCGCGGGCCGGCCGCTGAAGGCGCCCGCGCGTCCCGCGCGGGATCAGCGCCGTTCCGGGGTCTCGTCCTCGGTTCCCGTGACGCGCCGCATGTCGACGGCCGCCGCGTCGGCCTTCACCTTGGCCTTCAGGGCGCGCCGCATGGTGCGCTCGGCATCGGCTTCGGCCTCGGCGAGTTCGCTCTCCAGGCGCTCGATCTCGCGCGCCTCCGCCTCGCCGCGACGCGCGTCGGCCAGGGCGCTGCGCGCCGACTCGACCTTCTGGCGCGCCTCGGCCGTCGCCTTCTCGATCACGCGCGCCACGCGCCCGGTGCGCTCGGCCGTGTCGAGCGCCTCGGCGATCTCGCCGTGCACGCCCTCGTCGGGCTCGGCGTCGAGGACCACGTCCTGCGCCGCGAGCACCATCGCGGTCATGGGCAACTGGTCGAGCAGCGCCGCCGCGTCGCCCGGGAAGGGCAGGCTGATCTCCTCGCCCCGGAAGTGGAACGGCAGGAACACCAGGGTCGCGTCCGCGACGCGCGCGGTCACCTCGGCGGCGGCCAGCCGGTCGAGCACCTCGATCTGGGCGTCGATGCGCACCTCGTCGAGCATCTCGGACAGGTTCTCGAGCGTCTGCTCGCGGCTCAGGTTCTCGCCCACCGGCACGAGGAGGCGGATCGTGGCCTGGCCCCACTCCTCGGTGCGGGTCATCAGGTAGGCGAACAGCAGCATGAGCCGGCTCGAGGCGTCCGACACGTAGAGGATGTCGATGCGCCGCTCGTCGCGGCGCTGGGCGTCGATGGACGCGAACTCGTCGGCGGTCGCCTCGAGCACGATCACGTTGCAGCCCAGCGAGAGCGAGGTGCGCAGGTAGCCGGTGTAGGAGCGCAGCCCGGGCTCGCCCGCGGGGCCTTGCGGGCCGTCGTACCAGTTCAGCAGCACCGTGTTGGCGCGGATCGGTCCCAGCCCGTGCGACTGGATCAGGATCGGCAACGCCGCCTGCACGCTGGCCGCCGAGATCACCAGCGGGAACGCGTCGACCTCGCGGGCCTTGATCTCGGTGCGCAGCGCGGCTTCGGCCTCCTGGCGCCGCACCCGCGCCGGGCCGCCCTTGTCGACCAGGATCTGGACGGCGGTGGTCAGGCCGCTCTCGCCCTCGAGCCAGTGGGCGAAGCGCAGGTTGCGCTCGCGCCGCGCGCTGTTGGAGGAGAAGGCCAGCAGCACGGGACGCCAGTCGCGCGGGCTCTCGATCTCGGCGTGGATGCCGTGCAGGCTCTCGCGCACGCTCTGGAAGCGCGCGGAGCGGCTGCTGTCGGCCCAGCGCTCGTGCTTCACGGAGCGGCGCAGGTACGTGAAGATGCCCCACAGGATCACCAGCGCGCCGGCGGCGGCCAGCGGCTCCAGCAGGAACATGATGACCAGGCAGGCCAGCGCCCCCGCCAGGCACAGGTTCTTGTGGAACCAGCGGAAGCGCGGCCGGAAGTAGGGGCTGCGGCTGCGCGCCTCGTAGTAGGTCGCGTAGTTGAGCAGGCCGTACGAGATCAAGAAGAACATCGACACGACCGGCGCGACCAGGTTCAGGTCGCCCAGCGCGATCGTGGTGAACGCGATCAGCGCCGAGAGCACGACGCCGCGGCGCGGGTTCTCGAGCGCTCCGCTGCCCTTGGCGAAGAAGGTGAGGCCCGGGAAGATCTTGTCCTTGGCGAGCGACTGCAGGATCCGCGGCGCGCCCAGGAACGAGGCCAGCGCCGACGACAGCGTGGCGGCGATCACGCCCGCATCGGCCAGCCACGTGAAGTACGAGACGCGGCGCATCGCGCCGTAGTCGGAGGACAGCTCGTCCAGCGTCAGGGCTCCCGCGAAGGCCACCGCGACGCCGAAGTAGACGGCGGCCGACAGCCCGACCGCCAGGAACGTGCCGCGCGGGATGCTGCGGCCAGGGTCCTCCAGGTCGCCGGACATGCTCACGCCCTGCGTGAAGCCGGTCACCGCCGGGAAGAAGATGGCGAACACCGCCCAGAACGGCACGGTGCCCTCGCGCGCGAAGCCGCTCTCGAACCGCACCGCGTCCCAGTCGCCGAACGCTCCGACGAAGAACGAGGCGATGGCGGCGGCCAGGACCGCCATGACGACGTACTGGAAGCGCGTGGCCCAGTCGGAGCCGGCCCACGCCAGGACGAACAGCACGGCGACGGCCCCCGCAGCCACGGCCTGCGCCAGCCAGGCCGGCGATCCCTGGATCATCGCCGCGACCGCCTCGCCGAAGCCGATGGCATAGAACGCGATCGAGATCGCCTGCGACAGGAACAGCACGATCCCCAGCGCGCCGCCGAAGGCCACGCCCAGCGTGCGCGAGATGACGTAGTAGTCGCCGCCGGCCTTGACGCGCAGGTTGGTGGCGATCGCCGAGAGGGAGATGCTCGTGAGGACCGAGATCCCGTTGGCGATGGCGATGATGATCAGCGCCTTGCCCAGGCCGGCCTCGCCGACCACGTAGCCCATCCTCAGGAAGAGGATGATGCCCAGGATGGTGAGGACGCTGGGCGTGAAGACGCCGGCGAAGGTCCCCAGGCGGACCGGCGGGCGATCGATGCTCGTCGTGGCCGTGCTCATCGGTTCGCGCGGCCCCGCGCGCCGCGCGCCCGGTTCCGCGCGTGGACCGGTTGGCTCACGCCAGGAGGTCCTTGACGACCTCGCGCTCCATCTGCAGCTCCTTCACCGTGGCGTCGATCTTGGCCTGGATGAAGGGCGTGATCTTCAAGCCCGGGACGATGCTCCAGCCGCCCTTGCCGTCGGTGGTCACCGGGAACGAGCTGATCAGGCCCTCGGGCACGCCGTAGCTGCCGTCGCTGCGCACGCAGATCGAGTTCCACGCGCCCTTGGGCGTGGCCTGCGTCATGTCGCGCACGTGGTCGATCAGGGCGCCGGCGGCCGAGGCGGCCGAGCTCGAGCCGCGCGCCGCGATGATCGCCGCGCCGCGCTGCTGCACGGCCTTGAAGAACTCGCCCTCCAGCCAGGCCTTGTCGGTGATGACCTCGGCGGCGGACTTGCCGTGGATCGACGTGTTGACGAAGTCGGGGACCTGCGTGGCGCTGTGGTTGCCCCAGATCAGGGTGTTGCGCACCGCGCCGATCGGCACGCCGGCCTTGCGCGCGAGCTGCGCCTGCGCGCGGTTCTGGTCGAGGCGCGTCATCGCGGTGAAGCGCTCGCGCGGGACGTCCTTTGCCGCGTGCATCGCGATCAGCGCGTTGGTGTTGCAGGGGTTCCCGACCACGGCGACGCGCACGTCCTTGGCGGCGTGGTCGTTGATGGCCTTGCCCTGGCCCACGAAGATCGGGCCGTTGACCTTGATCAGGTCGTTGCGCTCCATGCCCGGTCCGCGCGGACGGCTGCCGATCAGGCACGCCCACTGCACGCCGTCGAACCCGCGCTTGAGCTCGCTGGTCAGCACCATGCCCGAGAGCAGCGGGAACGCGCAGTCGTCGAGCTCCATGGCCACGCCTTCCAGCGCCTTCATGGCCTTCTCGTCGGGGATCTCGACGAGGTGCAGGACCACGGGCTGATCCTTGCCGAACATCTCGCCGGAGGCGATGCGGAAGAGGAGCGCGTAGCCGATCTGGCCGGCGGCGCCGGTGACGGCGACTTTGATGGGAGCCTTGGTCATGGCGGTGTTCGCGGCGCGGGCCGCGCGGGTCGTGGGCGGACGGTCGAGCCTGGGATGGTGCCGCGCGCGCCGCGCCAGGGGAAGAGAAGGCCCTGATTTCACGGCCCGCGCGTGGCTCCCCGCGGTTCGCATGGGCTATCCTGAAGGGAAGGTGTCCCCGGTGCCGATGCCGATCCCAGTGAGGCAGTCGCTGGGTCGGCCAGCCGAGGCCGCACCCCCTTCCAACAGGCAGGAGGAACCGCGTTGATCCGAAGCAGAGCGCCCTTGCTGGACGAGCCGCGGCTGCGTTCGCTCCTCGAGGAGCTCGGCCGCGCCGCGACCCGGTTCCGCTTCGACGTCGCGCCCAACCCGTGCGTCGGCGCCGCGGTGCTGTCCGACGGCGAGGTCATCGCGCGCGGCTTCCACCAGATCTGGGGCCACGCGCACGCCGAGGTCATGGCCCTGGACGAGGCCGAGCGCACGCTCGTGCCGCGCGACCGCTGGGACGTGCTGGTCGTGACGCTCGAGCCCTGCTGCAGTCGCGGCAAGACGCCGCCCTGCGTCGAGCGGATCCTGGAGAGCGGCATCGGCTGCGTCGTGGTCGGCGAACTCGATCCCGACCCGCGCCACCAGGGCCAGGGCCTGCAGCTCCTGCGCGACGCGGGCCTGGAGGTCGTGCTGCTCGAGGGTGTGGCCCCGCTGGCCAAGGTCGCGCCGCACTTCGTGTCGTGGATGGACAACGAGCGCATCCGCCGGCCGCGCCCGTGGACGATCGCCAAGTGGGCGCAGACGCGTTCGGGACAGCTCGTGCCGCCCGCCGACGTGGGCGAAGGCCGCTGGATCAGCGGGCCCGAGTCGCTGCGCGAGGTGCAGGTCCAGCGCGGCCGCGTCGACGCGATCGTGACCGGCGTGGGCACGATCCTGGCGGACAACCCGCGGTTCACCGTGCGGCCGCCGGGCGACCTGTCGCGGCCGCCGGCGCGGATCGTGCTCGACAGCACGCTGCGCACGCCGCCCGACTCGATCCTGTTGCAACCGCCGGCGGCGGGCTCGGCCGGCGGACCCGTCCACATCCTGTGCGTCGGCGGCGCGCCGGCCGAGCGCCACAGCCGGCTGCTCGCGGCCGGCGCACAGGTGCACGAGCTGCACGTGGCGACCGACGACGGCGTCAGCCTGCGCGACGCGCACGCCTGGATGTGGTCACAGGGCTACCGGCGCGTGCTGCTGGAGGCCGGCCCGCGCCTGCTCTCGCACTACCTGTCGGGCGGTTTCGTCGATCAGGTGCGGGTCTACACCGGCGCCGTCAACGGCGGCCAGGGTCCCTCGATGGCCGAATGGCTCGGGAAGCTGCGCTTCCACGAGCGCATCGACCGCGAGTGGGGGACCGACGCGGTGCTGGAAGGCTTCCTGCGCTGAGACGCCGCGATTCCGTGCTGGGGTTCAGCCGTCGATCTCGCGCGCGAGGTCGGGCCACAGCTTGCGCGCCATCTCGGCCGCGGGCGTTTCCGCGAACCGCTTGTGGAGCAGCTTGCGCACCGCGCGCTCGCCCTTCTTCGTGTCGCCGGCGTCGAAGGCGTCGCGTGCTTCGCGCAGGATGGCGTCGGCCTCCTGCGACAGCTTCCACGCCTTGATCTCGTCGCGGATCGCCTTGTTGTTCTCGGCCTTCTTGAGCTCCTGCGCGGCGTCCTTCTCCAGCGGCGTGCCGGCCAGCTCCAGCGCGTAGGCCGCGAGATCCTGGTAGGCCTTCGCGGCCGTGCCCGGCACCAGCCCGGCGCACAGCCGCTCGAACTCGGCGCGCATGCCCTCCAGCGCCTTGGGCTGCTCCTTGCCGGCCTCCTCGGCGTAAGGGCCCTTCTGCGTCAGCGCGAGCACCGTGCCCCAGGCCTTCCAGGCCGCAGGCCAGGCCTTGGCGGCCGTCAGGTTGCGGCCCTCCTCGAGCCCGCGCAACACGGTCGCGAGCTCCTCCTCGGTGAGGCCGGGCCCGGCCTTCTTCTGCGCCTCGACGATCAGCGCGACGATCTCCGTGGCCGGCGGCACGGTGCTCGTGTTGATGCCGCCCGACAGCTGGCCGTCGGGCAGCAGCACGATCGTCTGCGGGCACTTCAGGTCGCCGTTCTCCTCGTGGAAGTCGCGGTAGATCTCCTCCCACGCGGCCTGGTGCTGCGAGCACAGCGCGAACGCGGGGTAGACCGAGCACACCTCGCGCGAGACCTTCTCGTCGTCGATCGTCTCCTCGACCGTCTTGCGCGCGTGCGTGCCGTTGTTGGCGACGATGACGATCGCGTCCGCCGAGCGCTTCAGGAGATCCGCGTCGGCGAGGATCGTGTCCCGGTAGCGGTCGTTGTCCTCCTCGCCCTCCAGGATCACGTGCACGAGGACCGGCACGTTGCGTTCCTTGGCGCGCGCCTTGGCGTCCGCCAGCTTGCCCAGCCAGGGCTCGAGCTTCGCGGGCGCGCCCTTCGCTCCGCGTCCGCCGCGCTTGTCCTTCGAGTCGCCCTTCTGCGCCGCCGGGAGCAGGACGAGCAGGGCGGTGAACGCCGCGGTCCCGAGGGTCCACGTCGTGGTCGTCATGTCCCCAGTGTGTGCCGGGACGGCATCCGCGGCAACTCGCCGTGCTGGCGCCGGGCGCGGCGGAGGTCTACATAGGCGCCGCATGCGCCGTCTCCTGCCGATGCTCCTCGCGGCCCTGTCCGTCGCGGCCTGCCGCGCGAGCGCGCCGCGCCCGGCGGCACCCGCCGCGCCCGCGGCCGCAGAGGCGCTGGCGCGCGCCCAGGCCGCGCTGCGCGCGGGCGGCCCCCAGGCGCCCGCGCGCGCGCGCGCGGAGCTGGAGCAGGCACTGGCGGCCGAACCCGGCTGGGTCGCGCCGCGCCGCCTGCTCGACGAGATCCTGCGCGTCGATCTCCTGGCGCTGGAGTCGCTGGCGGCCTATCGCGCCCGCCTCGCGACCGGCGACGGCGGCGCCGAGGACCTGTACCTCGCGGGGCGGCTCGAGGGGCGTGCGGGCTCGGCGCGGTACGAGCGCGCCGCCGCGCTCGACCCCACGCTCGCCTGGGCGCACCACGGCGTGGCGTTCGCGGCCTCGAGCGCGGGTCGCTCCGCCGAGGCCTGCCGCGCCGCCGAGCGCGCGCTGGCGCTGGCCCGCGATCCGTGGGAGCGGACCTTCTTCGTGTCCACGTTGGCGCGGTTCGAGCGCGACCGCGGCGACTGGGCGCGCGCGCTGGAACTGCTCGACGCGCGCGCCGCCGATCCCGACACGGCGGCGGGGGACCGCACCGCCCTACAGGTGCAGGCCACGCTGGTGATGCTGACGATGCCGCGCGACGCGCAGCGCGGCGCGGCCATCGAGCGCGGCCTCGCGCTGCTCGCGACGGGCGACCTGACCGAAGTCGAGGTCGCGCAGCTCGCCGCCGCGCTGCGCGCGCGCGCGCCGGGCGGCGACGCCGGACGCGTCGCGCTGGCGCTGGCCGCGCAACCGGGCGCCGCGCGCGACCGCCTGCGCGCCGAGATCCTGCTCGACGAGGGACCCTCGCCGCTGGCCTTCGGCCTGCTCGAGCGCGCGTTCGCGTCCGACGCCCACCGCGCCGATCCCGGCGCGCTGCTGCGCGCGGCGCGGTTCGCCACCGGTGACTACCGCGGCGCCGTCGAGCGCTGGCTGGCGGACCTGCCGCCGCTCGTGCTCGCCGGCGACGGCCTGCCGGCGGACGCGCGGCTGCGTTCCGTGGTCGCGGGCGCGCGCGCCCTGCCGCAGCCCGCCGACGCCGCCACGGCGGATCTGGTCTCGTTCGGCGAGGCGCTGCTCGCGGCCGGATGGCTGCACGAGACGCGCGCGGTCGCGGCGGCGCTGGCGGTGCGCGACCTCGACACGGCGGCGGCGCTCGACGCGCGCGCGCTCGCCGCGCTGCAGTGGATCGCCGGCCTGCGCCGCACGCTGCGCGAGACCGACCGCGACGCACGCCGCCGCGCGGCGAGCGGGCCCGCGGCGGGCCTGGACCTCGCCGTCCTCGCGCCCTCCGGACCCGCGGCGCCAGGGCCGGGCGGTCCCGCGCGCAGCCTCGACGACCTGCTCGCGGCGCTCGCGCCGCACGAGGCGCAGATGCGCGCGCTCGTCGGCGCCGCGGCGGAACGCGCGCCGATCCTCGACGCGTTGCGCGCCTCGCCGCGGCTCACGTACGGAGGCATGGCGGAGGTGATCCACCCCGGGCCCGCGTTCTCGGCCGCGGACGAACAGGCAGGGCTGGGCCGCGCGGGCGCGCCGGTCGGCGGACTGGCCGCGACGCTGCGGAGCCTGCACCGCTTCGGCATCTTCGGCCAGCTCGCTGGCGATCCGCCGGACGCGACGCTGCTGCCGATCCTGCGCATCGAGCAGCGCGCTGGCGAGCACCTGGGCACGCGCTTTCAGGGCACGGTCGTGTGGTGCGCGGGCGCCGACGTGCCGAGCCGCGCCGGCCGCCGCGGCGCGCGCATCGCCGGCGCGGCGCTGCACGAGGGCTACTGGATCGACGTCGACGAGGTCCGCGGCGAGCTGGCGGCCTGGTCGGCCCTGCGCGCGGGGTTCGCGGACTCGCGCGAACGCGTCGAACGCGCGCTCGCCGTGACGGGGCTGGCGGTCGCGCCCGGCGAGCTGGGCGCGCGCGACCGCATCGCGACCGGCGCGCTGCTCGACCAGGCGGCGCGCGTGCGCCTCGCCGTGCTGCGCGAGCGCGCCGCGCCGGGCGAGGTGCTCGGCCGCGTCGCGTTCGACGACGTGCTCGAGGCCAGCGCCGTCCACGAGGAGGGTCACCTGTGCGACCGCGCGCGCTTCCTGCCGATCGCGCGGAACCTGGGTGCGGCGTTCCTGCTGCTGCTCGACGCCGGCTTCTCGCCGCAGCGCGTGCACGAGGAGCTGGAGTACCGCGCGCAGCTCGTGGCGCTCGCCTGCGCGCGCGAGCCGCGCATCGTCCTGGCGCAGATCCTCGACGCGGCCGAGTCGGGCGGCGGTCTCACGGCGCACGCCGGGGCCTACACGCGCCTGCTCGAGGACCTGGTGCGCACGCTCGACCGCGAGATGGGGCGCGGCGCCTTCGCGCACCTGTCCGGCGAGCGGACCCTGGTGCACCAGCTCCACCGCCTGGGCGGCGACGAGGTGCGCGCCCTGGGCGTGACGCTGGCGGCGCGCAAACGCCTGACGCGAGCCGCCACGGGACGCTAGGCTGTCCGGGCCGGCCGCGCGCCGGCGCGCACCGGAGCCCGACCATGCAAGCCCTCCTCGCCCTCGCGTTCCTCCTGGTCCCGCCCGCGACGTCCGGCCCTGCGCCGGCTCCCGACCGCACGCTGCGCGTGGACGCGGTCGACCTGCTGCGCGGCGCGGAGACCCCGGGGCTGGCGGAGTTCAGCGAGCGGCGCGCGCAGTTCACGTACTGGTTCGCGAGCGAGGCCAACCGCGCCGCATTCCGCGCCGATCCGGCGCGCTACGAGATCCAGCTCGGCGGAGCCTGCGCGCGCATGGGGCCGCTGTCGGGCGAGGGCTCGACCGCGATCCACGCGGTGCACGCGGGACGGCTGTACGTGTTCGCCTCGCCGGCCTGCCGCACGGGGTTCCTGAAGGCGCCCGAGAAGCTGCTCGAGACGCGCGACCCCAGGCCCGAGGCCACGCCCGAGCAGCGCGCGCGCGGGGCGGAGCTCCTGTCCCGCGCGCTCTCCTGGATCGGCGGCGCGGACGCGGTGGACGCCGTGCGCACCCTGGTCGTGCGCCAGGAGGCCGACAAGCAGTCGGGGGAGCGCACCTACCGCGTGGTGAAGAGCGTCACGCACGACTTCCTCGGCGGCCGCGCGCGCGATTCGGTCTGCTGGGACGAGGAGTGCTGGTCCAGCGTGCTGTGGCCCGCGCGCGCGGCGCGCGTCGGCGCCGACGCCGTGGACTTCGTGCCCGTGCAGCGGCTGGCGCTGGAGCGCAAGCTCGGGCGCGACGTCCTGGCGGTGCTGCGGCGCCGCTCGGCGCCGGATGCGCTGGTGCACCACTCCGGCACGGGCACGCTCGGCGGACGGGCGGTCGAGTGGGTCACGCTGTGGAGCGCGGACACCGCGACCGGCATCGCCGTCGACCCGGCGGACGGCGCCATCGTGGGCCTGCGCACGACCGGACGCGGCCCGAGCGCCGCGCTGGGCACGGTCGAAGAGGTGCTGCTCGACTGGCGTTCGCGCGCGCGCCTCAAGCTGCCGTACCGGAGCGAGGTGACGTTCGACGGCGAGCGGCAGCCGGACATGGACCTGGCCGCGACCTCGATCGATCTCGACCTCGCGCTCGATCCGCGGCTGTTCGAGGGCTGATCCGCGCCGCTCAGGCGCGCGCCGCGGGCAGGCCGGCGATCACGTCGTCGGCGATCGCGAGCATCTCGGACAGGCGCGACTCGGTGTGGTCGCCCATGTGCCCGATGCGGAAGGTCTTGTCCTTGAGGTCGCCGTAGCCGTTGCCGACCTCGTGGCCGCGCGCCTTCATCGCCGCCAGGAACGCGGGCACGTCGAGACCGCCGGCCTGGATGCACGAGATGGTGGGGGAGCGCAGGGCCGGCGCGGGCAGGAGCTCCAGGCTGTTGCTCGCGGCCCAGGCCTCGGTGACCTGCTGCATGCGCACGTGCTCCTCGAAGCGCGCCTGCCAGGCGGCCGCGCCGGTCTTGCCGCGCTGCGCCGGCGCCAGCGTGACGCCGGCCGAGATGTCCTCGAGCTGCTGCGCCAGGGCGTAGTACAGCGAGATGCACGGCGTCGCGGGCGTGGCGCGCGCGGCGTGGCCCTCCACGATGCGCACGGGGTCCAGGTAGAAGCCGCGCAGCTTGCGCGTGCGGGCCTGCGCGAGGTAGCGCTCGGACGCGCACAGCACCGACAGGCCCGGCGGCAGCGCCAGCGCCTTCTGGATGCCGGCGAACGCGAAATCGATGCCGTTGGCGTCGAAGTCGACCGGCGCGCCGGCGATGTAGCTGACGAGATCGACGAGCACCATCACGCCGGGGAAGCGCCGCATCAGCGCGGCCAGCTCGGGAAGCGGCGTGCGCACGCCGGACGAGGTCTCGTTGGAGACGATCGTCAGCGCGTCGAACGGGCCCTTCTCGGAGAGCGCGCGCTCGATGTCGGCGAACGGCACCTGCGAGCCCATCGGTGCCGAGAGCTTCGTCACCTGCTTCCCGACCGACTCCGCGATCTCGGCGAAGCGCTTGCTGAAGCTGCCGTTGACCACGCACAGGACGCGCTCGCCGGCGCCGCGCAGCGCGGCCTCCATCAGGCCCGTCGCGGCGCACGTGTGCACCGCGACCTGCGCCTTGGAGTCGCTCGCGAGCCCGAAGCAGAGGCGCAGATGCGGGTCCAGGCGCTCGGTCAGCGCGGTCATGGCCTTCGAGCGGTGACCGATCATCGGCCGCGCGCACTCGGCCAGGATCTGGGGGCGGACTTCGGTGGGACCGGGGATCCAGAGGACGTTGGGCATGGCTCGCGCGGGTTCGTGGTTTCGGCCGGTGGGTTGGGTCGCGGGCGCGCCGGCGTTCACAGGCGCACGAGCCGCACTTCGCGGATGACGGCGAGTCCGCGCAGCTCGTTCAGCACCGCCGCCGACGGCGCTTCGTACAGGGACAGGATGCCCGTGGCGACGGGCGCGGCCCCGCCTCCGGACGGGCTGGCAGGCCCGAGCTCGATGCGGCGGATGTTGACGCCGTGAGCGCCGAGCACGGTGCCCAGCAGGCCGACGACGCCGGGCTGGTCGTCGTGGCGCGTGATCAGCACGGGCCCCTTGGGTTCGAGGTCCAGGCGCAGGCCGTCGAAGCCCACGATGCGCGGCAGGCGGCCGAAGATCGTGCCCTCGACCTCGTGCACGGCCGCGGGGTCGTCGCCGCTGGCGCGCACGCGCAGGCTCGAGTGGAACGTGCCGTCCTCCTCGCCGCGGGCCTCGAACAGCGTGATGCCGCGCTCGCGCGCCAGCACCGGTGCGTTGACGAAGTTGACGCCCAGGTCCATGCCCTGGTGGCGCAGGAGACCGGTCAGGAGCGCGAGCGGCACGTGGCGCGCGTCCTGCTTGGCGACGCCGCCGCGCAGCGTGAGCTCGAGCTTGCGGACGGGCTGCGCGCCGATCTGCGCCAGGAACGCGCCGATCTTCTCCGACAGCAGCACCCACGGCGCCATCTCGCGCAGCGTCGCGCCGCTGACCGCCGGGACGTTGACCGCGTTGTTGGCCACGCCGTCGAGCAGGAACTCGCAGATCTGTCCGGCGACGTCGACCGCGACCTGGTGCTGCGCCTCGTGCGAGGACGCGCCCAGGTGCGGCGTCAGGATCACGTCCTCGCGCGCGAGCAGCGGGTGGTCCTTGGGCGGCGGCTCGGTGGCGTACACGTCGAGCGCGGCGCCGGCCAGGCGGCCTTCGGCCAGCGCCTCGCACAGCGCCGCCTCGTCGATCAGGCCGCCGCGCGCGGCGTTGATGATGCGCGCGCCCTTCTTCATCAGCGCGATGCGCTCGCGCGAGATCAGGTTGGCCGTGGCGTCGGAGTAGGGCACGTGCAGCGTGACGAAGTCGGAGCGCGCCAGCAGGCGCTCCAGCGGCACGAGCTCGACGCCCGCCAGCGGCGACGCTCCCGGCGGCAGGAACGGGTCGTGCGCCAGCACTTGCATGTCCAGGCCCAGGCCGCGCTGCGCGACGACGCGCCCGATGCGGCCGAGGCCCACGACGCCCAGCGTCTTGCCGCTGATCTCGGAGCCCGTCAGGCCCTTCTTGGTCCACTGGCCGGCGCGCATCAGCCGGTCGGCGCGCGGGACGTGCCGTGCGAGCGACACGAGCAGCGCCACGGCCAGCTCCGCCGTCGTGACCGTGTTGCCCGTGGGCGTGTTCATCACCACCACCCCGCGCTCGGTGGCCGCGTCGCAGTCGACGTTGTCGACGCCGACGCCCGCGCGCCCCACGACGCGCAGCGCCTCGGCCGCCTCCAGCACGCGCCGCGTGATCTTCGTGGCCGAGCGCACGACCAGCGCGTGCACGCCGGGCACGAGCTTCACGAGCTCGTCCTCCTTGAGGCCGGTGCGCACCTCGGGTTCGAAGCCCTTCTGGCGGAACACCGCCAGCGCGGCGTCCGACAGGTCGTCGCAGATCAGGATGCGGTGTTCGGCGGGCGGCAGGCGCTGCTTCATGGCGGGGGTTCCACGTTCCTCTACAGTCGTCGGCGCGGCGCGTCAGCCGCCGGCCAGCGCGGTGCGCACGAGCGCCTCGAGATCGCGCGCGCCGACCTTGCCGGCGGCGGCCTCGACGCTGCGCCGCGCCTCCTTCTCGGTGTAGCCGATCGAGACCAGCGCGCCCACGGCGTCGTCGATGGTGAGGTCGCGCGCGGGCGGCGGCTGGGGGACGATCACGCCGTCGGGCAGGGTCGTCTCGGACTCCGCCGCGAGCCGCGCGGCCTTGCCGCGCAGGTCGAGCAGGACCTGGTCCGCGGTCTTGCGGCCGATGCCCTTGACGCGCATCAGCGCCTTGTAGTCCTCCTGCACGACCGCGGCGATCAGCTCGCCGCGCGTCAGGCCGGACAGGATCGCCAGGCCCATGGCGGGCCCCACGCCGCGCACGGTCAGGAGGACGCGGAACAGGTCGCGCGCGGCGCGGTCGGGAAAGCCGTAGAGCGTCTGCGCGTCCTCGCGCACGACGAAGTGCGTCCAGACCCGGGCGCGCTTGGCGGGGAACACGGCCGACAGCGGCACGGCGAGCTCGTAGCCGACGCCGTGCACGTCGAGCACCAGCCGTGCGGGCGTGCGCCCCGCGACCTCCCCCTCCAGGTACTCGAACACGGGCCGCTCAGTCCGTCTTGGCCTTCAGCTTCAGGCCGATGTCGGCGAGCTTCTGCTTGAGCTCGGTCAGCGAGGTGTGGCCGAAGTTCGGCATGCCCAGGAGCTCGTCCTCCGAGTGCTGGATCACGTCGCCCAGCGTCACGCAGCCCAGCGTCTCGACCGCGCGGCGCGCGCGGATCGACAGCTCCAGGTCGCCGATCGGCTTGCTGAGGATGTCGGACGGATCGGCCATCGTGCCGGTGCGGCGCGTGGTCTCGATGCTGCGCACGGCCTCCTCGCGCGCCATGCCCAGGCGCAGGCCCTTCGACGTCAGGATCTCCTTGATCTCGTTGAGCGAGGTCTCGCCGAAGTTCTTGTAGGAGAGCAGTTCGGCCTCGGAGAGCTTCACCAGGTCGCCCAGCGCCAGGATGTTCATCTTGTTGAGGCAGTTGCGCGCGCGCACCGACAGCTCGAAGTCGGTGATCGGGATGCGCAGGATCTGGTTCAGGCGATCCTCCTTGCGCTCCATGTCCTCGTCGTAGTGCATGGACATGCCCGACACGGCGTCCTGCAGGTACAGCCGCGCGCGCGCGTCGGTGGCGTCGAAGCGCGTGACGGTGTCGTAGCAGGCCGCCGCCTGCTGGTCGTGGCCCAGGTCCTCCAGCAAGACGCCCAGGTTCATCAGCACCGCGCGGTCGGCCGGCAGCATGCGCGCCAGCGTCGAGTAGGCGTCGAGCGCCAGCTCGTCCTGGCCCGTGCGCTCGGCGCAGAACGCCAGGTGGAACAGGTTGCCGCGGTGGCTGGGGTCCAGCTCGCGCGAGGCGACGTAGTGCTCGACCGCCGCCTCGAGGTCGCGCCGCAGCTCGGCCACGCGGCCGGCCAGGTGGTGGCCGTCGGCGCTCTCGCGGAAGCCCGGCGGGGCCTTCTCCAGGGCCGCGTCCAGCGCGTCGGCCGCGGCCTCGGGATCCTTCTCGATGTCGCACTCCAGGCGCGCCTCGAGCACGCCCGAACGCGGACGCGGCTCGTCGGGGTAGGACTTCGACAGGCGCTCGAAGATCGGCAGCGCCTCGGCGGGCTTGCCGCGCGCCATGTGCGTGCGCGCCAGGGTGAACGCGGCGACGTCGTCGTCGGTGTAGCGCGCGAGTTGCACGGCGGCCTCGTCGTAGCGGCCCGCCATCCACAGGCCCATGCCCTTGCGGCGGCCGGCGTCGCCGTGGGAGTCGAGCGCGGCGACCTTGTTCAGGAAGCTGTCGAGCGAGCGCCGGGTCGACCAGACCTCCGAGCGCGCGATCTGCAGCGCGCCGAAGCTCGGCAGCGGGCTCGTGGCGATGTCGAACGGCGGCTCCAGCGTGGCGACGTTGTCCTCCGCCTGGGTCTGGGGATCGGACTCGTGCTCGGGCGTCATTGCGTCGGATGTCATCACGGCGGGGTGCCTCCCGGCGGTTGGGCCTGCGTCGGACGGGCCGCCGGTTCCATGTGCCGGTGGGCCTCTCGTCCGCTTCGCGCGCGGCCGGGGGAAGGCGGCGAGGATAGGGCACGGCGCGTGCGGCCGTCAACCGCGCCCGGCCCGCGGCGCCCGCGTGCGCCGGCCGGACGCGGGCCGCCCGCTCCGGGCGCGGACGGAATGCGCAAGCGCTTGCGCGTTCGTCACTTCGACCCGCGTCCCAGCGGGTGCTTCCACACCTGGAGCGAGCTTGCTACGAGCCTTGTGCCCGGGTGGGCGTCCATGGCCTGTCTCTTCTGCCGCATCGTGTCCGGCGAGCTCGCTGCGACCAAGGTGCACGAGGACGAGCACGTCCTCGCGTTCCGCGACATCCACCCGCAGGCGCCCAGCCACGTCCTGGTGATCCCCAAGCGGCACATCGCGTCGCTGTGGGAACTCGAGGACGCGGCGCTGGCCGGCCGCCTGCTCGCGGCGGCGGCGGCGGTGGCGCGGGCCGAGGGCCTCGAGCGCGGCTGGCGTCTGATCGCGAACACGCGCGCGGACGGCGGCCAGGAGGTCGGGCACCTGCACCTGCACGTGCTCGGTGGGCGGCCGCTGGGCCGGATGCTCGCGGCGGAGAAGAAGCAATGACCGGCCGGCAGCGGCCAGGGCGGGCGCGCGTCGCGCGTCGCCCACGAAGACGACGGAAGGGGGGCAGCGATTGGACAAGCTGGTGATCGAGGGCGGGCATCCGCTCGATGGGACCATCGAGGTCTGCGGATCGAAGAACGCCGTGCTGCCGGTGATGACGGCGGCCTTGCTGACGGACGAGGTCGTGCGCATCCCGAACGCGCCGAACCTGTCGGACGTCGGCACGATGATGAAGGTGCTGCAGGACCTGGAGTGCGCGGCCGAGCGCTGCGCCGACGGGTCGGTCGAGCTGAAGGCCGGCACGGCCTCGACGCAGCGCGCCGACTGGGAGAACGTGCGGCGCATGCGCGGCTCGGTGACGGTGATGGGGCCGCTGCTCGCGCGCACCGGCCGCGCCGAGGTGTCCCTGCCGGGCGGCTGCGTGTTCGGCGTGCGGCCGATCGACCTGCACCTGAAGGGGCTGCAGGCGCTGGGCGCGCGCGTGCGCGTCGAGCACGGCTACGTGATCGCCGAGGCGCCGCGCGGCGGCCTGCGCGGCGGCGAAGTGTACTTGCAGGGCCCGATGGGCTCGACCGTGCTGGGCACCGCCAACGTGATGATGGCGGCGACGCTGGCCAAGGGCCGCACCGTGATCCACGGCGCGGCCTGCGAGCCCGAGGTCGAGGACCTGGGCCACTGCCTCGTGAAGATGGGCGCGCGGATCAAGGGCCTGGGCTCGCCGCGCATCGAGATCGAGGGCGTGAAGGAACTCGGCGGCTGCGAGCACTCCGTGATCCCCGACCGCATCGAGGCCGGGACCTACGTGATCGCGGGGGCGATGTGCGGCGGCCGCGTGCGCGTCGAGAAGTGCTCGACGGAGCACCTCGCCGCGCTGCTCGACCGCCTGTGGGAGGCGCGCGTGCCGTTCGACGTCGGTCCCGACTGGATCGAGACCAAGCCCTACCACCCGCGCGATCCGGCGCGCCGGCCGCGCGCGACCGACGTGACGACGCACGCCTACCCGGGTTTCGCGACGGACCTGCAGGCGCAGTGGATGGCGCTGATGACGCTGGCCGACGGCATCAGCGTGATCAACGAGCTGATCTACCCCGACCGCTACATGCACATCGCCGAGCTGACGCGCCTGGGCGCGAACGTGCGGCGCATGGGCACGACCGCGATCGTGCAGGGCACCGAGAAGCTGTCGGGCGCGCCCGTGATGGCCAGCGACCTGCGCGCCAGCGCCGCGCTGGTGCTGGCGGGCCTCGTCGCCGAGGGCACGACCGAGGTGCACCGCGTGTACCACATCGACCGCGGCTACGAGCGGATCGAAGAGCGGCTCGCGAGCCTGGGCGCGGTGATCTCGCGCGTCGACGAGAAGGAACCGGTCGAGGTCTGATCCGACCGCGTCAGACGGTGATCGTCTGGCCGTCGAAGGTCGTGAACGTGAACCCGCCGAAGTTCTCGGCGTACAGCAGGCGGAAATCGCGCAGCACGCTGATCGCGACCGCCTCGCCCAGGCGCAGCGATTCCGATCCGTCCGTGCGCCAGTGCACGCCCGCGATGTTGCGGCCGTAGGCCACGTTCATCGCCAGCTTGTTCAACTCGCCGCCGACCGTCATCTGCCCGGCGTCGGGCGCGACGTAGACCTTGAGCGCGAGTCCGTCGCCGGTCGGCACGACCGGGTTGATCACGATCTGGTTCTCGGCGAACAGCGCCTTCAGGATCGTCGTGCAGGCGCCCGCGACCGTCGCGTGGCCGGCGCCGTAGGCCGGGTGCACCGGCGAGCCCTCGGGGAAGGCCATCGGCAGGAAGCAGCGCCCGCCGTTCTGGCTCCGGATCAGCGCCAGGGCGTTCGAGTTCAGCACGTCCGCGTGGATCGGGTACGGACGGCCGCTGACGAGCTTGTGGTGCACGCGCCCGGCGAACGCCTCGGGGCGCAGCCGGCGGTGCACGAACCATTTCTGGAACCACACCGCCTTGAGCGCGCGCGTCGACACCTCGGTCAGCAGCGCGAACAGGAACGGCCCGCCGAAGGTGACGAAGCCGTCCTGCATCTGCGAGAACAGGTACGGGTTGCCCGGGTTGGGCGGCACCCCCATGCCGCCGCCGGTGAACGGGTTGGCCGGGTCGGGAACGGCGGCCATGGTCAGCGCCGCCTGGAAATAGGCCTGGTGCAGCACGTCGATGTGCACCCACTGTCCCAGGTCGCGCCCGTTGCGCATCCAGCGCAGCGTCGAGTTGTCGAAGACCAGCGTGGCCGAGGGCCGGAAGCCGTTCTGGACCGCGAGCCACTCGGCCGAGGTCTTCATGTAGTCGATGCCCGGCGCCACGGTGCGCATGCGCGGCTCGACGTGCTGCGCGCCGAACGGCATCGAGCGGAACCAGAACTGCGAGAGGTAGGGGCCGACGTCGCAGCCCGGCGCCGCGTCGCGGAACAGGGTCGCGGGGACGACGGCGCCGTTGCGCTTGGGCCCGCGGAAGTCGCTGAGTGCCGAGAGCTCCGCGCAGGCCTGCTGCGCCAGGGGGTGCCAGCGGTAGTCGGTGAACGGCACGTCGCGCAGGAGCGCCATCCAGTAGTTCTCGACGATCTCGCCGGCCTCCTCCGCGCTGTCGAAGGCGGGCGCCGCGCGCAGCGTCGTGTTGCCCGCGTCGACGCCCTCCAGGTCGAAGGCCAGGCCCCCCAGCGGGTTGACGAAGCGCATCCGCTGCAGCGTCGGCGCGCCGGCGGGCACGGCCTCGAAGTCGGCGTACAGGCCGCTGTTGGTGGCCGCCAGGAGCGCCGCGTACGCCGCCGGGTCGACCTCGCCGAAGGAGTTGTGCGGGAGGCCCTTCGAAAAGCTGCCGATGCGGTCGGGGTAGAGCGTCTCGTCGCTATTGACCGGATGCGGCGCGAGGCCGGCGTTCAGGTTGTTCTGCGCGCACGCGACGCGGATCTGGTACGCGCTGTTGGCGCGCGCGAGATCGTTCTGGGGCGGCGGGAAGCTGGCGCGCGCGCCGCGCGCGGCGCCGAGCAGGCCCGGCAGCATCGAGGCGCCCGCACCCAGCGCCGCCGCGCCGCCGACGCCGGCCAGGAAGCTGCGTCGCGCCAGCGTCGGCTGCTCGCGCGGGTCCGCAGGGGATTGGGAAGGAGAGACGGACTCGTCGGAGTGGTTCATGTCGTGCTCGTGACGCGCGTCGGCGCGTCGCCCGGTTCTCGGGCGCGGCGGGGTCGGTTCCGGGAGGGCCGCCGTGCCCTCCAGCCTATGCGCCCGGAGCGTGTTGTGGGGGGGAAGGCCTCATAGGCAATCCGATCCCTGTCGGCAGGACGCGGCGCGTGGCGCGGGAATTCAGCTGATCCTCACGCGCGCCCCACGGCGGAGGCGAGGACCAGCGGACCGTGAGCCATCGCGACACCGGTGCTTGGCCGGCAGCGTCTCCAGGATCGCGGACCCCGATGGCCACCGACAGATCCGGGCCTCGAGGGACGCGCGCCGCACGGATCCGTGCCGCGGCCGTCAATCCGTCCACACGACTCGCAGGGCGTTCGTCATGTTGAACGCGGCACTGGTGCAGAAGCTCGCGCTATTGCGGTACCAGGCCTGGTAGGCGGCGATGGTCCC
Source organism: uncultured Planctomycetaceae bacterium (assembly GCA_964552795.1). Lineage (GTDB taxonomy): Bacteria > Planctomycetota > UBA1135 > UBA1135 > JAEUHZ01. The sequence goes on from CAZKIO010000044.1 coordinate 21,586, forward strand.
CGGCCCTGGGATCATGCCGCGCACCGAGATGGGGCTGTCGCCGGCATCGGGGTAGCGCGAGGCGCCCGCGACGTTGGTTTTCACGCCCAGCCGCGTGAGCGTACCGGCCACGCAACGCAGGCCGTCGCCGAATGGCGCGCCCGCGCCGCCCGCCAGGAGCTGTGTGCCCTGGAAGTACAGGACGGCGGCGTTGGGCATCGAGGATCCCTCCAGCGTGAGCGTGTCTCCCGAAAGGCTGGACGCGCCGGCGTCGACCAGCCGCCCGCCGGCTCCGAGGGAGTTGAGGCAGCCCGCGTTGCCTGCCGACGCGCTGGGGTTGCCGCAGGGACAAGCGCCGCTCGATCCGTCGCCGAGGCAGACGGGCACGGCGGTGCGCCGTAGCCGTTGGACGCCGAATCTGATGCTGGGCAGGATTCCGACGACGACGATGCCGCTCGAATCTGCCACCGCCGCGAAGAGCTGCCTCGCGTACATCGACGGGTTGGCCGCGTGGGAATGCCACACGAAGCGTTGCATTCCCGATGCGTCGAAGCAGCCCACGACGCCGGCGGTCGGAGTCCCCGAGCTGGAGTTCTGGATCCCGATCTCGTAGATGGCCGCGGAGTCGTCGGTGACCACCACGGCGCCCGTGCTCGAGGGCGTTCCGGGCGCCGTGATCTCCTCGGACCATACGACTTGCCCCGTGGGGTCGAGCACGGCTGCCTGGAACGCTCTGCTCGTGCCCAGGTAGCGGCTGCCCGCGAGAACGATGCGGCCGTGGAGGTCGCGGGTGAGAGGCAACTCCAAGCCGGAGGGTGCCAGGCCCGGCACCGGGCGGAGCCAGGCGACGGACCCTTGTGCGTCGACCTGCTGGGCCCCGAATGCACTCGACACCCCGCTGGAGAACCTTCCCGAGACGACCATCGCATCGCCGGGCACGACAAGGCAGCGGTACCAGTCTGTGCTGTGGGAGCCAGGCTCGATGACGGTGCTCCACAGGGCCGAGCCGCTGGATGCGTCCAGGCGGGTCGCGATCGCGCCGGCGCCGCACAGGAGCGCGACCGCATGGATGTCGCCGCCCGAACCCAGCGCGAGCGAGTGGATCCGGCAGGCCCCGGAGGGCGTCGTTTCCCAGCGCAGCACGCCTTGAGGGTCGTACTTGCGCACGACGCCCGTCGTGCCCTGCGCGCCGCCGACCACCACGTTTCCAACGGCGTCGAATGCGACCGATTCCAGCGACGAGTGGACGGCGGGTGCGCCGACGTGCATCCATTCGAGGCTCCCGTCGGGTGCGAAGGACGCGAGGAGCGTCCTGCCGTTGTGCGTGCCGAGACCGTGCGGGGATCCGGCGATGCCGGCGACGGCGGTCCGGCCCGTGCTGGAAACCGCGATGTCGCGGACTGCAACGGGCTTCGCCAGCGCCGGAACCGTGGCGGTCCAAGAGACGGTGCCGGCCGCATCGATCTGGGCGACGGCCAGCGAGTCCGTCGAGGAGCCGGAGATCAACCCTGCGGCGTGGATCGCTCCGCTGGCGGCGCGCGCCACACGCTGCCCCTCTGACAAGCTCGACACGTCCGCGAACGGACTGGCTGACCACTCGGTCCGGATCTGGGCGTGCGCGCCGTGGGCTCCGAGGGCAACGAGAATCGCGTGGGCGAGCGCCACGCGCACGCGGGGGGGCGCGGGGGAGAGTGAGTCGTTCATGGGAGTTCCGTCGCGGGCTCGCATCGGCGGCGGTACACCCGCCCGATGCTCCCCCTGCGCCATGGAAGAACCGTGCCATCCGACGAATGGATCGCGCAGATCGTGCTGCTCTCGGCGAGCCGGCCCCGGCGTGGCGTTGGCCGAGGATCCAAGGGGTCCTCGTGACGCCGGAGGCAGCGTCGCACGCGACCCGGGCCGGCCCGCAGCCCGCTCGCGACGCGTGCGCTTCCGCTCGAGCCGGGTTGCCGTCGTGCATCGTGCGCGTCGACCAGCGGGTGTCTAACATGTTGCGGCGTCCCCCGTGGGAGGGGGATCGTCCATGGTTGCGCCGACACGATCCCAACCCAACCTCTTCGACGCCGCCCAGTCCCGCGACATCCTCGCGCGCCTCGACCGCTTGCGCGCGGACACGCCGGCCCTGTGGGGCAAGATGGACGTGGCGCAGATGCTCGCGCACTGCCAGGTTCCGCTCGAGGTCGCGATGGGCGACGTCGAGCTGAAGCGCGGCCTGATCGGGATCCTGTTCGGCCGCATGGCCAAGCGCAAGCTGCTCGCGCCGGGCGAGTTCGGTCGCAACATGCCGACGCACCCGCGCTTTCGGGTGAGCGACGCGCGCGCGTTCGCGCGGGAGCACGCGCGGCTGCGCGGGCTCGTCCAGAAGTTCGCGAGCGGCGGCCCGGCCGTCCTGACGCGCGCGGCCCACCCGTTCTTCGGGCCCCTGACCGAGGCGGAGTGGTCGGCGCTGCAGTGGAAGCACCTCGACCACCACCTGCGCCAATTCGGCGTCTGAGCCGGCACTCGGCTCGCGGCTCCGGGGCCCGCGCAGGACGCGGCGGGCGACTGTCTCAGTAGGGCTGTCCGCGCCGACGGATCGCATCCTTGGCGCGTTCAGCGAGTCTCTCCAGGTCCGCCAGCACCGAGGGGTCGAGCGGAAACGGCTCCGGCAACCCACGGACGGCCTCTTCGGGCGGCAGCTCGGCGAGGCGTGCCTCGCGCTCGGCCCAGGTGCTCATGAAGTCGTCGAACACAGGGAACAGCCCCTTGGGAATCCGGTAGTCGCGGTTGTTGCTCACGAAGTCGTGCTCGTGAGGGCCGCGCTCCACGCGCCGCGCGACCCCGTCCGTGGCGCGCGGAGCGGACAATCCCATCTCGTCCGCGATCGGGCTGATGCTGGCGAGCAGGACGTATTGCAGGTTCATCTGTCTCTGGGACGGATCCGCGTCCTCGCGGAGGATGCCGAGTTGCCGGTCGATCTCGGCAAGCCGGGCTCGGCGCCACGCTTCCTCTTTCGGTACTGCGTCGGGGTCCTGCGCACCGGTCTCGTCTGGGGCCCGCACGATCTCCACCCGGCCAGCATCGCCCGGCCCGGGTCTTGACACCGCCGCCGCCGCAGGTGCCTCGCCGGCCGGATCGGTAGGCGGGGCAGCCGGGGGCGCTCCATCCGGCGCGGGCTCCCGCCGCAGCAGCCAGACAGACAGCGCCAAAGCGCCGACCGCGAGAATCGCGATCAGGCCACGCGAGGCGGCACCCGATCGCCTACTGCGCATCACACCCGCAACTCACGCATGCGAGTTCCGTGAACCCCGAACTCGCGCCGGTCGTGCAATTCACGATGTCGATGTAGACGCAGTCCGAACTGTCGCACAGCGCGGAGAGCTTCCCCGGTCGCGAGTACGCCGGCAGCGGCTGCGAGCCGCCGACCCCTCCCACGAACACCCGGATGCACCAGCCCGTCCCGTTGCCGTTGAAGATCAGGCTTCCCGTCATCGTGCATTGTGTGCACGTCGCGCAAGTCAGGCTTCCGCTGCCCGACACCGGATCCAGGAAGAGCATCTGATAGGTGATCCCGGGAGGCTGCGTGCCCGCCGGGCTCTGGGTCTTGAATGCCGGGCAGTGGTTCGGGCAATTCGGATCCTCGACGGGAGCTGCGGCGCAGAGAAGGGCGGGAAGGAACGCGAGGAATGCGGGCTTGAGCATGGTCACCTGCTGGCAGGATCGTGCTGGTTGTGGGGAAGATCCGAGCGCACGGCCTGGGTCGCAATCGATCCGCCGTTCTCGGGTGCCACCGGGGTGCGGCACGCGAGACTAGTACAGAGAGAGAGAGAGAGAGAGAGTCAAGGGACAACGTCCGGTCCGATGAGCCGGTCAGTTCCCCCCAGCACGGCAGGCGTTCGCGTGCTCCGACGCTGGCCCAAGCATCAGCAGCCAGGAACTTCCCGAGGAGGATGCAACCGCGGCGGCCCGGCCGTCCTGACGCGCGCGGCCCACCCGTTCTTCGGGCCCCTGACCGAGGCGGAGTGGTCGGCGCTGCAGTGGAAGCACCTCGACCACCACCTGCGCCAGTTCGGCGTCTGAGCGGCCCCGGGCCGGTGGTCCCGCCCCGCGCGGGACGGCGGGCGGCGCGCGTGCTAGCCTCTCGGCCCCGCCATGTTCGAGACCCTCACCGAGCGCCTTTCCAAGACCTTCTCCTTCCTGCGCGGCAAGCAGGAATTGACCGAGGAGGGCATCGAGGAGGGCCTGCGCCAGGTGCGCACCGCGCTCCTGGAAGCCGACGTCAACTTCAAGGTCGTCAAGGACTTCACCGAGCGCGTGCGCGAGCGCGTCGTCGGCGCGCAGCGCATCCAGGGCATCGACCCCGGCCAGCAGTTCATCGCCGCGTTCCACCACGAGCTCGTCGCGCTGCTCGGGCCGGAGGAGGCGCGCGTCGAGTTCGCCAAGACCGGCCCGACGGTGATCCTGATGGCCGGCCTGCAGGGCGCGGGCAAGACGACCACCTGCGCCAAGCTGGCGAAGCTGTGGCGCGACAAGCACAAGCGCCGGCCGCTGCTGGTCGCGGCCGACGTCAAGCGGCCGGCGGCCGTCGAGCAGTTGCGCGTGCTGGGCCGGCAACTGGGCGTCCCGGTGTTCCACGAGCCGGGCCTCGCGCCGCCCGCGCTGTGCAAGGCCGGCATCGAGTACGCGCGCAATGCGGGCGCCGACGTCGTGATCCTCGACACGGCCGGCCGCCTGCACATCGACAACGAGATGATGGAGGAGGTGCGCGCGATCGCGCGCACCGTCAGCCCGCACGCCACGCTGCTCGTCGTCGACGCGATGACCGGCCAGGACGCGGTCAACTCGGCCAAGGCCTTCCACGAATCGCTGGAGCTCAGCGGCGTCGTGATGACCAAGCTCGACGGCGACGCGCGCGGCGGCGCGGCCGTCTCGCTCAAGGCCGTCACCGGCAAGCCGATCCTGTTCGTGGGCGTCGGCGAGAAGATCGACGACCTCGACGCGTTCCACCCCGAGCGCATGGCCGGGCGCATCCTGGGCATGGGCGACGTGGTGGGCCTGGTCGAGAAGGCCGAGTCCAGCATCAGCGCCAAGGACGCGCAGGCCACGTTCGAGCGCATGGTGCTCGGCGCGTTCACGCTGGAGGACATGCTCGCGCAGCTGCGCATGATCCGAAAGCTCGGCCCGATGAAGAAGGTGCTCGGGATGATGCCCGGCATGGGCGAATTGGCGAAGAACGTCGACGTCGACGACAAGCAGATGAACCGTCTCGACGCCTTGTTCACGTCGATGACGGCGCGCGAGCGCCTGCAGCCGGAGATCCTCGACATGAGCCGCCGCCGGCGCGTGGCGCGCGGCGCGGGGCAGGACGTGCAGGCCGTGAACGATCTGCTCAAGCGCTTCAAGGAGATGCGCCAGCTCATGAAGCAGATGAACAAGATGGGCCTCGCCTCGCAGTTCGCGAGCAAGCAGAAGCAGGCCGCGCTGGCCGACATGTCGCCGACCGGCGAACTGGCCGCGCCCACGGGCGGCGGGGGGCTGATGGGGGGCATCGGAAGCGGCCTCTCGGGCCTGGGCCGCGGCATCGGGGGCCTCTTCGGGCGCGGCGGCGGCGGCGGCGGCCTGCCCGGCGGGCTCCCGGGCGGCATGGGCGGCGACCTGGGCGGACTCTTCAGCGGGCCGCGGCCGATGGGCAGCTCGTCCACGCGCCAGAGCGGTTCGAAGCGCAAGAAGGACAAGAAGAAGCGCAAGAAGCGCTGAGCCTGCCGGTCGCGCGGACCGGACCGGCACCGCCCGGCGGGGTTTCCCCCGGCCCCCTCTGGACACGCGGCCCCGGATCGGGTGTTCTATCCGCCCTTTCTGCCCGGCCTGCCGCTGCAAACTCCCCCGCAGTGGGCCCCCGGGCACCGCGAGGACGCCCCACCGAACATGTCTGTCGTCATCCGTCTGCGCAGGACCGGCCGCAAGAACCTGCCCTGCTTCCGCATCACCGCCACCGACACGCGCTTCCCGCGCGACGGCAGGTCCCTGGAGACCCTGGGCCTGTACGATCCGCTGCGCAAGGACCCCGCGCAGCAGGTCACGCTGAACCAGGAGCGCACGCAGTGGTGGATCGAGCACGGCGCGAAGCCCACGCCGACCGTGCAGTCGATCTTCAAGCGCCTCAGCGTGTTCCCGAAGAAGGTCAAGCAGAAGCGCGACCGTTCGGGCCGCAAGCCCAACGCCGGCACGCTGCGCGCGCGCGCCGAGCGGGCCGCGCGCACCGCCGCCAAGGCCGAGCGTGCGACGCAGCGGCGCGCCGCCAAGAAGGCCGCCGCCGCGGCCGCGACCGAAGAGAAGAAGGACTGATCCAGCCTTCGCCGCCGCACGGCCGCGCGTCGCCCACGGGCGTGCCGCGCCGTCCGGCTTGTGTCCCGCACCCCATCTGGCGCCGGTTCACGGCGCCGGTCCACATCCGCGCGGCAGGGCCCACGTGACCAAGAAGCCCGACAACGTCCAGAAGCTCCTCGATCAAGTCCAACCGCGCACGCGGCTGCCCAAGCCCGTCAAGGACGCCAACCTGCTCGAGCAGGGCATGATGGTCGCGCTCGTGCGCCACCTGCCGCAGGCCGAGGCCGAGCGCGTGCTGCGCGAACTGCGCAAGGCGTACCCGGACTGGAACGAGCTGCGCGTCGCGCAGGTCCAGGAGATCGCCTCGCTGGTGAGCACGGGCGACCGGCGCGCGCCGCGCGAGAAGTACGAGTCGCTGCTCTCGGCAGCCGGCGCCGCGCGCGAGTACCTGCAGGAGATCTTCCAGAAGAACCACGGCTTCGACCTGGAGTTCCTGCGCGAGGACCTGATCGGCGGCGCCAAGACCTTCGCCCAGATGCCGTACCTGGGCCTGGCGGGCACCAGCTACCTCCTGTGGCTGGCCGCGGACAGGCAGATCCCGCCGCACCCCGCGCTGCTGCGCGTGCTGGAGCGGCTGGGCATCCTGGCCAAGGGCGCGTCGCTCAAGAAGGGCCGCGACCTGCTGACGCCGATCGTGCCCGAGGGCAAGGTCCTGGAGTTCGTCGCCGTGTTCGGCGAGGTCGCGGACCGCTGGTGCCACAAGGAGAAGCCCCTGTGCCACGAGTGCCTGCTGGTCGACGACTGCGCGTTCGGCCGCAAGGCGTACAAGGAGTGGAAGGTGCAGCAGGCGCGCCTCGAGGCCGCGCGCCAGAAGGAAGAGGCGCGCCGCGCCGTCCTCGAGAAGAAGGAGGCCGAGCGCCGCGCCCGCGAGGATGCGCGCAACGCCAAGAAGGCCGCCCAGGAAGCCGCCAAGGCCGAGCGCGAGCGCCAGCGCCAGGCGCGCATCGACGCCAAGCGCAAGGCCGCCGAGGCCGCCATGAAGGCCAAGATGGACGCGGCCGCCAAGCGCGTCGCGGCCGAGGCGGCCCGCAAGGCCGCGGCCGAGGCCAAGAAGGCGCAGGCCGCCCAGAAGAAGGCCGAGGCCGAGGCGAAGAAGGCGCGCGAACGCGAGAAGCTGGCCAAGACGAAGTCGGCGGCCAAGCCCAAGAAGTCCTCGGGCGCGAAGGCCCCGAAGGCCGCCAAGCCCAGGAGCGCGCGCGCCGCGAAGTCCGGCAAGCCCAAGAAGCAGAAGCCCGCGGCGCGCAAGCGCTGAGGTCGGGCCGTGGGCGCGCCGCGTCTCGTGCTGGCCTCGGCCTCGCCGCGGCGCCGGCAGTTGCTGCTCGAGGCCGGGCTCGCGTTCGAGGTCGACCCCGGCGACGTGGACGAGAGCGTTCCGCCCGGCGTCGCGCCGGAGGACGTGGCCGTGTTGCTCGCCGAACGCAAGGCGCGCGCGACGCTGCGCCGGCACGCCGGAGCGGACGCGGTCATCCTGGCGGCCGACACGATCGTCGCCGTGGACCGCGCGTCGGGCCCCGAGTTCCTGGGCAAGCCCGCCGACGCACGCGAGGCGGAGCACATGCTGCGGATGCTCTCCGGCAGCCGGCACCGCGTCGTGACCGGCGTGTGCGCGCTGGCGGCGGCGCGCGGGGCGGCCGTGACCGGCTGGGAGCGCACGTGGGTGACCATGCGCACGCTCGCGCCGGCCGAGATCGACGCGTACGTGGAGAGCGGCGAGTGGCGCGACCGCGCCGGGGGCTACGCCATCCAGGAGACGGCCGACCGCTTCGTGACCCGCCTGGAGGAGGGCGGATTCGACAACGTGGTCGGGCTGCCCGTGCGCCTCGCCCTGGACCTCGTGGCGCGGGCCCGCGTGCTTGCGGCGGGCGCGGGCTCCCGCTAGTCTCTTCGGCCCTCCCAGGGAGCCAGAGCGCCATGAAGGCAGACATCCACCCCAAGTACCACCCCTGCAGCGTCACCTGCGGTTGCGGCGCGACGTTCCAGACGCGCGCGACCGTCAAGGAACTGCGCATCGAGATCTGCAGCGCCTGCCATCCGTTCTACTCGGGCGTGCAGAAGTTCGTGGACGCCGCCGGCCGCGTCGACCGCTACAACAAGAAGTACGGCAAGGCCGCCACCAAGGCCAAGTAGCGCCGCGTCCCGCACCGCGCCCGCCCGCCGTCCGCGCCGGACGGGGCGGGCGTCGTTCTTCCCCGCCGGCAGGAGCCGCGCCGTTTCCCCGCGTGCGATGACCCTCCACCCCGCGATCCAGAGCCGCCTGCGCGAGCGCGCGGAGCGATTCGAGGCGATCACCGAGGCCATCTCGCAGCCCGAGATCGCCAGCGACGGGCGCAAGCTCCCGGCGCTCCTGCAGGAGCGCGGCAGCCTCGAGACGTCGCACGAACTCTACGCGCGCCACGTCGCGCGCGAGGCGCGCCGCGCCGACGCGCAGAGCTGGCTGGCGGGCAGGGACGCGGAACTCGCCGAGCTGGCGCGCGAGGAGCTGGCGGCGCTCGAGGAGGAGGACGCGGCGTTCGAGGAGCGCGTGCTGGGCGAGCTGATCCGCGAGCCGGCCGACCTGCGCCGCAAGGTGATCGTCGAGATCCGCGCGGGCGTCGGCGGCGACGAGGCCACGCTGTTCGCGCGCGACCTGTACGGCATCTACCGCAAGTTCCTCGACGCCCGGGGCTGGCGCGTCGAGGAGCTGGACGTCACGCCCAGCGAGATCGGCGGGTTCAAGGAGATCGTCTTCGCCGTGGAGGGCGAGGGCGCCTGGGGGCGGCTGCGCTTCGAGTCCGGCGGCCACCGCGTGCAGCGCGTGCCCGAGACCGAGGCGCAGGGCCGCATCCACACCAGCGCCGCCACGGTGGCCGTGCTGGCCGAGGAGGACGACGCCGAGCTGGAGCTGCGGCCCGAGGACCTGCGGATCGAAACGATGCGCGCGGGCGGCGCCGGCGGCCAGCACGTCAACAAGACCGAATCGGCGGTGCGCATCACGCACCTGCCGACCGGGATCGTGGCCTTCTGCCGCGACGACCGCAGCCAGGTCCGCAACCGCGCCAGCGCGCTGCGGATCCTCAAGGCGCGCCTCAACGACCAGGAACGCACGCGCCGCGACAGCGAGCGCGCCGCGCAGCGCAAGAGCCAGGTAGGCAGCGGCGACCGCAGCCAGCGCGTGCGCACCTACAACTGGCCGCAGAACCGCGTGACCGATCACCGCGTCGAGCAGAGCTGGTCGCTGGAGCAGGTGCTCGCGGGCAAGCTCGATCCGATCCTCGACGCGCTCGACCACCTCGACCGCGAGGAACGCATCCAGGCGCTCTGAATCGCGCGCGCGATGGGGGTCGCCGGCGCGCCATTGCTCCCTGCCCCCGAGCCGGTTAGGAGACGGGGATGCGATCCCAGGCCGGGCCGGAGGCTCCGCGCAATGCGGGCGAGATGGTGCAGCGCGCACGCGAGTTCCTGGACCGCAAGGGGATCGCGGAGGCGCGCCTCGAGGCGGAACTGCTCGTTGCGCACGCGCTGGGCCTCGACCGCCTTCGTCTCTTCCTGCAGCACGACCGGCCGATCGCGGCGGAGGAGATCGAGCGCGCGCGCGAACTCCTCGTTCGCCGCGGACGGCGCGTGCCGACGGCCTACCTCACGGGCCGGCGCGAGTTCTACGGCCGGCCCTTCGCCGTGGGGCCCGGCGCGCTGATCCCGCGGCCCGAGACCGAGCTGATCGTCGACCGCGTGCGCGAGATCGCGCGCGCGCGCACCGCGGCGCAGCGCGTGCTCGCGCGCGGCGCCGACTTCGGCACGGGCAGCGGCTGCCTGGCGGTCACGCTGGCCCTGGAGGTCCCGACGCTGTCGGTCTACGCGGTCGACGCGTCGCCCGCGGCGCTGGAGTGGGCGCGGCGCAACGTGGAAGCGCTGGCCGCGGAACGCGTCGAGATCGCGTCGGGGGACGGCTTCGATCTGCTCGCGCGGCGCGCGCGAGAGAGCGCTGCGGGCTTCGACGTCGTGGTGGCGAACCCGCCCTACGTGCTCGCGGAGGAACGCGCCGATCTCGCGCCCGAGGTGCGCGACCACGAGCCGGCGGAGGCCTTGTTCGCGCCGGCGGGCGAGCCGGACCACTTCCTCGCGCGGCTGCTCGACGCCGCTCCGCGGCTGCTCGCGCCGGGGGGCGTGCTGCTCGTCGAGCTGGGCCACCTGCAGGGGGCCCGCGCACCGGCCCTGGCGCGCGCGCGCGGCTTCGAGCCGCGCCTGCACCAGGACTACGGCGGGCACGCGCGGGTCCTGGAGATCCGGGCGGACTGAACGCCCAGGACTGGCGCTGCGGGCCGGCGCACCCTAACCTCCGCCTAACCACGGAGGAGCCCGCGTGAAAGGGACGAGGAAGGGGACGGGGCCCGAGGCGCCCGGGGACGGCGCCGATCCGCGCCGCGGCGGCGCGCGGCGCGCGCGCGGCACGCGCGGCGTGGCCGACATCGTGGCCACGCTGCGCGGCGATCCGCGCTGGGCGCAGCGCTTCGAGCACTGGCACGCGGTGCCGGGCCGGGAGCCCGCCTACGCGCCGTTCCCCGCCGAACTCGATGCGCGTCTCGTGGACCTGTACCGCGGGCGCGGCTTCGCGCAACTCTACCGGCACCAGGCACGGTTCGTGCGCGCGGCGCTCGCCGGCCGCGACACGCTGGTGGCGACGCCGACGGCTTCGGGCAAGACCTTGTGCTACACGCTGCCGGTGCTGCAGGCGCTGCTGGAGTCGGGCGGCAGCGCGCGCGCGCTGTTCCTGTTCCCGACCAAGGCGCTGTCGCAGGACCAGACGTCCGTGCTGACGTCGCTGGTCGAGGAGCTGGGGCAGGGCTGGCACGCGTTCACCTACGACGGCGACACGCCGCCCAGCGTGCGCCGCACGCTGCGCGACCGCGGTCACCTGGTGATGACCAACCCGTGGATGCTGCACGCGGGGATCCTGCCCAACCACGCCAAGTGGTCGGAGCTGTTCCGCGACCTGCGCTACATCGTGATCGACGAGGTGCACACGCTCTCGGGCGTGTTCGGCAGCTCGGTGGCCAACGTGCTGCGGCGCCTGGTGCGCATCGCGCGGCACTACGGCTCGGATCCGCGCTTCCTCCTGTGCTCCGCGACGCTGCGCGAGCCGCGCGAGCACGCGCGCCGGTTGACGGGCCGCGACGTCGAGCTGATCGACGAGGACGGCTCGCCGTCCGGGGAGCGCACGTTCGGCGTGTACAACCCGCCGATGCTCAATCCGGTGGCGGGCCTGCGCGCCAACGCGCTGGAGGAGGCGCGGCAACTGGCGCACGCCGTGTGCGGTCCGGCGCACCAGACGATCTTCTTCTGCCGCCGGCGCACCGCGGTCGAGGTGCTGACGCGCTACCTCAAGGAGGCCGCGCGCGACCTGGGCCTCGCTCCGGACGAGATCCGCGGCTACCGCGGCGGCTACCTGCCCGACCTGCGGCGCGAGATCGAGCAGGGGCTGCGCCGGGGCGAGGTCAAGGTCGTCGTCTCGACCAACGCGCTCGAGCTCGGCATCGACATCGGCGCGCTCGACGTGGCCGTGCTGGTCGGCTACCCCGGCTCGCAGGCCTCGTTCTGGCAGCGCGCGGGCCGTGTCGGCCGGCGCCAGAAGCCCAGCCTGGTCGTGCAGGTCGCGCAGTCCGATCCGGTGGACCAGTACCTCGCGCGCCACCCCGAGGCGATGTTCGGCATCCCGCGCGAGCGCCTGGGCCTGGATCCCGACAACCTCGTGATCCTGTCCGAGCAGATCAAGTGCGCCGCGTTCGAGCTGCCGTTCCGCGCCGGCGCCGAGGCGGGTTCGATCGACGACCCCGCGTTCGGCGGCGTGCGCGACGCGGCCGGCATCCTCGACTACCTGGCCGAGGAAGCGCGGCTCGTGCTGCGCCGCGACGACACGTGGCACTGGATGGCGGACGCGTACCCCGCGCAGGACGTGACGCTGGGCGGCGACGACCCCGACAACGTGCTCGTTCTCGACGCCGACACCAAGAAGGCGATCGGCGAGATCGACCGCGCCGCGTCGATCACGACCGTGCACGAGGGCGCGATCTACCAGGTGCAGGGCGAGACCTGGAAGATCGAGCGCTTCGACTACGAGAACCGACGGGCGTACGCACGCAGGGTCGAGAGCGACTACTTCACCGAGGCCGAGCTCGACGTGGCCGTCCGCGTGCTGCGCCTGGAGGAACAGCGGATGCGCACGCGCGCGGCGGCGCCGGTCGAGCGGCCGCAGATCCCGATCGACCAGGGCCGGGACGGCGAGGACCACAGCGTGTGGCGCGGCGAGGTGCACGTCACGGCGGTGGCCACGCAGTACAAGAAGGTGCGCTTCTACACGCGCGAGAGCGTCGGCGCGGAAGACATCCACCTGCCGCCCGAGGAGCTGGACACCGAGGCCTTCGTCCTGACGCTGTCGGACGCGGCCGCCTGCGAGCTGGGCCTCTCCGGCGGCGACCGCGGCTCGGCCTGGCGCGGCGTCGGATCGGTGCTGCGGCGCGTCGCGCCCCTGTGGCTGCGCTGCCAGCCGGGCGACCTGGGCCTCTCGACGCAGGTGCGCTCGACGCACTTCGGCCGGCCGGCGATCTTCGTGTACGACTGCGTGCAGGGCGGAGTGGGGCTGGCGACGATCCTGTTCCAGTCCTACCGCCAGCTCGTGGGCGCGGCGCTCGACGTCGTCTCGCGTTGCGCGTGCGTCAACGGCTGCCCCGGCTGCGTCGGCCCGGTCGAGGAGGTCGGACCGCTGGGCAAGCAGCTCGCGTTGCGCATCCTCGCGCACCTCGCCGCGGGGCCCGAACCCGAGGCCCTGCCGCTCGACGAGGACGCGGAGACCGCCGAGGTCGCGCGCGGCGCGACGCGCGCGGCGGGGGGCTGAAGCACCCGTGGCCGCCGAGCGCGAGAGCCTGCGGGATCGCCTGCGCCGCTTGCGGCGCGACGCGGATCCCGCGGCGGGCGCCGCGGAGCAGGCCGCGTCCGCGCCGGCGTCCGAAGCCGCCGCGCGCGCGCAGCCTGCGGACGTCGCCGGACAGCTCGCGCGGCGCGCGCAGCGGATGCAGCGCGCGAGCGCTGCGCAGGACGCGCACGCGCCCGGCGGCGGCCGCGCGCTCTCGGCGGGAGCGCCGGCCGACCTGGTGGCGGCGGCCGACGGTTCGCTGGCGCGCGTGCACCGCTTCGCGCTCGATCACCGCCACGGCGCGCGCCGGCTGGCCGACGCGCTGGCCGTCGACCGTTCGCTGCTTTCCGACGCGGGCCGCGATCCGCGCCTCGCGCAGACCGACCCGTCGCGCGCCGTGTTCCTCGACACCGAGACCAGCGGCCTCTCGGGCGGCGCGGGGACCTACGTGTTCCTCGTCGGCCTGGGCTGGTTCGACGACGGCGCGTTCCACGTGTGGCAGGGATTCCTGGCCGATCCCCGCGGCGAGCGCGCGCTGCTCGACGAGACCTGCCGCCGCATCGCCGCCGCCAGTTGCGTCGTCTCGTTCTTCGGCAAGGCGTTCGACCGCCACCGCCTCGAGGACAAGATGCGCGTGCACGGCCTGCCGCCGCCGTTCGCGGAGCGTCCGCACCTGGACCTGTACTATCCGCTGCGGCGCCGGCACCGCGGGCGCTTCGGCGACTGCCGGCTCAAGACGCTGGAGCGCGAGCTGGCCGGGGTCGTGCGCGACGAGGACCTGCCCGGCAGCTTCGCGCCGGCGGCCTGGTTCGACTTCCTGGCGGGGCGCGCGCACCGCCTCGAAGGCGTCTTCCGACACAACCTGGACGACGTGCTGAGCCTCGCGGCGCTGCTGCCGAGCGCCACGGAGCGCTGAGGTGCGTGCGGCATCGCGTTCGCGCGTCGAAGCCCGCCGCGCGATTCCGGCCGCGTGCATCGCCGTGGACTGGTCGGGCGCGCGCACCGGCGCGGAGCGGCGCATCTGGCTGGGCGAGGCGCGCGCGGGCCGGCTCGTCCGCCTGGAGTGCGGCCGCGACCGCCGCGCCCTGGTCGCGGAGCTCATCGCCAGCGCGCGCCGCGATCCGTCCCTGGCATGCGGCCTCGACTTCGCGTTCTCGCTGCCGCGCTGGTTCTTGCGCGAGCGCGGGATCCGGAGCTCCCGCGCGTTGTGGCGGCGCGTCGCGCGCGCGGGCGAGGCGTGGCTGGAGTGCGCCGAGCCGCCGTTCTGGGGCCGTCCCGGCGCGCGGCGGCCGCCCGACGATCCGCAGCGTCCGCCGTGGCGCGCCTGCGAGGGCGACGTCCTGCGCGAGCGCGGGATCGGCCCCAAGAGCGTCTTCCAGGTCGGCGGCGCCGGCACCGTGGGCGCCGGTTCGCTGCGCGGGATGCCGCACCTGGCGGAGCTCGCGGACGCGGGGTTCTCGATCTGGCCCTTCGATCCGCCCGCGCTGCCGCTGGTCGTCGAGATCTACCCGCGCCTCCTGACCGGCCCGGTCGTGAGGTCCAGCCGCGTCGCGCGCGCGCTGTACCTCGAGGCGCACTTCGCCGACCAGCCGCGCGATCTCCTGCGCGCGGCGGAGCGCTCCGAGGACGCCTTCGACGCGGCGGTGTCGGCGCTGCGCATGCAGCGCTTCGCTCACCAGCTCACGCGGCCCGCGTTGCCGGTCGCGCCCGAGGATCGCCTCGAAGGGCGCATCTGGCGTCCGGTGCGCGACCGCCTGTTCGAGCGCTGGTGAGCCCGGCGCTCAGGGTCGCAGCAGCGCCAGTGCCTGTGCCCGCGTCCGCGCGTCGCCCGCGGCGATGTCCAGGTACGGGCGCGCCGCCTCGCGCTGCCCGGCCTGGTGGAGCGCGGTGCCCAGGCCCAGGTACGGCCGCGGGTCGAACCAGGCCGCGCCCAGGCGCTCGATCTCGGCGACCGCCTCGCGGTAGCGCGCGATGCCGTCGGCGGAACGGCCCAGGTCGCCCAGGTACAGGTTGGCGAGGTCGACGAGCACCGGGTAGCGCGGCTGCGCGCACTCCACCGCCGTCAGGTAGGCCGCTTCGGCCGCCGCGAACTCGCGCCGCGCGCGGCGGATGGCGCCGATGCCCGACCACGCGCGGCCGCTGCGCGGGTCGCTGGCGACCGCGCGCTCGAAGTGCGCCAGCGCCTCGTCGAGGCGCTTCTGCCGCAGGCGCAGGTGGCCCAGCCCCAGGTTGCCCATCGCGCTCTGCGGCCGCACGCGCAGCACGTTGGCGAACAGGCTCTCGGTGGTGAGCCACGTCCGCGCCTGCGCGCGCGCCAGCGGCAGCAGCGCGCCGATCACCAGGAGCGCGCCCGCCGCCGCCGGCCAGCTCGCGGCGCCGGGGGTCAGGCGCTGCGCCAGGAGGCCGCCCAGGAGCAGCGCGAAGGGGATGCAGGCGAGGTACGAGTAGCGGTCCGCCACGAACTGCGGCCCGGCCTGCTGGAACCCCAGCACGGGCGAGATCAGGAGCGCGTAGACGACCGCCGCGGTGCACAGGGCCGGCCAGCGGCGCCGCAGCGCGAACACCGCGCCGGCGGCGGCCGTGACCGCGGCGGCGATCCCCAGCGTCGCCGGCGTGAATGGGTCGAAGCCCACCGGGAGCTCGCGGATCGCGATCAGGTCGTGCGGCCACGCGGTCTGGTGCACGTAGTACGCCAGGCCGTGGAACGCCTGCCCGATCCGCTGCGGCACGCTCCACTCCGCGAGCGTCTTGGTCGTGCCCTCGTCCATGCGGATGGCCCAGGACGAGATCCCGGCCGCGGCCAGCCCCAGCACGGCGAACGGCAGCTTCTCCAGGAGGAGCCGCCGTCCCGGCTCGCGCAGGAACCCGGCGGGGGAGGGCACGCGCCGCAGCGGCCACACGTCGAGCACGAGGAGCAGCACGAAGAACGTCATGCCCCAGGCCTTGGAGCACAGGGAGAGCGTCAGCAGCGCGAGCGCGGTCCAGCCGGCGGCGCGCGAGCGCAGCGCGAGCTCGCCCGGCCGCACCGCGCGCAGCCAGACCAGCAGGGCGCCCAGGAGCAGCGCCGCCGAGAGCACGTCGCGCCGCTCCGTGACCCAGGCGACCGATTCCGCGCGCAGCGGGTGCGCCGCGAAGAACGCGGCCGCGAAGGCCGCGCCGGCGCGCAGCGCGAGCGGCCGCTCCGCGAGCGCGGGCCGTGCCACGACGAACAGCCGCAGGGCGCAGGCGTAGACCAGGAGCGCGGCCGCGACGTGCAATACGACGTTCGTGAGGTGGTACCCGAACGGGTCCAGGTCCCACAGCGCGTGGTCGAGCGCCAGGCTCATCCAGGACAACGGCTGCCAGTGGCCCATGTGCCGCGTGGTCCACATCCAGGCCAGGTGGTCCGCGCTGAAGCCGCGGAAGCTCTCGTTGAACAGGATGTTCTGGTCGTCGTCGAACACGACGAAGCGCGCGGCCAGCGCCGGCTGGAAGGCCCAGAACGCCGCCAGCGCCACGCACAGCGGCGCCAGCACGCGCGCCAGGCGTGCGCGGCGCGTCCGGGGCGGGCGGTCCGCGCTCACCGGGACCGGGCCCTCGCGCGCGCGCGCAGCGAGCGCGGATGCCCGGCGAGGTGCAGCGCGATCGCCTCGGGCAGCGCGCGCTTCTCCTCCTCGAACACGCGCGCCGCCAGCGTGTCGGGATCGTCGTCGTCGAGCACCGCGACGCTGCGCTGCAGCAGGATCGGGCCGGCGTCGTACTCGTTGGTCACGTAGTGCACCGTGCAGCCGGTCACGGTGCAGCCGCGCGCCAGCACGGCCTCGTGCACGCGCCGGCCGTAGAACCCCGGGCCGCCGAAGGCCGGCAGCAGCGCGGGGTGGATGTTGAGCACGCGGCCCAGCCACGCGTCGGGCACGAGCAGCAGCTTCAGGAAGCCGGCCAGCACGACCAGCTCGCAGCCCTGGCTCTCGACCGCGAGGAAGGCGTCGCGCGCGAACTCCGGCGGCGCGAGCTTGCGCTCGGGATCGAGCACCAGGGCGGGGATGCCCAGCCGCGCCGCGCGACCGAGCGCGCCGGAGCGCGGCGTGTTGCTGACCACCAGCGCGACGCGCGCGGCGAGCGCGCCCGCGCGTTCCAGCGCGACCAGGTTCTCGAGCGAACGCCCGCCGCCCGACACGAACACCGCGATCGGCGCGGCCGCGGTCACGCCTCCTCGACCCCCGCCGCGGCGGCCACGGCCAGGAGGTCGGGCGCGAGGCACAGGATCAGGTCCTCCAGCGCCGGCGCCAGCTTCTCGGCGTGCTGCACGATCGAGCGCACGTCGACGCCGGCCTCGCCCGCGTCGGTCACGCACACGCAGGCCAGCAGCGCGAGCGAGGCGTGCGCCGCGGCGAGCAGCGGGTTCTGCAGGTCCTGCACGGCGACGTCGGCGCCCGCGCGCGCCCAGAACGCGCGCTCGGCCGGCGTCTCGAACGACGGCCCCGCGACGCAGGCCGCGATCGCCTCGGCGGCGGGGACGCCCAGGCGCCGCGCGTGCGCCAGCGCCGCGCTGCGCAGGCCTTCGTGGTGCAGCCGCGACGTGTCGGGGAACAGCGGCCCGAGCTGCGAGTCGCCCAGCGCGAGCAGCGGCGTGCGGCCCGAGAGGTTCAGGTGGTCGCGCACGAGCGCCAGCGTGCCCGGGGGGCTCGCCGCCTGGCCGCCGCGCGCGAGCGCGACGCCGGCGGAGGTGTGCACGCACGCCGACGCGCCGGCCGCGGCGGCCAGCCACACGGGGAACGCGCGCATCCACGGCGCGTCGCCGGCCTGATCGAGGTTGCCCTGGTCCGCGGCGCCCGGCGCGTCCTCGATCAGCCAGGCGTCGGCCTCGCCCAGCCGGCCGGTGTGCAGCGTCGCCTCGCGCCACGGCGCGGGCACCCCGGCGACCTTCCCCAGTGGCACGCGCTCGGGCTCTTCCAGGCGCGTCGCGAGCGTTCCGGTGCCCGTGCCCAGGAGCAGCAGCACCTGCGGCGCGCGCGTGCCGCGCCGGCCGAGTTCCTCGAGGACCGCGTCGACCGCGGCGTCCAGTTGAGATGCGGTCATGGTCGGGCCTCGGGCGGCTCGGGTGTTGCTTCCTGGACGAGGCGCGCGAGCCGCGCGGCCACCGCACGGGCGTCCGCGTCGATCTCGAAGCGCTTCTCGCGCGCGGCGGCGCCGGCGACGAGCGTGAGTGCCGCGGGCTTCAACCGGAGCAGGCGCGCCAGTTCCTCGGCCAGCGCCTCGTTGGCGCGGCCGTCCAGCGCCGGCGCGCGCACGGCCACCTTGAGCAGGCCGTTCCACGTGCCCGCGAACCCGTCGCGGCGCGCGCCCGGTTGCGCGCGGACGGTGAGCGCGCAGCGCCGGCCGCCGTCGAGCGCGACCAGGCCGGCGTCCGGCGGTCCGTCGGGGCGCGCGCTCATCCGCCCGAGAGCTCCGCGATCGGCCGGCCGTCGGAGTACAGCAGCACCAGCAGCGTGTCGCCGAACTCGGTGATCAGGCGCTCGATCCCGGCGGCCGCGGCGGCCCAGCGGCCCTCGGTGGCGGCGCGCAGCGCGGCGGCCAGCACCGCCGCCGCGTCGGCCTCGCGCGCCAGGCGCGCGCGCGCCTCGCCGCCGACGCGCTCCGTCCACGTGTGCGCCTGCTGGAACACGTCGAGCAGATCGCGCGCGTTGCCCTCGGTGAAGTTCGAGCGCTTCGCGGGATCGAACATCTTGCCGGCGATCTGCGCCGCCTCGACCACGGCCGTCAACCGCATCAGCACGGCGATGCCGGCCTGCTCGTCGGGGGTCCAGTCGCGCGACAGGCGCTCGACGAGCAGCCGTCCGATCTCCTTGACGTTGCCGCCGAACGCGGACCAGCCGACGCGCTCGAGCTTGCCGGGCTCGGACTCGAACAGGATGCCCTGCGCGTCGACGCCCATCGCGTTGCGCGCGATGTTGCGGCGCTCGCGCGGATCGTTGAACGACTTGCGGCGCCACGCTCCGAAGTCGGCGCTCAAGGCGTCGATCACCGTCTGCGCCGCGGCGCAATCGGCCGCCAGCGCCCGCGCGCGCGCCTGCTCCTCGGGTCCGGCGAGCTCGCCCGCGAGGCGCTCCAGACGCGCGCGCGCGGCCGGGAAGTCCAGCGCGAGGAGCTCGCGTTCCAGCCCGCCGGGTCCGCCGAACGCGGTCGCGAACGCCTGGCCGTCGGCGCGGCTGCGCTGGCGCTCGAACACGGTCTTCAACTGCTCCAGGTTGTGGAAGCGCTCGCGCGCCTGGCGGCCGACCTCGAACAGCTCGTCGACGCCGCTGGGGGCCTGGCCCAGCGCGAACTCGGGCAGGTCGAACACGGGCAGCAGCGCGCCCAGCGTGGCCTTGGCACTCTCGAAGTCGCCGCGTCCCAGTGCGCGGTTGGCCTCGCCCATCGCCTCGCGCGCGTAGTGCACGGCGATGCCGATCACCTGGTTCTCGACCTCCTTGCGCGCCTTGGCGTAGTCCGCGTCGTCGACGAGGCCCGCCGGGACGGGCAGCGTGCGCATCGCCAGGAACGACTTGCCCGGCTCGGGCGGGTCGGCGTCGAGGCGCGCGACGGAGCGCAGCTTCGCCACGGTCTCCGCGATCTCGCGCTGGCGCTGCTGGTCGGCCTGCGCGTTCGCGTCGAGCGCGGTCGAGATGCTCTCGGCCTTCGCCAGCGCCTCGGTCGCCGCGGTCGTGCCCTGGAAGCGTTGCGCGAGAAGGCGCAGCTCGTCGCGGCGCTCGGTGGCGGGCATCTCGCGCTGCAGGAGCTCGAGCAGCGCGACGCGCGCGTTGGCCTCGAACAGCCGCAGCTCCTGGTCGTCCTTCTCCTTGGGCGTCGCCGGCCTGGCCGGCGCGGCCTCGACCGCCGGCGGCTGCGCCGGAGCCACGGGCGCGTCCGGATCGCCGGCCAGCGCGGCGCCGGAGCCCGGGGCCGTCGGACCGGTCTGGGGTCCGCGCCCGCCGGGGGGACCCGCGTCGGGCGCGCCGCGGCCCGCGAACCACCACCACGCCGCGCCGCCGACGACGATCAGCACGGCGAACACGGAGAGCGCCGGGCTGCGCCGCGTGCCGGCGGGGGCGGCGCCCGCGCCGCCGCGCGCGCGCAGGCTCTCGATCTCGCGCAGCGCCTCCTGCGCCGTCCCGAAGCGCTGCGCGGCGTCCTTGCGCATCAGCCGCTCGACCAGCGCGACGACGCCCGGCGGGAGGTCGGGCACGAACTCGCGCATCGCGCGCGGCTCGTCGCGCAGGAGCGCGCGCACGATCTCGCGCGCGTCCTGGCCCTCGAAGGGCGTGTGCCCGGTCAGCAGCCGGTAGGCGGTCGCGCCCAGCGAGTACAGGTCGGAGCGGTGGTCGAGCCGCTCGCCGCGCGCCTGCTCGGGCGACATGAAGTGCGGCGTGCCGAAGACCTTGCGGTCCGCGGTCTGCATCTCCTCGGACTCGACGTGCGTCGCCAGGCCCAGGTCGGCGATCTTCGTCTGGCCCAGGTGGTTCTGCATCAGGTTGGCGGGCTTGAGGTCGCGGTGCACGATCCCGCGCGCCTCCGCGTACACGAGGCCCGCCGCCGCGTCGCGCAGGATCGACAGCACCTCGTCGACCGCGAGGCGCCCGCCGGCCTGCACGCGATCCTCCAGCGTGCCGCGGTCCATGTACTCCATGGACAGGTAGTGCGTGCCGCGATCCTCGCCGACGTCGTACACCGTGACGACGTTGGGGTGGTTGAGCGCGGCCGCCGCGCGCGCCTCGGCCTGGAAGCGGCGCACGAACGCGGCGTCGTCGGCGAAGCGCGTCGCCAACACCTTCACCGCCACCTGCCGTTGCAGGCTCTCCTGCACCGCGAGGTAGACGTCGCCCATCCCGCCGCGGCCGATGCGCTTCTCGATGCGCATGCCCGCGATCGCCGGGAGCGCGGCGGGCTTCGTCTTCGCCGCGGCGGCCGCGGGACGAGCGGGCGCGGCCGTGCCCTGCAGGTCCTGCGCGAGGTCGGCGGCGTCGAGCGTCTGCGTCTCGTCGGGGCGCGGCGTGCGCGCCGCGCGCGGCGCCGCGGCCGCGGCCGGATCGACGACGCGCAGGCGCGCCTCGCCCAGGCGCAGCTCGTCGCCGTCGCCGATGCGCGCCGCCTCGACGCGCTGGCCGTTGAGCAGCGTGCCGGCGAGCGACCCCAGGTCCTTGACGGCCCAGCCGCCGCCCTTCGTGCGGCCGATCGCGCAGTGCACGCCGTCGACGCCCGCCGCGTCGACCGTCAACCCGGCGCGCGCGCCGTCGCTGCCCACGACGAGCACGCCGGCCGCCGGCAGTTCGGCGGCGGGGCGGCCCGATCCGGCGACCTCCAGGACGAGGCGCTCGCTCACGCCGCCTCTCCCAGGCCTTCGAACAAGAGGCTCCCGACGCGCACCAGCGTCGCGCCGGCCTCGATCGCCGCCTCGAAGTCGCCGCTCATGCCCAGCGACAGCTCGGGCTCGGCGTCGAACAGCGCGCGGTGCTCGCGCGCCAGCGCCGCGCAGCGCGCGAACACGTCGCGCGCGCGGTCGAGGCGTTCGAACTCGGGCACGGCGATGGGGGCCATGGCCATCAGGCCCACGACCCGCAGGTGCCGCAGGCCGCGCGCGCGCTCGAGCAGCGCGGGCAACAGGGCCGGGTCGAGCCCGTCCTTGTTCGGCTCGGGGTGCAGCTTCACCTGCACGAGGACGTCGAGCGCGCGACCCAGCTCGCCGGCGACGCGGTCGAGCGTGTCCAGGAGCTGCGCGCTGTCGACCGAGTGGACGACGTCCGCGAGGCGCGCGATGCGCCGGGCCTTGTTGCGCTGCACGTG